>NZ_JAHPJM010000018.1:0-83618 GCF_019042715.1 Paenibacillus sp. AK121
AAAGCCTGCTCATAGCCGGATGCCAGATCCTCCAGCAAAATACGCCATGACACGCCGTCGACCACCAAATGGTGGATTGTCACCAACAAATGGTCTCCATCAGTACAACGGAACAGAGCGAGCTTTACCAGCGGTCCTTCAGACAAGTTTATGTTGTTTTGAATTTCAGTTGCTTTCGTTTCAATCTTCGTGCTCAGGGTGACTTCATCCGTCAAATCCCTAAAGTCCAGCACGTCCAGATGATACAGCTCGCCTTCCTGTATTCCGCGATTCCACGCTTGGTAGCCTTGCTCGGTCTTCCTGAATACCATCCGCAGTGCATCGTGGTGCTCCGTCAACTGGATTAACGCTTGATGCAAAGCAGCTTCGTCAAAGCCCTGCTCCCGGTGCAGCATAACCGCCTGATTAAAATGATGCGCGTCCACTTGCTCCTGTTCAAAGAACCAATGATGGATCGGAAGCAATGCCGTTTCCCCGCTCACTTCTCCCTGATCTGCCATACGACTTGTCATAAGTGGTGCCAATGCTGCGATGGTTGGACACCGAAGCAGATCCTTCATATCCAGCTTGTAGCCTGCCTGGAACGCACGGGATACGATTTGAATCGCCTTGATCGAATCGCCGCCCAGGTCAAAGAAATTGTCCAAAATACCGACGGTTGGCACGCCCAGGACGGACTGCCAGATCCTTACGAGTGCCTGTTCCGGCGCAGTATGGGGCGCTTCATAATCCGCTCCGCTTTGCTGACTGCCTTCCGGTGCTGGCAGAGACTTGCGGTCGATTTTACCGTTCGGTGTCAACGGCATCTGCTCCAACTGAATGAAATACGACGGCACCATATAGCTTGGTAGCTCCCGCCCCAGCTCACTTCTCAGTTTACTGGCTTCCATTGCTTGACTGGCCACATAGTATGCCACCATTTGTTTTTGGCCCGTTGTTTCGTCCACACGAGCCACGACGGCCGCTTCTCGTACCGACTCCACCTGCAATAGCTGCGATTCGATCTCGCCCAGTTCGATCCGGTAGCCCCGGATTTTCACCTGGTGATCCATCCGTCCCAAATATTCAATATTGCCGTCCAGTGTCCATCTCGCTAAATCGCCTGTACGGTACATCCGTTCATAACCAGCTTTATCTCCGGCAAACGGATTATTTACAAATTTCTCTGCCGTCAGATCTTCCAGATTCCAATACCCACGGGCCAAGCCTTCCCCTGCTATACATAACTCGCCCGGCACACCGACTGGCTGCAATTCCCCACTCGCATTGATGATATATATTTGGGTATTCGCGATGGGACGTCCTATATTAATTTCTTGAGCATGAGTCAGTTCCTGTACGGTCGACCAAACCGTCGTTTCTGTAGGTCCATACATGTTATAAATACGGGGGCCATTTATTTCTTGCAGTGCTGCGAGCAGCTTGGAAGGAAGGGCTTCACCTCCCACCATGATTTCCTTTACGCCCCGCAGCGCGCGGGAACCAGCTTCATGATCCAGCAGCATCTGCAGCCGGGATGGTGTCATTTGCAACATCTCAATAGAATGATGGGTAATCAACTCACCAAGCGCCTGAGGATCCAATTGATGCTGGTGATCGCCAAGCACAACCGTCATTCCAGCCAATAGCGGTAAGATAGTTTCCAAGACGAAAATATCGAATGAAATGGTCGTGAGTGACAAAATGGTTTTACCAGCTTCAAAGTCAATGATTTCACGCATCCCGGTAATAAAGTTGAGTACCGAACGATGCTGGAGCATAACTCCTTTCGGATTACCAGTCGATCCAGAGGTATAGATGACGTAAGCCAAATGCTCTGGGTGAGAAATCACCTCCAGGTTGCAGCTGTCTCCCTGATACAATTCTGCATCCTCAAGAAACATGGTATTGGCCTGACAATGGTGCTCTTCTGCCAAATCACGACTGGTCAGAAGCACTGCAGCCTTGCTGTCTTCCAGCATGTATTCAATACGAGATGACGGAAATTCGGGATCAATCGGCACATAAGCACCGCCTGCTTTTAGAACAGCCAGCAGGCCTACGATCATTTCCACTGAGCGATGTATCATCAGGCCGACCAGCTTGTCAGGTCCTACTCCCTGTGCTTGAAGCATTCGTGCCAATGAATTCGACCGTTCATTCAGTTCCCGATAAGTCAGACTCTGACTTCCAAACATAACCGCTGTCTGATCTGGTGTACATTCTGCCTGTTTCTTGAATAGCTCATGAATCCCCACATCGTCTGGAAAGGGAACTGTGGTCGCATTAAATACATTCATAATTTGTGCCCGCTCTTTGTCACTCATCAGTGACAACTCCTGAATCCGCTGCTGTGGCCCTTTCACCATATGCTCTACCACACTCAAAAATTGGTGAATCATTCGGGCGATTTCCTGCTCGCTGAACAGCTCGGTCCGATAATCCAGTTGCAATACAAGTTTATCGTCATCCAGCATGTCAATCATGGCAATATCAAAGTCACTCACCGTATCTCCGCAGAAATCGGTATGCACCTGCTGAACAGCTTCATCAAAACGAGAGAAGCTCAGCGTACGGTACTGAATGGTAACGCCAAACAGGCGGCCAATATCCGTGCCGCTTTGTTGTTCACGCAAATCCTGTATGATTTTGTTATACGGATAACGCTGATGCCGCAAAATGGACGACTGCTCCTTGCCAACACCCTGTAGGAAAGTAAGCAGCTCGGATTCCGGCTCAACTTGCAAACGTGTAGCCACAGTGCTGACGAACATGCCCATTGTATTTTTTTCCTTCTTCAACGTACGGTTAGCATACAATGTACCAACCGTTAAATCTTGTTCACCTGTCGTTTTATGTAAATAAATATACAGAGCAGCCAGAAAAAATGTAAAAATACTGATGTTATGCGCCTCGCAAAAAGCCGTGACACCACGATATAATTCATGTTCCAGTGTATAGGTCTCCCGGCGTGCAGCCGTGCTTACTGTGAGCGGATTGTACGATTTTAAACCTGTAACCTCCGGCAAATTGGCAAATTTCTCCGTCCAGTACATCTTATCCTTTTGATAGCGTTCTGATTGCTCATAGCTTTGCTCTGTCTGAATAAAATCGAGATATGAGTTCGCTGGGACCGGCGCATCTGAACCTGTACCATGCACAATATTCATATAATTTCCCGTAATTTCATTAATGGCCTGCTCCATGGTAACGCCGTCAGAAATAATATGATGCATCTTGAAACTAAACCAGGTATCTTCTGCCCCCAGCTGCAAAATAACAAACCGATACAGCTGCGAATCCAGTAAGGGGAACGGCTGTGCGTTATGATGACTCACCCATAGCTCAGCTTCCTCCTGGGTTACCTGAAGGGTTTCTATGCTTTGATTAGCAAACGGCTCAACATATTGATAGGGAATGCCGTCCCAAACCGTGATTTTGATACGAAAAGAATCATTTCGTGCAATAACCCGGTTCATTGCCTGCTGCAATGCATCTATGCGAACCGTTCCCTTGATTTTAACAGTAGTAATAATCGTAGACGTGTTGCGATTGGGATACACAAGCTCCGTGTACCAAATACGTTGCTGTGGCTGGCTTAATGCAAACAATTGAACATCGTGCTGAGTCATACGTACCTCTCCTCGCAAAATAGATATGTGTAAAAGTAACTCTGCTAAAATGACCGCCCATGGCAAGAAACGGTCATGCGATCCTTTTTTCCGGCATTGAATTACCAATGGAAGTCGGCAAAAGCGACCACTCCTGATATACCATTGAGATCTGAGTTCGCATACTTGTTGTAGCAGTTTGATGATCGTGCTTTTGCCGCCACGGTGCGACGACAATCGTTACCGTTTCTCCTTCTCCTATCTGAAAGCTGGTTTCCTTCAGTCCCCCGGAGCTTCGAAGAGCTGATTTTAATCGAAATAAGCACATCTTCTTTTTCATCGCTCACACTTTCGCAGTGCAAGCTTTTTTTAGTTGGGCGGTCATGGTGAAAAAACTCTGACTCTGGATGTATGAATATGTGCATGGAATGGGAACATTTTCGAATTATGCTGTGAGTGCATCTTGGTGGTGGGTTGTAGAATGGTTGCCGCAATGTTAACAACGTAGTGTGTCGTGATGTGTGCTGTCTGAATCTTGGCTTGAGGGTATCGATGCTACGAGACGCATGAACTGCTGCAGCGTGATTAGGAGCGTAATTCTAGGCTGTAAGGAGCTAAAAATACTCACGACTGCGCTTATGACTTCCTGATTTTGTACATGGATGAATTACAGTACTTCTTCCGGTGTTCTCTGCATCAAACGAAGCTCTTTGGTGAAAGATTAATCTGAATAAAATTGGAGTTGTCTTTGGAATACGGAAGACGTGGACGGATTTACCGGAAATTTTTAAAAACCAAACAAGAGACGACCGAGTTGCCATACAAATTTCTCACATCCTCTTTCCGTCCACAATATAACAATAAATCCTTATATATCTTCTTTTCTCCCAATACTTTCTAGCTATTTTAAATATACAAACTTTAAAACCGATTAACATGGGACATAAGTTCTAATTTGATAGATTTCATAAAATTAATAAACAGCCCATATTATTCTATTATTTTTATATCTTTAAATGCAAGAATTCCACTTTTTTATTAAATTGTATACTAACTACGACAAGTTAATATGATTTAGAACAAAATTTTTGATTTTATAATCGATAAAATAAAAATGCTGTGTGCTTGCATGAAGCCCAAAACCCTTGTACCAAAACACATTTTACGTTACATATCATTAACACAAATATAACAAGCCGATCCTGACACCATCCGACAAATTTCAACTTTTTCAGCAATATTCTTTAACTACCTAAATCATGGGATTTATTTGCTCAAGCTGAATTAATTCGAAATTAATAACTCTTCACTTTTTAAATAGATAGTGATTTTTTTAGATCTTTTGAACTAATTACCGAGCAAAATTTTCTTTAAATTTTCTCTCAGAATTTCGATTTAGGTTAAATATTCTCTCATTTGAGCTATAAACTCTATTTTTTTTATTAATAGAAACGTTTGGATTTTTCATTAAAAGTTTAGATTTTCAGAAAATTTATAACTTTTGGACCATTTCTTTTGTGAAACTTATTGACCCAAAAACATAAAATAGCAAGTCTCCATGTGGCAAGAAACTTGCTATTTTTTAAGTTTTGACGAGTTAATCCTTTAATAATGAAGTGAAGATTGACACAGCAAAAGTACTGAACATATTTGTCGTTGTGATGATTACTTTATACAAATCGAATCGTTTTTGTGATGAGCGCATCACGACCGAGTAAACCTTCTGCGCTGTGATCAGAAGGGATAAAACCTGCATACGCGTGATTTTGTGGAAATCAACTATATGTATACAGGCAGCTGTACCCAGTATATTAATAATGGAAAATCGAACTAAAAAAAGACCACATTATCATAATGGATAAGGATGTGGTCCAAAAGATTGACTATATTGGTGAAGAAGACATTTTGATAAAGATTTTAGTGCATGATAAATTTTAGAAAGTTACATCTACATCCAAATGTCCTTTTTTTCTTAAAGTTAAGTGCACAGATTTTCATAAAAAAGCAGTCTTGTTCACAACCCCCGAAGCCCTTATATTGATCAGAACAATCGCTATATGGGATTAGCAAATAAATTATATACCCTCTCTGGGAAGGAATTAATGGAGACACCCATGATGAGGAATATGGAAGATTTGGATCCATTGGGTATTGAAGATTTAAGTAGTTCGTTTATTCTATTTTCCTAGCAATACTGACCAGTTAGGGTCTTTGTATCGTTTATCCACTACTTCCCTTACCAGGGTAAGCTCCTCTGGAATTGGACCTAGCTTCATAATCTGGAATTCGTAAGGCTGCTTTGCCCTACGCCCCCCATACTGATATATCCCTCTCTCCAATGATCAGTCAGTTTATTTTCAAACGATGATCCCCCCACCGCACTTACGTCATACTGCTTACCTGCTGAATCAAATGCTCTCCACTCCTCATGCATTATTTCATTATTCATTTTCCCGTAGAATGAGATGACAGTTTCATATGCGCCTTTGTTAACTTGCGATTTCTCAAGTGAAGCCCTAACCAACTCCAGTCTATCATTCATTATTTTAAAAGTTTTGGGCTTAGTCAGCTCCGATGGTCTAAAGGACATCTTGTTTCCGTCCATTTCTGCAACCGAGTATGCATCCAGAACAAAGCGGTATGGTTTATCCTCAGGCAGGTACTTGAAGGTATAACTCCAATGCATTTTTCCGTTTCCAATAACTCTATGATCAGATGTCATTAAGCTGTCCCTGTAATTCTTTTTTCTTGGATTCACCGAGTGAATCTCTTGCCCATCTGTTGTCTCGAAATGAAAGCTTAACATCTGCTTTCTCCATAAATCACCGGGGGATCTTGCCATTGCCGCATCATCAAGTTCCGTCTCCTGTTCGAAACGCACTCCTTGCACCATTCTCGTTAGTCTTTTTAATATAATCGCCATACCGTGCGGCGTTGTGTAACTACCTGCCAACTCCTCTATATTGTTCTGCTTGTTTGCCTCTTTCATATCAATATCAAAGCTAAAGTTCCAATTTCCTTTTATTAAGGTTTCGCTCCTTTGTCCAAGCGATCCAATACTCCCTTCTATCGTGATCTTATCTGTTTTCAGCGGCTCACTAAAGAAATCAACCATATAATAAAAATCACTCGTGTACCCCATGTCGTACATGCTGCCCACTACGTTTCCTTTATAATCTTTAATCGTAATTTTATTCGCTTCGCCAATGGCCAGTTTGTGGCGATCATGCTTCCCATTTTCATCAAAAAGTTGAAGTGCAATTGTCACTCAGGTAGGATCAGCAACAGCTTCATTAATCACCAGCGTGTAACTATACTTGGTTGAATTATCAACTAGAGAAGTATGGATAAATGTATCTATTTAAGTGTATACAGCCCGAAAATTTTTTTATTTTATATGGACTAATATGTGAAACTACCGTAGTGGAATGAATCTCATATGTGATTTCGTAGAAGAAGATGGTGGGGTTGTGTTACCGCTTTTTCATTCACATATTTCACAGTAAGAATGCAAGCATTCTCTATAACGAATAGCCGCCAGTGCAAACCAAGTAGTTTGATTAGCGAGGTAAGTATGATATCGGCTATGCCAGCAATAAATCTACGCAAAATTGAAAGCCCAATATCCTTCCTCTTTCAAATCATCGTGTTTGATAAAATATCCAGCTCGTTCGTACTCCCGTGGTGCTAAGAAACCGTTCTTCTAGTTCGTAGCGAGCCACACTATGAACTAGAAGAACGGTTTTTTGTTGATTGTATTACTGAATATTATGTGAAAGATTGCTTGTTACGAAATCAAACCACAACAGGAATAAGGAACAGTGACAAAACTGATCCAATTAAAGACAGTATATGATAACTGGAGTGTGCCACAACCATACCAGATAGTGCTCCTCCAGATGCTCTTGATAATGCAATCAGTACATCCACTGTTCCTTGAGTTTTTGCACGAACATTGGATGGAGGTGCCTCAACAATCGCCGCAGTCCCACTAATCAAACCAAAGTTCCAACCTAATCCCAGAAGAGCCAGCGCAAGAGTAAGTAAACCCATCGAATCACCAGGTACGAAGGCAGCCAACAAACCAGACAACATCAAGGTAAAGCCAGAAGCATAAGCCATAAAAATGTATCCAAAATTATCAACGAGTACTCCTGTGATTACAGACGGTAAATACATAGAAGCCACGCGGATTCCAATAACAAGGCCGATTTTACTTAAATTATGACCATTATGTTGCATATGAACGGGAGCCATTGTCATGATCGCAATCATAACAATTTGTGTTAGCACTATAACTGAGGCACCGATCATAATTCCTTTTTTTTGAATCCTACCATGAGCGCTGCACCAGCAGAACCTAATGTAAAAAGGCCTGTGGGAACTCTCGAGAAACTGTCAATCCCTAGCATATCTTGTGCAAGTAACGACCTACGGGATGCCTGCAGCTAGGCCAGCTCCACCGCAAATTTGTGAAGCAACTACAACTTTCATTGTTCTGGCATGCAACTGAAGGTGCTTCAGCGGTGATTCCATATACTCCATAATTGAAGGTGGAATTTGTACAGATGTTTGCTTGTTTTCTGGAATCGTTTCTACCATTATTTTCTCCTAAATTACGAAAAGCCACTTTGTATACAGTTGAAACCCTATTCAGCTTCTAAGGAAACATGACCTTCAATTGTTATTTGAACATCTGCTTTTACTAGAAGTTGGCCAATTTGGCAATTTTCTTCGGCGTTTCGCATTAGAGTTTCTGCCATGCTAACATCTTGATTGGTTGCTTCTGATTTCTTTAAAACAATATGTGGACGATGAGTAATGCTCAATTGACCATTTGGAGCAGTGTTTCCTTCTGTATCCATGGATAATCCTAATACGGGAATACGATTTTGTTCCAACATATATGTCAAAGTCATTAGATAACAGGCTGCTGCAGAAGACATAAGAAGCTTTTTAGGTTCAACACCTTCCCCACTTCCTCCTTTTGAGACTGGGATAGCAATTTGAGTTTGGAAGTTTTCGCTTTTAATGATGCCATTGCCTTTTGCATTTCCGTACCAAACTGTATTCAAACTAAGTTTTTGATTTGCCATATTGATGTTCTCCTTTAAGTTTATATATGCTACTCCTCAACATAGTAAACTGATCACTTGATCTGAACAGTTTTAATCTGATGATTGATTAAAATAAACCGACATAGCGAGACTGCAATGTCGGTTTACAATTTTTAAGTATTAGCTTTTATTTCTTCAAAAGAGTTAGTTCGCACAACAGGGTTTCTAGAATGTACTATAAATGCGGATTTCCGGTTCAGCTTGAAGCAAGTCTTTGAGTCCAACAACAACGTCATTCGTGAAAAGATCACTTTCTAGGTAGGCCTTAGCATCTGCCTCGCTAGTAAAGCCATGCAGAACCTGAACATCCTCGTCACGCACTAACAATTCTTTAGACACAGCACCAGAGATGCCTGAAAGAAAAGGCTCCTTATATGCTGTATAAACCTTTGTAGCCGCCTCGCGTTCTGGTGCGTTAATTTTTAATGTGATTTGAAGATATGCCTTTGCCATGATTTCGAACCTCCATTAATTAATGTATCGATTATTAATAAATCAAATAGTCAATCGATCAATTGAATTATATGTCATGCTTATTTCTTTCGTCAAGTAAACATTCCCTACCTAGACTTTGATTACATTTAAGAACATGATACAATTTGAGTATTTAATTGATTCATTTTTGTAATAAATGATTGAGGATAGTTGTAGTCGTATGATAACGCTAAAAAAGCTCAGAATAGAGGTTGACCATCATGAAAGAACCATTGAGTTCAGCAAATGTATTAAAAGAAGATCTGTATAAACAACTTGCAAGAATCGGAAAATGTCTTTCGAGTGACAAGCGACTGGAGATTTTAAATGTATTGTCCCAAAGTCCAAAAACTGTAGAGAAATTGGCGGCATGTACAGGTATGAATATGGCCAATGTATCACGTCATCTTCAAATTTTACTTGATGCAAAACTTGTTAAATTCGCTAAAAGAGGGACTTATGCCATTTACTCACTAGCAGATCCGGAGATTATTGATTTCATGGCATCCCTTTGGCGCATAAGCGAAAAACAACTTCCTGATATCGCAAAATTGAAAGAGGATTTTCTGAACAACCTTGACGGCATTCAAACCTTGACTATGGATGAGGTTATGGAGAAAGTGAATAACGATTCCATACTATTGGTGGATCTACGTTCTAAAGAAGACTTTGAAATGGGTCATATATCCGGAGCAATTTCAATGCCAATGACCGAGCTTGATACATTGATGCAAGAACTCCCCAAAGATGCAGAAGTCATCGCTTACTGTCAGGGACCACTTTGTGTATACTCCGCACTGGCAGTTCAAAAATTGCAACAAGAAGGTTATAAAGCGTACCGCATGGATGAAGGGATCAATGAATGGCAAGGACATTTTCTGCCCCACTAATCCTGCTTCCTATGTTTTAACTATAGATCTCCAAGCCATCACTTGGCTTGAGATCTTTTTTTATGAGCAAAATAGATGGAACGGTTTTGAATACAATACCTTGTCATAAAGATATTCAACATAGCAAAAACCACCTATCCATCTTTTAATGAATAAGTGGTTTTTCAACGGTAGATTCACATCTTAAACTTTTTTATTGAGTCAAAGTCGCCATGTAGTTTAAGACAAGCGAATCAAAATATCCTTTTTCACTTGAAGTTCTGGATAACAACTGGGCACCTTGTACAAATGCAATTAGGATCTTTGCTTGTTCCAAAGCAGCGTTAGAAAATGTAAATTCGCCAGCCGATTTGCCTTGATCAAGCACATTCTCAACCCATAGTGTGTTGGCGTCAAAAAATAAGTTTAACTCATCTCGAATTTCAATTGGAAAAGAGTTCAACTCAGCAGCCATCATTGAACATAAACAAAGCTTGGTATTGTTTTCCAAAGGTTCACGATATAACAAAAAAAAAGATTGTATCTTTTGTCGCCAACTCAGAGGTTGATCGTTAATTTGTTGAAGCTTGTCCATGAACTCTCGACGGTATCGATTCAGAACAGCTTGCACCAGATCCTGTTTAGACGGAAAGTGGTAATGTATACTTGCTTTCCGAATGCCTATCGCTTCAGCAATGTCAGCATAGCTAAAGCCATTGTATCCTCGCTCTTGAACCAAGGTGAGGCCTATGTCCATAATTTCTTGTACAGTGTTTTTCTTGATATTCATAAATGAAATCTACCATTCAGTAAGTATACTGTCAAGGTATCCTCCTCCCCTTACAATAAAAGAAAAGGCTACTCACTTTTCGCGATCGGACCTAAGAATTATCAAAGAATCACCTCGACGGTCATGTATGACTAGGTAAACTCCTTTTTCAAAAAACGTTATGCGCTAGTCTTTCCACTCCCTGTTCCTCTCCCTATTACAACCCCGAGTTGCTCTTCAACCAAAAATCGTTTAATTGTTGTAAACGAGCTGCAAGAGGTCCCAACTGAACAAATCTACCTTCACGGAACGACTCTCTTTGATCAATGAACATAATTATTGTAGGTACTGAGAAGATCAAAAATTTGCCTACAACCTCTTCTACATTACTTGTGTCAACATGAGCAAGTTTTATAGAAGGAAATTTAGTAAGCAAATCTTTTAATTTGGGATAAACAGAGTGACATACATTGCAATTCTCCTGAGAAAAATACAACATACTTAGTCGGTTGTTTTGAATAAAAGCATCTATCTCTTCTATTGATAATAATTCTTTATTCATTTATTAAATTGTCCTTTCAGGTTGTTCTTTTATACCAAACCCTTTTTTCAATAAAATTCAATTTATAACCCCTTTCAATCGAATATTTTTCTTAGGATAAATGTTTGATGACTTCATTGACAACTCTTTCAGCTGATCGAAGGGCACCTTCAAGATGACCGCCTTGCCTATAAGCTGTTTCAGTTCCAGCAAAATAAATATTTTGCCTTGAGCCCTTTCCGTCGATGATAGGTCCGTAACTCGGATAATCAAGAAGTGGATCTGTATCTTCCTCTACGGCTGTATGTTCATCAAAAGACCAATCTTTAAATAAAGTCCCTTCTACATGTTTTGCTGCTGGACCGAAAAGTCGTGTCAATTGTTCCAACACAAGCTCAAGTAATTGTTCATTCCCCATATTCAAGCGAGCTTTTGCAGGAAGACCAAAGAAACCAAAAAGTGCGCCAGAACCTGTAGAAGGCGAGGCATCATGAATTTCCCTCAAAGGGCCAACCCAACTCGATACGAATCCAGAGAGACCTTGGTCACGCCAGAAGGGGGTGTCATAAACAGCAATAACCTTAGCTTGACTGGCCATCCAAGTTGGCTTATTCATTAAATTCGATTTTAGTTCAGCAGAAAGTTTGGGGAAGAACGTAATATTTCGTTCAACGATCCGTGGGGGTAGAGCAACTATAACCGAACTTGCATGAAAGTTCCCTGCATCAGTTTGAATCTTCACCCTGCTATCGTCCTCCTGATGAATAGAAGTTACTTTGGTATTCAGATAGATTGCTTCTGATGGTATTTGGGCAGCCAGTGCATCAATTAGAGACTGAACTCCGCCTATAAACCGAAGTGAATATTCCATCGCTTCTGCGGACAAATCATGCTGTTGCGGTGGTGTGTTTCTGGATCGTTCTACTAGCATTCTTCCTTCATTATACTGCTCAAACGTCTGCAAGCTGAGTTCCTCGACTAGTTGGTTCATTGCTATCTCATAACGAGGCCAGTACCATGTTGGCCCAAGATCGAATTTCCCAAGCTCAGGCTTACCCTCAACCTCTACACTCAAGCCTCTTCCTCCAATACGATTTCGTGCTTCCAAGATGAGGTATCTTATTCCATGTGTATTGAGCAAGGCAGCTGCACGAAGTCCACATAAACCTGCACCAACTATTATTACAGGGGCATCCCTATTCAATTGAGTTTCCATACTTTGCTCCTTTAGATAGATAAAAGTTCTTCTTTCGAAGGTCTAACTCTAATAGTGAATGAGAGAAGGGCTAACCTAATTAA
Source organism: Paenibacillus sp. AK121 (assembly GCF_019042715.1). NCBI lineage: Bacteria > Bacillati > Bacillota > Bacilli > Caryophanales > Paenibacillaceae > Paenibacillus > Paenibacillus sp. AK121. The sequence continues at coordinate 12,660 of NZ_JAHPJM010000018.1, forward strand.
GGCCAGCCCCAAAGAATTATCGAAGACGTGCAGTAACACCGCCATCCAAAGGCATGACTACACCAGTAATCCAAGATGCCGAATCACTAGCCAAAAACAAGATCACTTCTGCGACATCCTTCGTTGTGCCATTTCGTCCGATGGGGTGAAAGGCATTAAAACTTGGTAGTACTTCTGCCACTTGTTCTTCACTCATAAATGTATTGTAAATCGGAGTTTCGACGACAGCGGGAGCCACTGCATTCACTCGAATGTGATCCCCAGCCAATTCCACAGCTAAATTTCTGGTCAGTGCGTGTCTTCCTGCCATGGCTGCTGAATATGCAGACGATGGCGTCGATTCAACCGCTTGAATCGCCCACATTGATCCGGTATTCACAATCGCTCCCCCGCCTCTTTTTTTCATTTCCGGAATCACAGCTTGCGAAGGATAAAACGTCCCTTTAACGATGGTATCCAGATATGATTGCAGATCATCCGCAGTGTGGTCCATGAAAGGGGTTGGATTGAATTTTCCTGTGTTATTCACCAGTATATCTACTCCACCAAACGCTTCTACAGCAGCTTGGACCAGTTTTTTCGACGTTTCTGGCAAACTAATATCACCTGATACAACAATCACTTTTTTACCGGATGGGTCAATTTCCAAAGCGGTCTTCTTTAATACATCCTCTCGACGGCCATTTATGACTACGTTCGCTCCTTCTTCATAAAAACGTTGTGCTGTAGTCTTTCCAATTCCTGTTCCTCCGCCAGTTACAATCACTGTTTTGTTTTCAAATTCCATTTTAACATCTCCTTATTTTTTACCTACTAGTTGGTAGTTAATTGACAAAAATATTGATTTTTCTACATCGTTTAAAAATAATCGGCAACATGTTTAGAGTTGTTACCGATTATCTGATTCGTTAATTCATAAGTTTAAGGATTTTTGCCTCGAGAACATCTCTTTGGTTAATCCCAATCATTGTATCCATCAGTTTACCATCTTGGAACAAAAGCAACGCCGGAATGCTTCTAATTCCAAAACGCGTGGCTAACTCCGTCTGTTCATCCACATTAATAGTAGCAATAGTCGCTTTTTCCTTCAGATCATCGGCCAATTGATGAATGATAGGAAGTTGAATTTGACAAGGACCACACCAAGGTGCCCAAAAATCAACCAGGGTTATTCCAGACTGAATTTGGTTGTTGAAAGTCTGATTAGTTAATGCAGTTGCACTCATAAGGATTCCCTCCAATATATATTCCAACCAATAAATTGTTCAATTGAATAATTGAATTATAAATTGAACAATAATTACTGTCAAGTAAAGACTCAAGTTCATTTTTTCTTGGCGAGCTTTTATTTGGCTTTGTTTTCAGCAGACATACTTAAAACTGCCCGAAACCGTGTTTTTGCTGCCATCATTTTTTCATACGCTTCGCTTGCCCGTTCTAAAGGAAAAACTTCAATTATAGGTCGGACATCAGTCAAGACGCTAAACCGGACCGCAGCTTCAATTTCTTTGGCTTTCCCAGTAAATGATCCCTTCACTGTATGGGGACCTTTCAAGAAATCCATAGCTGACAATTCTAAACGTTCTCTGGATCCAGCTACGATAATAAGCTCACCTTCTGTCGCTAGTCCATTAACCAAAGAAGATATCACTTCGGCGTTTGGCGCTGTGGCAAGAATGACTTTAGCTCCACCTAACGCTTTCAAAGCTTTAGCAGGATCCTCCTTTTCGGAATCGATGTAAAAATGTGCCCCGAGTTCTTTTGCTAGATTTTCTTTCTGCACTCCTCGGGATATAGCAACTGTCTGATATCCAGCTTTCTTGGCGTATTGCACAGCAAGATGGCCCAATCCACCAATGCCGGAAATGGCAACCAAGTCGCCTGGACGTGCAGAGCTGTTTCGCAGCGCACTAAATGTTGTTTCACCAGCACACATTAAAGGTGCTGCTTCTTCAGAAGAAACTTCATCGGGAATAAGAATCAGGGCTTCTTCAAAAGCGACCATATACTCCGCGTAACCACCATCCATAGTCAAGCCCGTTACATGATCGTCTCCACTATGATACCCCGTTCCTACACGTTGCCCGATCTCCCATTTTGTGAATTCATCTCCTAGTTGTTCAACTATTCCAATTACTTCATGACCGGGTATTCTTGGATACTCTGGGGCAGCTCCACTAATCGTGCTTGCGTCCCCACTACACACCCCGCATGCTTCAATCCGAAGAAGTACTTGCCCTTGGGCTGGAACAGGTATAGGGATTTCAACTAATTTCATCGGTTCACCTTTAGCAGGAACTTGAATTGCTTTCATATATTTCACCTCTTTATCCCCTGAGATTCAGTTTTCGAGCTTATTTTAGTATAAACAAGTACGTTTTATTATTCAATTAAAAAATTGAATAATAAAACACCAGGAAACATTACCGTTACATTGTTTACCGATAGGCTGCCTAATTGATTTCTTTCTCTACCGGGATACTAGTAAATCTTATTTAAGTGCTTTCAACTGTACAGGACAAGAACATTGTTCTTTTGATGCCAATCAATTTTTTATATATGCCTCACCGACTTTTGAAGTATCTTATATTCATCAGTTTGGTTACTCATGAGCATCATCGCCAGGTTTCCATGTAATAAATAATCCCTTTTAGGCTCAGATGTAGTTTTGGGTCGTCTTCTTCTAATTTAAAATCATTGAAGTTGTGTAGGAACTTCGTAATGATGGGAATCCGTATGATCTTCTGAAAAAATTTTTTTACCCCTGCTAAAACGTCCCTTTTGAGTTGAGGCAAATAAGTTTTCAGCATAAGCTCCATGTCTTTTTTTGTTACTGGCTTTGCTTCGGTATGGAAAGAAGTCTACAAGGTCTCGATTAAGAGAATTTTCGTTATAGATTATCAATAGTCGCCTCATCTGCATAGATGTTTATGAACTTCATAATTGGAACAAGCTTTTGTCCTTGACACGACACAAAAGCTTGTTCAATAAAACAAAAAAGCCGCTATGCAGCGACTTTTTTTGCTTCAACGTTCTTGTCCCTAGACATTTGTCCAGTTTCATGTGTTCCTATCGTTTTTCCCTAAAATTATATTTTTCAGGATGCATGTTCAAACTGGCTGTTATATAAATCGGCATAGAATCCGCCTTTACCCAGCAATTCCTCATGATTACCCGTTTCGATAATGTTACCGTCCTTCATGACCAGAATCAGATCGGCGTTCTTAATCGTTGAGAGACGGTGGGCAATCACAAAAGAGGTTTTCCCTACAGTAAGTCGGTCCATCGCTTGTTGAATCAGCAACTCCGTACGCGTATCGACCGAACTTGTGGCTTCGTCCAGTATAAGCATAGGCGCATCTTCAATCATGGCTCTTGCAATGGTAATCAATTGCTTTTGGCCAGCAGAGAGATTGGCTTTGTCGTCTAGTACTGTATCATAGCCCTGCGGCAGAGTTTTAAGGAAGTTGTGCAGACCCACTGCTCTACATGCGGCTTCTACCTGTTCATCGGTAACATGGTCTTGGGAAAAGACGATATTCTCACGAATCGTTCCTTCAAACAGCCATGTATCCTGCAGTACCATACAGAATAATTTATGAACATTCTCACGTGTTAATTGGCTGATCGGAGTTCCATCAATATAAATTTCCCCTCCGTTCAGCTCATAGAACCGCATGAGCAAATTCACGAGCGTCGTCTTACCAGCACCTGTCGGGCCAACAATGGCGACTTTCTGACCAGCTTCAGCTTTCATAGAGAAGTCTTTGATAATCATATGGTCTTCGTTATAACCGAAACGAACATGTTTGAATTCAACATCCCCTTTGGCGTTATCCAGCTTCATGGTCTTGTCACTTTCATCTTTCAATTCTTCTTCATCCAGAAATTCGAATACACGTTCACTGGCAGCAGCCGCCGATTGCAAATTGGTTGCAGCCTGCGCCAACTGTGACAAGGGCTGTGTAAATAGACGAATATACACCATAAAGGCCACAATAGTTCCGATCGTTATAACATGTTGGTTCACCAGCAAAGCGCCCACGATACAGACCGCTACATAACCGAAATTCCCGATGAACATCATAACCGGCATCATCAGGCCAGACATGAACTGGGATTTCCATGCATTTGTATACAAGCGGCCATTAATGCCATGGAACACTTCCTTGGCTGCTTTTTCTCCGTTATATACCTTGACTACGTTATGACCAGCATAGGTTTCTTCAATATGACCGTTGATCTGGCCAAGCTCCGCTTGCTGTGCTACAAAATATTTTTGTGAATGCTTCATAATTACGGTCATCAGTGAAAAACCAATCAGCGTAGCTACAATCCCGGTAATGGTCATGATCCAGTTCGTATACAGCATCATAATTAATGCACCCACAAAGGTTGCCAGTGCGCTGACAAGTGTGCCGAGACTGTTGTTTAACGTTTGTCCGATGGTATCGACATCGTTAGTCACACGGCTGAGCACATTACCATAGCTCGTAGCATCAAAATACTTCAAAGGCATATGATTGATTTTTTGGGACAATTCTGTCCGCATCTTCTTTGTAAGGCGCTGTGACACGGTTACCGTAATGAATCCTTGGAAATAATTAAAGATAAGGCCGAGACCATACAAAACTACCAGTACAAGAACAATCTTCTGAATAGCATTTATATCAATCCCTGTTACAATTCCTTCCTGGATCAGGTTAGCAATATCGCTGAGCTTATCCGGACCAATCACATTGAAGACGGAACCGGCCAGTGCCAGCACCATAGAGAGGATAATCATAGGCGCATAGGTCTTGATGTAGGATAAGAGCTGGCGTAAGTTTTTTCTAAAATCATTCGCTTTTTTACCAGTCCCCATCCCCTCCGTAGGACCTCTACCCATGGGACCTTGCTGTTTCATTTTGATATGCTTACTGCCGACGGTGTGTTCATTCTTGTCCATGTACGAGTTCCTCCTTCGAAAGCTGCGAATAAGCGATTTCTTGATAGGTGCTGCAATTCGCCATCAGCTCTTCATGTGTGCCGTTTCCTACAATCTCGCCCTGGTCGAGAACAATAATCCGGTCAGCGTCCTTAATGGTGCCTATGCGCTGAGCCACAATGAGTGTCGTAGCATGGCCGGTTTCTTGTTTAAGCGCAGAGCGCAGGACCCGGTCTGTTCTGTAGTCGAGTGCCGAGAAGGAATCATCGAAGATGTAAATCTCTGGCTGACGGTAGATGGCACGCGCAATGGACAGACGCTGCTTTTGACCACCTGACACGTTCGCTCCACCTTGTGAAATCCGTCCTTGATATTGACCGTCCATTTTTTCGACAAACTCCGTACCCTGGGCAATCTCCACAGCGGCTTTGACGAGTTTCTCCGAAACTTCTGCTCTGCCGTTATCGCCATACGAAACGTTGGAAGCCACTGTACCGCTGAAAAGCACGGCTCTCTGTGGGACATACCCGATTTTGTTATGGAGTGTCTGCTGCTTATAATTTCTGACATTCACGCCATCCACAAGTAACTCACCCTCAGTCACATCGTAGAAACGGGAAATCAGATTGATCACACTGGTTTGCCGCTGCCTGTTGCACCAATAAAGGCAACCGTCTCGCCCTGTTTTGCCGTAAAGCTAATGTTGCGAAGCACAGGCTCCTCGGCATCCGGATATTTGAAGCTGACATTACGAAATTCCACCTGACCCATAACGCCCTCTTCTCCAGCGGTCTCATGTCCGTCGATGATGCGAGATTCGGTATTCAATACCTCCATAATCCGTTTGGCAGAAATCGAAGCTCGAGGCATCAGGAAGAATATCATACTTACCATCATAAAGGCCATGACCACCTGCACCGCATATGAGGAGAATACGACCATATTAGAGAATAGCGTAATGCGGTCCGGCACGGCCGCTCCGTTAATCAGGTATGTGCCAATCCAATAGATCGAGACACTCAGACCCGACATAATAAAGGTCATCCCCGGACCAACCATTGCCATTAACCGGTTCGCAAACAGGTTTGTATTTGTCAATTCTGCATTGGCCTGTCCGAACTTCTCCTCCTGATACTGATCTGCATTATAAGCGCGCACCACCCGAAGCCCGGTCAGATGCTCACGTGTTACCCTGTTCAGATTATCGGTGAGACGTTGGATTTTTTGGAAACTCGGAAGAGCGAAAATAACAATGACACTCAGCATCAGGATCAGGACAGCCACAGCCACTCCTGTAGAGGCGGTCCACTGCCAGTTTTTATCCGCAATCTTTGCAATGGCCCACACGGCCAGAATCGGCGCCTTGATGATCACCTGCAGCCCCAGCGCAACCACCGTTTGAATTTGGGTAACATCGTTCGTGGAGCGGGTGATAAGGCTGGCTGTTGAAAAGCTGTTCATCTCTTCCATGGAAAAAGATAAGGCCTTGTCAAAGACCATCGCACGCAGACGCATGGCCAGCCCTGCCGCGACCTTTGCCGCAAAATAGCCGACAATAATAGATGCAATCATACTGCCGACAGCACATAACAGCATATAAATACCGGGAATCAGCAGTTCCGACATCGGCGTTCCTGCGGTTTGCAGCTTGGTTGTAATCTCGGCCATATAATCAGGCAGCTTCAAATCCAGCCACACCTGCACAACGATGAAGGCCAAGCTGCAAAGCACGAACATCCATTCATTTTTCTTGAGATATTTGAATATCTTCAGCATTCTGTTCTTCTCCTTTATCTGAAAATCTTAGGTGTTTGGTGCAATTAACGTATCCTGCATACGTCCTCTACATAGGAATTCAGCTTTTAGAGACAATAAGCTTGATCAGTCGGATAAACTCTTTGGCATCCTGTTCGTCCAGCTTTCGAAGAATTTTCTCGCTCCATGCGACTCCTTCGTTATACCTGTCCATCATAAATTGCTTGCCTGAATCCGTAATGAATACAATCACCTTACGTTTGTCGTTGGCATCCGTACGTCGTACAACCAACCCTTTCTTCTCCAAACTTTTCAGTGCCGTTGCGATCCGTCCCGTACTGACGGACAAGTATTCGCTCAAATGGCCCGAAGTAACCCCATCCTGATGACTCAAAGCGATGAGAATCCCCATTTCACCACGAGAGAAATGCGCTCGTTCCTCTAACACCGGTTTGCGCGATTTGACGATACACTCGAATAGTTCTGTTGCTGACGCTTTATAGTCCATTGGCAGTACCACCTTCTGCATTTATCTTATACTGTAAGATAATAATGATATCCGGACATAAAGTCAATTCGGGAAAATATGTAATGGTTGAAGTTTCATGACCACTCACGACCTGAATGCGAAGAGGAATACTTCATTGCAACTTGACACAAAAAACTGCACCTCCAAAGTTAGATCGCGTCTAAAAATTGGGGTGCAATTCACTCTGATGTTTATCATCTTCTGATGATCTAGATTAAAGTAAAGTAATCATCAACTTTCCTTATCCAGTGCTTTTCATACAAATCAGCAGCCACCATCCGCACTACATCTTCAACAAATCGAGGATTCTCGTACGCACGTTCTGTAACCTGTTTCTCATCAGGCCTTTTTAATACGGGATGAAGGCAACTGCTTGCATTGGATTCAGCGGCATCCAACAGATTTTCCTTCCAATCACTTGGCAATAATTCTCCAGGGTTGCCCTGTACCTGAATTCGTAGCATACCACGCTGATTATGTGCACTATATTCACTTATTTCTTTAGAACAAGGACATAACGTTGTGATTTCTGTTGATTCATCTGTTCGGCAATTCGCTGCGTCAGTCTAAGTAAATCTGTAATTTGGTCACTCAGTCCCTCATTGCGACTATACTGAAGCTGTTCTGCCAATCGGCTCATATTAATGCCTTTAAATTCCCGCTCCAGTGAGGTAGTCAGTCGAAAATTGCCAATGCTGGACACCTTTACAGGACTTTTTACCGAAATAACATCGATAGGATACTTCAAATTTTCGATGCCTACTTGCTGTAACTCAAACAGAAAATCATTTTTGCTATTTTGCAAATCTTGCATCTTTTCTTTGAGGACAGGTTTGTCTCCCTGTATTGGATCAACTGAACCGAATAGCCGAAGCCTTTCAGCCTTGTCAAGCAGTACAAATGAATGTGTCACACTCTTACTCATGTTATCCTGCTCCTTGTCAGACGCTTCCGTCGGCAACCGCACATTCGCTAAATCGTGCTCTGAACCAGTCCTCATCCAAATCTTTTCCAATTACAACGATGCGGCTTGTTCTGTCTTCATCCACATTCCATTCCCTGTCAGTATCCACCCCAAATATCATGTGAACTCCCTGAAATACGACCCTTTTATTTGTTTTCTGTACATTAAGAATTCCTTTGTATCGATACGTATCAGCTGAATGCTCCACCAACCAATCGTTTATAAACTTATTCACTTTATCTAGATCCAAAGGTCTCGTTTCAGTGAGAACAATGGAGAAAATATCGTCATCATGATGATGGTGATGATGTTCTTCCAGAAAATGTGGATCGACTTCGAGTTTGTGATCAAGATCAAATGTATTAACTCCAAGAATCTGATCCAAATCAATTAAGGATTGATGTGTATGCGTCAATCGGGCATGTGAGTTCATCTTTTTCAACCGGGATTCCAAACGAGCAATATCTTCCTTTTCGACAAGATCTATTTTGTTTAATAATATGACATCGGCAAAAGCGACTTGTTCCTTTGCCTCATGTCCGTTATCTAGATGATGTTCAGCATGTTTAGCGTCTACTACGGTTATAACAGCATCAATTTTGAAAAAGTTTGAAATCAGTGGCTCCGCAAGAAAAGTCTGAATGACCGGTCCCGGATCAGCCAAACCCGTAGTTTCAACAACAATCCGATCATATTCGACAGGTGTAGGAGTCTCTGCAAATTTGCAATGCAACAAACTTTTCATAATATCCACCAGATCACTTCGTACTGTGCAGCAGATGCAACCATTGTTCATTTCAATAATTTCTTCGCCAGATTCCACAATTAGTTCATTATCGATGCCCACTTCTCCAAATTCATTCACAATAACAGCGATTTTATAACCATGATCTGCCTTCAATATATGATTAAGCAGCGTCGTTTTACCAGCTCCTAAAAATCCCGTAATTATCGTTACCGGAATGCGTGGATCTTGTTCCGTTTCCATGTAAGTCCCCCCCCTTAAGGTCCTAATTCTAAACTGTACATTCCTTGCAAACTCCCAATCAGACTTTTCACATGTTTATTCCATCCTCAAACCCCTTCAATGTAGATTTTTTATACATCTTCTATGAAGCAGGCCATGAAAAATCCCCCCCACAGAGGTAGCAGTTGTCTGCTCGTGAACTGTGCGGCGAATGTTGCCCATTTCCTTATGCACGGTAGGTAATGCAACAAGACATGCGGTCAAAATAGCAATTGCTTCATCTTGGACTTCTGTTCTGTTCACCAACTCGACTTGGTAACACCAGGAATTTGTCCTTTATGAGCCAGTTCACGGAAAACAATCCGTGATACTTTAAACTTACGCAAATATCCTCTCGGGCGCCCCGTCAGTTCACAACGGTTTTTCAGTCTAGTAGGGGATGCATTACGTGGTAACTTCTGCAATGCTTCATAGTCCCCTCTTTCTTTCAGCTGACGGCGCAGCTCTGCATATTTGGCTACGGTCTCCTGACGTTTCTTCTCACGTACTACTTTTGATTTTTTGGCCATTGATTTTTCTAGCTCCTTTTAGTATTAGATTAAATGCATGTCAGATCGGACCGCTTCATAAATAAGCCCATACGTCCAATTGAAATCCGCCCTTCGACAAAAGTCGTAATATAACCCGGCAGCCGAATTGTTTCAATCGTGGTTGCGAGCATAAAGGATAACGGTGGAATCAAGGTCTCTTCACTATCAATGGAAGCAGGCTGAATCTGTTCCTCTGTCAGCGGAGATACGGTCATCCTTTTTTGCCTGATCAGCGTTCGCAGCGTGCGGTCAGATAAAATAACTTCATGCACTCCTTCTAGAATAAGTTTCACAGATCAAGATATAGGGTGTCATTTCTCATGAACCTTTTTTACATCGTTGTATTCACCCTGCATGATTGTAGGATGAATTATTTAAATAGTAATAATTACGATTAATAAAAAACTATAATCCTGTTTTGTCCACATGTCAATACAACATGTCGTTTATAAATCTACTTCCCACATTTGTTTCACACTAAACAATTATCGACGCCCAAGATTATTTACATAGCATATACATAAATACATATGAGAACCAATCAAAAATTAGCTCCATAATGACAATACCCAGTGAGTACCCAAATCAGCTAATAGGCGTCTGGCTATTTTTGAATTTTCTCTTTCTATACCTTCATGCGAGGATTATACTCCGACAGTGCATTTTCTATGTTTTCAAAATTAAGTGCTCGGTTCTCTATAATCGCTTTTCGTTTTGCTTTTAACACAATCTGCTCAATATCAGCAAAGCTGCATCCGGCAAGCAAATCTGCAGCCTGTCCAGCAAGGCTCTCCCCGATCAGCAGTTCAATGTATTGAATCCGATCCGCATGCGTTGGCAATGTATACGTCATTTTCGTGTCAAAACGGCGCCATATCGCTGTATCCAGTTCTTCCTCAAGGTTGGTGGCTGCGACAAAAACACTCTCTCCGCCGAACTCGTCTAGACATTGTAGCAGCGTGTTCACCACTCGTGCCATCTCTTTCACCTCATCATTTGAATCCCTCATACGCCCCAGAGCATCAAATTCATCAAGAAACAGAACACAAGGCGTCCCATTTGCATAGTCAAAGATCTTGCGCACATTGCTCGCTGTTTCCCCCAAATGACTATGGATAATCGCGTCAAGCCTCACTAATATAAGCGGCAGATCCAAGCGCTGCGCCAAATAAAAAGCCGTTAGTGTTTTTCCAGTTCCTGGTGGACCAAACATTACGATCTTGTTAGGCATGGGCACATCCTGCTCCTCAAACTTTTCTTTCATTCCCAAAATCGTAATAAACTCATCCACAATTGTCTGGTTTTTCTCGGCTAGTACGATTCGTTTGACCTTGCGGGCGCACTCCTTTGGTGTATATATGGTCGCCATATCAATGCCTTTGGCACGCGGGAGCCGCACAGCAGCATTGCTTTTGCTTTTATTGTTCACGGTCTTTACCTGCCTCTTTAAATAGTAATATTTACGATTAGAAGTGTATCAAAATCAGGTTATGATTTCCACCAAACAGCTCAAATAGTTTGCTGGCATGTTTATCCTTTCATTATCTAGAATGTTTTTTCTATTATTCAATAAAAAAAAACCCAGCCAAGTGACTAGGTACCATCTATTTCGTACTCATGGGAGAGTAAATTATAAGTGTGATGTACATCTCCAGAGAAGACCACTGCTTCTCTCTCCAGAAGTCCATAGACTTTGTCTTCACGCATTTATTTTCTCAAGTATGCTGGTATCTAAAATTATCTCGACACCAAACCTCAGGGAAATCGCCCTTCAAATAAGATCAAAACGGAATAATGGCCTTTTAACTTTGGACAAGAATACTGGCTTCATCAATGGTTTGTTTTACAATTGAAGCAGCAGGTTGGTCGTTGGCTAACCGAAGCCCCTGGCCAGCCCAAAGTGACATATACTCGGGGTTGTTTGCTTTTGCAGCCGCCTGACGAATGTCCCGGGTCATCGCGTTTTGAATAGGGTAAGCAGGGATTGTACCGGAGTACTGATGCATGTCAATCATAAATTTTGTTTGAATGCCTCTTGCAGCTTTGCCGGAGTAAGCACGTGTAATTTGAGTGGAGTCTTCATTTGTCGAGAGGATTTTCTGCTTGTACTTTTCGTGGGCACCGCTCTCAGGACAGGCTAAAAACGCAGTGCCCATCTGTACTGCAGAAGCTCCTAATAAAAGGCTTGCTGCAAGTCCCCGCCCATCCATGATTCCCCCCGCTGCGATGACCGGGATCGACACATGGTCAACGATCTGCGGAACAATAGCCATGGTGCCTATCAAAGCATCATGGGAGGCATCTTTCAGAAAGGTCCCTCTATGCCCGCCTGCTTCGCTCCCCTGAGCCACAATAGCATCTACACCCCCTGCTGCTTCCAATTGCTTGGCTTCATCAACGGTTGTTGCAGTTCCAATGACGAATATTCCATGCTGTTTCATGGTTTGAATCACGTTTGGAGATGGTATGCCAAACGTGAAACTAAATATGGGCACACGTTCCTCCAATAATACCTGTACCTGTTCCTCAAACGATTCTGCAGACTTCAAAATCAATGGATTTTGAGCAGTGCCAAGTTCGATACGATATTTATTGAGATAATCTGTCATCCGGTAGATAGCTTCTTCCAACTCTTCAGATTGCTCAGGCACAAACAAGTTTACTCCGAATGGCTGATCCGTTTGTTGCTTGATTTTTTGGATCTCGCTGCGGAGTTGTTCCGGCGTTAAGTATCCGCCTCCTAGATTGCCTAGCCCACCGGCGTTTGAAACTGCCACTACTAATTCAGACGTCGAAACGCCACCTGCCATCGGCGCTTGAAAAATCGGGTATCGAATTTTAAGAGTACGCGTCAATTCAGTCTCAAACACTTTTAAATCCTCCTTTTAGTTAAAAATTTGAAGATCTATTGGTAGTTCAACAAGCAACAAAGTGGCAAGAAGACGCGATAGGCTGCTCTCCTTATTTTCAACAATTTTTTATACATGTTGTCTAGGCAAAAATGAAGCACTATTGCCGATTAAATAATACTCGAGTTTCATTCAAAATCAACTATACAACTTATGTTGTTTACAATAAAGAGGTTGGTTAAAGAGGAGGCGCTTATGACCAGACGGACTATTGTCTTGGAGTAATATATCTTTCAAGTACCAAAATAAAAAACTGGCGCCGACGGAATATCGACACCAGTTTTTGCCGCACAGCTTTTCCCAATACAGTGGCTTGACTAAGGAAATGCTGAATGAGATTCAACCGATTGAATAAACGATGTTAGATTGATGCTTTTAGGCAAATTACTGATCAGTGCTATTCAATAGATTCAAGCTTCCATTGTTGATTATAATTGGATGTATACCGCCATTGCTGGATAGGAACTCCCTCTGCAGTTGATAGGCCTGTGACATCAGCTGGCTTATTGGAAATTACAGGAGTGATGCGATAGTAACCATCTCCTGTAGAGATAAAAGCAAATTTTTGTTGATCTTGGTCAGTACTAGCAGCCAGTTGGAATTTAGCGCCATGATCCAGAGAGCCATTTGTTACCTCGAGTGAACGTCCACTCTGCACATTCTTGATACTGTATTGACCGCCACCTAGATGCGTAACACTCCATTGCTGATTTTCTTTACCTGCATAGGTTGATTTAATTACATTTGCCCCTTCTATCGTATGATCGGCTTCCATGACCTTGCCGTCCAAACGCACGTTGAAACGATAAATACCATTAGAAACATTTCCATCAGGAATGCTTGCTTTATCTCCGCTGCCAGCAGGCCGGGTGTAGAGAAGAGTTCCGAAACCAAGTTGGTCAAACGTTGATGGATATTTTAAATTCGGACCACCTTCGGTACCTTCCAGAGCCATTCGGGCAGCAATATTGGGTGCAGATAGACCTTTTCGATTGACATAGTGGTTATAAATCATTGCCCAGATGGGCCGCATTTCATTACGACTGGCAGGCGATATTCCGGATTGACTATTTATCGCGCCGTTTCTACCTGATCCCCATTCATAAGTTGTAAATGGCACATCCTCGCCATTGTTGTACTTGGCAACATATTCAGCAGCACGCAGGAAACGATTGTCCGCCCATCCATAAAGGTCATCTCCCTGATTCCACGCCATTTCAGCAATTGTGGCCATTAAACCAATACCTAATTGAGTATGCGCTTGGTCCCTTCCAGACTCTTGCCATTGGGCAAGACCATCAGGATGAAGGAATGGGATCGCATTATAAATGGACCCGTTTCCTGCACCATTTTTAAAATATTCAACACCGATATCATAAATATCCCGGCGATCACAGAATATTCCGATTGCAATGGTGGCAGCCATATTGCTTAGATCCCAGTTCGCCCAGTAATTCTGTATATATGAATCATTATGACTATTCCCATATTCATTGCCAATAAGGAATCTCTCGTTCAATGGTTTGTAAAATACGGTAAGAAGCATGTTCTGCATTTGTTCCACATTAAACCCCGGATAATCTCTCATAAGTTCTGCTGCATTAGCCAACTCATATCCATAAATTCCCGCCGCTAAGTAGCGATCAGCATTGCCGGAAATCGTTTTAAGATTAGAGGACCAGGCATTCAAAATATCACGAGCTGTATCTCCATTTGCGGTGTCTCCTGTAATTTTCCAACGAAGTGCATTCTGATAAGCACGAGCTATATCATTGTAAAACACAGCTACATTTTGCCCACTTCCTCCCCTGATAATGGTAGAAGTAGCGCGTGGTTTCCATCCAGCCTGTGAAAGTGGACTGGACAGCAATTGATTCCAACCATCCAAATACGGTTGTCTGCCTTCATTAATCATTTGCTTAATTCGGTCAAAATCTTCTTTCGTATGTAATAGGCCAGGATGAGCAAATCCAGTGGATGCTGCAGCTTTAGGCAATGTTTTCTCAGTGAATTCAAACGTACTTATTACTAGGCAAAAAATAATGGATACTAATAGTATTCTTTTCAACATTTACATTCCCCTTATATTAGTGTGTTTAAAATAAATCCTCCGCTATTTTATCCTCGATCCCTCCTTTATGTAATTCTCCTTTGAGTTGGTATATATACCTGTTTTTTCTGCGCTATTATGTTTATCGGCACTTCAATGTTTGATAATAGTAATATCTTGAAAAATAGGTCTTTTTGCTTAACATTTTTCTTCATTTTCATTTCCAGTTTCATTTTCAAACCATGGAGTTATGGAGTGTAGAGGCGATTACACACACCGTTATGAGTGGGCTTGGATTTTCTTTTTTGCCTTATATTACAGTTAAAGAAACGTAAATAGAGGAAAACTTAAATTGTAAATCATTCCAAAAAGCTCGATCCTATATACTCCCATACGCTGATTAAAAAGAAAAAGTGGCTATCTCCAACAGTGAAAGCTTTCTCTGAACTTGTTATAAATCGATCCGTAAAACGGATAACGAGATCGAAAATTCAAGATGACCACTTGTTGGATAACTGGTATTATTGCCCTCTAGGAGCGCCAATTATAATTGTGAAAAACTAGCGTAATTAAGTTGTCTTTTTTCTTTTAATGCTTCATAGTGGATCTCTTTCAATGTATCTTTTATTTAATATACTGACCCGCCTCCTGTAGAAATCTGATTACTGAGTTGTTTATTCTTCATATTAATTTGTTCTCATAGATTACTTGATTGGAACCAAAATATATCAGTCCTGAAAGTATCTTTACGTATCAAGGATTGTAATGCAACTTATTAGCTGTACTTTCTCGCTTTCAACATTACAAAAATTGACATTTACAATGAAAATAAGTAGTATAAATAGAAAGATTTGTACAAAAAATAGTCCTTTCCTCATTCCCCTCTATTCAAATTCTTGATCCTACCTATCTTATTTTAAGGAGTGAAAATGCTATGCGCGCACGAACGTTAAAAGCGAATACAAGGAATGTAATCGGTAGCTATTACAAATGGATCGCAGCTGGTATGATTGTAACTCTCACGGGATGCTCGTTTGCATCCGCCGCTCCTTCACCCTCACTCTCATCCTCAAGTAAAACTAGTGAACCTACCTCCTCCCTGGTTACATTTCAATTGCAAGAGGCTACGATTGCTCAGATGCAGGACGCGATGAAGTCAGGAGCACTATCGAGTGTCGAGCTCACAGCCATGTACCTTAACCGGGTATATGCCTATGATTCTAGTGGCATTCGGCTGAATTCCATCCCTGTTCTGAATCCTGACGTACTAAAAGAAGCCGCTCAGGCTGATCAGCAAAGGGCTCAGGGGATTAATACCGGGCCTCTGCAAGGCATCCCCTACACGGTTAAAGACAGTTACAAGGTTAAGGGACTCACTGTTGCTTCTGGATCTCCGGCTTTCAAAAACCTGATGGCAAAAGATGATGCCTTTACAGTAGAGAAGATACGAAAGTCCGGTGGGGTGCTCATTGGTAAAACCAATATGCCGCCAATGGCAGCCGGTGGAATGCAAAGAGGCGTTTATGGTCGTGCCGAAAGTCCGTACAATCCAGATTATTTGGCTGCAGCCTGGTACTCTGGCTCCTCTAACGGATCTGGCGTGTCAACAGCCGCCAACCTCGCTGCCTTCGGTATGGGGGAAGAAACGGTATCCTCTGGAAGATCACCAGCTTCGAACAATGGTTTAATTGCCTACACCCCATCGCGGGGCCTAATCTCCATTCGGGGGAATTGGCCGCTCTTCCCTATACGGGATGTCGTTGTTCCACATACGAGAACTATCGAGGACATGCTCCGCCTGCTTGACGTGATTGTTGTTGAGGATAAGATCACCAAGGGCGATTTTTGGCGAGAACAGAAAGCCGTTCGGCTCCCTTCTGTCAACAGTGTCCGTCCCAATTCCTATCTGGAGTTGCGAGATACGCAGGCTTTGAAAGGCAAACGCATCGGTGTTCCGAAAATCTATATCGGTAAGGACTCTGAAACCACAACTCCGATTAAATTCAGACCTTCAATACAGGCATTATGGGAAAAAGCTGTAAAGGATTTAACTGCTCTTGGAGCTGAAGTTGTGGAAGTTGACTTCCCCTTGCAAGTGAACAGCGAGAAGGACCGACCAACAGCGAAAACACCTGAAGAACGCGGTTTGATGCCGGCAAAGTGGGCTGAAAAGGAATTCGGACTGCTTAATCCTTATGTAGCCGAGGAATTCCTTAAAAGTGTGGGCGATCCGAATTTCCCGTCATGGGCTAATATCGACCCTGCAACCGTCTTTCCAAATCCGCCCGGTTCAGTTGATGCCAAACGTGGCAGAGACCTTGGTCACTATGACGTATTCATTGACACCATAAAGAAAGGCGTCACCCCTTACGAACAAATTCCTCAGTTTCAAGAAGGGCTACGGGGGCTTGAAAATGTACGAAAGATTGATTTTGAAAATTGGATGAAGCAAAACAACCTTGATTTTATAGTTTTCCCGGCCAATTCGAATATCGGCAAAGCGGACTCCGATGTGAATGAAACATCCTATGAGGAGGCTTGGGAGAATGGCAACTATTTCTCCAATACGAATTTCCTTCTACGCGAGTACGGAATCCCGAGTGTGTCTGTGAGTATGGGTGCTATGAAAGATACCGGTATGCCCGTCAACCTGACGATGGCAGGTGCCGCATATAGCGATAACGACCTGCTTCGATACGCTTATTCCTATGAGCAAGCAACCAAAAACCGTCCTATTGCAACACGCACGCCAGCGCTTGAGGATGAAACCTTTTCCTATAACCCACAAACTGCTCTCCCACCCTCTAAACGCAAGGAAACAGAAGCTCCTGCACTTAAGTTGAATGCTTCGCTCAAGGGTGATATTCTCGCTTTGAAAGGTTCAGTCACAGATCAAAGTGAAATCGCTCAGCTCAAAGTTTATGTCAATGGCATGCGTGTCGCTATTACAGAAGATAAAGCTAATTGGTCAGCAACACTTCCAACTACGATATACAAACAGAGTGGTGCCTCCCAAGCCGATACACTGCATATTCTTGTGCTGGCGAAGGATATTTACGGAAATACCTCTGCTCAAATCAAATCTGTCACATTACCCCAATAACGAAGGACATCATAGAACATAAATTAACAAACTCCCTAGCTGCTTTCCCAGTATAGGGAGTTTGTCTTCAAATCCCATCATTGTTTAGCCTACAAGCTTTAGTCCAAATCATGAGTATGAAAATTACAAAAATAGCAACCAAAGTCCCTCCCCACTCTAACCATCCACTGGCATGTTTCAGCCCGATAACCCATACAACTTCAAATAATGCCGCAATTACAACAGATA
This sequence comes from Paenibacillus sp. AK121, assembly GCF_019042715.1. NCBI lineage: Bacteria > Bacillati > Bacillota > Bacilli > Caryophanales > Paenibacillaceae > Paenibacillus > Paenibacillus sp. AK121. The sequence continues at coordinate 30,682 of NZ_JAHPJM010000018.1, forward strand.
ACCATGTCTTGTTCATTTTGTACTTCCTCCTTTTTGATAACGCTGCAAATGTAATATGGATCAAAGCAGCAATTAAAAAAAGCCTGAGATCATACTGCATACAGCAGTTTTTCTCCCAGGCTTTTATCCCTCCGTGACACAGTACAACGACTGTGAGTTTTCTCTCGGACCAGCCGATATGACATCGCGGAACCCTAGAAAACATTTTTAAATTCAATTATAGTATCATTGATTTGGTCATTATGAAATCAATTTGTTCTTCATCCCCCATATAAAAAGAGTGTGCACCCGTTTGAACAAACCCCATTTTCTTATAAAAAGCAATGGCATTTTCATTTTTTTCCCATACCCCGAGCCAGACCTTCTTTTTATTATGTCCCAGTGCAATTTCCATAGCTTTATTTAACAGATATTTACCAAGCCCATGTTTTTGAAATTTGTTTTTGATATAAATCCTCTCAACTTCGAGTGACTCATCACCCATTTTTTCGGATTGGGCATCATTTATATTTACTTTTAAAAATCCAGCAAGTTCTTCATTAAAATAAACGAAAAAGAATTCTGAAGAGACATTGGACAATTCCTTCTCTAACTGTTTCGAGTTAAATGCTCTTTCCAGATAGGCTTGCATATTTTCAGGTGAATTTTGTTCTTTAAAAGTATCGTTGAATGTTTCAATGCTTATTTCTTGGAGTGTTTGTAAATCTGCACGGCTGCATTTGATAATTTTCGCATTCATTATAAATTTATGCTCCTTCATATAAATCAATTAGTAATTTCTTTTGTTCCCTTTTTTCACAAATTCCCATTCATCGCTTATATTTTTTCTTACTCTTTGAAGTAGATTAAAAATGGTGTTTACTTCACTTTCCGAAAATCCCGCTAAGGCAACATTATCCGAATAATCATGTTCTCTTTTTATGAAAGGATAGACATTGTTCCCCTTTTCTGTTGGAAAGAGTTTATTAATTTTTTTGTTATGCTGATCCTCTTTCTTTTCAATAAACCCATTCATTACAAGTTTTTGGATAGCACGAGATGCGGTTGTTCGATCTACTTTTATCATCTCAGCTAACTTTTCTTGAATGATTCCTGGGTTTTCACATATTCGTACAAGGTATAAATACTGTCCTTTTGTAAGGTCATATTCTTTAAATTCAATATTACTTATCGAATCTAATGCTCTGGCTATCATCCCAATTTCACGAAGTACTTCCTTCATAATGAACTCCTTTGCCCCTATTTTGTTGCAAATGCAATAAACATAGTATATATTTAATCTACCCTAATTTTGTTGCATTTGCAATATAAAATTATATTAAAGAGGTCGAGTAAAGTGAAATATGTTTTTTTTGTAATAGGTATTTTTATATTATCCCTTGGTATTTCTTTCACTATACAATCAGACCTTGGGACATCACCTTTTGATGCACTTTTGGTAGGACTATCCACAAATGTGGGGCTTACTGTAGGAAGTTGGGAAATCATAATGGCTTTGATTTTGATCTGTTGTAATTCACTTTTAAATAGACAAAGACCAGAAGTTTTGGGGTTGTTAACAGCATTTATAACGGGGATTGGTATTGATATGTGGCTTTTTTTATTGCAGGATGTGTTAACGCCTGAACTATGGTACAGCAAAGTTGTTTGTTTTGGAATTGGTTTAATTGTTGTTGGATTAGGAACTGCAACATATTTACAGACAAACTTTGCGCCCATTCCAGTTGACCGATTAACAATAATCGTACAGGAATTAACTAGAACAAATCTATTTTTTTCAAGAACATTCATTTACCTCATATTCTTGGTCATAGCGTTCATTTTAAATGGACCCATTGGCATCGGAACTTTGTTAACTGTTGGTCTAGGGGGGCTAATACTCAATTATTTCATGCCCCTCACTGGAAAAGTATTAGATCGCACCTTAACACACTCTGGTACATCACCAAATCATGATAAAGACAAAAAGCATTCAACTAACCTGATCTGAAGGCGTAATATCATTACATTAATTTCGAAACAGAATCTTTATTTTCAATTTTAAGTTTCTCTAGAAGAATTGGTACAGTTATTTGTCTCTTAATTGGTACTTTAATTGTGTCTTATTCATTTTTATAATGTGTTTATATTTTGAAGGTCAATTCATAAAGGAGTGTAACTTTATGTTCCACGGATTATCTGCTTTTCCACTCACACCGGTTAATGAGACAGGCATTGACGAAAAAGCATTTGTGACGCTGATTCAACGATTAGTTGCAGCTGGTGTAGACTCAATTGGTACATTAGGATCAACTGGAAATTATGCATATCTTAATCGAGAAGAACGTTTACGTGTTCTTCAACTTGCTGTCCACTCAGCCGAGGGGATTCCCGTGATGACAAGTATAAGTGCGATTCGTACCTTAGAAGTACTTCGATTAGCGGAAGATGCACAAAGAGCAGGAGCAAGTGCAGTGCTGCTAGCCCCCATCTCCTATCAAGCACTAACGAATGAAGAAGTATTTTCACTTTATGAACAGGTAACCAGTTCACTCTCCATTCCACTTTGTGTCTATGATAATCCGGGTACCTCCCATTTTCATTTCAGTGATGAATTGCACGGCCGAATTGCTGAGTTACCTAATATTGGTTCGATTAAGATTCCCGGAGTACCTACTGATCCCGAAGCAGCCAAGACACGCATCAAAAAACTACGAGGGTCGATTCCTCCCCATGTAACTATAGGAGTAAGTGGAGATTCATTTGCAGTCACCGGCTTGAATGCAGGTTGTGAAGCATGGTTCTCAGTTCTTGGCGGATTGTTCCCACAAGCGTGTCTAAATATGACCCGATTGGCGCAGGACGGTTTTGCTGACGAAGCAGAACGACTCTCGGCACTACTTGAACCTATTTGGACGTTATTTCATCAATATGGTAGCCTTCGTGTTGTTTCAGCAGCAGCAGAAATAAGTGGTTTGATCTCAAGTCCCAGTCTTCCTTTACCCTTACAACCATTGAATCCATCAGCTAGAGAATACTTGAAACTCATATTAAACAATCTTCAGGAATGAATTGTTTCTTTTACTATTATCGAAAAAAGAGCGGAATCTCAACATGTATCTAAATTCCGCTCTTTCAGCATGGAGGCGCTACTTTAACTTAGGGCTGTTTTCTTATCGAATCCGTCCAGAGTGCATCCACAGGCGGTAATTCGTTCCCTTTTGTCATATATATCCGGTCGACTCTGAGTTGCGACTTTCGAGCTAAGATCGAAAACAGATGATCACCACGGGTCAATTGCAAATCAGACAGTAAACACCAATAGTACACTTGAGCTGTGTTATACGTATGCAGTGTGCCCTGGCCCAGTTGTTCGGATAAAGGTCTTACTACGCCGTCCAACGATAAGTAGCATGAATCGGATTGGCCGTTATGATGTCGAACCAAAATCCAAATATGGTAATCACCTGAATTCGTGATGTTTATTTTGTAATGCATCCCTGGAGCAATCTCCGGGTTCTCCCACTGCCTTCCAGGCTCAGAGACATGCATGGCGAAACCTGCTCTTCCATTGGTTTCGGCCTGTACGTGGCTCCAATCAATAGCATTATCGTCTTTACTGGACGTGAGATACGCATTTTTAGAGTTTTCCAATGCATATTCGGCTTCGATCGCAACGATCCCGTTTGATTCGATAAACATACCCGCACCAAATTCTTTTATAATATCCTTTGTACCGTCAGCATCACAGATGTCCACATAGCGTTTGTCCCCCAACATGGTCTGCGGAACATCAAAACATTTCAAGAAGATCTCATCGATGGTAGCGTAAAAATCTCTTGTGGCATAAAGAACGACGGGGAGAGGTACTTCATGCTCTCCAGTTTCGTAAAATTGATTACATAATTGTTCGATTTCATTCCAATTCACAGTAGGACTTTCCAGACCGTGATCGGTAACCAACCTATGATAATGCTGACTGGCAATCGGTCCTAAATTGCACGTTTTTTGCTCATTCGTATATATCACTAACTTGTTAATCGTGACATAAGGATCTACCATATAAATTCTTAAGACATGTATACCGGAAGCTAGGTAGGGCAGCTCCACTCTTATCTTCTCACCGTTATTAAAAACGGATTCCTGCCAGGTGCCCAGCCACTCGTCACGAGTCTCTGATTCTACCAGAATAGGTGCTGTATCATCAACTCCGATACCGAAACGAATGTTGCCTGTCGAATTTAAAGTAAGAAAACGGTGAATCTCTAAGGTAAACTGCCCAGCCTCTTTCAAAAAAATATCGTATCCTAAATATGGATGATTCTTAAGCTCTCCTCCAAGGGGTCGTAGTTCACCGTTCCAGGCCATCATCGCGGCTCCCTCATATCTTCCCATCCCCGGTATGACCACCCAACCAGACTTATCGGTCGAATCTGCACCGGGAACATTATGGTCGTAGGAGGCTGCTGGGATAGACACATATCCGTCTGCCTCTATATGTCCGTAAAACGTTTCAGGAACATTTACACCTTCCTCAACTTGCACCTTTATTGGAACAGAAGTCATATCTTTATGGTTTCGGACGGTCAGTTGTCCAGTCTTTCCAGCATGCTGATGCGAATCGATGACCGAGACAAGAATTCTTTTCTCCGTTTGGATCAATCCTTCACTTTCGGAAAGAATGATCCAATCTTCGCCTTCCATTACCTCAATCGTGAATGGAATAGTCCCGTTCCCCTGGTTTCCAATCTCAAACCATTTTTGTTTTTGACCATGGATGGAAAAGCGCAGTGTGGTTTCTTCATTCCAAAGGTCGATTCTCATGCCACCCTGAGCAATTTTCAATGCGGGCTTTCGCGCAGGATACAAGGCGGTAGGCGGTGGTGGAAAGCTTTCCGGTGTGAGGACTCCATTCCACTTGCCTTCACTCATTTTTGCATTATAGAAATGAAGCATTCTTCGTTTGTAGTCCGCCATTTTTATCGAAAGCTCCACATATTGGTCAGCAGCCTGCATGTTTCCGCGCTCGTAAGAAAGCGTACTTCTGTCGGCAAAATAAAACTCATGGTTGGTATAATATGACGCGTGAATTTTCATGAGAAACATCTGGAAAAATGCAGCCCGCTCCTGGACCGGAAGGCTGTACATTATGGCATTGCCTCGACGAAAAATATCCTCCAGCCGCATTAATCTACGCCCTGCTTCATCACCTAATACAGTTTGTGAAAACACATTGGATTGCATATGTTCGATCTTTCGTACGTTAGTGATCTGTGCAAATGTCTCATATAATTCCGCAACTTCAGGTCCGTGGTTGCCGGAAAAATTGGCGTTTATCCAAGATTCAACGAATTGGGATGCATTCTTGGTCATTTCTTCCTCTTTGCCGGCTTCCCAGCCAGATCGCAAAAAGAATTCCATATCCTGTTCAAGGGGCTTCAACCCGCCAACATTCAGAATCCACAATTTTCGAATTCCCGATTCATACGATTTTTTCAATTCATTTTCTGTATGGGCCAATGGAATTGAATTGATAAAGAGATAGCTCATCCCCGTTCCTGGAGCTGCCCAGTAAGAGTTGTGATAATACAAACCGTTGCCTCCACTGCGTTGACGTTCCTTCTCATTCGGGTATCGGCGCATATGCCCAAAGTTATCGTTTGCCCAAATAAGAGTCACACCTTCAGGTATATCAAGACCTCGGTCATATAGCTCTAGTACTTCTTTGTACGGGATAAATGTCTGTAATGAAGCATTTTCTTTTGATTCGCCGATCACGCCCTTTAGAATTTGCTTTTGATCCTGTATGACCTTTCCTAGCAGAGAACACTTGGCTTCTGCCCGTTCTTCCTTAGTCATGGAATTGTCCTCATCAATGGCCTGCGTATAAAATCCCGAATCATGGATTCCACGCATGCCAACCGTATAACACACTTCGTAATTTTTATTCTTCTCGACACTTTCCCGCCAATATTCCTGTAGAATCTCGCGATTTCGGCCTTCGATGGAATAATCGTATGAGGCGTCGTCATAACCCTTGGCTGTGAGCCATGGCTCCCATTCATTCTGGTTGCTGCGAAGCAACATATCGCAATGCGACGTGCCTACAACAATCCCCATTTTTTCAGCGAGTGCTCCATTTTCGGGATTCTCATTAAAATAATTCACATGCATGGCAGGCCAGATGAAATTGGCCTTCAGTCGAAGTAAAAGTTCGAAAATAGATTGATACGCGGCAGGCCCGATGGTGCCATCTTGCGTATGAATCTTGGCCCAGTCATCAAGCTCTTCCTCATCATTCAGGAAAATTCCCCGGTACTGAACCGCTGGCCAATCTGCTTTGGAGTAGTCCAAAGGCAAACAAAGTACATCGTAGGTTTTCACCGGTACATCCGCCCAGTAATACCACGGAGACACACCCATTGCCTCGCACAAGTCATAGATTCCGAAGATGGTACCGCGCCTGTCGGTTCCTATGATATATAAGACACCGTCAATGACTTCCTGAAGAAACGCTTCCCACCGATATGAGCCATCCTCCAGCGCTAGTTTTTTCAGCGATACTCCTTTTTCTTGCAGATAAGCGAGTAACGGCTCATTGTCTGTGATCGTGCCGATCACGATGCTGCTTTGATCCATTTCTTTTGCTCGCACTAGCTTACAACCGCAAACCCAATCAATATCTTGCATAAGATTGCAAAAGGCAAGATGCACCGCGCTGTTTTCCATTTCGGAAACAAAAGCAGGCACCGTGTGATTTCTTTTCAACAGTTCAAATTTATTCTGGGTTCCTTGGTGTGATTTCAAGTGTCTAACCTCCTCATGTGGTCCATTCGGAAGAAAATCTGGTAGCTAAACTATACCTGAATACCAAGCAATAATCTTTTAATATGTTGCCGAATTATCGATTTGTTATATTATATTGCTATAGGATGGAGGTTAGCGATGATTGCTGATGTAAGTCATATGCATCCCCTATTTTCAATCGAGTATGTCGTCCATGATGCAGACCACAACATGACCAATTTTCATTATCACGATGCATATGAACTTTATTTTCTAGAAAAAGGGTACCATTAGATTTTGATCCAGGACTCCATCTATGACATTGAGCTGCATGATGTTGCACTGTTCAAACCAAATTTGTTCCATAGAAGCTACCAAAATCAAGGCTGTGCCAGAACATGTGTCTATTTCACGGAGCGTTTCTTGCGATTATATTTTACGGAGCGGGCGATAAAATCTTTATTAGGCTGCTTTGATACAGAAATCATCATCTCTTTGAACCAAGAAGTGGTTGCGAAAGTGAAAAGGCTATTGAAATCCCTGGAGAAAGAAAACGTCTCGGGTGAGAGTGATCGTATTTTTATACTTTTAGCTGAACTGTTATCACTATTAAATAATAATAAGGATTCCCAAACCGTGGAGCAGCAGTCTTCCAAGTATGCTAACTTTGGACCTATTCTGTCGTACATCAACCAAAACTATAACAAAATCACTAAAATCGAAGATATTGCAAAGTCGTTTTACATGTCCAAATATTATTTGTGTCATCGTTTTAAAGAAGTCACGGGGCTTACGGTTATTCAATATTTAAATAATATTAAGATTCAACATGCTTGCAACTTGCTGATCAATACAAAGTTAACGATACTCGAGATTGGTAACGAATGTGGCTTCAACTCGTCCATGTATTTTTGTAAGATCTTTAAACAAACGATATTCATGACACCTAGCGAATTTAGAAAGAAAGCTAGATAAGATCATCTGTTATCGTTTTAGACTAAAATTCATGACAGCTTGTGGGACGCGTATAAGCGTAATACGGGCTTATCTTCCACCGAAAAGAGGAATGTAAATTGACTAGTCTTCCCCTGCATCCGGCTTTGTCCGGAAAAACAGTTGTGGTAACCGGCGGTTCCGGCGTGTTGTGCAGCTCCATGGCCAAGGAGCTTGCCCGCCAGGGTGCCAAGGTCGCCATTTTGAACCGTACTGCTGATAAGGGCGAATTGATAGCAAAGGAAATTTGTGAAAGCGGCGGAGAATCCATCGCGGTTGCCTGCGATGTGACCGATGTCGAAAGCGTGAAGCAGGCTGAGGAGAGGGTCCGCCTCCTGCTCGGTCCGTGCGATATTCTAATCAATGGAGCAGGCGGCAACCACCCCAGTGCGAATACGAGTCTGGAGACGTTTCATCCTGAAGATCTGAACCAGCCTGGAATCACTACCTTTTTCGATCTCAGTGTGCCTGGCTTCCGCAATGTACTTGATTTAAATTTTATCGGGACTTTAATCCCAACACAGATTTTTTCCAAAAGCATGATCGGGCGACCCGGCGCTGTGGTCCTTAACATATCCTCCATGAGCGCTCCCAGCCCGATGACCAAGGTTCCCGCCTACAGCGCTGCCAAAGCCGCCATTAACAACTTCACCCAGTGGCTGGCCGTACATCTAGCCGAATCCGGCATTCGGGTGAATGCCATTGCCCCCGGATTTTTCCTGACAGAGCAGAACCGACAATTGCTCACCAACGAGGACGGCTCGCTTACCGAGCGCTCGGCCAAGATTATTGCCCACACCCCAATGCGCCGTTTCGGTGAACCTGAAGACCTCCTCGGAACGCTACTTTGGCTGGTCGATGAAACCGCTTCCGGTTTTGTGACAGGTGCAGTCATTCCTATCGATGGTGGTTTCATGGCCTATTCGGGGGTATAGAATCTTCATTTTCCAGCCCTTGCTCTTCTATTTTACAATTGCGAAGCGGCAAGGGGCTTAGTGTGTCAACAACGCCCTATCTTGTATACAAGATCTCGAATTCCTATGAAAATCCTTCAATTCCAACCACCACTTGACGGCAAACAACTAAACTCATAAGCAAAAAATGAATAACACACACCAGCATTATTTCTTGATATAGTCAGCGAACTGCCGGAGAAATTCGAGAGAATGTATATCCTTTCTGAGATGATGGTGAACCAGATCATCCATTTTGCTCGTTTCCTGATTCAACATATATTCAAGCATGGTTTGGTGCTCATGCCAGATTTCCATCAGCTTCCCTGCTTGCAGCATATGCAGCTTGCGATATCTGATATAATGAACATTTGATTGCTGAATTAGCTGCCAAAGAAATTCTCGGCCTACCAATTGGAACATAGTTTGGTGGAACTGATCGTCCAAAATGAGAAATTGATCCGTAGCATGATCTTCATCAATGACAGCCCTCTGTCTGTCCAGAATTTCGCTCAGCTTCTGTATATCGCTTAATGCAAATTGCGTAGAAAGCTCCTTCATAATCTCTTTTTCCACTGCGCTTCTCAGGTAGCTCATTTGTTCTACGGACTCCAGATCGATATAAGAGACAACGTTCCCCTTTTTGGGATAAATATCAATATAAGATTCTAGTGCAAGCTGCTTCAATACATCGCGCAGCGGAGTTCTGGACAACTGGAAGCGTTCTGACAAGGTCGTCTCGCTGAGCAGAGTACCAGGCTTTAAGATCATCGACAAAATATCATTTTTCAAAAGCTGCTTGATTTCTTCCTTTGTAAACATATCATTCCTGCCTTCACTTTATAAATCTAGACTTATTATAAAACATTTTGATGTGTTGAACCCCTCTAAAATTGTCATTGACAAGGGCAAACTTTGTACTTTATGATCAAACCGATCTTGTATACAAGATTTCCAATAAAATCAGGGAGGGTATCTTTATGAACATGACCTGGAGATGGTATGGAGAAGGCAACGACAATATTACACTGGATCATATCCGGCAAATTCCGGGAGTTATGGGTATTGTCTGGTCTTTACATGATAAGGTAGCGGGTGAAGTATGGGAAATGGAACGAATTGAGAAGGTAGCTGAGCAGATCACAAGCAAGGGCTTTAGTACGGCGGTCGTAGAAAGTGTAAATGTCCACGATGATATCAAAATCGGCCTCCCATCCCGCGATCAATACATTGACATTTATATTGACACCATTCGCAAATTAGCCAAGGTGGGAGTCAAGGTGATTTGCTATAACTTTATGCCTATCTTTGACTGGACCAGAACAGAGTTGTATAAAGAACTACCTGATGGATCTAACGCTCTGTTTTATGAAAAGGCTGCCATTACCGATAATCCCCGCCAAATGGTGGATCGGATTCTCAAGGGAGCAGGGAAGTTCACGATGCCAGGCTGGGAACCGGAGCGGTTGGCGAGACTGGATGAACTATTTGCTGCTTATGCGGAAGTCACTGAAGACAAGCTGTTTGACAATCTAAAGTATTTTCTTGAGCGCATTATCCCCGTCTGCGAGGAGGTTGACATCAAGATGGCCATTCATCCTGATGATCCGGCATGGCCCATCTTCGGGTTACCGAGAATTGTTCGGAGTCGTGAGACCATCCGGCGTATCCTGGATGCAGTGAACAGTCCATATAATGGTCTAACCTTCTGCACAGGCTCACTGGGGACTAATCTTGAGAATGATTTGCCGGCTATGATTCGGGAATTTCATGATCGTATTCATTTTGCGCATATCCGTAATGTTAAGGTGTTCGAAAATGGCGACTTTATTGAAGTGTCACACCGTGGAAAGGACGGAAGCGTCAATGTACCGGAAGTAGTTAGAGCTTATCACGAGAACGGCTATCAGGGATATGTGCGCCCAGACCATGGCAGACATCTATGGGGAGAAGAAAAGAATTGTCGGCCAGGCTACGGTTTGTATGACCGTGCACTGGGAGTTATGTACTTGCTGGGTGTCTGGGATAGTCTGGCTCAAAACAACAAGGGAGTGAAATAGATGCTCCAGCTTAACCGGAAAAGCCTTTTAGACAGGACGGCCTGGGAAGCAGCAGGTATTGAACTGCCAAAATATGATTTGGAGCTTGTAGCCCATAATACCCGAGTTAGACCGCAATGGGTGCATTTCGGCGCAGGCAATATTTTTCGGGGGTTCGTAGCCAATGCACAGCAGCAGCTGCTGAATAGTTTGAAAGCGGATACAGGTATAATTGCGGCCGAAGCCTTTGATTTTGAAATGATCGACAAAACTTATAAGCCTTACGACAATCTAACCTTACTGGTGTTGATGAGTGCAGACGGAAAATTTCACAAAAGTATGATCGCAAGCGTCGTTGAGAGCCTCGTAGCAGAAAAGAATCGTCCGGACGACTACCTCCGTCTGATTGAAATATTTGAAAATCCGACTCTGCAGATGGCCAGCTTTACTGTCACGGAAAAAGGATACGTCCTCACCGGGCCCGACGGTAAGTATCTGGCTGTTGTAGAGAGGGATTTAGCGAATGGTCCTGAACAGCCGGTGCATGTGATGAGCATAGCTACTTCGCTTGTCTATCAGCGTTATCTGAAGGGGCAGCTTCCAATGACCTTTGTAAGCATGGATAATTGCTCCCATAACGGCGATCTGTTAATGGATAGTATGATTACTATCGCCAAGGAGTGGAATCACAGAGGTCTAGTTGAGAAAGGGTTTGTAGACTATCTGCAGAATGAGGAGAAAATAACCTTCCCGCTGACTATGATTGATAAAATCACCCCCCGCCCTTCCTTACAGGTACAGTCTGCTCTTCGGGAGCTGGGGTTGGTCGACATGGAGATGATCGTTACCACCAGGCATACGTATACGGCCCCCTTTGTCAATGCTGAGGTTAGCGAGTATTTGGTCATTGAAGACAAGTTTACAAACGGGAGACCTGCCCTGGAGGAAGCTGGCATCATCTTCACGGATCGGGATACGGTGGACAAAGTGGAGAAGATGAAAGTGACTACCTGTCTCAATCCGCTACATACAGCGCTGGCCCTCTCCGGGTGTCTACTAGGGTATCAACTCATTGCAGATGAAATGAAGGATCACACCTTGCGTCGTCTGGTGGAAACCATCGGCTACAAGGAAGGCTTGCCTGTTGTGGTTGATCCCGGAATTATCCAACCGAAAGCATTCATTGACGAGGTATTGCAGGAACGCTTCGCCAATCCCTATATTCCGGATGCACCACAGCGGATTGCAACAGATACATCTCAAAAGATGAGCATCCGTTTTGGGGAAACCATAAAGTCTTATGTTAGCACAGCAGGTCTTGATCCTGCCAACTTGACTGCTATTCCCTTGACCATTGCGATTTGGTGTCGCTATTTGCTGGGACTGGATGATCAAGGAGCTCCCTTCACACTCAGTCCGGACCCGTTACTGGATACATTACAGGGATATTTACAGAATACGAAGCTAGGCGATCAGACCTCCGAAATTCGCTACCTCCTTGAGGATGAAAAACTGTTCGGCGTCCGATTATATGAGATTGGTCTGGGCGACAAGATTGAAGCCATGTTTCATGAAATGCTGGCAAGTCCCGGAGCAGTCCGAAGTACGATAGAGAAGTATGTGAATTAGAACTTATATTAAAGCAATCCCCCTGCTACGAAACTTTGGTCAGGGGGATTTGTAATTCTCATAACGACCGCAACTTTTCCTCCCAAACGCATGAAAGATCCCTCCAATGTTTTTAATCAACCGTTCATTTGAAGGATGGACCAACTTCTAAATCAAAGTCAATTGTACGAAAGTATATAGTGCCTTCAAGATAAAACTGATGTGTATCACGTTGATAAGGAGCATGACGCATATTATTAAGAGTCTATCGATTTATTTTTACAATTTCTGTGGAATTGTATATATACTTTTCCAGAGTAATGGTATATTCTAGTAAAAACAATGCTCATATAAAAAAATATGACCTTATGGAGGGACAGGCCTTGAAGAGACTTTTCGCTTTAAGTTGTGCTTTCTATCTGTTAATCGGTGTCACCAGCGTTGTGCTGGGGGCATTACTGCCGACTTTGCTGCCTCACTATGGACGGGGGTACAGCGATGGTGGATTGCTGCTGTTCTTGCAGTTTTTCGGCTTTCTTGTCGGCGTTCTGCTCACTCCCTTCATGGCTCTACATATGGGCCGCAAGTCCATGCTTGCTATTGCCTTGGGGAGTATTGTCATCGCATGTACTATCTTGGGTGTACTGCCCTCATGGAATTGGGTCATCGTAATGGCAATCTGCATTGGCTTCGGCTCAGGCATTATTGAATCATCCATCGGAGCGTTTACAATTGAGTTTACGGAGGAGCAAAAAGCCGTGGCCATGTCCAAGCTGGATGTCTATTTTGCACTTGGTGCACTGCTTATGCCTGCCATCGTTAGCCTATATATCTGGTTTGGAATATGGAATCTAACTTTTTACACCATCTCCTTTCTTACTTTTATCCTGTTGCTATTTTGGCTTACCATGCCTGTTTCCGCCTCCACTCACCTCACACAAGCAGACATCCGCACTACTGAGCGTTCAGTTGAACAAGCTCGTTACTCAGGACAGCACCGTGTATTGCTAGGAATCTTCATTATTTTCTTCTTTGTTTATATGGGTCTTGAACTGGGGCTCATGAACTTCCTACCTTCTATTCTGACAGAAACGCTACAACTTCAGGGATCTGTTGCCTCGCTAGGTGTCAGCGTGCTTTGGATTGCAATGATCATTGGTCGTATGTTCTCAGGAAAGATTGCAGAATCAGCAGGATATATTCCTTATCTGTTATGGAGTGCAATTGGAACTTTCTGTTTTCTGGTTGCCATGGTGTTTATATCCAGCCAATGGGCTACATACCTTCTCATTTTTGGTGCAGGCATATTCATGTCTGGCCTCTTCTGTATCGCGCTTGTCTACGCCAACGTAATGATTCCAGGAATGACCGAACGGACGACCAGCATTCTGATTGCGTCAGGCGGAATTGGCGGATCGGTGCTTCAATATGTTATAGGCTGGAGCATGAGCGAATGGCCGGTGGCGGCTAGCCTCTGGATTTTAGGAGGGTTTACTCTGATTTTGCTGCTGGCACTTATTCTCACGCATCTGTGGAACAATCGGGGTAGCCGAGTAGTTGATTCACTTGCCCATCAGAGCAAGGAAGGATGACATCGCTTAGTTCTTAGGGGAGGTGAGGCCTATCGCATTTTTGCTTTTCGGGCTGATTCTGTTACTGCGGTTATCTCTCATATCTGTGAAATCGCAGAAGCACCAGATTGTGCTCCCTTGCCCATGAGGGCAAGGAAGATAAACTTCTTATTTTGGGGAGGTGAGTTCAGCCGCGTGATGCTTTAATAGGGTGGTACACTTTTATAAGATGACTTAATAAGAATGTATATTCTGATATGGAGGGGAAATATCGTGCATACGTTAACCAAAGAACGTTTCAGATATGGTAAAGGCATTACTCTGATTGACGATTCGGGCAAGGAGTATTTGGATGGCGTATCCGGCACCTTCAACTTGTCGCTCGGTTATAACCACCCTCATGTCGTCGCAAAAGTACAGGAGCAGGTCGGCAATCTTGCTCACATGTCTTCGTCTTTTACAGAGCCTTATGTCGAAGAAGTCCTAGATCATCTAATCCAGTACGCCCCGAACGGTATCGACGCTGGGTGGATGAGAGATATTACAGGCTCCACAGCGAACGAATGTGCTGTGAAACTGGCCCAGAAATATACCGGAGCTACTGATATCATCAGCTTGCATCTGTCACATCATGGACAAACCCAATTCGCAACAGGCATTTCCGGCAATGCCTTCCGCCGGAAAAACTTCCCTAACTCAACTGCAGCAAACTCTCTGCATGTGCCTGCCCCCTACTGCTATCGCTGTCCCTTTAATTCTTCACCAGACAAGTGTGGTCATCATTGTATTGACGCCATATCAGACGCCATTGAGTATGCAAGCTCTGGGTCTGTGGCCTGCATGATTATCGAACCCATTCTGGGCAACGGAGGTAATATCATCCCGCCTCCAGGATATTTCAAGCGTCTCCGTCAGCTATGCGACGAGCACGGAATGATTCTGATTGCTGACGAAGTGCAGACCGGAATTGGGCGGACAGGTTACATGTTCGCAAGTGAGCTGTTTGACATCCAACCGGATATCATTACACTCGCCAAAGGTCTGGGTGGCATCGGTGTCCCGGTTGCAGCGGTCTTGATGCAGTCTCGTCTTGATGTCCTGGAGAAGCACGAGCATTCCTTTACCTCGGGCAGCAATCTGATCTCGGTCACGGCAGCCAAATCCACGCTGGAGGTTGTAACCGAACCCGGTTTTCTGGAAGCCGTCCGGTCCAAAGGAGACCTGCTTGGATCCCTGCTGACGGAGATGGCCGACAAGCATGATTGCATTGGTGAGGCTCGTGGCGTCGGACTAATGTGGGGACTGGAAATTGTAGATGAGGACGATGCCCCGAATGCAGTGAAAAGCAATGGAATTATCGATCGTGCATTTGAGGAACAGCAATTAATTCTCAGAGGTTCCCGTTACGGTTATGGCAATGTGGTCAAAGTGAGACCTTCTCTCACGGCTACAGAAGATGAGATTGTCGAAATTGTTAAACGGCTTGATGCCGTTCTTTCTACTCTTCACTAACGATCTGCCCAATAGGCAAAAGGAGGAATTATTCATGCTTGCACTAGTATACAAATCAGCTTGGGATGTCGCACTTGAGGAAAGACCGATCCCGGAGATTAAAAAGGATAACGATGTACTCGTCCGGATTCGGGCGACAGGCGTATGCGGTACGGATCTAGGTATCATTAGTGGCAAATATCATGCCGTGCCGTCCACGATCTTGGGTCACGAGTCAGCCGGGGATGTTGTCGCTGTTGGATCAGCCGTCAGTTCACTCAAGCCTGGGGACCGGGTGGTGATTGATCCAACATACTACTGCGGTCAATGTGAAATGTGCCGGACAGGAAGACAAAATCATTGTACACACAAATCCGTAACAGAGACCGGAGTCAGCGCCGACGGTACGTTCACCGATTATTATGTGACTGAGGACCGTTTTTTGTACAAGCTGAAGGATCATATCAGCTACGAAGAAGCGACGCTGACCGAACCGCTGAGCTGTATGCTGACCGGGATCAACCAGATTAACCTGCTGCCGAACTTCACCACTGTTATTATAGGCGCAGGTCCGATCGGGATTCTGTACAGCTATGCTCTTGCTTCGAAAGGCGTGACTGGTTGCCTTGTTGACATCTCGGAGGAACGGCTCGCCATTGCGGATTCTATTGCCCCCGAACGGTGGTCCGCGCATGCCACGCTGGAGGCGGCCATTCATAGGCTGGCTCCGGCAAAGAATCAGGTGGACATGATTGTGGATACCACAGGCGTGGTCGGCACCGAGGTACTAAGCCAGCTTGCGAGCGGCGGGTATTTGATGCTGGTGGGGCTGAGAGATGGGATAAGCTCGTTTAATCCGAAAGAGGTCGTTGACCGTAGCCTTAAAATCATCGGCTCGATTGATTCTCTGGGCACGTTCTCCACGGCGCATTATCTGATTGAGCAGCAAATCATTCCCGCCAAAAAAATCATTACCCACTCGTATCCGCTTGATGACTACCATGAAGCCTTTAAGACACTTGGATGTAATATCAGCGAGCGGACACTTCAGCCTTCGTCTCAGGCGATCAAGATTGTGCTGCAATCGAATGGCTCCGGCAACTAAATTAGCTACTAACAAGGGGGAGAATGGACATGACGAGCATTCATCATGTTACACCGACGAATCATGAATGCACAGGAGACCTATCAGCGTCCGTTCCGGTCAAAGCGGTCATTTTCGACATGGATGGGGTGTTGGTAGACAGCGAACCGATTTATTTTGAGGTTGAACGCAGCTCCTTTGCCCATTTCGGTGCACCCATGACGGAAGAAGAGCATCACACCTATGTTGGAGTGACACTCGAATCCATGTGGCGTCAAGTGCTGGACAGGCATCAACTTACTAATACATTGGAAGAGGCACTTGCCTATCACCGAAAAAATGTGATGCAGACCATAACAGCATATGAGGGCCTGATGGCGATCGACGGACTGGAACGGTGGCTGGACTGGTTACGGGAAAAAGGAATTCCGATTGCAGTAGCCTCTTCCTCTCCGCGGTCGCTGATTGATCTCATTATGGAAAAAACGGGACTTGGCCGTTACTTTGATATTCGAATCACTGGAGAAGAGGTATCCCAGGGTAAACCGGCACCAGACATCTTCCTATATGCCGCCGAACTACTTGGCATAGCCCCGGACCATTGTATTGTTATTGAGGATTCACGAAATGGTGTTCATGCAGCCAAGAGTGCTGGTATGCGCTGCATTGGTTTACACAACCCAGGCTCGGGCCAGCAGGATTTATCCAAGGCAGATTACCGTATTTCCAGCTATGATGACCTGTGGGCGCTTAAAGAGAGCTTGCCATTCGGGGAATAGTTGTCTGCCAAGAGAAGGGCTGTAAGATGCTGGAAGGCATATCTCCTCTATAAATATATTAAACCGCCTGATCTTTAAAATGGATAATGACAGATATAATTATGCCCCATAGAGTACATAGTAGAGTATGTCATTTAGACTACCCTGTGTGTACTCTATGGGGCGTGCTTTACATCAAATATTTTTCAACCTCATGTCTGTTGCGTAAAAAACTGAACTTAGGAAAGACAAAATCGGAGTTTTTAGAGTATGTATTTTATTGTGTCAAGTAGTAGTTTTCCGCTTTGGTCTTCCTTATCAGTCCCGGATTTCACACCAAAATACACATCTTCCCTTTTGGGTCTATTACAATATATTTTATTATGAGACACCTACTCTTAATCATTATTTTATGTGCATATAAGCTAGTTTATCGTATCTCATATTGCTGTGCTCAGCTGTGCATTCGTTCTTCAATGATGTTCTACAGGAGGATCACTATGAAGGTCTTGGTCCCGCTCTGTAAAGTGCCAGCGAGTAAAGGTAACCTCAAAGCCCTCACGGGTTGGCGAACAGGTATATGGACCTGCCTGATTTCCAGTGGTGTAGGGAAAACGCGCCACACGAATCGTTCGCCATCCATGATTCTCCGTCCGTGCGCGAATGACCACAGCATCCTTGATGATGGAAGCGCGGAGGGTGACTTCTTCACCAACCCACTCCGGCACAGCCGCAAGCGACCAGTCAGAATACCCAGCGGTTACGACTGTGGAAAGCTGAGGAATGCCATCATTGATTTCTATCCCCGCTTTAACCCATTGCTCGGGGCCATGGTATAACAAAATACCTGCCTGATCATAAAGCTCCGTAAAGGATGCGAGTTGAAACGATACTTCCACCGCCGTGTTGTTATTCCAATCCGATAATAAAGCGGACCCATCTTCAAATTCAAAACCATATAATGTCTTTTTCCAAAAATCTCTTCCCTTTTCAGGCGCAACCTTAAGGAAATCTCCTTCTTTCCGGGCATATAGAGGTGAATTGATCCAATTCCCTTCCTCCCATTCCATTCTCTTTTTAGTCATCTTTTTGTCCTCCTTTATTCAAATAAATTTGTCGTTCTAATCAAACATCAGATACCAATAGATCGCGATCTCGTCACTTTCTTTATCTAGGCCTCTGTAGACGTAGGAGTCGAATCCACCGATCACAAAACCGCAACTTTCATAGAATTTACAAGCGCGAACATTATTACTTTGTGTCTCCAGCATGATTCCTGGCATTCCGCCATCCTTCCCCCAGCGTTTAGCCTGTTCGATTAGTTCCTTACCGATACCGAAGCTTCTATATAGCTTGTCGACTTTGATATCTTCCACATATGCATACTTATTCCAATTCCTTTTCAGAACAATTTGACCTACGACTTGATTATTTACGAGCGCTAAATATATGATCTGATCGGGATTGTCGATATAATTCAAATAATCCTCAACTGTGTCTTCCTCAAACTGATCATCATCGTAGCTTTTTTTACTAATAGGCCTCTCCTTCACCGTATATTCGATTTGCTGTCCCATTAATTGCAAAACAAGGGTAGAATCCACGATAAAGCTACCATCAATGTTAGTGCTACACTCACCGTCCTCAGCCTTCACTTCTCTGATTAAAATATTCATTTTCGTATTCGTTCTCCTACAGTTTTATAAGGTGCGAATAGAGATGTGAACACCTCCCCCATCTTGAAGCAAAATCAAGTTGCATTAATGCTGCAACATCCTTCAAATCTACATCAGTTTAACGCTGTTCCGTTCTAACCATTATAACAATATTTCGCCATTTTCTGTCTAATCCCTTTACTTTATAGACCATTAAATTCTCTTTAGGATGAACAAAAAGTCTTCCGATGTTCTCTCAGATGAAAGCTTCCGTATCAAGGTATTCTAGCTGATCTAATCCATCAAACATGTTAAACCTTCTCCCATTCCCGTTTTCGCTCATGGAGTGAGCTAGTAATAATACGGTCCAGCAGCTGTGTAAAGGTTATGCCTGCTGCAGCTGCACTCTTCGGAAGTAGGCTGTTAGCGGTCATTCCGGGTAAGGTGTTTACCTCCAAAACGTAAGGTACATCCTGGCACAAAATCATATCGATCCTTGCATACACCTTGCACTGCAGCAGCCGATAGCTGGCAAGCGCCGTCTCGCGCACACGCTGCTCAATAACGGGAGGAAGCTGGATCACCTTCTCCTCAGCACCGCTGGTCTCATATTTCGCTTTATAGTCGAACCATTCAGAATGGGCAGAGCGAATCCTGATAATCGGTAATACCTCGCCATCTACAATTGAGCAGGTAAGCTCCGTCCCTTGAATAAAAGGCTCAACCAAAATCGTCTGATCCAAAGCACAAGCCTTCTGAATAGCCGAGTGAAGCTCCTTCTCATTATGCACAAGCTGGATGCCGATGCTGGATCCTCCCCTATTCGGCTTCACAATAACGGGATAACCCAACTGCTCTACCGCTTGCTGATCATAATCGCCCATTCCCTGCCAGCAGAGGCCTGCAGGCGTAAGCACCCCTGCCGACTTCAGCAGCATCTTGGACAGCTGCTTATTCATACACAGGCTGCTTGCCAGAACACCGCTCCCTGTATAGGGAATGCCCAGTGTTTCCAGCGCTCCCTGCACCGTGCCGTCTTCGCCATATTGACCATGCAGCGCCAACAACGCAAAATCGATGTCTGTTTGCTGAACCTGTTCGATTAAATCTGCTGGCTGATCGATCACAATTGGAACCACCTCATAGCGGCTGCGATCCAAATGATTCAGCATCTCTTGACCTGTCTGCAGAGAAACCTCACGCTCAGTGGAAGTACCCCCCATAATAACGCCAATCTTCATCATGACACCCCATTTTCTTAAAAAATCATAGTGCAGTTACGGATTGTTCTTATGACCACATGCCTTATGAAAGTTACGCACCTGTTGGCCTATAATCTGAATACCCCGCTCGATCTGTTCATCCGTTACTCGGGAAAAGCCAAGCCGCAAAGTATTCGTCCCTTCACCTTCATGTATAAAAAACTTGTCTCCAGGTGTATATATAACACCTTGATCTATGCATGCTTTAAGCAACTGGCGCGTATTTACCCCTGCCGGGAAGGTAAGAAACACATGCAAGCCCCCATCGCCAGATAGTTGCGCCTCAGAGAGATGGGTATCACAGCATGCCTTCGTAAGCTCGTATTTGCGCTTATATTCCATACGTGCTCTTTTTACATATTTCTCAAAATTTCCATTGAGCAAATATTGATATAATATCGATTGGTCGATTGTTGAGGTATGAATGGTGCGCGCACGCTTAATGCTTTCCAGAGTGTCAATCAGCGCTCGATCTCCAAGCACCCAGCCTACTCGCAAGCCAGGAAACAGCACCTTGGAGAAGCTGCCAATATAGATGACTCCGTTCCCTCGCCCTGCTGTTGCTATTAATGGCGCAATATGCGCTCCTGAATAGCGAAGCTCCTCATTAAAACCATCCTCAATCACCGGAATCTGATAGCGCATCATTAAATTCATTACAGCGCTGCGCTTTGCCGGCGACATGACAATGCCTGTAGGATTGTGATAGGAAGGAGTCAAATAGGCGAGATCGAAGCTATTTGTCTGCTTCTGCAATACCGCTTCAAGCTGCTCCACATTAATACCATCCCGCTCCATTGGAATGCCGGTAATCTCAAAGCCTTGTAGCTTTAAATTTTTGATCGCTGTGTGATGGGTCGGATTTTCACAAATTACTGTACCGCGGCGCGCTGAAGGGCGAAGTGCCGACAGCACAATATCGAAGCCTTCTGTAAACCCGCTTGTAATCAGTAGATCCTTGCCGCTTATATCGACGCCCTTATTCTCCATATATCTCATCAGGTAATCGATCAGTGGTTTGTAACCCTTGGCATAGCCGTAGTTGAGCAGCACCTGCCCTTCGATTGCCATCCGATCCATAAAGGCTCGCCTTACATCTCCCAGATCAAACAGCTGCTCATCCGGTGCGATGCTTGTAAACGAGATGATTCCTCTTGGGGCGCGAATGCCCTGCTTCATCATATCAAGCTCTGCAGCCGATACAGCGTACTTGCTCATTCTTGTCTTCCAATCAATCTGCCAGGCGAAGGAGGCGTCAGCCCCTCCGTTATCCGCAACCAAAAGGTCCACCATAGCGGCCACATAGCTGCCTCTACTCGGTATTGTATACGTAAATCCATCGTCCTCCAGGCCTTCATAGGCTGCAATAACTGTATTGCGACTCACCTTGAGCACACTGCTCATTTCTCGTGTGGAGGGTAGCTTCTGATCCTTATGAAACGTCCCTTTTATAATTAAACGTTTAATATATTCTTTTACTTGTATCGCGACCGGACGGTCACCAACGATCTTAAAATCTTGGAACATTGTTCATCGCCCTCCATCTATAATGATGGCATAGGTAACAAAAGAAAAAAAGAACCACCGCTCTGGACTTTTCATCCTTCGATGGTTCTTCCGATTTTATCCCGGCTACGTCCTCATCATATCCGTAACTCCAGATGTATGGTTACGCAATGATCATCTTATTGACTAATCTCGAAATCCTTAATGGTTGCATCCGGTCTTAAAACTTTATTTTGATCCAGCTCAGATAACGGTTTACCATTTCTAACCTTCTTTATCCAATCATAATTTGCAAGTACGCCTTTCTCCAACGCAATTACGTCAGCAAACCCTTGCCCAATGATTGTGGCAGCCTTATCAGGATTATCAAGCTGGCCATTCGCAATAACTGGTATCCGGTTTTCAATGGATCCACCGTATTCATCTGTTCGACGATTCGTATAGTCCGTAAGGAACTGATCAAGCATTATACTCTTTATAAGTGAACTCATTTCGCAAGTGACTTTCAGGATCTTATATGTCATGATGTACTATTATAGGAGGAAAGCAACCAGATGGATATTTGTTACTGTTATCACGGCAAACAAGTTTGTGAACCCAGCTATTCTTGGGGGCCCGGCATCAAAGGACAATACAAAATCATGTTTATCCATGCGGGTAGAGGCGTTTATCAGATTGACGGAAAGACCTTTCATCTTCAGCAAGGCGAAGGCTTTATCGTATACGACAACATTCTTTGTTACATGGAAGCGGACCCAACTGATCCTTGGATTTATTCTTGGATAGCCTTTTCGGGTAACGGGGTTATACCTCTATTCGAGCAGGCGCACATTTCTCCCCTTCATCCCGTATTCAGGTACTCCCCATTGTTTTGGTTTGATTTTTATTTGGATGAATTTTCTGCCTGCGACGTGAACCACAGCACCAGTGAACTACGAAGACAGAGCATTTTGTTCAGGTTACTCGCCGATTGGATCGAAATGTTGGTCGCTACGAGTCAACTACTGACCGAGGTACGGCCCAAAGATGCCTACATTCGTAAAGCGGTCGAGTTTATTCGAATGAACTATAACCAAAGAGTTTCCATTTCCGAGGTCGCACACATAGTTGGGATTGATCGTGTCTATCTGTCCGTCCTTTTCAAGGAGATTCTTAATGTTTCCCCACAACAATACCTGTTGAACCTCCGGATGGACAAAGCAGGCGATCTGCTGGACAATTCGCAGCTGTCCATCACGGAAGTCTCCTATTCTGTTGGTTATAGCGACCCGCTACTGTTCTCCAAAATGTTTAAAAAAGTGAAGGGACTTTCTCCATCACACTTTCGCGCAAGGCTTAAAAGAGACAGCTCAATGGGTCTTTCAAGTCTCGACTGATTTGTTCGTTTAATGAATCGTGTTGTTGCCATGACATTACCAGGGGACATCCCCGATATTATGCATAACTTGGTCGATCTCTTGAAGATCCGCTGCCGATAGCAGTTCCGCGTGTACTGCTTGCACGTTTTCCTCGATTTGACCTACACGGCTTGCACCGATTAGCACCGAATCCACACCTCCTTCGCGCAGCGCCCATGTCAACGCCATTTGCGGCAACGTTTGACCGCGGCGCTTCGCGATCGCCTCCAGCGCACGGAATTTGTTAATCCGCTCCTGAGATATGGCCTCTGGTTTCAACGTGCGCAGGCCTGTTTTAAACTCAGCTTCCAGCTTATCGATGTATTTTCCCGTCAACTGTCCGCGACCAAGCGGGCAGAAAGCCACTGTGCCGGCTCCTACTTCAGTCAGCACGTCCTGCAATCCGTTCTCAATCCACCGGTTCAGCATCGAATACATAGGCTGGTGGAGGAGCAGCGGTGTACCAAGGTTTTTAAGGATCACAGCTGCTTGCTTCGTCTCCTCCGGTCCGTAATTGGATAAACCGACGTACAGTGCTTTGCCTGATTTCACAGCATGAGCAAGCGCTCCCATCGATTCCTCTAAGGGGGTATCACCATCGGGACGATGATGGTAAAAGACATCGACATAGTCGAGTCCCATTCGCTGAAGGCTGCGATCCAGGCTTGCAAGCAGGTTTTTTCTCGATCCCCACTCACCGTACGGGCCAGGCCACATATAGTAGCCAGCTTTTGTTGAAATAAACAACTCATCCCGATAAGGTGCGAGGTCCTTTTTTAAAACGTGTCCAAAGGTTTCCTCGGCCGATCCGGGAGGTGGTCCGTAATTGTTTGCCAAATCAAAGTGCGAGACACCAAGATCGAAGGCACGTAATATCATTGCACGACTATCCTCAAACGGTTTGTCCCCGCCGAAATTTTGCCACAAGCCGAGCGAAATGGCCGGGAGCCTGACACCGCTCCGTCCAATCCGCCGATATTTCATTTGTTCGTATCGATTCTCTTGTGCAATATAAGTCACCTGATTTCATCCTTTCTCATTCCTAGCAAAATACTGGCCTCTGACGTGCCCTCTTCTTATTTCTTATTTCTCATTTCACGCCTCCCTCAAGACATGTCATAAAGTTGAGGACCTAACCTTAGGCAGCTCAAGTATATCTAACAATTCTTATGTATTGGAATGTCACTGTGATAAAAATACATGTCATAATGTTATTTGATAATAGGACAGCTACTAAATCTTCAATAATGAGAATTTTGCTTTATTCATCATAGTCCCTGTCTTCTCTCGTAAATCCGCGATATCATAATGTGAATGATTAGTTAGGGAATAATTGTGTGACACAACAAATGATGCCTATTTTATAACAAAGAAAAACAACCTTCCTCCAGTCCGAAGACTAAGATAAGGTTGTACTTAAAAGGAGGCTTATTGATTCTCTTTAATTACTGAGGTGTTTGGTTTGTAATTCGGTATATGTACCAGCTTTTGTAAGCCTTATATTTCCCAACTACAAAATACAGGTACTTCATGAAGACCATGAGTAATGAGATCATATTATTGACACAATCGGTAATGAAATAAAGCTCTTGTCACTTGGTTTGGACAAGAGCTTTATCTTGCGTCTTTCCTCTTTCCTCTTGCCTCTTTAATTTGACACAGTTTTATGGATCAATCAGCTATCACTAGCATCATTTCTCCACTATTCGCAAATAACTTGGTCGAAAAGGCAAACCCACAATATAGCGATGAAGTTCCTTAGCAGGAAAGGTTAGGAATGTATTATTGAAGTGTCACGTTGTCAACGTAAACGGCTGACTTACCGCTGCTGTTCGCCGAGGCAAGAAATTGTATGCCGATTTCCCTAACATCGTCAAGATTGGGTACAGATGCAAGGTTGAACGACAGCGTCGTACCTCCAGAAGAATTAATCTTGACAGCTTTGCCAGCATACCAAGCCCAACCTGATCCTGTCTTGGCATAAATCTTGGCATTGAGTCCGTCACCTGCGGAGTCCCAAGATGCATGTTTGACGGTCGCGCTTAGCGTTGCCTTACCACTAAGGTTGCGGCTTTGTGAGAGAAGCAGGTAGTGCTGGGAATTAGCAGACATGATGATATCCGCTTTAAGAGAATTACTGCCCTTGGATGACCACTCGTTTACGCTCCATGGACCATCGGATATATTCGAACCGGTCCAGCCCTGCGTACTACCCTCGAAGTCATATAATGTGTTTGCGCTACTGCCACCGCAAGCCGCATTCTGCCTCCACTCGGCATACGGAGCGTGCCCGGCTAGAATGCTTTTCAGATAGTTACCTCCTGCTGTGAGACTCCCGTTCGTATTGAAAATACTGGCGCCTTCTGTCTTGTCATTAATCGCCCAGTTGGCCCATGACAGGTTATTCTGGTTCATCCAGTCAAGCCATTGGTTCGTGGAATCGTAATTAATGCCGCCGTCGCCATCCGCGTTAACAAAGCCCATCTCGGTAACAAATAGCGGGATGCCCTTACTCATTGCGTAGTTGGCTTTGTCCCGGAGCGACTGAAAATGAGTTCCAGCGTAAAAGTGCAATGTATAGGCGATATTACTAGAGGATGTAATGGGATCGTTCGCTGCCTGGTCTACATTCTGAGACCAGAATGGCGTACCAACGACAATTAGATTGTCAGAATGTTGACGAATGGCTGGAATAACTTGCTCAGCGTAACTTTTGATTGTCCCCCACGAGACTTGCGTAGGTTCGTTATAGATCTCGAAAATGACGTTATCATAGCTTCCGTATTCCTGCGCCATGCGGCTGAAGAAACTTTTAGCGGCGTTGACGTTGTTGTGCGCGTCATGTGAGTGCCAATCGATAATAACATAGATCCCCTTAGCAATTGCCGCATTGACCACGTCACGAACTTTAGATTCATCGGCCGTGTTATACGGATTTCCGCTGGGGTCCACGCCATATGCCGCTCTTACGATCTCTACTTGGAATTCATCCACCATCCGATTCACCGTAGCGGTATTCCAAAATGGACCGGACCAGTTGCTCCAGAAGAAGCTCGACCCTTTGACCATCATAGGCCGATTCGTTTTGGAGCCGTTAATCTTGTTTCCACTTGCTTTCATTTCACCGAAATAACTTACAGGGTTTGCGCAGGCAGCTGCAGAAGCGGGCGTTGCAGGTAAGGCCGCTTGAAAAAGTAGCGTTAATAAACTGAACAGTAGGATCATGATTAATGGCTTAGTGAATGAATTGAACGACATTTTCATAATTCTCTTCTCCCTTTAATATGGCATGATTACGCGAAAAATTTCGGCAAGTAGCCCCGATATTCATCTGCATATCGGCCGGATTCAAGAACAGTGACAGCATTCAAACTTGTTGTCGAAAACGTTTTCGAAAATGAAATAAAAATGTTAGTGAAACCTCCTGTTCCAATAGACTCAATTAGATTCAACCATTAACATCTTCACGCTTTCCTCAGGTTAACAACATATCGCCCTACGTCTTCCGGATCACCACCTTCTTTTAAAATCATATCTATTCCAGTTTCCTCCCCTCTGACGCAATATGAGACCTTCCCTTTTGTCCATAACTCGGGAATGAAACAAGAACGAGCAGAAGTGATTCAAGGGACCTTATATTAAGCGCTTACACCATAATTAAAATACAATTTGTTTTTGTGTTTGTCAATTCTTAAAAAACTATTCCTTATACTCTCCTGTCGAGTCTCGTACAACCAGATTTGCCGGGACAATCTCCGTTGGCGGTGAATAATCGGGATTCTCAATCATTCGGATGAGATGCTCTCCTGCTTTCATTCCCATTAGCGTAATGTTCTGATTGATTGTTGTAAGCTTGGGCATGGACAGTTCCGCATAGAATGTGTTGTCAAACCCAACAACGGAAATATGATCAGGTACTCGCATTCCGATTTCGCGAATTGCTTCGATCGCACCGGTCGCCATATAGTCTGAAGAGCAGATTACGCCGGACGGTGCTTCCGGAAGCTGTAGCAGGCGCTTCATCGCCTTATATCCACCTTCAATGCTGTATTTCTCTACCTCCACATATTGGTCGTAGTAAGGAAGATCGTTCGAGCGCAGCCCCTCCTGATACCCGGAAAATCTCGTTTGACCAACCAGACATCCCAAATCCCCTGAAATAAAAGCGATGCGTTTATGTCCGAGTTCCACCAAATGCTGAACACCTAAGTAAGCACCTCTGCGATTGTCGGCTGTTACATATCCGGTTCTAGGTCCCAGCAGATCGGTATCGATCATCATCGTCGGCATCTCAGCCTGAAGTAGATCCAAAAAATTTTGATTAGTTCGATCGACACCAAACATGACAACTCCATCTACATTGCGGCTGATGCAATGCTTAGTGAAGGTATAATCGGGATTGCTAAGATTCGGTGATAGAAAGAGCAGGTCATAACCGCTATCTTCAAGAGACTTTCTTAACCCATCAAGAAGCTCCGAAATAAAAGGATTCGTGAAGAAATCCAGCAGGAACATCCCGACCGTCCAGGAACGCTTTTTCACGAGGCTTCGGGCAACCACATTCGGCTGGTAGTTCAGCAATTCAATCGCCTTGTTCACCTTATTCCTCGTTTTGCTGCTGACATCAGAATAATTATTAATCACTTTGGATACCGTTGCCACCGATACCCCTGCTTGTTTCGCCACCTCATGAATAGATGCCACTACACTCACCCCAAACCAAAATAAACGAATCTCACACTCGGTACATAACAATTTACTATATATTATACGCGATGCTCAGCCTCATAGGAAACGTTCAGTAATACCGAAAAAACATCTAGTTGATGTCCAAATAATCAATGTATGCACCCTTTAAAAAGTTTAGTTTTTTGTACAAAAAAGCTGACATCATTACATATCAATGTCAGCTCTATAAAAATTATTATTTTCTATTAATGTCCAAGGAAGCCTCTTCTCCCTTAAATACGATCATAAAAATGGCACCGCCTGTAATTACTACAGCTAGAAGTAGTAACGTCAAATTGCTGTACAAATATGCTGCAACGTCAGTAACGATCGGGAGAATAGGAAAGTTGCACCTAAGGTGTGTAAGCAGTCCTCCTACAATTGCGATACCAATCCCTTCCGCCAAAAAGCAGGAAAAATTTAAAAACCCCATACCTGAGCCTGATTCGTCAGCACTTAGCGAGCCTGCCACAATGGTTGAGATGACCGTTTTGACAAAGGATAGCCCACCAAAAATCAAAACCAATGCTCCTGAAATGATCCAGAGGCTACGATCGGCAAAAAGTGAAACGATGAAAAGCCCCATCACGAGAAGCAATAACCCTGCAACCATGACAAAACGAGCTCCCTGCCTATCGACCAAAGAACCGCCAACGATCCCAAAAAGAATCACGCTAAGCGTTCCTGGAAACAGAACACCGCCTCCGATAAGGCTTGTCGACATCTGGTGTACTTCTCTCATCATGTAAGGGATCATAGACATAAATCCTGCAACGGTACCTAGAAGTATTCCCCCTACAAATACGCCGACAATAAACCTTCTCCTCTTGAATAAAGCTGGTTCTACGAAAGGTTCCTTAGCTCTTCGAATTCTCAGCACAAATCCTATGAAAAGAATGACACTGTTGGTCAAATACCACCACTCGTAATGTGTCGTAAATAAAGTGAACGAAACAATTCCAAGAACAAAGAGCAGGCCTCCCAGAACATCAAGCCCACCTTTTTTCATAGGTTCGTCAGGCAGCGTCCGTAAGAAAAAAGGTAGTGTGACAAGCGTCATCATTGGCAGGAAAAACAGATAGGACCAATGTACATAGTCCGCGATCCAGCCTCCAACTATAGGACCAAAACCTTCTCCCAGAGCAACGGTCGATCCAATCATTCCAAAAGCTTTTCCTTGATGCTGCTTTTCGATACTTTTGGTAACGATGACCATAATCAGTCCGGGGACGGCAGAAGCACCCGCTCCTTGGATAAATCGTGCAACAAGCAAAATCGGAAACCAGGCATGAAAAAGCAAGCCAAACAGCGATCCCCCGCTATATATCATCATACTGATGAGAACCAGTTTTTTTACGCCGTAAATGTCCGATATTTTTCCGTAAACGGCCGTTCCTACGGCAAAAGAAAGAATGAAGCTGGTATTAACATAATTTGCAGCGGATGGCTTAATTCCAAATTGAGCGGCAATGTCGGGCAACGATACGTTGAACACCGTCTCATTCAATACGCTGAAAAATGCAAGCACGCACAGCCAAATCAAAGATTTAGGAATACGTTTCTCAATCGATTTTTCCATTATGCAAACCCCTTAAAAATGCCAGGGATTACGCAGTTTATAGGGCCAGTGATGCGTTATCCCCTTTAATTTGTGCCCTTCTTTTCACTATGTACTTCATTCTAACGCCTCCACAAAATAAAAGTAAAAATCTGTTTAATTGCAATTACCTAACCATATTATCACTAAAATAATAAAAATATCACCTGTTATTTTTGACAATAATCATTTCATGACGAGGTAAAGCAAAAACGGTTAGTTCCTGCTCGTTGGATAACAATGTTTAGCCTCTGCGCTATCTTATTAACGCAATCTCCTACTTATTTATTTTCAATGGTAGATCATCAAAAACATATATGGAGTTAAGTTGTCTATTTGGAATTCGTCGCAAAATATTCTACTACTATCTCGCGGAATTCCTGAGCAGCCCGCGAAATATACCGATTCCTGTTCCATAATAAAGCAATCTCACGTATCAATTCGTGATTCTCTACCTGGAGATATTTGAGATGTTCCTGCGAATTTCGTGCCGTGCTCGGTATGAAAGCTATCCCAATTTCGGCTTCCACAAGAGTACTAAGCCTTGCAGGTTCATCCCCCTCGTACACATAGTTAGGCACAAATCCTTCCGACATGCATACAGAATCCACTAAATCACGAGTACCATAGCCTCTTTTTACGCCGACAAACCATTCTTCCCTTAGCTCTGTCAAGGATACGCTATTTCGATCCGCAAGCCGATGCCCCTTTGGAACAGCTACAAGAATGGGGTCGATACATACGATTTTACATTCGATGTCATCGCCTTCAACAGGAGGTGAAGACAAGCAAAAATCAACTTCTCCTCTATGAAGAAGTGTAACCATTTCCTGTGTGGTCAGCATTTGTACATGAAATTGAATATAGGGCCGTTTTCTCCGAAACTCTCGAAGAATGCCTGGTAATGTGCTTGCGGTGGTCACTGCCAATTCGAGAGTTCCGTGTTCTGGGCTGGATAAGTCGCTAAGCTCCTGCTTCCCCTGTTCTAATTCAAATAAAGCCCTTTCTGCACGGTAAAGGAATCTGCTTCCGAACTCATTCAATCGCAGTTTCCTCCCTGTTCGATCGAATAAAGGGACTCCCAAATCTTCCTCCAAGCGTTGAATCGTTTTGCTGAGCGACGATTGAGTAACGTGCAGACTTCGTGCAGCTTCGGTTACATGTTCCAAACGAGCTACCGTGAGAAAATATTGCAGTTGAAGAAGTTCCATTTCGCATCCCCCTTTCATTCCCTCAAATCAATGAGATTATATCATCAAATGCATTGGAATAAATAATCGATTTCAAGTACGATGACATTAATTCGCTATGGGAGGCCAGAAATGAGTGTTCGCAGCTGGTGGTTAATGATTTCAGTTGGTCTAGGGATATTATTGAACCCATTAAATTCTTCGATGGTTTCTGTTGCAATTCCAAGTCTGCAAAATGTGTTCCAACTTGACTTTACAGGTGTTTCCTGGATTTTTTTTTCTTTCTACATTGCAAGTAGCATAGCTCAACCTATCATGGGAAAGGCCAGCGATTTATTCGGCCGTAGGAAGATGTTTCTTATTGGACTTGTTGTAGCCTTCATTGCATCATTATTAGCTCCGTTGTCACCAACCTTTGGATGGCTCATCGTGTTCCGCATTGTACAATCCATCGGAACAAGTATGATGGTTGGGGTTGGAATGGCCATTGTTCGAATTCATATTACAGAGAAACAAGCGACTGCGCTGTCTGTTTTGTCCATTTTCCTATCAGGAGCGGCAGCAATTGGACCCTTTATTGGCGGGGTTTTGGTTCATTGGTGGAATTGGCCTGCCATCTTTTTCATCAATATTCCGTTTGTGGTAGCCAGCTTTCTATTGGCTTGGAGGACTATTCCTGAGGACGAATCGCCAACATCTGTTGCACGCAACATGTCCTTTCGTAAATGGTTTGATTTAATTGATGCAAAAGGGATCCTACTCTTCACATTAGGGCTGGTTGCCCTGCTCGTCGGATTACTCTCGGCAAAATCATCTGGGCATATCTCGTTAGAAAACGTCATTGTCGGGTTAATAGGCCTCGTTGCGCTGGGGGCATTCGTACGATATGAGTTAAAAGCGACGTCACCCTTTATTCCTTTACGCACGTTCGCCAAATATCCTGCGTTGACTTGGGTTAATGTCGAATTCATGTTCGTTAACGTACTCTATTACTCGCTTTTTTTCGGGCTTCCGTCCTACTTGCAAGTGGTAAGGCATGTAAGCGAGTTCCAAACAGGGATTCTCATGCTAAGCTTAGGCTTGTGCTCGCTTGCTGCTTCTCC
This sequence comes from Paenibacillus sp. AK121, assembly GCF_019042715.1. Lineage (NCBI taxonomy): Bacteria > Bacillati > Bacillota > Bacilli > Caryophanales > Paenibacillaceae > Paenibacillus > Paenibacillus sp. AK121. Next base: position 62,382 of record NZ_JAHPJM010000018.1, read on the forward strand.
AATAGCAGGACGATGGATTGATAAATCAGGACCCAGACCGGCATTACTGGTATCGGCAATCCTGATGACATTGGGATCTGTGTGGCTTGTAACATTAAATCCAACTTCTCCGGTGATCAGCGTGTGTTTGGCTTTGGCTGCATTCGGTATTAGCAACGGACTGAACAATGTAGGTATGCAAGCAGCCTTGTTCCAAAGTTCTCCAAAAGAAATAATCGGTGTAGCATCCGGATTATTTAATACATCAAGATATCTGGGAACCATTTTCTCTTCATTATTGATAGGTATCGTAATGGGAGGTAAGTTCAGCTTCGAGGGATTTCAAGTGCTTGGGATTGTCCTTACGGTAATTGCATTGACTTTGGTATTGATGAGTCGGCGACGCCTGGATTCAGGACAATTGCGAGAGTCATAGGTTCACCGTTTCTTCAAATAAACCCCTCTACTCTTTATTTAACGTTAATTTTTCAACGAAAGAGAAAGGAATTTAGTTAAAAAACAGCCGAGCAATCGGCTGTTTTTGGTAGCGATTGGTAGGTGACAATAATTCCAGTTCACATCCCTAATCCAGCTTTCAAATCCCAGTAAAAATATTAAAAAATAGTTGGCACCATTCCCCCATCCATACGGATTGGAGAACCCTTAAATGCAGACGCATATGGGCTACATACAAATGCGGCTAATCTACCGATTTCAATAGGTCTAATAAATCGCTGTATTTCGGATTGAGGCAGGTTTGCGGCCATAAATTGTTTCTCTTTTTCTGAAAAAGTCATATTTTCATTGGTGTAAATCCCCTCTATGATTTGATGTACATTTTCAGAAAGTGTTGGTCCTGGCATGATTGTATTAACGGTAACTTCTGTACCTCTTGTTAATTTAGACAAGCTTTTTGACAATGATAGCAGCATGGATTTGGTCATACAATATTGAGGCATTTGTCCTGAAGGCATAATTGCTTCTTCACTCGCAATGAAAACAATGCGTCCATAATCGTTTTTCAACATTTTAGATAAGTAAAATTTAGCTAATCCATTTGCAGCAAGAACATTAGTACGGAAGTATTTTTCCCACACTTCATCGTCAACGTCCTCATACTGCATAATTTCGTAAATACCCATATTGTTAACCAAAATATCAACTTCGGGGTATTTTTCAAATAATGCTTTTCTTTGCTCTTTATCCACAATATCGGCCTTAGCATTTTGGGGAGAGGTAGTTGGGAACTTTGACTTTATTTCATTTACTGTTTGTTCTACCTCATCATAATTCCGTCCATTAATAAGTACATTCACACCTTCTTTGGCAAGTTCAATCGCTATTGCTTTACCTATACCTTTCGTTGATCCTGTAATTAAAGCAGTTTTATTGTTTAAACCCATATCCATCATACATTTCTCCTTTTTCTCTACTTCCAAACTATGTTAAGATCAGCCTTTTAAAGAGTCCTGATTATATTACCTTGCCTGGATTGTTCAGTAACTAGCATATTGCGCCAAAATTCTTGTTTCACACGCCAATTGATAAAACTCAATAAAACTAGCTCTCTGAACAATTGGCTAGTCTGGAATCTATTAATGAATAGACGGTCTTCCGAGCTGTGCTTCTGATATTGAGTTTGCAGCTAAATGTTTAGTACGCCAATTTAAAGGAGTGTCACCTTCCCAAAGGCGGAAAGCCCGATAGAATGAGTTCTGGTCTTCATATCCAATCAAGAAAGCCACTTCTTTAATATCAAGCGATGGGTCTGCCAAGTACTTTCGTGCCTGCTCATGTCTAGCTTGTGTCAGCAAATGCTTAAAGTTCGTGTTTTGGTCAGTGAGCCGGCGCTGCAACGTGCGATCGCTCATGTTGAGTTCCTTCGCGATAGCCTCAATATCAGGGCGTCCTCCTGTGAGGCTCCGTTTTATAATCCATTTGACCATTTCGGTAATGGAGCAGTTGCGCTGCTGTTCAGCCAGAGATCGGTCTAGGACGGGAGTGAGAATCTCCAGCAATTCTTCGTTGTACGAAACAAAAGGGAGGTCCAGATCTCTTCGATGTAGCGTCATTCGATTACATTTTGCATCAATCCGGATACGGCAACCGAAGTAAGCTTCAAGAGCTTGTACATCGCCCATTGATTGCGAAAATTCCACAAGCTGTGCCGTCAAAGGTTGACCAGTGCCCCGGCGCCCAAGCTCTAGAAGACATGCGAGCGTAATACCGATCAGCATCGGTGGGCCAGGCTGCTCGGTATACAACCATTCCAGTTCGATTGTACAGTGCTCGCTCTCCTCGGTGATACGTAAGATTTCGGGGGGGCATAATTGTTTGTACCGAGCCATTCGGTTTAGAGCATCGCGATAGTTACGAGCGTGGTAAGTCGCTAAGACGGTCGGTGGGTACTTCGCTGTTTCAAAGACGGTTGCAAGCTTGATGATTCCTTTGGCAGTGTCACCAATGAGATCGGAATAAGCCTGCCAGATCGCGAAATATTGGGCTGGGGTGACTACTGGTTCTGTCATAATGTTAAGCGGCAGCCGTGCTTTATGAGCTACGTCGTGAGCAGAAATCCCCAATTCGTGTAATCCCGTCCAAAATCCTGGCGGAATTTTAATATGGTCAGAGGTATGAGTCTTCTTCATACATATAGACCTCCTTTATTTACTTACATTATTCAAGCTCTATAACCATTCCAGTATAGTGAATTTTGTTAACACATGCTTACTAAATGTTTGACCACAATAAATAAAAAAGCAACCGATATATCGGTTGCTTTTGAGTCATTTTTATTTCGATAATTGCAGTTTCCTATATTTCTACCAGCAGAAACTGTATCTAAAAACCTGTAGTATACTGTTTCGGGATCGTTGTTTCTTTTTTCAAGTTTGTTGCCGCCTCAAGAGCCCAATAAGGGTTTCTTAACATTCCTCTCCCGACAGCCACAAGATCTGCGTCCTCATTTCCTACTACAGCGTTTGCCAGGATCGGATCATCGAGTCTTCCGACTGCAATGACTGGAACTTCGAGTGCTTGTCTGATTTCTCGAGCAAGTGTCACTTGGTATGCTGCGTGACTGCCTGGTCTACCCCACGCAGCGATAGGTCCTTCCCCGCCTGAAGAAATATCAAAAATATCTACTCCTGCTTGTTGATATTCTTTGGCAAAAGAAATGCTTTCTTGAATGTCGTATCCTCCTTCTACGTATTCTTTAGCGGAAATGCGCATGATAAGCGGCATGTCTTCCGGCATCTCTGCCTTGGCTGCCTGAATAATTTCCCGACCAAACTTTGTAAGATCTTTCCCGTATTCATCATCTCTTTGGTTGGTAAGAGGAGAGTGAAATTGATGGATTAAGTATCCGTGAGCTCCATGTAATTCAATGGCATCAACTCCGGCCTTCACAGCACGTGCTACAGCACCGCGGAACTTCTCCACCATTTCTTTAACTTCTTGTGTTGAAAGAGCTCTAGGTAATTTAGATTTCTCATCAAATGGAATAGCGGACGGAGCAACAGGCACCTCAGCATCTTCTGCTTTACGTCCAGCATGAGCAATTTGGATACCTACTTTTGCTCCATAACTATGGCAGGCATCTACAATTCTTTTCAATGCAGGAATTTGCTCATCAGACCACAATCCCAGGTCGAAATCAGAAATCCGTCCATCCGGTTCTACATCAGTCATTTCAATTATAATAAATCCAGTTCCACCAATTGCACGACTTACGTAGTGCATGAAATGCCAATCGGTAGCTATACCATCTTTTTTTTCAACAGAATATTGACACATTGGAGGCATGACGACCCGGTTCTTTAATTCCAAGCCTTTAAATTTATAAGCGCTAAATAAATCTTTCATTAAGAAAGACCCCTTTCTAGGTTTTATAGTGAACACTATATTATATGCATGCACATGCATATAATATAGCATGCATTTTTTATTTGTCAACTATCGTTTAAACTATGCGTTTACGTAATAAAGGCCCAGATATTGTATTCTCTAGACCTAGGATTAATTCTTGCTCTATTCAAGCATTAACTTTCGTATTAAGTTTTAATTTATATGAAAGGATTATATTTTTTCAATAAGTGATTGTAATTTTTGCTTCAACTCATCTTTTGAAAGGACTGACTCCAGAATCTGGTTGAAGGTTTCGAGCGCTCTATCAAATTTCTTTTCACCAAAATCGGTCATGCTTGTATAGATTCCCCGACGATCATCTTCACATATATGTCTTTGCAAAGCTCCGCAGCTTTTTGCTTCCATTCTGACTACCAGTCTAGATAATGCACTTTGGCTTAACCCAACCATCTCTTGTAAATGCTGCAATCTCAATTTCTTTTCCTCAGTTTGAGATAAGAAATACAGAACCAAAAATTCATTTAAGGATAAACTATAGTTTTCTTGAAGTGCACGTTCCAATTCATCGTTTATGTTCGATTGGAGTTTAGTAAGGGACAGCCAAATATTTAAAAGTTCGATAGTATTGTTGTTATGCATTTCGACTCATCCGTTCTATTCTGAAGTATAAATTACACACATTATAGGAGTCACCATAGGGAATAATTAATTCTATCAGGGTTACCGGAAATGGTCAAAACAACACAAAAACACCTTTCAAATCAGCTTCCATGCTTAGGAATGCATCTTCTGAAGGTGTTTTGTTTTGAAATTGATTTTAATTTACAAATTATTTATGGTCAGATACTTTTCTGCGCATTCCAGCCAGTCCTATCAAACCAAGCAAGCCAAGCCAACCCCAATCCATATCGTTGTCATTATCTACGGCGTTTGCTCGTACACTGTTAGCGTTATAAGTTGGATTGTTGCTTTGATAAGGGTTTTGAGCTGGGTCATTGGCTGCATTTACATTTGGACTTTGTGCTAAAGAAGGGGTGGCTAAAGCTGCAAACAAGCATATGGAAGTTACCGCTGTGACTATTTGTTTTTTCATAAAAAGGAATCCTCCCTGAAAGTGTGATGCATATAATTTCTCCAAAAAACTGCTCCTTATTCTATTGAGTATTTACAAATTTATTTGGATACTTTTAATCATTAATTGGAACTATAAGATCGGTGTAAAAAATATTAAAGGAGCGGTTATGATGGGAATATTAAGTGGGAATCCAAAAGATGAACCTATGCACTACGGTGAAATTTCCGGTGTTTGGCTATTTTCATTAGCCGCGAAAGGAGCTCTGTCTTTCTACCAAGCATTCCTGAATCATGCAGGTGATAAGGATTTGAGAAAAATATTGGACGCACTCATTGATCAAGCGAAACTTGAAATTAAGGAGTGTGATATGCTTCTTACTGACAATGGGATTGCCCCAGCGCCAGCCTTACCAGAAAGACCTCCAGTGAAACTTGAAGATATTCCTGTAGGTGCGCGGTTTACTGACCCGGAGATCGCCGCTAAAATTGCGTCTGATACATCATTGGGACTGGTGGCTTGTAGTCAAGTGATGGGTCAATCCATCAGAGAGGATATAGGGGCTTTGTTTGCAAAATATCATGCCACCAAAACTGCTTTAGGCGTTAAGATTCTTCAAATGACTAAAGAAAAAGGATGGTTAATTCCACCTCCTCTCCAAGTGAAAAGACCCGAAGCTGTTGAAGTGTAAAACAGATTAAAATTTCTGCTGGTTATATTCAGGGTAGATTAAACAAGCACCCCCTTTGTCCTCACTATGAGGATAAAGGGGGTGCTTTCACGAGCCATATCCGCCTGGCCATGCTCTCAAATTATTCCATTCCAGAATCTGTGAAAGACTCTGCGTTTCTTTTAAATCGATCTTCGAATCACGCTTTTGGTCGCTGCTGCCTCAAAAATGGTTTCGATCAGCACCAGCACACGGTGCACTTCTTCGCTTTTGATCGCAAGCTCGGCTTTTCCTTCGATGGTGGAGACAAAATTTTCGTAAAAGCTTTCTGCTGCAGCAGGTATTTTCTCAATCGGGAACTTAAGGGTGGATTCCTCAGACGGCGGTGCCATCGTTTTCGTCAACCCTTGACCTGCTTGAATCGGTTTGGGTTCCACGTGAGCGACATCTGGATTTCGGGTGACAATCTCTCCGCTCAAATCCCAATCCTTGATCACTGCTGTTCCTTCAGTTCCTTTAATATACCAACGCGGCAACTTTACGTAATTCGTTGTACCTACTTCAATGACCGCTGTAAGACCGTCCTTGAACTCAATCAAGCTGGTAAAGCCGTCATCCACTTCTGTCCCCAGAATATAACTTAAGGTAGCATTCACGCTTTCGATTTGGCTGTCCGTAATCTGAAGAAGCTGGTCCAACAGATGCACTCCCCAATCCAATAGCATTCCTCCACCATACGCCTTTAATTGCCGCCAGTCTCCTGGAATGCCGTTAGCTCCCTGAACCCGCGATTCCAGGTGGAAAAGATCGCCAACGGTCTTCTTACTGATTATATCTTTGACAATCCGGAAGTCTTCATCCCATCTGCGATTCTGATGTACTGTAAACAGACGATTTTCTTGCTTGGCCACCTCGACAATATCTAAGAAATCTGCGCTTGTTATCGTAACTGGCTTTTCACAGATGACATGTTTGCCAGCTTGCAGTGCTTGGATCGCGATTTCTTTATGAACGTCATTAGGCGTTGCTATTAATACAATATCTACGTCCTGATCGCCGAGAACAGCCTCTAGACTGGCATAAGTTTTATAGCCGGCTGCTGCAGCCAATTCCATCCGATAATCAACAATATCATATACACCGCCAATGGCAAGCTGCTCAATAGGTTCAATTAATTGAACATGGTAGCTTCCCATACCTCCATAACCAATAATAACTACATTGTATTTCCGATTGTCCATTTTCATTTTCCTTCCACTCCTAAATTGAGCCACCACCTATCAAACGGTTGCTCACAGATCGAATTCAATTGTAAATAGGTTATTGCCAAGCAACTATCCGTAAGATGTTATTGCATACGCTTTCATTATAAAGGAAATCTTTCCCCAAAAAAAGGGGGTTATTATGATCAAGGTGGTTTAAAGAAGTTGTATGTAACAACGAGCAGTCTGAATCAATTAATTACGTACATGCGACACCTTCAAAAAATCTGCAATCCTATTTCTTGGAGCATATTTATTAAGTTGTCTCGCATGGAACCGGCCATCCTTGCTGCAAATTTTGCTTTTTTACAAGCTTCCTCATATGACTCTTGATCCTAATCATGAATCAGTAATTCGTTTTTTGAATGTTGCCTCTCCTTACGAGGGGTGTTTTTCACACCCCCACATGGGTTTACCAATAAATGTCCATCCTTTTTGTGGCTGTAAGTTTGTGTAGCTCAGCTCTTTCTATCTTCTTTGGTAATCAAAGAGCTGTAGGCGGGAATCTTCACCGTATCTTTCTTTACTTTCACATCCTTTGAGCTGGAGAAGACTACTTTCCTCTTCTGCTTATCCCCTTCTTTCATCTGGATAGTAACTGACTCTCCTGACAGGTTATGATATATATACAATGTTTCTTTGCCTGAGGAACGTTTGTATGCCGCCACGCTGGCAGAACCTGCTTTGATCGGTTCTAGATTGTCGCTGCGAAGAGCCTCATGTTCTTCCCTCAGGCGGATAAGCGTACGGTAGCTTGCCAGCAGGGAATCATTGTCTCGCAACTGCTCTTCCACCGATACTTCGCCTTTGTTGTATTTGGGCTCCTCCCACTTCGTTTGACCGAGACCTTCTCCCTTGTACCAGCGCATAGGCTCCCGAAGATACTCATCGGGCTTCTCTCCCTTCATGCCGATCTCTTCCCCGTAATAGAGAAATGGCTGGCCCGGCAGCGTCAAAAGAATGGATGCAGCCAGTTTGGCTTTTCGCACATCCCCGCCCAGCTCGCTCATAACACGGGTCTGGTCATGATTGCTTAGGAACGGAGCATCGAGTGCCGCCCTATTGTATGATTTGTACAGCTTTAGCGTTTTCTCTGCGAATGTTGCGATACCCTGATCCTGGCCGTTTTTCACGGAGTTCAAAATCGTTCCGCCCAGATCAAAATTAAACAGAGAGTGGAGCGATTCGTAATAAGGAGCTATTGTCTCCGGTTTATCCCATACTTCTCCTGCCAGATATACATTTGGATTTATCTTTTCCATCTCGGAACGGAACTCATTCCACCACGCAATGTTTTTATCTGCGCCATCCTTCGTTTGCCCTTTAAAAATATGCATCGCCGCATCAAGCCGGAATCCGTCTGCACCCTGCTGTAGCCAATATTTGCCGACTTTGATCATTTCCTTGCGGACTTCGGGATTGTCAAAGTTCAGATCCGGCATCCCCGACCAGAAGGTACCGTAGAAATACCCTTCGCCATTCGGATTTTTATGCCATACCTGCTGGCCCCATGATCCCTTCTCATCCAGATTTGTATTCTCATCTGCCCATACGTAATAGTCATGGTATTTGCTTTGCGGGTTGGCGCTGGCCTCCTTGAACCAAGGGTGCTCGCTGCTCGAATGATTGATAACAAGGTCGATGATCACCTTGACACCCTTTCTTTTCGCTTCTTTCGTCAAGGTGCGGAAATCATTCAGATTCCCGTACTGCGGGTCCACCTGATAGTAATCAGTTACATCATATTTATGGTAGCTTGGAGACGGATTCAGTGGCATGAGCCAGAGACCGCTGACCTGCAAATCCTTGCCCGAACGGGGATTACCATCGTTTAAGTAATCAAGCTTTTGTGTAATACCCTTTAAATCACCATGTCCGTCCCCATTCGAATCATAAAAAGAATTAATATAAATTTCGTAAAACACGCCGCTTCCAGCAGAATTCGGAGGCTTATGCCCGTTCATATCCTGCTCGGCCATTGCACCTGAGGTGAACATCGTGAGCATAGGCACCGTTAACAGGATCGTGGACCATTTTCTTAAGCGTTGGTTACGAGTCAAAACATATCAGCTCCTTTAATTGTTATGGGTGCGCCTTCATTATAAAGAAAAACCACCCAAAAAAAGGGGATATTATTATCTATTATAGTGGAAAATATCGATTTTATTGTTTGATGTCGTTATCGAACAAACTGCCTGGGTTAGAGGATCTGTTGGTGATCCTTAACCCAGGCAGTTTGCTTGAAAGTCTATTTTTATCCTTTTACAGCGGAACCTACCGTCATCGCCCGCTCTACTTGTTCACTCAAGAACAGATAGACGAGTACCATCGGTAAGGAGGCAATAGTCATAACAGCACCCATCGCTCCCCAATCTGTACTATAAGAGCCTTGGAAGAAAAGCAAGCCTAGCGGCAATGTCTTCATATTTTCATCAGAAATGAGAATATAGGCCAAAGTGAATTCATTCCAGTTGTTCAAAAACTGAAAAATGGCTACAGTCGCAATTGCAGGTAATGCAAGGGGTACAATGATTTTCAGGAACAGTCTATAAATATTAGCTCCATCCATGCATGCTGCCTCTTCAATCTCCTTAGGGATTCCCGTAAGGAACCCATAGAAAATCATGGACGAGAAAGGAAGGCCAATTGCGATATAAGGAAGAATAAGAGCTCCATACGTATTCGTTAGATTAAAATCGCGAACCAGAATCGCCAGCGGTATCATGATAACCTGAAGTGGCATAAACATTCCTATGGTCATATAAGTCCGGACGGTAGAACGAAATCTCCACCTCATACGAGCCACTGCAAAGGCAAACATCAGAGCCAGTAAAAGGATAAACAGAGTCGAAATTGTTGATACGACCAGACTGTTCAGAAAGTAACGGGGAATATTAAATTGTGTCCAGGCATTGATGTAATTTTCGTATCGAAAATGCGTTGGCAGTCCAAATGGGTTAGAGACGAAGATCTCATCGTTGTTCTTTAACGAATAGGATACCATCCAAAACAACGGGTAGACCGAAACAATTAGATACAGCCACAGTGGTATCTGCAGGGCAGCATGTCTGAACTTGCTCAAAGCGGTTTTACTCATTTCGTTCTCCTTTTCAATACACGCCTTATCAGGCGGTTTGTCCGCGGTCGAACAGCTTATTGATAACTACAGTTGCGAATAGCGAGATTAATACAAGTAGCACGGATACAGCACACGCATAACCATAGTTGCTCTCCATAAAAGCATAGCGATAAATCATGAATGTAAGTGTATAGTTTGTAGTACCGGGCCCACCATTTGTCATAATCAGCATCTGCACAAACGCCCCTATTCCAGAGGTTATCGCGATAATGAAGCAAAATTTGTACGTTTCTCTCATTAAAGGAAGCGTAACATGCAGATGCGCTTTCCATTTGCTGCAACCGTCAATCGTGGCAGCCTCAAAGTAGTCTTCGGGTATTGACTTAACTCCCGCATATAACAACGAGAATTGGTATCCCATAAACTGCCAAGCATTAACAAAGGCGATGGCAATAATGGATGTTGTTGGGGAGCTCAACCAATTTTGCTGATACGGAATGTTCAAGAGATCAAACAGTCGGTTGATTAATCCGTTGGTTGGATCATAAATTGCAATCCACAGCTGGCATACCACGGTTACCGATAGGACAACTGGGATAAAATAAGCGGTTTTCAGTATTTTCCGCCCGCGTGTACGTGGGTCCGCACAGATTAGTGCCAATATCGTTCCCAGTCCGATCTGAAAGACTGCCAGTACAATTGCAAAGATCAATCCGTTCTTAAGCGAAGTAGCAAGTAGAGGATCAGAGAACAACTCCCGGTAATTATTCAATCCTGAAAAAGTCAACGTACTCAGGCCATCCCAATCATAAAAGCTGCGAAGAACGGTTTGCAGAACGGGATATATCAGTATCACGCTATACAGTATCAAAGCAGGGAGGAGAAACAGTGCGAGCGCTGATTTGTTCCCCAAATATTTATTCATGTCTTGCTTCCACCCCTTATCTTTGAAACAGCCCCCCAGCGCCTTATGCGCCAAGGGTTGCCGTTTCCTGAATTCTCAGTTTTCTTTATTCAATGTGTTATTCAGATTGCTTACAAAATCGTTTTCTGAAAAGTTGTCTACCATCATATTCTGAGTATTGTCATTAATCGTGTTCTGAATTTTTGTATTACTCAGAAGTTGAGCATATTCCTGCGCATTTGGTAACAACTCTTTAACAACTCGCTGCATCATTGCTGGAACATTGGAGGCCATTGGTTTATCAACTTTCACTGGAACAATTGGACTTCCAAGCTGGGAGTATCTGTACTCTGCTGATTTTGAGGCAAGGAATGCCGCTACCTTTACGGCTGTTTCCTTATTTTTGCTATTCGCTGATACTGCGTAACCTTGTGGAGAACCTGAGCCGTCAATAAAATATTTGGAATTCTCGTAGGTTGCTTCATCCTTTGCAGGCCAGTACATCCAGTCGACTTGATCGCCCAGCTTTTCCTGAGAGCTGTAGATTTCCCATTGTCCATTTACGAACATGGCAGCTTTGCCCTGATAAAATAGGGACGATGCCTGATCATAATTGGTGTTCGTGGCGTTGGCATCGAACAATCCGGCTCTTTGCAGTTGCTTCATCTGCTGTGCCGCTGTTACGAATGCTTCTGGCAATGCTTTTACACCCTTCTCCTCAAGTGCTCCGAATCCACGTGGTTGCTCTCTTGTAACCAGCCCATTATAAAAAGCGGTCGTAATCCATTTTTCTTTAGCAAAGATTGACATCGGTACATAACCAGCAGCTTTCAACTTCTTAGCTGCATCGGCCATCTGGTCAATCGTCTTAAGTGGTGTCTTGATTCCTACCTTCTCAAAAATTGACTTGTTGTAATAGATCATTTGGAATTCAATACCAGTCTCGGGATAAGCATACACATGATTATCAGGAGCTACCAAACGCGATTCCACACCTGGGTTAAGATTCTTTTTGAATTCGGCAGTTGTGTCGTAGTTGTCCAGCACCTCGACATTTTTCGATTTTGCAAAAGTTTGCAGGACAGGCCAATCCGCTAAATAGATATCTGGCATGTTGCCCGTTGCTGCATAAGTTTTAAGCTTCTGCCCCCCGTCCTGCACAGCAGGATCTAGTTCAATTTCTACATCTGGCATCTTCTTCTTGAGCTCTTCCACCGCATAATCGAACGGCTTTATGGTATCGTCATCAAAATGCTGCGCATACACCTTCAATTTAATCGTTCCGTCCCCTGATCCGTTATTGGAAGAGGCTGAGTTGTCTTCACCACAAGCGACCAATCCGACGGACATGGTGAGCACTAGCAAGGCTGCACTCCAAATTCTGAGATTTTTTTTCATTTGTTTTTCCCCCTCATGAAGAGTCTTTGATGATTACGCTTTCATTTGCTTGACTACAGTATACCGCTGCCTCTTTTCTTCTTTAAGGAATAAAACGGGTATTATCAGTAAAAAACGGGACAAATAGAGCAGCGGTCCTCCATATAGGAAAACCGCCAGGCTTAAATCGATGTGTTCTGCCACACAAGGCAGATGCTACCTCTTTTTGAGTTGTTCATATTCAGTGGGTGTCATACCAAAACGTTTCTTGAAACATTTGCTGAAATAATTAGGGTCACTGTATCCTACACTTTCGGCGATTTCTGACAGCTTCCGATTTCCTTTCAGCAAAAGCTCCTTAGCCTTCTTCATTCGGATGTGTGTAATATGATCCACTATGGAAAAGCCAGACTCCTTGCGAAATACGCGGCGCAGGTAGCTGGGATCGACGAATACTCCGCACGAAACCTGCTCAGCAGACAGCTCTGAGTCTGCATAATGTTCCTCAATATAGTTGATCGCCGCCGCAAATAAATTGGAAGCCTTCGTCGGACGCATATTCTCCATCAGTTGGATCAGCTTGCGGTATAGGGTGAGCATCCAACCTTCAGCAGCCTCCCAGGAATCTAACTCCCGCAGCCGTTCGTAAGGAGAATTGTCTCCTCCGTTTTCCCATAGCTGGTCATAAGGAATGCCTCGTTCACTGGCAAAGGAAAGGGCTAAAGATACGATTCCCATAAGCATCGCATCTGCGTATTCGTCTCCCCAGTTATATTTACTAAGCTGACGGATTGCCTTGCGGATCTCCTCTAGCGTTTCACTGTCTTTCATTCGAAGGTCAAGCACAACCGCATCGCGTAGATGGCCCAAATCAGGCATACCTGCTCTGCTATGCAACGCTTCGCCGCTCTGTCCCCTTAACTCTGCGCTTTCGCTCTCCTGTGGAAGCACTGGTAATTTCGGCTTAATACGCTCCAACATTGAAAGCATTTCTTCGGCATTGAACGGTTTCAGCAAATAATCCTGCACTCCAGTTCGAACGGCCTTCTGTAGATATTCAAACTCGTTATGCCCGGATATGAATACAATTACGATTCGTTCGAACTTGACTTTCAATCTCTGGGCTAATTCAATTCCGTCAATAAATGGCATATTGATATCAACGAGGGCAAGATGCGGCTGATGCCGCTCGGCTTCCTGAAGCGCTTCCCGCCCGTTCCTTGCTTCGCAGCAAACTCGAAAGCCGTGACTTTCCCAGTCTATCTTAATTCGCAGAAAGTCTCGGAACAGCGGCTCATCATCAACAATCATCACTTTATACATCTTGGTGTTCACTCCCCTTTGGCAGCGTTGGTAGCGACAGGTCAACAATGGTTCCCTCTCCGAGAACGCTCTGCACGGATATCCCGTACTCCTCGCCAAAATACAGGCTCAGCCGTTGCTGAACACTGTAGGTACCGATTGATCGTATTCCTTCTTTCGGTAAATGTCTGGACATAATGTTCTGAACTTGAACTTCGTTCATTCCCACACCGTTGTCCTCTACCCGGACGATCACCCTATCGTTCTGTTTAAAAGCGAAAATACGGATAAAACCTTTGGTTCCTTTCTTTTTAAGACCATGGTAAATCGAATTCTCGACAAGTGGTTGGAGCGAGAGTTTCGGAATCGGTGTACCCGCAAGTTCTGAAGGGATATCCACTTCATAGCGGAACACATCGGGATAACGGATTTGCAGAATTGTCAGGTAATCATCCGTAATCTGAGCTTCCTTCTCTAAAATAATGAGTTCCCGTCCCTTATTCAGCACCATTCGATAAAAATCTGCCAGCGCCTTCGTAGTATCTCTAGCCTCATCATTACGATCCAACTCATTCAGTGCATAAATGGTATCTAAAGTGTTGTACAGAAAATGCGGTTTTATTTGAGCGGTCATCAGTGCAAGTTCATATTCACGCTTGCGGTTTTGTTCCTGCCTAACTTCATCCAGTAACTCCCTAATCCGTCTTATCATAAAGTTAAAAGCTTCAGCAATGGTACCGATTTCATCTTCTGTTCGGACTGTCGCAACCGATTGTAAATCGCCGGTTACTACTTTTCGCATGGCTCTAGTCAGTTGTTCGAGCGGGCTAACGACCATTTTGGACAGAAAGCTAGCACCGAGCCAGGAAAAAGCAAGACAGAATACGCCGATTAAGAGTGAAAGCCTTACATTTTGCCGGACATCAGCTGTAAGCAGGCTAAGAGAAACAATATTGACTAGCTTCCAACCCATTCGGTTATAATCATTGACCGTTACGAGATTGCCGCCGTCCTCAAATGAGCATGTTTTTGGGGACACATTAGATCCACAGCCTTGGATGGCCTCCGCCAACTGTGAACTCACTGGCTTCATCAGCATCCCATTGTCTTCTGCCACAGCCACACGCATCTCGTTATCTAAAAAATAATAAGATTTGTTCGTATCGGGATCGCTGGAACGAAAATAATCAGACAAACCTTCTTCCTTTACCAAAAGAAAAAGCGTTCCATAGGGGTCGCCGGTGTCTATATTAATGACCATCTTTCCCAGCGTCAAAACCGGAGAGTTTGGATCTGGTGTTAGGAAATCTCTTTTCTCCATATCAAACCAGAGTGCCTGTCCATAACTTTCAGATTCCCTTACCCGTTTGAGCATGCTATCGACTTTGCTATCGTCCCCACTTTCGGTATAAGAAGCGAAAATTGTCCCTTCAGTATCAATAAATACCGCCGCATCTACCTCGCGAAAGATAGACAAGTCAATAGATAGGCGGCTTTGCATCAGGTTTCCAAATTGAACACGATCCATAGCAGTATCAGGTCTAGCGCCGTATGAATCATACATGCGGTTAATATTCGTGACCATAATATTGGCCGCTGTTTCCACACTACTGAATATGTAGTCGGTCCGGGACAGGATAAGCTGCGATTCGTCCACTACGTTGCTGGTAGTTTGCTCTATCAATGAACGGCTGAAAAGTTGATTGGACACAAGTCCAAGAATGAGCAGAGAAATAATGATTAGCGGGAGAAATACCGCTATAACCTTGCTTTTAAAGCGAAGGCGACCAAACCACTTACGAGCTAGGGACAGAATATTCAAATAAACCCCCTCCGTCATCAAAGAATATTCATCATGTTAACACAACTAATCTGAACAGTAGTAGAACTAAAATATTGTTAAAAAAATTCAACGCTCCATCTTGAAAGTGGCAAAAGGATATGTTAGGATAAAGTCGATTTTTAGTAAAATTATTAACTAAAAAGGTGTGAGCTCTTTGGCAACCATTAAAGACATTGCCCGCGAAGCGGGTGTGTCTGCCGCAACCGTTTCAAGGGTTTTAAATAACGATCTGTCACTGTCCGTGAGTCCAGACACCAAAAACAGAATTTTTTTAATTGCTGAACAGCTTGGGTATAAGCCTTCCCGGCTGAGGCAGTTAAAGCGGAATACGGAACGTGCCGGGAAAACGGTCGCCCTCCTGCTGTGGTGTTCCATTGAGGAGGAAAGGGACGATCCGTATTACGCCTCAATCCGCCGTGGAATCGAACTGCGTTGTGAAGAGCTTGGCCTGACATTGGGGCAGACGCTGAGAGGCCGCTCATCTCTCGGCACCTTGCAGAAGGCGGACGGTCTGATTGTCGTAGGAGGCGTTGATCCTGAAGAGGTGTCCAAGCTGTATCCAGACAAGAACACCATTGTCCTTGTTGACCAGTACCATGAGCAGCTAGAATACGATTCCGTACGCCTCCATTTCCGGCAAGCGGTTGATCAGGCACTCGGACATCTGCTCGAGCTTGGCCACCGACAAATCGGATTTATCGGTGGCAAGAGCGACGGAGAGCGAAGGGCGCATTATTTTGAACGATTTATGCGGGAACGAGGATTGTACAATCCTCAATTCGTCCGGGTAGGCGCCTGGAGTACAGCGGATGGATATCTCATGATGAATGAGCTCCTAGCCGAGCAGGAACTACCAACAGCCTGCTTCGCTGCAAGTGATCCGCTCGCCATCGGTGCTCTCCGCGCCCTTCATGGACATGGAGTCAAGGTACCAGAAGATATGGCTGTTGTCGGCTTCGACGACATTGAGATGGCGGCCTTCGTTCAGCCTCCGCTAACTACAGTGCGTGCCTATCCCGAACAGATGGGAAAGGCTGCTGTGCAGCTGCTCTCTGAACGGTTTGAGGGACGTGAACCACCTGCGTACAGCGTGATCGGGACTAAGCTTGTCATACGGGAAAGCTCATGCTTAAACAGTAAAATCAATTCTTAAGAGTCATTTGTCATTGATAAGTATCCTTACGTAAGACAATCGAGATGATAACCCCTAAGGAGTGAATATCATGAACATTCATGTTAACGAGGCGCTTGGTTTGTTTCACCTGCAGTCCAAGGATTGCAGCTATATTATCCAGCTTGTAGAAGGATATCCTGCACATGTCTATTGGGGAGCTCAACTTCATCATGACCAAAGTCTTGCAAGTATATTGGAGCTTAGAGAACGCTGTTCCTTCTCTCCCACTCTCGATTCTTCCAGTCGTACGCTTTCTTTGGATACGCTTCCACAGGAATATCCACAGTATGGAACAAGCGACTTCCGTCAGCCGGCTTATCAAGTTGCGCTTGCCGATGGAACTCGGACTACAGAGCTAAAATATAGTGGTTACCGTATTGAACCGGGTAAACCCAAGCTCGAAGGACTTCCTTCCGTCTATACCGAATCAGATGATGAAGCAACAACTCTCTTGTTGTTCCTCGAGGATCAACACTCAGGCCTTAAGACTACACTGCTTTATACTGTGTTTGCGAACCACAGCGCCATTGCTAGGTCTACTCTTTTTGAACATAAGGGAAGCGCTGTCATGAATATTGGGCATGCGATGAGCGCCTCTGTCGACTTCGCCGATTCCAATTACCAAGCTCTCTATTTATCTGGTGCCTGGGTTCGGGAAAGACATATCCAGCGCCGCGATCTTGGGCCCGGCGCCATTCGCTTGGAAAGCCGACGGGGCTCCAGCAGTCACCAAATGAATCCTTTTCTGGCACTGCTTCGTCCTGATGCAACTGAAGATCGTGGGGATGTGTACGGCTTCAGTCTAATTTACAGCAGCAACTTCGTCGCACAGGCGGAAGTAGAGCAATTTAATCAGACTCGTGTAAGTATCGGAATCAATCCTTTTGACTTCTCCTGGCGGCTTGAACCGGGTCAGTCATTCCAGACTCCTGAAGCCGTGCTGGTCTTTTCCGAAGAAGGTCTTGGAGGCATGTCGCGCACCTATCACCGGCTCTACCGCACACGTCTGTGCCGGGGAACTTATCGCGACAAGGAACGCCCGATTCTCGTGAACAATTGGGAAGCCACATATTTTGACTTCGACGCCGATAAAATTGAGGCGATTGCCAAAGAAGCGGGACCTCTTGGAATTGAGCTATTTGTCCTTGATGACGGTTGGTTTGGCAAGCGTGACAACGATAACAGTTCGCTTGGAGACTGGTTCGAAGACCGCCGCAAGCTACCTGGTGGTCTTACCGATTTGGCCAAACGAGTTAATGAACAAGGATTACAGTTTGGCTTATGGGTTGAGCCGGAAATGGTATCACCTGATAGTGAACTGTATCGCACCCATCCCGACTGGTGCCTGCATGCAGAAGGTCGGCGGCGGACGGAAGGTCGATCCCAATTAGTGCTTGATCTCTCCCGCAAAGAAGTATGCGATTACTTGTACGAGACGCTTAGCTCCGTATTCTCGATCGCTCCAATTACTTATGTCAAGTGGGACATGAATCGTAATATGACGGAGATCGCTTCAGCTACTGCTACTAGCGAACGTCAAAAGGAAACTGCGCACCGTTATATGCTCGGACTATATGATCTGCTAGAACGCCTGACCTCACGGTTCCCGGACATCTTGTTTGAAAGCTGTTCTGGCGGAGGCGGACGATTCGATCCAGGGATGCTCTACTATATGCCGCAGACATGGACCAGTGATGACACTGATGCTATTGAAAGATTGGCGATCCAGTACGGCACTAGCATCGTGTATCCGGCCAGTACTATGGGGGCCCACGTATCGAACGTGCCGAACCACCAGGTGGGACGAAACACCTCCCTCGCTATACGTGGCGACGTGGCAATGAGCGGGAATTTTGGCTACGAACTTGACCTTACTGCATTTATAAATGAAGAAAAAGAGCTCGCTGCCAGACAAATTGCCCAGTATAAAGAAATCCGCTCCCTTGTACAGCAGGGAGATATGTATCGACTTCTTAGTCCGTTTGAAGGCCGAGGCGATACTGCCTGGATGTTTGTTAGCGAGGACCAGTCCGAAGCTTTTGTCGCTTACTTCCGTGTGCTGGCTGAGCCAAATGGACCTATCCGGCGACTAACTCTAAAAGGACTTGACCCAGCCAAAAAGTATATAATCGAAACCGGTGCGACCGGCAATACTTCAGATCCTATTAATACCTCGACTGAAGATGGCGTTTCCCCTTTCCGTGTAGCGTTTGACGGCGAATTTTTTGGAGGTGACCGCTTAATGAAAATTGGGCTTGTTGTCTCGGATCTTACTGGGGATTTTGCCAGCTCTACCTTCCGCCTTAAAGCGATCTCCTGCTAATCAAAATGAAGGGATTTGCTTCAATATCGCAATAGGAAATAAAAAGAGAAACGGATTCGTTCTACAACGAATCCGTTTCTCTTTATTCAGACATCTCAGTTTATAACAGTCCTTGATTTTCCTTTTTCATATCATACTATACAATTTTAACCTGCTAGAGTCTGACTTCAATTTCTTATTATCTAGTATTCTAAAGATGCATGGTTCAGTACGGGAGGCATTGAAAGTACACTACTCGGTAGTTCCATCAAACTTGCTATTTCATAAGTAGGTTGAATGCCGGACGTATTTGTTTTTCCGGAAGGGTTGAACCAGCAAGTGTCAATTCCGTACTTATTCCCTCCTTGAATGTCCGAGGTTAAAGAATCCCCCACCATAAGGACCTTACTTTTATCTGAAATAGCTAGCTTGGTAAATGCGTAATCAAAAATTTCAGCCTGCGGCTTTTGGTAACCCACTTCTTCTGAAATAACTATCTGCTCAAACACATGACGCAGCGGGGAAAGCTGAATTCTGGAGGTTTGGACCTCTTTTATTCCATTCGTAATAATCGCCAAACGATACTCAGATAGTACGTCACATAATTCAACCGCTCCGTCCATCAAAAAAGCTCCTTCACCCAAATAACGTAAATAAGCAGCACTAAAGGCGTCTGGATTGAAGTCTAGCTTATGAACAGTAAACAATCGTTTAAATCTTTCCACCCGCAGCTGTGCCGAGGTAATAAGTCCTTCCTCTGCCTCTCGCCACAACGAACTGTTGATCTCATCATAGCTAGATTTATACTCAGTGGCCCCTTGCGGCAATCCAAATTGGGCAAACGTATTATGTAGCGCATGACTCTCTGCCATTTTAAAATCAAACAGCGTATCGTCAACATCAAATAAAATAATTTTGTATTTCATAACGACCCCCAACCTCCATGTCATAACTTTGCTATATGGTTAAGTTCCATGAACTATAGACTTGTCCCAGATAGGATATAGAAAAACGGAAATAGACTATCAATACAGCATGATCTCCCGGTAATTATACAGAACCTCATTGAT
This sequence comes from Paenibacillus sp. AK121, assembly GCF_019042715.1. Lineage (NCBI taxonomy): Bacteria > Bacillati > Bacillota > Bacilli > Caryophanales > Paenibacillaceae > Paenibacillus > Paenibacillus sp. AK121. Next base: position 82,283 of record NZ_JAHPJM010000018.1, read on the forward strand.
TCGTCAAGTCATGGAATACGCCATAATTGAATTAAACTTGCTGATCCTTGCTATTGTGCTCCAAATATCAAAAAAGTCGACTCCTTATAATAGGAATCGACCGTTTTAAAATCCTAGTGATTTTCATTAATCCATTCGGTTAATGTTTGATCAAAATAATGAGGTTCTTCAAACATCGGATTATGCCCACTATGTTCAAAAACCACCTTTTTTACGTTCGTATAGCTATCATCGACCCGATCCCATAATGAAACAGGCGCGACTAAGTAATCAGATCTCCCAAGACCAATAAACACGGGCTTATCGACATCCGCCAAGGACTGTATCAAATCCATCTTTCCGAAGGCTTCTCCCCATAAATAATCAATGATAGGCATGTTTGTGTGCACATCATTCCACATATAAGCTGCATCATAGGTATAATCATAAAAGCTTTGTGCTCCCATACGTATACACATGTGAACAAATCTTCTGTCGGGCTCTCTTTTGATATCATTCTCTAATAAAGCAATTTCCTTTTCAAAACGGTCCTTTCTTTCTGGACTGGCCGTTTCATAAAAGAATGAAAAGCTTTGCCGCTGTCTTTCTTGGCTGTTCGTAGGTGCTGAATTTAATAGCACCACTTTTTCAACATAGCCTGGGAATTGTTTAGCATATTCCAAAGCCATAAAAGCATGCCCGGAATGCCCTAATATAATAAATGTATCTATATGAAGGCATTGTCTTGCTGTTTCTAAATCATTAATGACTTTATCCAAAATATAGTCTTCTGGTTTTAAAGCACGAGTCGGTTTTGCAAACCCTCTATGATCTAAGAAAATAAACTGAAACTTTTTATATAAATGGTCTGAAAATAAGCGAGGATAATATACACTACTGCCGATCACCAATATCGGCTTTCCGTTACCTCTTATAGTATATTTCAGCTCAAATCCATCACTAATAACCGTTTGATAAGTGCTCATCTTCATCGTCTCCTTTTCTTCTTTAAATCACTCCCTTTCCGTTGTTTAAATCCCTTGTATTCTCCATAGATCGTTCCAGCACTACAACTCACCTCTGAAAGTCTGTTTATTTTATGAGAAAAGTTTAACATGATTTTTTCTAAAACAAAACCGAATTTGGATCTTCTAATCTTGCCGTACAAGTCAGAGATACAAAGTGGCAAAAGGAAATTACCGTAAACTTCAAGCCTTAAGTGTCCTCCAGCAGCAGCACTATACAAGGAACAACCAGAATATTTAGTGCTTTTAACTAAGGGCATGCCATGAGCCTTTCATATGAATGATAAATGAATCGGATATACAAAAAGAACACAGCCATTAAGGCTGTGCTC
>NZ_JAHPJM010000019.1:0-62222 GCF_019042715.1 Paenibacillus sp. AK121
AACACGACCGTTAAGCCCTCCAGCGCCGATGGTACTTGGACCGCAGGGTCCTGGGAGAGTAGGACGTTGCCAAGCAAAAGTGAAAAAGGATGATAACCTTAGCAGGTTATCATCCTTTTTTTATGTATTTTGTGGATGGACACCTGCTTCTAAGGTTGACAGAGAGAAGATGCTTTGCGACACTCTAAGTGCGTATTTTTTTAAAAGGTCCAAGTATATGAGCGAGGTGACGAAGTTATGAAGATCAGGCAATTACAACGTGAGGAATTTGAGGCAGCTATTGAATTATCCCAGTATGCTTTTCAGTTTACAATGCCCCCGGAGGATCTGGAGAAAGCTAAGAAGAAATTCAAACCAGAACAAACATGGGGAATCTTCGACGGGCACGAATTGAATGCTAAACTGACCTTGCTGCCGCTACAAGTATACATACATGGTCAGGTTTTTGATATGGGGGGCATTGCTGGTGTGGCAACGTGGCCGGAAAAGCGTCGCGGGGGTATGGTTTCACGTTTGTTGACGCATGCGCTTGAAGAGATGAAGACTGCAGGACAAAGCCTTTCTTTTCTGCATCCATTCTCATTTGCCTTTTATCGTAAATTTGGATGGGAAACATATACGGAGTACAAAAAGTACGTCATTCCAATTGATAAATTCCCTGCTAAACTTAAAACAGAAGGTATAGTCAAACGGGATATCAAAAATATTTCAGAATTGGACCAAGTGTATCAATCGTATGCTTCACGTTACAATGGTACGCTGGTACGAGATAAGGAATGGTGGCAGGAACGGATTTTAAATGAAAATTATCGAACTGTAGTATATTACACGGATGCAGGCAATCCTCAGGGATATGCACTATACAAAATAGAAGATAAACAGTTAAATTGTGATGAGTTGGTATATGAAAATGAGACGGCACGTCGGGCTTTGTGGACTTATTTTGCAAATCATGACTCAATGATAACCCAAGGTAAATTTATTTACGTTCCAGCAGATGACAACCTGCCCTTTTTACTCGATGATCCGCGAATTCAACAGGAAACGGTGCCTTATTTTATGGGGCGTATTGTGGATGCAGTTGCTTTTGTAGAGAGATACCCTTTTGAGCAGATTGGAGAAGAAACAAGTTTGACCTTACATCTGACAGATCGGTATGCCCCTTGGAATGAAGGAGTATGGAGATTAACAATTACTACGGAGGGGCAAGGACATCTGGCAAGAGTGGATACAAGCAATTTATCTGACAACGCCTTAGCAACTGACTTGAAACTGGGGATTCAGTCATTAACAACTTTAATGCTCGGCTACCAGCAAGCTGATAACCTGTCTAATTGGGGGCGTATTGAAGGAAGCAGTAAGTCTGTGGCTGCACTTAAACGTGTAATACCAATAAAACAAACGTTCTTATTGGATTTTTTCTGATAAAGCTCCAATTGGTTCTTCTTAATGTCCAACTTTTTTTTAACCAAATTGGATGTGGTTTATCATAATTACTCAAAGCTCTTTCCATAATGGGAAGAGTTTTTTGTAATATGGTATAAAACATAATTAGATTGCGAAAAATGGTATTGACCCCTTGGCAAAAATGAAATTTGTGCTATAATACGAATATAGTCAAAGAAAGTCAAAGTCAATTGGAATCAGTGTGATTCCACAAAAGTATTATGTTGTTGGATTGGCCGTATATAACAATTTGACAGCAAAAAAGTAAAAAATAACGACCTGATTTGCGTATAGTTAGGAGCTGCTTCTTATGGACAGAAGAGAAGTGTATGATTTATCGCAAATAAAGGTCACACTAGAAACAAAACGGTACAATTCCAATGGATGTAGAACAGGCAATAGCCTGAATACAGCTTAGATTCGTGACTATACCGTTTGGTTAAGTTCAATATACGGCGGACTCTGTGGAGCGTGAAATGTATTTGAATTCTTGCGTTTCCGTTAGTGGAGGATGATGAAATGCGCAATGTTTCCGACATTATTGAACAATATTTGAAGAGCATGCTGCTGGAAAGTCCCCAAGGCTTAGTGGAGATTCAGCGTAATGATCTGGCTGACCGCTTTTCCTGCGTACCGTCGCAAATTAATTATGTAATTAGTACCCGGTTTACGCTGGAAAAAGGTTATGTGGTGGAAAGTAAACGCGGTGGTGGAGGCTACATTCGAATTCAGCGAATTCAATTACCTGCACAACATGCGATCCATACACACCTTCATCAGAGCATCGGGGAGGAAATTAGCCAATCGGCAGCAGAAGGACTGATTTATCAGTTAGAGGAAGCTCATTTTTTAAGCAAAAGGGAAGCTGGTCTAATGAAGGCTGCTTTATCAAGAGATACATTATTGCTAAAGCTTCCCTATCGTGACCAACTGCGAGCAAGATTGCTTAAGGCTATGCTGATCTCGTTGCTGGCGGCCAAATAGCTAGTATCCATTAACCAGTGAATAGAGATTTGCAATTCAGATGTAGGGATTTGTAAAAATCCTGACGTTGAAGGAGGTGCTTTTATGCTGTGCCAAGAATGTAATATGCGGCCGGCAACTTTGCATTTCACCAAAATTGTGAATGGCGAAAAGACAGAGTTTCATATTTGTGAGACATGTGCGAAGGAAAAAGGGGAGATGATCCCTGGAACACCTAATGGCTTTTCGATTCATAGCTTGTTGTCGGGGATGTTGGATTTTGACTCCAGCACAAAGAGCCAGTCTTCAGGTCACACTGTTCCCCAAAATCTGCAATGCAAGGATTGCGGTATGACTTATACACAGTTTAGTAAGCTAGGACGTTTTGGATGTCCATCATGCTATCAATATTTTGATAGTCGTCTGGACCCTCTGTTCAAGCGTGTGCATGGTAGTACGAGTCATGTTGGGAAAGTTCCGGTCCGTACTGGAGGCCGATTAAAGGTTAAACGGCAAATTGATGATTTGAAAAAAGAGATGCAACAACACATTGTACAGGAAGAATTCGAATCAGCTGCTGAGCTTAGGGATCAAATCAGAAAGCTTGAAAAAGAAATGACTGAAGAGTAAAGTTTGTGAAGAGTAGGAGGGAATGCGTGATGCCCAATATCCGATTTACGGAAAAGCCGCTAAGTGATTGGATGCGTGGTGATGCTGCGGATTCGGAGATTGTCATTAGCAGCCGGGTAAGAATTGCGCGTAACTTGCAGCATCTGCCTTTTCCCATGCTTGCTACCAATCAGCAGTCGGAAGAAGTGCTTCAACGCTTAACGGATATCCTTCAGTATGATGATTTGCGTCGTTTTGGTACTTTTCATACCTTGAAAATATCCGAGTTGGATGAGATCGACAAGCAGGTACTGGTTGAGAAGCACTTAATTAGTCCTAATTTGGCGAACGAATCTCGCAACGGTGCTGTGTTGATTAGTGATGATGAATCAGTTAGTGTTATGATAAATGAAGAGGATCATCTGCGTATTCAGTGCTTATATCCGGGATGTCAGGTGAGAGAAGCCTGGGAACGCGCCATGGTCATTGATGATGCATTCGAAGCTCATGTTGATTATGCATTTGATGATCGGAGAGGTTTTCTGACCAGTTGTCCGACGAATGTCGGCACAGGTATGAGAGCTTCGGTGATGATGCATTTACCCGCATTGGTCATGACTCACCAAATCAATCGTATATTGTCCGCTGTTTCACAGGTCGGTCTTACAGTTCGCGGCATTTATGGTGAAGGCAGCGAAGCAGTTGGAAATTTGTTTCAGGTATCTAATCAGATTACCCTGGGACAAACCGAAGCGGAAATTATCGAGAATCTGCATGGCGTGGTGCTGCAAATTATAGAGCACGAACGTTCTGCCAGAGAACGATTGATGAATGAATCCATGCTGCGGATTACAGATCGGGTGATGCGTTCATTCGGTATTTTGTCATATGCAGCAGTTTTGGATTCCAAGGAGGCTGCACAGCGGCTGTCCGATGTACGTCTCGGTGTAGATTTAGGGATTTTGGAGCGTCCTTCCATTGCAGCGATGAATGAGCTTAATGTGATGACGCAACCTGGCTTTCTGCAAAAAAGCTTTGGGGATAAAATGAATACCGGTGAGCGCGATATGTACCGGGCGAAGCTGATCCGGCAAAAATTAGGCACAACCCTTTAATATATAGAATTATCTGAAATACACATTGTGGAGGTGCAGGATATATGATGTTTGGAAGATTTACGGAACGTGCACAGAAAGTGCTTGCCTTGGCCCAGGAAGAAGCTGTTCGATTGGGACACAACAACATTGGCACAGAGCACATTTTGCTAGGACTCATTCGTGAAGGCGAAGGAATAGCAGCGAAAGCCTTAATCGGTTTAGGGCTGGGACTGGAAAAAATCCAGGATGAAGTGGAAACACTGATTGGACGCGGTCAAGAGCAACCAACGAACATTGCCTATACTCCACGTGCCAAAAAAGTCATTGAGCTGTCTATGGACGAAGCGCGTAAATTGGGGCATACCTATGTAGGTACCGAGCATATTTTGCTAGGTCTCATTCGTGAAGGTGAAGGCGTAGCAGCACGTGTACTGAACAACCTGGGTATCAGTCTGAACAAAGCGCGTCAGCAAGTGCTTCAATTGCTCGGCAGCAGCGAGGCAGTTTCCAGTCATCACGGTGCTCCAGCTAATGTCAGCACGCCAACCCTGGACAGTCTGGCACGCGATCTGACAGCTTCTGCGAAGGAAAATAACCTGGACCCCGTTATTGGGCGCAGCAAGGAAATTGAGCGCGTTATTCAAGTGCTCAGCCGCCGTACAAAGAACAATCCTGTTTTGATCGGTGAACCTGGGGTAGGTAAAACAGCGATTGCCGAAGGATTGGCACAAAAAATCATAGCGAATGAGATTCCTGAAACATTGCGCGACAAACGCGTAATGACACTCGATATGGGATCTGTCGTAGCAGGTACTAAGTATCGTGGTGAATTTGAGGATCGCTTGAAGAAGATTATGGACGAGATTCGTCAAGCCGGAAATATCGTACTGTTCATTGATGAGCTGCATACGCTGATTGGTGCTGGTGGAGCAGAAGGCGCAATTGATGCGTCCAACATCCTGAAACCTGCTCTGGCACGTGGCGAGCTGCAATGTATCGGTGCTACTACGCTGGATGAATATCGCAAATATATTGAAAAAGATGCTGCTTTGGAGCGTCGTTTCCAACCTATTACAGTGGATCAACCTTCTCCAGAAGAAGCAATCCAAATCTTGTATGGTCTGCGCGACCGTTATGAAGCGCATCACCGTGTAAAAATCACGGATGAGGCTATTGAAGCTGCAGTAAGATTGTCAGATCGTTATATTACTGATCGCTTCCTACCGGATAAGGCTATTGACCTTATTGATGAAGCAGGCTCCAAGGTAAGGCTGAATTCCTATACAGTACCGCCAAACCTGAAACAGCTGGAAAACCGTCTGGAAGATATCCGCAAGGAAAAAGATTCAGCGGTACAAAGTCAGGAGTTTGAAAAGGCAGCTGCGCTACGCGATACAGAGCAAAAGATTCGTGAAGAGCTGGATGTCACTAAAAACCAATGGAAAGAACAACAGGGGCGTACAGATTCCGAAGTTACGCCAGAGGATATCGCTCAGGTTGTTGCCATCTGGACTGGTGTCCCAGTCAGCAAGCTAAAAGAAGAAGAAACACATCGCTTGCTGAATATGGAGCAACTGTTGCATGAACGGGTGATTGGACAGGACGAAGCTGTTAAGGCAGTAAGCCGGGCGATTCGCCGGGCACGCGCCGGTCTGAAAGATCCGAAGCGTCCAATCGGCTCCTTTATTTTCCTCGGTCCAACTGGGGTTGGTAAAACAGAGCTGGCACGCGCCTTGGCTGAATCTATGTTTGGTGATGAAAATGCGGTTATCCGTATTGATATGTCCGAATATATGGAGAAGCACTCCACATCCCGTCTGGTAGGAGCGCCTCCAGGGTACGTTGGATATGAAGAAGGCGGTCAACTGACTGAGAAGGTACGTCGTAAGCCTTACTCTGTTGTGTTGCTGGATGAAATTGAAAAGGCACACCCAGAAGTATTCAATATTCTGCTGCAAGTGTTGGAGGATGGACGTCTGACGGATTCCAAAGGTCGTGTTGTTGACTTCCGTAACACACTCATCATTCTAACATCTAACGTTGGTGCGCAGGCAATCAAACGTAACTCCACGCTTGGTTTTACAGCTGTTGTGGACGCTGGGGCGGATTACGATAACATGAAGGGCAAAGTGATGGATGAACTGAAGAAAAGTTTCCGTCCTGAGTTCTTGAACCGGATAGATGAAATTATCGTTTTCCATTCTCTCGAAGAAAAACATATTGCTGAAATTGTTTCACTCATGTCTGAGGAGCTGCGTAAGCGTCTGAATGAGTATGAGGTGGACTTTGAGTTGACAGACAAGGCTAAGAATTTCCTTGCTAAGGAAGGCTTCGATCCAGCGTATGGTGCGCGTCCATTGCGTCGTGCAATCCAGAAGCATATTGAAGATCGCCTGTCCGAGGAACTGTTGACTGGAAACATTTCTAAAGGCGACTCTCTCTACATTGATGAAGAGAACGGTGCATTGACAGTAACGAAAAAGGATAATGTATCCGCGAAGTCCTAAAGCAGTTTAGTAAATAAAACATTAGAAAAGGGTGTCTCGCACGCTGGAAAGCTATTGCGAAGGCACCCTTTTTGTGTATTGAATATCTTGAAAGGGTAGGCTAAAAGCTTTGGGAAAGTTTGTGATACTGCTTTACGTCCGCCAAGCTTCAATGGTAAACTTTTATTGTTACAGCTCTTTCAGGTGCTGTGTGAAGATAAATTTGACATCATCGTCGTCAAGAAGGAGCCAGGGAATAAAGTATGGCTAAAGTGAAAACTAAATTTTCCTGTACGGAATGTGGCTATGAATCGCCTAAATGGTACGGAAAATGTCCTGGATGCCAGGCATGGAATTCCATGGTCGAAGAAACGGAAAGCGTTGTAAAAACTCAAGGAATGGGATCTTCCCTTCTTACTCATAGCACAAAAGACAAACCGCTTCCTATTATTGAAGTGGAAAGTGGCAAAGAAACACGAATCTTGACGGGAATTGGTGAATTAAATCGTGTACTTGGTGGAGGTGTGGTGCCAGGTTCACTTGTTCTGGTGGGTGGTGATCCGGGGATCGGCAAGTCTACGCTTATGCTGCAAACCTCTAATGAGCTGGCTTTAACTGGTTTAAAGGTCCTGTACGTGTCTGGTGAGGAATCCGTCCGCCAAACAAAGCTACGTGCAGATCGCCTCGGTGCCTTGTCTCCCAGTCTGTACGTATTATGTGAGACGAATTTGGAGACGATTGAAGAAGCAGTGGACAGCTTGAAGCCAGAGTTTTTGGTCATCGACTCGATACAGACTGTATATTTACCTGAGGTGACAAGTGCGCCTGGTAGTGTAGCACAGGTCCGCGAGTGTACTTCACGATTTATGCGGATTGCGAAGGGATTAGGTATTGCTACAGTACTGGTAGGGCATGTGACCAAGGAAGGCGCTATTGCAGGTCCGCGTTTGTTAGAGCATATGGTCGATTGTGTACTTTATTTTGAAGGAGAGCGTCATCATACGTATCGGCTGTTGCGTGCGGTTAAGAATCGCTTTGGTTCTACGAATGAAATTGGTATTTTTGAAATGGCCGAAAGTGGTTTGCGTGAGGTGGCGAATCCTTCCGAACTTTTCTTGTCCGAACGGCCACTGGGGGTGGCTGGTTCCACCGTCGTTGCCAGTATGGAGGGAACCCGACCTGTATTGGTTGAACTGCAAGCACTAATTGCAGCTACACATTTTCCATCTCCACGCCGAATGGGTACGGGGATCGACCATCATCGGATGGGGTTAATCATTGCCGTCCTAGAAAAGCGGATGGGCATGTTTTTGCAAAACCAGGACGCTTATCTCAACGTTGCTGGAGGCGTGAAGCTGGATGAACCAGCGGTGGATTTAGCTATAGCGGTGAGCATTGCTTCCAGCTTTAGGGATGCTCCTACCAAGCCGTACGATGTGATTTTTGGTGAAGTAGGACTGACAGGCGAGGTGCGGGCTGTATCCCGAGCAGAACAGCGAGTGCGAGAAGCGGAGAAATTAGGTTTCAAACGGGTGATCATGCCCGAGAAAAGCTTAAAGGGCTGGACACATCCGAAAGGGATACAAATTATAGGAGTTGGAACGGTGGCAGATGCACTGGCAGCTGCATTAGATTAGGGGGCATTGAGAATGAAGGAAGCGAGCCAACTGGATAAAATGAACGATTTGCTGCGGCTTGTGGCACCGGGAACTCCCTTTCGCGACGGATTGGAAAACGTTTTGCGTGCCAAAACGGGTGCTCTTCTGGTCGTTGGCTATAGCCCGGAAGTAATGGAAGTCGTGGATGGCGGTTTCTCTATTAATTGTGATTTTTCACCGAACTATTTGTATGAGCTGGCTAAAATGGACGGCGCAATCATATTGAGCGAGGATTTAAAACGAATTTTATATGCCAATACGCAATTGATTCCCGATTCCTCCATTTCGTCCATAGAAACAGGGATTCGGCATCGCACGGCGGAACGAGTTGCGAAGCAGACTGGCAAACTGGTTGTGTCTATTTCCCAGCGTCGTAATATTATTACGTTGTATCAGGGGACTTTACGGTATGCGCTCAAGGAAATCGGGGTTATTTTAACGAAAGCTAATCAGGCCATTCAGACGCTGGAAAAATATAGATCCGTATTGGGGCAAGCCTCAACCAATTTAACTGCATCTGAATTCGAAGAACTGGTTACCATGCCTGAGGTCGTTAATGTCATTCAACGAATCGAAATGGTGCTGCGCATCAAAATGGAGATCAAACGATTTATTAACGAGCTCGGAAATGAGGGCAGGCTGATTAGCATGCAGATGGAGGAGCTTGTCAGCAATATCGAGGAAGAAGCTTGGTTGCTGTATAAGGATTATGCCAGAGACGACAGCGACGAGAAGATTCGTGAAATTATATTGGGACTCAAACGTTCTACGGACGACGAATTACTGGATGTGAATCATATTGTACGTTTATTAGGCTATCCTTCTTCAGCAGCGACATCAGAAGAATATATTGCTGCACGCGGATATCGGGTATTGAACAAAATACCTCGTTTGCCAAATGTGATTATTCATAATCTGGTGGAACGATTTGGGCGTTTTCCACATGTCATGACAGCAACGATTGAAGAACTAGATGAAGTAGATGGCATAGGAGAGGTTCGTGCACGTACGATTAAAGAAGGGCTTAAACGTTTGCAGGAACAAGTTTTCATTGACAGACAAATGTAAATGTAATACAGTGAAAGGATTATAATGGAACAATTCATACATTGAGGTGAAGAGATGATTACCAAATCAATTCCGAACATGTGTACCTTGGGTAACTTGTTTCTCGGAATGATCGCCATTTTATTGGCCGTAGACGGAAAATACAGCCTTGCCGCTATTATGGTTATTGTCGCCATGTTGTTGGACGGACTGGATGGAAGGATGGCCCGGGCTCTGAATGCCCAGAGCGAATTCGGTAAAGAACTGGACTCCTTATCAGATATGATATCTTTTGGTGTTGCTCCCGCAGTTATTATGTACATGGTTGCTTTTCATGATGCGAATTCGGCTCTCGCTTGGACGGTTACAGCCATTTTTCCGATGTGCGGAGCATTGCGTTTGGCTCGCTTTAACGTACGTCCTGGTGTACCAGGTTATTTCACAGGTTTGCCCATTCCGGCAGCAGGTGGCGTATTAGCCACTTTGTCCTTATTCCATAACGAGATTTCTTTGTTATACATGTCGATTGCCATGTTGCTGGTCTCTTATTTGATGGTTAGCTCCATGAGATATCCGAATTTCAAAAAGGTCGGTCTTCCGAAAAAAGCGATCTGGATTGCTCCATGGGTCGTAATTGCAGCGGTGTTTCTGGCCGTTAAATTTCCTGATCAGCTGTCGAAGCTGATTTTTGTACCATTGGTGCTATATGCATTGTACGGTATGAAGCTGAACATTCGGAAGCTATCACGCAGACGTGGACGGGAACGAGATCGTTCTAATCAAGAAGAACAGGACGACCAATATCGTCATTCGCAACGTTAGTGTCAGACAAGAACTAGAAGAAGCATTTATTTCCTTGATTCATTCAGGGAGATAAATGCTTTTTTTATGCATAAAAAGTGAAAACACAGGGTTAGTTATGCGAGAAATGGATCATACTGGTAAGGGAAGTGCTATGTATCGAATAAATAGCAGACTATTGAAAAGAAAATAAAGGAGGTATAGAGACTCAATGTGGAGAAAGGCTATTTTAACTTTTACAGGATTGTGCGGCGCGTGGTTTGGCTATACGTTATACCAGCGGATAGGAGGCATCGTATCGTGGATGCCACAATGGTTGAGTGATGGTTCTTTACCAGGAATGGCTGTTTGGATGTTAGCGGGAGCAGTGCTATTTATGGCTGGCTGCTCATTCGCAGGGGCGTCCGTGGCGAATCGATTGCAGCAGGGTATTGAAGGCTTGGTACGAATTCCGATGAATGAGATGATGGCAGGTGTGATGGGGTTAGCAGTGGGGCTGATCCTTTCCTTGGCAGTTTACCCACTCTTTTCAGGATTGGGGGCACCTGGTCTACTTATCCAGACCGCGGTTACCTTGGTATGCGGATATGTGGGATTGATGGTAGGGCTAGAAAAACGGGACGAGCTGTCATCCTTTTGGAGCTCAGGTTTTTTTGGTCGGGGAGCGGATGTAGAAGAACGCAAGCTGGAGGAACATAAAATTTTGGACACCAGCGTCATTATAGATGGGCGTATTGCGGATATCTGCAAAACAGGGTTTATTGAAGGAACCATTGTGATTCCTGAATTTGTGCTGGAGGAGCTTCAGCATATCGCAGATTCTTCAGATTTACTTAAGCGTAATCGTGGGCGGCGAGGTCTGGATATTTTGAATAAAATCCAAAAAGAGCTAGATGTGAATGTGCTCATTTATGAGGGGGATTTTGAGGAAATTTCAGAGGTCGACAGTAAGCTGGTTAAGCTTGCAAAGGTGTTGCAGGGTAAAGTTGTAACTAATGATTTTAACCTGAATAAAGTATGCGAACTTCAAGGTGTGTCTGTGCTGAACATTAATGATTTGGCGAATGCAGTGAAGCCTGTCGTACTGCCCGGTGAGGAAATTATGGTGCAGATTATCAAAGACGGCAAGGAGCATGGGCAGGGGGTAGCTTATCTGGATGATGGTACGATGATTGTTGTGGAGGGTGGGCGTGACTATATTGGCTCTCTCATGGAAGTGCTGGTCACAAGTGTACTTCAGACCTCTGCGGGTCGCATGATCTTTGCTAAACCGAAATTATTGGAAAAAGCTCAATAAACGAGGTATGATGAAGTAGATGTGTTATCATACGGATCGTCCAAGTGCGATCAGGGCAGGAGTTATTTGAATGAACAATCAGGTAGGAGTCGTGATTGTGGCGGCCGGGCGCGGCTCCCGTATGGGAACGCAGGAGAGCAAGCAATTTCTGCTTTTGCGAGACAAGCCCATCTTCATACATACACTTGAAATATTCGCAGCAATGCCTGAAGTGGATGAAATGGTGATGGTTACTGGAGCTGGAGATGTGGAACGTTGCAGAGACTGGGTTCATCAATACAAGATTGGTAAAAATGTACGAGTGGTGGCTGGTGGCAGGGAGCGCCAGCATTCGGTTTATCGCGGTTTGCGCCACTTGCAAACAGATTGGGTGATGGTGCATGATGGTGTGCGTCCACTGATTCAACCTGAGCTTGTACGTTCATGCCTGGAGGCTGCCCAGCGTACTGGTGCTTCTGTAGCGGCAGTACCTGTAAAGGATACAATCAAGCAAGTGAACGGGGATGGTATCATTACAGCAACGCCGGATCGCCGAAGTCTGTGGAGTATTCAAACGCCACAGACTTTTCGTCTTTCCGATCTGCTGCGGGCCTATGAGGAAGCGGAGCAGTCAGGATTTTTGGGGACAGATGATTCTATGCTGGTGGAGCGGCTAGGCATTCCAGTTACTGTCGTCCAAGGCAGCTATAAAAACATCAAAATTACTACGCCTGAGGATTTGGAGATGGCGGAGTTATGGGTAAAGACAGAGGGAGAGGATATCAAATGATCAGAATAGGGCAAGGATTTGACGTCCACCAGCTGGTGGAAGGAAGGCCATGCATCATCGGAGGCGTACATATTCCGTATGAAAAAGGTTTGCTGGGCCATTCCGATGCAGACGTGCTGCTGCATGCCATTAGCGATGCCATCCTGGGCGCGCTTGGCTTGGGAGACATCGGAAAGCATTTTCCGGATAACGACCCTGAATTTAAGGACGCTGATAGCCTGAAGCTACTGGAGCATGTGTGGGGGCTGGCTAAAGAGCGGGGATATCGCTTGGGGAATATTGATTCTACGATTATTGCGCAGAAGCCCAAGATGGCATCGTACATCCCGCAGATGAATGAAATCATCGCCCGGGTGCTGGAAGCAGAGGAGTCGTCCCAGGTAAATGTTAAGGCGACAACGACGGAGCAACTCGGGTTTACCGGGCGAGGCGAGGGAATTGCGGCTCAATCGGTTGTCTGTCTAATCAAGTAAATGCTATCATCTTGAGTAATTCTATTTGGAGGAGATTATATGAGCACGGAAGTTCGTGTACGCTATGCACCAAGTCCTACAGGACATCTGCATATTGGAAATGCTAGAACGGCATTATTTAATTATTTGTTTGCCCGCAATCAAGGTGGGAAGTTTATTATTCGCATCGAAGACACAGATGTGAAACGCAATATTGAAGGTGGAGAAGAAAGCCAGCTTAAATATTTGAAATGGTTAGGCATGGACTGGGATGAAAGTATAGACGTGGGCGGCGAGTTTGGACCTTATCGCCAGACCGAACGCTTGGATATCTACAAAAAATACTGGCAGGATTTGCTGGATCGTGGTTTGGCATACCGCTGTTATTGCACGGAAGAAGAGCTCGAACGTGAGCGTGAAGAACAGATGGCGCGTGGGGAGACTCCGCGTTATTCAGGCAAACATCGTGATTTAACAGAAGAACAGTGCCAAGCTTTTGAAGCCGAGGGCCGTGTACCAAGTATTCGTTTTCGCGTACCAGAAGATCGTGAATATACGTTTGATGATATGGTTAAAGGTCAAATTACGTTCAATTCCAAGGAAAGCGGCGATTTTGTTATCGTCAAAAAAGACGGTATTCCGACATATAACTTCGCCGTAGCGGTTGACGACTATTTGATGAAAATATCGCATGTACTACGGGGCGAAGATCATGTATCCAATACACCGCGGCAGTTGATGATTTTTGAAGCTCTCGGCTGGGAGCCGCCACGCTTTGGTCATATGACGCTGATCGTAGGCGAGGATCACAAAAAGCTCAGCAAACGAAATGAATCCATTATTCAGTTCATGGAGCAGTACGATAAGCTGGGCTATCTGCCGGAAGCTATATTCAACTTTATTGCACTATTGGGCTGGTCTCCGGAAGGCGAGGAAGAGATCTATGATCGGGAACAACTGATTTCGATTTTCGATCCTAATCGTTTGTCCAAAAGCCCAGCTGTATTTGATACAAACAAGCTTGCTTATTTGAATAATCATTATATTAAAAAAGCTGATCCTGAGCGGATTGCCAGCATGGCTATTCCACATTTGCAGGCAGCAGGGCTGTTGCCGAATGAATTATCGACGGAACAACAGGATTGGGCTAAAGCTCTTGTCCGCTTATACCAAGAACAAATGACTTCAGCGTCTGATATTGTGACGTTGTCTGAGTTGTTTTTCCGTTCGCATCTGGAGTTGGATGCTGATGCGGCGGCTGTTCTGGCCGAAGAGCAGGTTCCTGATGTACTTAGAGCCTTTGCAGGTAAGGTTGAAACGAGCGAGGAATTTACAGCTCCACAAATGGCCAAGCTGATCAAGGAAGTCCAAAAGGAAACTGGTTTTAAGGGGAAACAGCTGTTCATGCCGATTCGTGTGGCCCTTACAGGTCAAACTCATGGACGGGATCTGAACGAGACCATCTATTTACTTGGACGTGACAAGGTGTTGGATCGTCTTAAGGCACAAATTAAAGGCTGATATTTCTTGTCAATTTGTTGTCTTTTCGCTATAATGACTCCATTGATATGGATTGATACTTACGTGTAAAGGCTGCGAACAGGAGAAGTACACTGCATAAGGGCATCTACCAGAGAGGACGGTCGAGGGGAAACCCCAGGCTGAGAACCGTCTAGATGACCTGCGGAGGAAATGCGCCTGGGAGCCGTGCGCCCGAACCCTCGTTAGCCTACAATGCTAATGCGGCAAGGGCTTGCCGATTCGTTCCCGTTACAGGACGCCAAAGACGGACTTTTCTGCTTTTTTTGTAGCAGATATGTTCGAAGCAGAGTGGGACCACGTATATGCGTCTCTGCAGCCTAGGCTGCGGAGGCGCTTTTTCATTTTTATCAGATTCAGACTCGCTGTAGATTGAAAATTGTCGAAGCGTGCTAGTGACTACGAAAATTGGCGAAATCTGAAGTGTGATGCGGCGAGGATATGGAGGGAAGAGGAGGGCGACATGTTCAGGCATTTCAAATCCGATATTCAAACTGTTTTGGATAATGATCCGGCCGCCCGGAGTAAGCTGGAAGTCATTTTTACGTATTCTGGCGTTCATGCCCTTTGGGCACACCGAATCGCACATTGGTTTTATTTGCGAAAATGGTGTACTCTAGCCCGCGTTATATCCCAGGTATCGAGGTTTATGACAGGAATTGAAATTCATCCTGGCGCTCGTATCGGAGATCGGCTGTTCATTGATCACGGCATGGGTGTTGTCATTGGCGAAACCTGTGAAATTGGCGACGATGTCGTGTTATATCAGGGGGTTACTCTTGGAGGGACTGGAAAAGAGAAAGGGAAGCGCCACCCCACCATTGGGAATAATGTCGTTATAGGCTCGGGTGCGAAAATATTGGGTTCATTTACGATTGGGGCGCAATCCAACATTGGCTCCAACTCGGTTGTGCTAAAAGAAGTTCCGCCAAACAGTACGGTAGTGGGCATCCCAGGGCGAGTGGTCAGACAGGATGGCAGACGTCCAGATCGACTTAGTCACCAGTTGCCTGATCCGGTCGTCGATTCTATACGGTCTCTTCAAATGGAAATAGAACGATTGCGAGCAGAATTGTCTGATTTGAAGGAGGAGCAATCTGCTCAGAAACATCAGGTGACCCAAGAGAATAAATTACAAGGATAATTTTCATGAGGGAGGAACATAACGATGTCGCTTCAAATTTATAATACAATGACGAGGAGCCGGGAGCCTTTTGTGCCACTGGAGCCTGGAAAGGTTAAAATGTATGTATGTGGTCCTACAGTGTATGATTACATTCATATTGGTAATGCACGGCCTGTAATTGTGTTTGATGTGGTACGCAGCTACTTGGAGTATGTGGGCTATGATGTAAACTATGTGGTGAATTTTACGGATGTCGATGACAAGTTGATCCGCAAAGCTCGGGAACTTAATATGGAGGTTCCGGCAGTTGCTGAGAAGTTTATTGCTGCCTATCATGAGGATCTGGCAGGATTGAATGTTCCTGCTGCCAGCATAAATCCTCGTGTAACTGAGAGCATGGATCTGATTATTGATTTTATCAAGGATCTGGTAGACAAAGGCTATGCCTATGAGAATGATGGCGATGTCTTCTACCGAACCAAAAAGTTTAAAGACTACGGACAGCTGTCAGGTCAAAATTTGGAGGAGCTCCAGTTTGGGATTCGCATCAATGTGGATGAACGCAAGGAGAATGCCGAGGATTTTGTACTCTGGAAAGAAGCGAAACCGGGAGAAATTTACTGGTCAAGTCCTTGGGGAGATGGACGCCCAGGCTGGCATATCGAATGCTCTGCTATGGCTCGTCACTATTTGGGGGATACGCTGGATATTCATGGAGGCGGACAGGATCTGCAATTTCCGCATCATGAATGTGAATGTGCACAATCTGAAGTGATTACGGGTAAACCATTATCTCGCTACTGGATGCATAACGGATATATTCGCATAGATAATGAAAAAATGTCGAAATCACTCGGTAACGGTATTTTGGTTAAAGATCTGCGTGCTCGTCACAAGCCCGAGGCTTTACGTTATTTTATGCTGTCGACACATTACCGCAATCCTTTGAACTACAACCAAGAGACGATGAGTCAGGCGGAGAATAGTGTCGAACGGATTGCCAATGCAGTCGCCAATGTAAAGCATCGTTTAGCCATTGCTTTGAAAGGTAATGAAGAAGTATCGGCTGAGCTGCAAATGAAGCTTGACGGGATACTGCAGCAGTTTGGCGAAAAAATGGATGATGATTTCAATACGCCTGATGCGATTACTGCGGTGTTCGAATGGGTCAGCGAAGCCAATCTTTTGTTGCAGCGTGATGTTGTCAATCAGGCGGAATTGCAAAGGGTGCTGCATACCTTCCATTCGATGAATACGGTGCTTCGCATTTATTCAGAACCGAGTGAAGAGCTGCTGGATGACGAAGTTGAGCAGTTAATTGCAGAACGTGTCGAAGCTCGTAAAACTAAAAACTGGGGTAGAGCTGACGAAATTCGCGATTTGTTAGCTACTAAAGGCATTGTGCTTGAAGATACGGCCCAGGGGATGCGGTGGCGGCGGAAATGAGTGATAAGCCACTGAATTCAGGAGCTGCGAAAGGCGCAGGAAATTGGTTTCCGTATCCTGCGTCCAAGCCGGCTCGCTTGATGCCCCCTATTGCGTTAGCTTACATTGGTGATGCAGTGTATGAGGTGGCTGTCCGGCAATATCTGTTGGCACACCCCAACCTGCGTCCCAATCATTTACATCGACGAGCTACAAAGCTAGTCTCTGCCAAGGCACAGTGTCGTATGCTGGGGTTGCTAGAAACAGTGCTGACGGATGAAGAGCGTGACATTGTCCGACAAGGGAGAAATGCCAAGTCAGGGAGCCTGCCTAAAAATGCTGATGTGCTTGAGTATCGACACGCCACAGCACTGGAAGGATTGATTGGTTATCTGTATTGTGATGGACATTTGGACAGATTGACAGAGTTGATTACGTACGGAATTGCACAAATGGAAAATACCGAAAAATCATAAATTGGGGACGGATTGGATGAATTGAATATCAACCGTTTTCCGGGAGGAAGCTAGAGATGGAAGAAGAATGGATTGCCGGTAAGCATTCGGTAACAGAGGCGCTGCGTTCAGGCAGGACGATAAATAAAATTTGGATTGCGGATAATGCACAAAAGCATTTGACATTGCCGATTACAGCTGAGGCGAAAAAAGCAGGAATCATTGTTTTGCAGGTAGACAAGCGTAAGCTCGATCAAATGGTTCCAGGCATTCAGCATCAGGGAGTGGTTGCGCAAGCAGCACCTTTTGCCTACGCTGAAGTGGAAGACTTGCTTGCTAGTGCTCGTGCTAAAGGAGAAGAGCCGTTTTTGATTTTGCTGGATGAAATTGAAGATCCTCATAACTTGGGCTCCATCCTTCGTACGGCGGATTGCACTGGAGCACACGGTATTATAGTGCCCAAAAGGCGTTCAGCAGCTGTAACTGTGACGGTGTCTAAAACATCGGCGGGTGCTGTGGAGTACGTTCCAGTGGCACGGGTGAGCAATCTGGGGCAAACCATTGACCGTCTTAAAGAAGAAGGTGTATGGGTAGTTGGCACGGATGTTACAGCAACCGATCCCGTCTTTGGGAATGGGGTATTCACCGGTCCTGTAGCGATTGTCATTGGTAACGAAAATAAAGGAATGGGCCGTTTGATCCGTGAGAAATGTGATGTACTTGTCAAGCTGCCAATGGCGGGACAAATCAATTCTCTCAATGCTTCTGTAGCTGCAGGTGTCGTCATGTACGAAGTCTTGCGCGGACGACAGGCACGGAGCTAACGATATGGCTGACACGCGGGATGTTCTGCTTGTGGACGGTTACAACATGATTGGAGCCTGGCCCGAACTTTCCGCACTGGTACAATCTGGTATGCAGGAAGCGAGGGACAGACTTCTTGAACGACTGGCGGATCATCAGGCGTATTCGGGCAGAAGAGTCATCGTCGTGTTTGATGCTTACAGGGTGCCAGGATTAGGTAAAACCTTTGCCCAGAGCAAAGTCCAGATTTATTTTACGAGAGAAAAAGAGACAGCCGACGAATGCATCGAACGATTGGTTCGGGAGCTGAGCAGCAAGAGAAGAAGCATTTACGTAGCGACAAGTGATCAGGTAGAGCAGCATGTTGCTTTTGGCCAAGGAGCACTCAGAGTATCGGCACGAGAATTGCTGATCGAGATTGAGGAATCTGAAAGGGAAGTCCAGAAGCGAATTCAGCAGGATAACGCCAAATTGTCCCGCAACTCGTTGGATGCCAAGCTGAGTCCGGAGCTTCGAAAGCTGTTCGAACGATGGAGAAGAGAATGATCCAATAATTGGTGCACTCTCCATTTTGAAACCATTGACAATTTTGTTAGCGCTCTTCTTTTTTAGGTTGTTGTGGTTGACGGTATCAGGTTACATCGCGTATACTTGTCGTATATTTGAGAGAGTAACGGGTACCTTGCGTTGCAGCCGGAGGGATTGTTAGTGAGTGTGGACCTCAAAGATATCATGTTGTCAAAGTTTGATTACAAAAATGATGAAGACATTGTCGGAGCAGTCCATGAAGGTGATGGGGAAGCGCTGGAGTTTCTGATTAACAAATACCGGAACTTTGTGCGGGCCAAGGCCAGATCCTACTTCCTGATTGGTGCTGATCGCGAGGATATTATTCAGGAGGGCATGATTGGTCTCTACAAATCCATTCGTGATTTTAAGGGAGACAAGCTTGCTTCGTTTAAGGCTTTCGCCGAGTTGTGCATTACACGACAGATTATTACGGCAATTAAGACGGCTACACGACAAAAGCACATTCCTCTGAACTCTTACGTATCTCTGGACAAGCCCATCTATGATGAAGAGTCAGACCGGACGTTGCTCGATGTGATTTGTGGAACACAAGTAAGTGACCCTGAAGAGCTGATTATCAATCAGGAAGAGTTTGTGGGTCTTGAGGACAAAATGTCCGAGATTCTGAGCGAGCTAGAACGCAAGGTACTTATGTTGTATCTGGACGGACGTTCGTATCAGGAGATTGCAGAGGATCTTGACCGCCATGTTAAATCCATTGATAACGCGCTGCAACGGGTCAAGCGTAAACTTGAAAAGTATCTGGAAGTAAGGGATAGTTGAAAGTAGAGGCTGACATGGAAAAGGCTCGAGTTTGAGTCTTTTTTTATTCGTTTTGGGTAAGCTGTGCAGGTTTATAAGTGTTGTAAATGATTTATACTAAAAAAGATGAATAATAGATATCGCTTTGATTTTGAAGCAGTATTTCAGAGAACAGCTCCAAAGGATGGGCAGATGTAAAAATGCACCACAACTGAGACTGCGAAATGTATGCAAACATTCGTTGACATGGAAAACCCCGTGTGATAAAGTGTTTTAGGTAGGCCTAAATTCGCGGTTTTTTTTAGGATCAATTATGAGACTTCCGGTGTTGGATGTCTTCGGGAGGTGCACATCATGCGGGTAATTATTACTTTGGCTTGTACAAATTGCAAACAAAGAAATTACACAACGACGAAAAACAAGCGTAATCACCCCGACCGCATGGAGATGAAGAAATTCTGTAAGTCCTGTAACGAACAGACTTCTCATCGGGAAACCAGATAGTTTTTGGAGGTGTAGTCGGCGTGAAACGCAGTTTCAAGTCTCTGTTTTCCTTTTTCTCTGAAAGCTGGGCTGAACTCAAGAAAGTTCGCTGGCCCAATCGTAAAGAACTGACCAACTATACGCTGATTGTCATAGGGACGATTGCGTTCGTCACGATTTATTTTTGGGTTCTCGATATCGGCATTTCCGCTGTGATCGAAGCGATTATCTAGGAAGGGTTCCAGGTGGCTTGATATGGAAAAAAGATGGTACGTCGTTCATACCTATTCAGGGTATGAGAACAAAGTCAAAGCCAATTTGGAAAAACGCGTTGAGTCCATGGGCATGGAAGACAAGATATTCCGTGTTCTTGTTCCTATGGAAGAAGAACTGGTAACCAAGGACGGTAAGAAAAAAACCGTTATGCGTAAAGTCTACCCTGGTTATGTCTTGGTCGAAATGGTCCAAACCGATGATTCTTGGTATGTTGTACGCAACACACCAGGTGTTACGGGATTTGTAGGGTCGACAGGCTCGGGTTCCAAACCGACGCCATTGCTTCCGGAAGAAGTTGAACAGATTCTGAAGCATATGGGCATGGTAGAGCCGAAACCGAAGATTGAATTCGATGTTAAGGAATCCGTGCGAATTAAAGTTGGTCCTTTTGCGAATTTTGTGGGCTCCGTGGAAGAAATTTTGGTTGAGAAGAGCAAGCTTAAGGTTCACGTCAACATGTTTGGACGGGAAACCCCGCTTGAGTTGGATTATACTCAAGTGGAGAAAATATAGATTTTTCTTACAGGTTTCTTGTGGGAGGATCAATAGGTCCGTCTACCACTATTGAGTCAAGGAGGTGTCATCCATGGCAAAAAAGGTAATTAAAATGGTAAAACTGCAGATTCCTGCAGGGAAAGCTAATCCAGCGCCTCCAGTAGGTCCAGCTTTGGGTCAAGCAGGTGTCAACATTATGGCATTCTGTAAAGAGTTCAATGCTCGTACTGCTGATCAAGCAGGCCTGATTATTCCGGTTGAAATTTCGGTATTTGAGGATCGTTCTTTTACGTTCATCACCAAAACTCCACCGGCTGCTGTTCTGTTGAAAGTTGCTGCTAAAATCGAAAAAGGTTCCGGTGAACCGAATAAAACGAAAGTTGCAACTGTAAATCGCGCTGCTGTTCGTCAAATTGCAGAGCAAAAAATGCCTGACCTTAACGCAGCTTCCGTAGAATCGGCAATGCGTATGGTTGAAGGTACTGCTCGCAGCATGGGTATCACCATCGTAGATTAATTTTATTAATCTACGTGTGCCGGCAGTTTGACTGTCCGGTAAGTGTGGGAGGAATATCCGCTAATACCACATAAGGAGGAAAAGATAATGGCTAAACATGGTAAGAAGTACCTGGAAGCTGCTAAGCTGATTGACAGCGAAGCAACTTATGAGCCTTTGGAAGCCGTTGAATTGGTGAAAAAGGCTGCAACTGCTAAATTCGACGAAACCGTTGAAGCTGCAGTTCGTCTGGGCGTAGATTCCCGTAAACAAGACCAGGCTGTTCGTGGTGTTGTTGTCCTGCCACATGGTACGGGTAAAACACAACGTGTTCTGGTATTTGCAAAAGGTGACAAAGTGAAAGAAGCGGAAGCGGCTGGCGCTGATTTTGTTGGCGATCAAGATATGATCAACAAAATCCAACAAGGCTGGTTCGAATTCGACGTCTGCGTTGCGACACCTGATATGATGAGTGAGGTTGGTAAACTGGGTCGTTTGCTCGGTGGTAAAGGTTTGATGCCTAACCCTAAAGCAGGCACAGTTACTTTCGATGTTGCCAAGGCTGTTCAAGAAATTAAAGCCGGTAAAATCGAATACCGTCTCGACAAAGCAGGTCAAATTCACGCACCAATCGGCAAAGCTTCTTTCAGTGCTGAACAACTGAACGAAAACCTTAAAGCCTTGATTGAAGCCTTGAACCGTGCGAAGCCAGCGGCTGCTAAAGGTGTATACCTGAAAAACATCGCTATTTCTTCGACTATGGGACCAAGTGCACGTGTGAACGCATCTGTTTACAGATAATATTTTTATTGACAGGTTCAATTGAATTTGTTATTCTGTAAAAGTTGTGAGTCATTGTGACTGACCGTTAAAGTTGAATATGCTTACCGTAGACAGTAGGTGCCTTCGGGCTTAATTTCCTACCGAGGTGTTATGATAGAACGTTTCATGTGACGGGCTTGTCCCGTCCATGTAGATTTATCAAGCCTTCGTACTCTACGGAGGCTTTTTTCATGCTCATGAAAACGACTTTGGTAGATCACCAGAATGGGTGTTTCGAACAAAGTAGATAAATTGATCAGGAGGTGTACAGTTTGGCAAATGCAAAGGTGATTCAAGCAAAACAAGAAGCTGTTGAAGTTGTAGCTGCAAAATTGCGCGAGAGCGTAACAACTGTAGTTGCAGACTATCGCGGTCTGAATGTTGCCCAAGTAACTGAGCTGCGTAAGCAGCTTCGCGAAGCCGGAATCGAATTTCAAGTGCTGAAAAACACACTGCTCCGCCGTGCAACTGCGGAAGCAGGATTGACTGAACTGGACGCAGTATTGACAGGTCCTACTGCAATCGCGTTCGGTAAAGATGATGCAGTGTCTGCAGCTAAAATCTTGAACGATTTCGCTAAGAAAAACAATGCATTGGAACTGAAAGGTGCAGTTGTAGAAGGTCGTGTGATCGGTGTTGAGGAAATCAAAGCGCTGGCAGAACTGCCATCCCGCGAAGGTCTCCTTTCCATGCTCCTCAGCGTGCTTCAAGCTCCTATGCGCAACTTCGCGCTTGCGGTTAAAGCTGTTGCAGATAAAGAAGAGCAAAGTGCATAAGTTGGGATTTAAACCTGCTGTATAGCAGTTAAGAACAAAAAAATACGAATTTAAATGGAGGTTCAACCATGAGTAAAGAGCAAATCTTGGAAGCGATTAAAGGTATGTCCGTATTGGAACTGAACGATCTCGTGAAAGCAATCGAAGAAGAATTCGGCGTAACTGCAGCAGCTCCAGTAGCTGTAGCAGGTGGCGCAGCAGGTGGCGCAGCAGAAGCTGAGCAATCCGAGTTCGACGTAATCTTGACAAGCGCTGGCGCTTCCAAAATCAACGTTATCAAAGCAGTTCGCGAAATCACAGGTCTTGGCCTGAAAGAAGCAAAAGAACTGGTTGACAACGCTCCAAAACCACTGAAAGAAAAAGTTGCAAAAGAAGAAGCTGAATCCGTTAAAGCAAAATTGGAAGAAGCAGGCGCTTCTGTAGAAGTAAAATAATTGACTGCTCTCTAGCAGACAATGAATTAAAACAAACCCCTTGAGGTGATCTTCAAGGGGTTTGTTGCTGTAAAACGGTATTATAAACAGGTCTGAGATATTATTCTAAAGGCTATGATGTTAGTACGACCGTACAACCGAAAGAGGTGGGCGTGAATGGCTGATCATTATTACTCCAAACGGCCAGAGACGGCGCATGAACGACGAAGTTTAGAAACAGTGCTACGTGGACGTTCCTATCGATTTGCCAGCGATTCAGGCGTTTTTTCAAAGCAGGGAATTGATTATGGGAGTCGAGTGCTGATTGAAGCTATGCAACTTCCTACAAATGCCTCGGTATTGGATGTAGGATGTGGTTACGGACCGATTGGTTTGACGGCGGCAACGCTTGTCCCAGACGGACACGTTACAATGGTTGATATTAACGAGCGAGCTGTTCAACTAGCGATAGAGAATGCGGATCGTAATGGGATTAAAAATGTCACCATTAAGCAAAGTGATTTGTTTGCAGAAGTGCAACACGAACGTTTTGACGTGATCTTGACGAATCCCCCTATACGTGCAGGGAAGGAAACGGTGCACACCATTTTTGAACTTGCGTATGAGCATTTAAACGAGGGTGGAGCTTTGTGGGTCGTCATCCAGAAAAAACAGGGTGCTCCTTCGGCGAGCGCTAAAATAGAGAGCCTTTTCGGTTATGTGGAGGAAGTTACGAAGGATAAAGGTTACCGGATTCTGAAGGCAGAAAAAAGTTTTAGAAAAATGCAATAGGACCATTGACTTGAATCCTGTTCTGTGATACCATTATAAAATGTCAGTATTAGGATGCCCTCCATGGCTTTAGTTTGTTGAAATGTCAATAGATTTATGCGTAACAGGGTATAGTATTTATACCTATTACGTATAATATAACCATTTTGGGCAAATCTACAAGTGATGAAGATCTTCCGGTAAGAGGATTCCGCAGATACGTCGCTCTTTTTTCGAATGCATTCGAGTAAGGGCTTTTCTGTATTTGTAAGATCGAATCTTCTGTATGTGTCTTATTATAAGGTCACAAACAGAGGTTCGCAATGTATTTTTAAAGTGAGTAGACATGAGGGGTGAGTTTAAGTTGGCAGGACATCTTGTTCAATATGGTCGACGCACTCGGCGCAGTTATGCACGTATTAATGAGGTACTCGAGGTTCCCAACCTGATTGAGATCCAACAAAAATCCTATGATTGGTTTTTGGAGGAAGGATTACGGGAAATGTTTCGGGATATTTCTCCAATTCAAGATTTCACAGGAAATCTGATTCTGGAGTTTATCGATTACTCTCTCGGAGAACCCAAATATACCGTTGACGACGCAAAGGAACGCGACGTTACGTATGCAGCACCGCTTCGGGTAAAAGTCCGGCTTATTAATAAAGAAACCGGGGAAGTGAAAGAGCAGGAAGTATTCATGGGAGACTTCCCGCTGATGACTGAAACGGGTACGTTTATTATTAACGGTGCGGAACGGGTTATTGTCAGCCAGTTGGTTCGCTCTCCCAGCGTCTATTTCAGCACAAAAGTCGACAAGAATGCGAAAACAACATACACCGCAACGGTAATTCCTAACCGGGGGGCTTGGCTCGAACTGGAGATGGATGCGAAGGATATTATCTATGTCCGGATTGACCGTACCCGTAAAATTCCGGTTACGGTGTTGCTGCGTGCGCTTGGCTTTGGCACTGATGCTGAGATTCTGGATTTGCTCGGCAATGACGAATATATCCGCAACACACTTGATAAAGACAACACGGATTCCACGGAGAAAGCGCTGATCGAAATTTATGAGCGTCTTCGTCCGGGTGAGCCGCCTACATTGGATAACGCAAAGAGCTTGCTTGTTGCACGTTTCTTTGATCCAAAACGTTATGATCTGGCCAACGTAGGCCGTTACAAAATCAATAAAAAGCTTCACATCAAAAACCGTCTGTTCAACCAACGGCTTGCTGAGACCCTGATTGATACGACAACTGGTGAAATCATTGCTGAAGCAGGGCAAATGGTAGACCGCCGCCTGTTGGACGAGATTTTGGCTCAACTGGAAGAGTCGGTTGGACACCGTACGTATCATGTTGCTAGTGGTGTTTTAGAAAGCAACGATATTCCGCTTCAAACGATTGATGTATTCTCGCCAATTGAAGACGGTAAAGTGGTAAAACTGATTGCCAATGGGAATATCGATAAATCGGTTAAGAACATTACGCCTGCCGATATTATTTCCTCCATTAGTTATTTTATTAACTTGCTTCACGGAATCGGAAGTACGGACGACATTGACCATTTGGGTAACCGTCGTTTGCGTTCTGTAGGTGAGTTGCTTCAAAATCAGTTCCGGATCGGTTTGTCCCGTATGGAACGCGTGGTGCGCGAAAGAATGTCGATTCAGGATGCTAATGTAATCACGCCACAGGCGCTGATTAACATACGTCCGGTCATTGCGTCGATTAAAGAGTTCTTTGGTAGCTCCCAGCTGTCTCAGTTTATGGATCAGACAAACCCGCTTGCTGAATTAACGCACAAACGTCGTCTGTCTGCACTCGGACCCGGCGGTTTGACGCGCGAACGCGCGGGCATGGAAGTACGTGACGTCCATCCAAGTCACTACGGCCGTATGTGTCCTATTGAGACACCAGAGGGACCGAACATTGGTTTGATCAACTCTCTGTCCACTTTCGCACGTATTAATGAGTATGGATTTATCGAAGCTCCTTATCGTTGGGTAGATCCGAAAACCGGAAAAGTTACAGACCAGATTGATTACCTGACTGCTGATGAGGAAGATAACTACATCGTTGCTCAGGCAAATGCGGAACTAACAGAAGAAAACACCTTTAAGGATGAAATTGTTATTGTCCGCTATAACAAGCAGTCTGATAACATTATTCCAATGGCAAGTAGCCGTGTTGATTACATGGACGTATCGCCTAAACAGGTCGTATCGGTCGCAACTGCACTGATTCCGTTCCTGGAGAATGATGACTCGAACCGCGCACTGATGGGTTCCAACATGCAGCGGCAGGCTGTGCCACTGCTGATTCCGAAAGCGCCTTTGGTAGGAACAGGGATGGAACATAAGTCTGCAAAAGATTCTGGTGTTTGCGTTGTCTCCAAGTACAACGGGGTAATTGAACGTTCTTCGGCTAACGAAATTTGGCTGCGTCGTATTGAAACGGTAGACGGTACTGAAGTAAAAGGCGATATTGTTAAGTATAAATTACACAAATTTATGCGTTCTAACCAAGGAACATGCATTAATCAGCGTCCGATTGTGAACAGAGGCGATATTGTCAAGGTTGGCGATATTCTTGCCGATGGTCCTTCCACCGAGATGGGTGAGTTGGCACTGGGACGTAACGTTGTCGTAGCGTTCATGACTTGGGAAGGTTATAACTACGAGGATGCGATCTTGCTGAGCGAGAAGCTGGTTAAAGAGGATGTATATACCTCGATCCATATCGAGGAATACGAATCTGAAGCTCGTGATACGAAGCTTGGACCAGAAGAAATCACTCGTGATATTCCGAATGTTGGTGAAGAAGCGCTTCGCAATCTAGATGAACGCGGCATCATTCGCATCGGTGCGGAAATCGCCGCAGGTGACATTCTTGTTGGTAAAGTAACACCTAAGGGTGTGACTGAATTGACAGCTGAAGAACGTCTCTTGCATGCGATTTTCGGTGAGAAGGCGCGCGAGGTTCGTGATACTTCCTTGAGAGTTCCTCACGGAACCGACGGGATCGTTGTAGATGTTAAAGTATTTACACGTGAAAATGGCGATGAGCTGCCACCGGGTGTAAACCAGCTGGTGCGCGTATACATTGCTCAAAAACGTAAAATTTCCGAAGGCGATAAAATGGCTGGACGTCACGGTAACAAGGGTGTCGTTGCCCGTATTCTGCCTGAAGAAGATATGCCATTCTTGCCGGATGGCACCCCAGTACAAGTCGTACTGAACCCGCTGGGCGTACCTTCGCGGATGAACATCGGACAGGTGCTTGAAGTGCATCTGGGTATGGCTGCAATGCGTCTTGGTATCCATGTGGCAACTCCAGTATTCGATGGTGCCAAGGAATATGACGTATTTGATACGATGGAAGAAGCGGGTATGCAACGCAATGGTAAAACGGTGTTGTATGATGGACGTACAGGTGATCGTTTTGAACGTGAAGTTACTGTCGGTGTCATGCACATGATCAAACTGGCGCACATGGTAGACGATAAGATCCATGCCCGTTCTACAGGTCCTTACTCTCTCGTTACGCAACAGCCATTGGGTGGTAAAGCCCAATTCGGTGGTCAGCGCTTCGGGGAGATGGAAGTATGGGCACTGGAAGCTTACGGTGCAGCGTACACGCTTCAGGAAATTTTGACTGTGAAATCCGATGATGTGGTTGGACGTGTTAAAACTTACGAATCCATCGTCAAAGGTGAAAATGTCCCTGAACCAGGTGTTCCTGAATCATTCAAGGTCTTGATCAAAGAGCTGCAAAGCTTGGGTATGGACGTGAAGATTCTGTCTGAAGACGAACAAGAGATCGAAATGAGAGAGCTTGATGATGAAGATGACACAACTGGCGATAAGCTGAGTTTGAATCTGGAAGGCTCTGAGGTTGGCGTAGAGTAGATTGACTGCTGACTGACTCATATCAGCTTTGTTATATGCTTCGATCCATTTTTGGATGGATCAGGCTTCTTGATACCGCCCGGTGCTGCCGGGCGGTATCAAACCTAAAAACTCAGGATTTGGTTAAGGAGGGTTGCTCCTTGTTGGACGTTAACAATTTCGAATATATGAAAATCGGGCTTGCTTCCCCCGAAAAGATTCGTTCTTGGTCCCGCGGAGAAGTCAAAAAACCGGAGACGATTAACTATCGTACGCTTAAACCGGAAAAAGAAGGACTATTTTGCGAGAAAATTTTCGGACCTACGAAAGATTGGGAATGTCACTGTGGTAAGTACAAACGTGTACGCTATAAAGGTGTTGTCTGTGACCGCTGTGGAGTAGAAGTTACTCGCGCTAAGGTTCGCCGTGAGCGTATGGGCCACATTGAGTTGGCTGCTCCTGTATCGCACATTTGGTACTTCAAAGGCATTCCGAGTCGTATGGGTCTTGCTCTTGATATGTCTCCAAGATCTTTGGAAGAGATCATTTACTTCGCATCTTATGTTGTAACCGATCCAGGAGATACGCCTTTGGAGAAAAAGCAACTCCTGTCCGAGAAAGAATACCGCAGCTATCGTGAGAAATATGGCTACGGATTCCAGGCGGGAATGGGTGCTGAAGCGGTTAAAAAGCTTCTTCAAGATTTAGATATAGACAAAGAATTAGAATTCTTGAAAGAAGAGCTACGTACAGCTCAAGGGCAACGTCGAAACCGTGCGATCAAACGCCTTGAAGTTATTGAGGCATTCCGTAACTCTGGTAACCAACCGGATTGGATGATTATGGACGTACTGCCTGTTATTCCTCCTGAGCTTCGTCCAATGGTACAGCTGGACGGTGGACGTTTTGCTACTTCTGACCTCAATGATCTGTATCGTCGTGTTATTAACCGTAATAACCGTCTGAAACGCTTGTTAGATCTGGGTGCGCCAGATATTATCGTGCAAAATGAAAAACGGATGCTGCAGGAAGCTGTTGACGCTCTGATTGATAATGGTCGTCGTGGTCGTCCTGTTACAGGTCCGGGTAATCGTCCTTTGAAATCCCTCAGCCATATGCTGAAAGGTAAACAAGGACGTTTCCGTCAAAACTTGCTCGGGAAACGTGTTGACTATTCCGGTCGTTCCGTTATCGTAGTAGGCCCGTACTTGAAGATGTACCAATGTGGTCTGCCGAAAGAAATGGCGCTGGAGCTGTTCAAGCCTTTTGTTATGAAAGAGCTTGTTAACAAAGGTTTGGCACACAACATTAAGAGCGCGAAGCGTAAAGTAGAGCGTGTGAGTGCTGAAGTGTGGGATGTACTCGAAGAAGTAATCAAGGAGCATCCGGTTCTTCTAAACCGTGCCCCTACGCTGCATAGACTAGGTATTCAAGCGTTTGAACCGATCTTGGTTGAAGGTCGTGCGATTCGTTTGCATCCGCTCGTATGTACGGCATACAATGCTGACTTTGACGGTGACCAAATGGCGGTTCACGTTCCGCTGTCTGCAGAGGCTCAAGCGGAAGCTCGTTTGCTCATGCTGGCATCCGGCAACATTTTGAATCCGAAAGACGGCAAGCCTGTTGTTACTCCTTCCCAGGATATGGTCCTTGGTTCATTCTATTTGACAATGGACAACAAGGAAGAAGAAGGAAGTAACATGATCCTTCGCAACCCGAATGAGGCTATCTCGGCTTACCAACGCGGAACAGCGGGTCTTCATGCTCGTGTAGCTATTCCGGTTAAAGCTTTGAATAAAACGAGCTTTACAGAGAAGCAGCAGGATGCGATGTTGATTACAACCGTGGGTAAAATTATCTTTAATGAGATTTTCCCAGCAAGCTTCCCGTATATCAATGACGCTACTCGTGCCAACCTGCTCTATGGTACTGCTGAAGAGTTCTTTGTTTACGAGAAAGGTGTAAATCTTACTGAAGCCATCCAGAACGCTCCGCAAGCTGGTGGAGTGGGCAAGGATTACCTTGGTAATATCATCGCCCGTTGCTTTGAGATTTACCATACGACAGAAACCGCTGTGATTTTGGATAAGATCAAACAGCTTGGCTTTACGTATTCTACTCGTGCAGGTGTGACGGTTGCTGTGGCAGACGTAGTTGTACCTCAAGAGAAACAGGATATTCTTAAGGCATCTGATGATAAAGCACAAGTCGTGACCAATCAGTACCGTCGTGGTCTGATTACGAACGAGGAACGCTATGACCGGATTATTGATATTTGGTCTAAGGCTAAAGACGATATCACAGACATTTTGATGAAATCCATGGATCGCTACAACTCTATCATGATGATGGTTGACTCTAAAGCGCGTGGTAACAAATCACAGATTACCCAGCTTGGCGGTATGCGTGGACTGATGGCGAATCCATCTGGTCGTATTATCGAGCTCCCAATCAAATCGAACTTCCGTGAAGGTCTGACAGTACTCGAGTACTTTATCTCCACTCACGGAGCGCGTAAAGGTTTGGCGGATACAGCCTTACGTACGGCTGACTCTGGTTACCTAACTCGTCGTCTCGTTGATGTGGCGCAGGATGTTATCGTGCGCGAAGATGACTGCGGAACGGATAAAGGCTTTACAGTAAGTCGCATCCAGGACGGTAAAGAAGTCATTGAGGACCTGTACGATCGTCTGGAAGGTCGCTATTGCTTCGAAACCGTACGTCATCCTGAAACGGGTGAAATCTTGGCTAGACGCAACGAACTGATTGACTCCAACAAAGCTGAAGCGATCGTTAAAGCTGGTGTGGATAAAGTTCAAATTCGTTCCGTACTAAGCTGCCGTGCTAAACATGGCGTCTGCAAAAAATGTTACGGCCGTAATCTGGCTACTGGCAAGCACGTTGAGATTGGTGAAGCGGTTGGTATTATCGCGGCTCAATCCATCGGTGAACCAGGGACACAGCTCACCATGCGTACGTTCCACACAGGTGGTGTAGCGGGCGACGATATCACCCAAGGTTTGCCTCGTATCCAGGAGCTTTTTGAAGCGCGTAATCCTAAAGGTCAGGCAACCATCAGTGAAATTGACGGTGTAGTTAAAGAGGTTCGTGAAGGGAAAGACCGTCGCGAAATCGACATTCAGGGTGAAGCTGAAACAAAAACCTATTCGGTCACTTATGGTTCACGTCTGCGCGTAAGCGAAGGCATGACTGTGGAAGCCGGGGACGAACTGACGGATGGTTCGATTGACCCTAAAGAAATGCTGCGTATTAAAGGTATTCGCGGGGTGCAGAACTATATCCTTCAGGAAGTTCAACGTGTATACCGGAACCAGGGTGTAGAAATCAACGACAAGCACGTAGAAGTTATGATTCGTCAAATGTTGCGTAAAATTCGTATCATTGATGCGGGCGACACGACACTGCTTCCAGGTTCATTTGTTGATGTGCATGAGTATGAAAATGCAAACAAGATAGCAATTCTCAGCGGCCAAGAACCAGCGGTAGCCAAACCAGTTCTTCTTGGTATCACCAAGGCGTCTTTGGAAACTGACTCCTTCTTGTCAGCAGCTTCCTTCCAGGAAACTACTCGTGTCCTGACAGATGCAGCTATCAAAGGAAAAGTCGATCAGTTGCTTGGATTGAAAGAGAATGTAATTATCGGTAAATTGATCCCTGCGGGAACAGGTATGAACCGTTACCGTAGCGTGAAATTTGCCCAGCCTGAAGAGGGGCAATCCTCATCTGAGGAGCTCGAACCCATTTCAGCTGAGTAGTAATATAAAAAAAGTATGATAAGCCCGGAACACCGTAGATATAAGCTTTGGTAAAGGTTGTAGCAACGGTGCTCCGGTGCTTCTTATAAAAATGTAACGTATTACTTTGTTTAAATAGATTATAGTTGATAATTGTCTTGACATTGTTCATAGTCAATGCTAATATAGCAAAGGTGCGTGAGCAGCCTATATGCTATTGGGTCTTTTCGGAGGAATGAGATATGTCTAAAGAACAGGGACTGCAAGATGCTCATGTCAAAATCGGTACCAAACAAACCATTCGTATGGTAGAATTGGGCTTCGCCTCGGAAGTATATGTGGCAGAAGATGCAGATCAGCGTTTCACTTCCAACATCATTGATTTGTGCAATAAGCACGGGGTCAAAGTGACTCTCGTAGATACAATGAAAAATCTCGGAGCTGCATGCGGGATTGAAGTGGGAGCCGCGATGGCTGCTATCGTAAAACAATAGGGTAAGGAACGTTTTTGTCTAGGGAATCGTTATTCTTGGCGGCAAAGACTTTTCATTTGTTCTTTTATGAACCGCCTGGGTCTGTGGGCTTAGATAAGGTTTATAAAGTAACAGCAAAAATTGAGGAAGGGGGTGGCAACCAACATGCCAACTATTAACCAACTGGTTCGTAAAGGACGTCAAGCCAAAATCGAGAAATCGAAATCACCGGCTTTGCAAAAAGGTTTTAATGCCTTGAAACGTGAAGCTACCGACATCAGTGCCCCGCAAAAACGCGGAGTGTGCACTCGTGTAGGTACTATGACTCCGAAAAAACCGAACTCCGCACTTCGTAAATATGCCCGTGTTCGCTTGACGAACCGTGTAGAGGTGACTGCTTACATTCCAGGTATTGGACATAACCTTCAAGAACACAGCGTAGTGCTGATTCGCGGTGGTCGTGTAAAAGACCTTCCGGGTGTGCGTTACCACATCGTTCGCGGTGCTTTGGATACTGCAGGCGTAAACAACCGCATGCAAGCTCGTTCCAAATACGGCGCAAAACGCCCTAAAGCTAAAAAATCCTAATGAATATAAACCGCATATGCAGGTTTAACATGTAAGAAAGGGGGATATCCATGCCACGCAAAGGTCCAGTTACCAAAAGAGACGTGTTGCCAGATCCGGTATACAACAGCAAGTTGGTTACTCGCTTGATCAACCGCATCATGCTCGACGGAAAACGAGGCGTTGCTCAAAGCATTCTGTATAATGCGTTCAAGCTTATCCAAGAACGTACGGGTAATGACCCGATGGAAGTATTTGAAGCAGCTATCAAGAATATCATGCCAGTCCTGGAAGTTAAAGCACGCCGTGTCGGCGGTGCCAACTACCAAGTACCAATCGAGGTAAAACCAGAAAGACGTACGTCCCTGGGATTACGTTGGCTCGTAAACTACTCCCGCAACCGCGGCGAGAAAACTATGGAAGAGCGTTTGGCGGCTGAGATTATCGATGCTTCCAACAACACAGGCGCTTCCGTGAAGAAACGTGAAGACACGCACAAAATGGCTGAAGCAAACAAAGCGTTTGCTCACTATCGTTGGTAGGATTCAGCTCAAAAAAATAACTTCAATTTTGAAGGGAGACCCATTTCATGGCAAGAGAGTTCTCCTTGAAAAATACACGTAATATCGGGATCATGGCTCATATTGACGCGGGTAAAACCACAACAACAGAGCGGATCTTGTTCTACACAGGCCGTACGCACAAAATCGGTGAAGTTCACGAAGGTGCTGCGACAATGGACTGGATGGAACAAGAACAAGAGCGCGGAATCACGATTACTTCCGCTGCGACGACCGCTGCCTGGAAAGGTCACCGCGTCAATATCATTGACACCCCGGGGCACGTTGACTTCACTGTTGAAGTTGAACGTTCCCTTCGTGTATTGGACGGAGCAGTTGGTGTTTTCAGTGCGAAAGAAGGCGTTGAGCCTCAGTCTGAAACTGTATGGAGACAGGCTGATCGCTATGGCGTTCCACGGATCGCATATGTAAACAAAATGGACATTATTGGTGCCGACTTCTTGAACGTTGTAGCAGATATGCGTGATCGCCTTCAAGCGAACGCAGTTGCGATTCAACTTCCGATCGGTGCAGAAAATGACTTTTTAGGTATCATCGATATCGTTGGGCAAAAGGCTTATATGTACAAAGATGACCTTGGTCAAAATATCGAAGAAACCGAAATTCCTGCGGAATACAAAGACAAAGTCGAAGAACTCCGCAACGAATTGATTGAGAAGGTTGCCGAACTGGATGAAGATTTGACTATGAAATACCTTGAAGGCGAAGAGATCACGGTTGAAGAAATTAAAGCCGCTCTCCGCAAAGGTGTTGTAGAAGTTAAGATCTTCCCAGTTATCTGTGGATCTTCCTACCGTAACAAAGGTGTTCAGTTGATGCTGGACGCTGTTGTTGATTACCTGCCAGCTCCTGTTGATGTACCAAGTATTCAAGGTCATCTGGAAGATGGAACGGAAGTTGAACGTCATTCTTCTGATGAAGAGCCTTTCTCCGCATTGGCCTTCAAAATTATGACGGACCCTTACGTTGGTAAATTGACATTCTTCCGCGTATATTCCGGTGTTCTTCAATCCGGTTCTTACGTATTGAATGCAACAAAAGGCAAACGTGAACGTATCGGACGTATTCTTCAAATGCACGCGAATAGCCGTCAAGAAATCACTGAAGTTTACTCCGGTGACATTGCGGCAGCCGTAGGTTTGAAAGATACAGGTACAGGTGATACACTGTGTGATGAGAAGAATCCTGTTATTCTCGAATCCATGAACTTCCCTGATCCGGTTATCGAAATCGCGGTTGAGCCTAAAACCAAAGCTGACCAAGACAAGATGGCAGTTGCACTCGGTAAGTTGACTGAAGAAGATCCAACTCTTCGCGCTTCTACTAACGAAGAAACTGGCCAAACTATCTTGGCAGGTATGGGTGAGCTTCATTTGGACATTATCATTGACCGTATGCGTCGTGAGTTCAAAGTGGAAACCAATGTTGGTAAACCGCAGGTAGCATACCGTGAAACATTCCGTGCTCCAGCACGTGTAGAAGGTAAGTTTGTTCGTCAATCCGGTGGTCGTGGTCAATATGGTCACGTATGGGTTGAGTTCGAACCACTCGAAGCAGGTACTGGTAGCCAGTTTGAAAGCAAGGTTGTCGGTGGCTCTGTTCCAAGAGAATACATCGGACCTGCACTTGCTGGTATTGAAGAGCAAATGAAAAACGGTGTCCTTGCAGGCTTCCCGCTTGTGGACGTTAAAGCTACAATTGTGGATGGATCATACCATGATGTCGATTCCAATGAAATGGCATTTAAAATTGCCGGTTCAATGGCGCTGAAAGCAGCGAAAGACAAATGTAAACCTGTATTGCTTGAGCCGATTATGAAAGTTGAAGTAACGGTTCCAGAGGAATACATGGGTGACGTAATGGGTATGCTGAACTCTCGTCGTGGTCGGATTGAAGGTATGGATTCCCGTGGTGGTGCCCAAATTATTCGTGCAATGGTTCCATTGTCCGAAATGTTTGGATATTCCACTACACTTCGCTCCGGTACACAAGGACGCGGTGTGTTCTCCATGGAGCTTCATCACTATGAAGAAGTTCCGAAGAGCATTGCTGAAGAGATCGTTGCCAAAACCAAAGGCGGCGAGTAATACAGTGTATTAGCTGATCGGATACTCTAGGTTTTTTCAAGGGGTTTCCGACAGC
This sequence comes from Paenibacillus sp. AK121, assembly GCF_019042715.1. NCBI lineage: Bacteria > Bacillati > Bacillota > Bacilli > Caryophanales > Paenibacillaceae > Paenibacillus > Paenibacillus sp. AK121. The sequence goes on from NZ_JAHPJM010000019.1 coordinate 35,246, forward strand.
ATAAAAATAAAACATGTTATTGAGGAGGAATTGTTCAAATGGCAAAGGCTAAGTTTGAACGTAACAAACCGCACGTTAATATCGGTACAATTGGTCACGTCGATCATGGTAAAACAACTTTGACTGCTGCAATCACAACTGTACTTTCCAAAACTTACGGTGGTGCTGCTGTAGCATTCGATCAAATCGATAAAGCTCCAGAAGAGCGCGAACGCGGTATCACAATCTCCACTGCACACGTGGAATACGAAACACCTAACCGTCACTATGCACACGTTGACTGCCCAGGTCACGCCGACTATGTTAAAAACATGATCACTGGCGCTGCACAAATGGACGGAGCGATTCTGGTTGTATCCGCAGCTGACGGTCCTATGCCGCAAACTCGCGAACACATCCTCTTGTCCCGTCAAGTAGGTGTTCCATACATCGTTGTATTCCTGAACAAATGCGACATGGTTGAAGACGAAGAGTTGCTGGAATTGGTTGAAATGGAAGTTCGCGACTTGCTGAGCGAGTATGACTTCCCAGGCGACGACACTCCAATCACTCGTGGTTCCGCTCGTGAAGCACTGCAAAACCCAGATGGCGACTGGGCTAAGAAAATCGTTGAAATGTTCGAAACGATCGACACTTACATCCCAACTCCAGAACGCGACACTGACAAGCCTTTCCTTATGCCTGTCGAGGACGTATTCTCCATCACTGGTCGTGGTACAGTTGCTACAGGCCGTGTAGAGCGTGGTACTGTTAAAGTGGGCGACGAAATCGAAATCATCGGTATTCAAGAAGAATCCCGTAAATCCGTAGTAACAGGCGTAGAAATGTTCCGTAAATTGCTTGACTCCGCTCAAGCTGGTGACAACATCGGCGCACTGCTTCGCGGTGTAGATCGTGCACAAATCGAGCGTGGCCAAGTATTGGCTAAACCAGGTTCTGTTAACCCACATACAGAATTCTCTGCTCAAATCTACGTTTTGACTAAAGAAGAAGGCGGACGTCACAAACCTTTCTTCACTGGTTACCGTCCACAGTTCTACTTCCGTACAACTGACGTAACTGGTATCATTACTCTGCCAGAAGGTTCCGAAATGGTAATGCCTGGTGATAACATTACGGTTACTGTTCAACTGATCAGCCCAATCGCGATTGAAGAAGGAACTAAGTTCTCCATTCGTGAAGGTGGACGTACAGTTGGTGCAGGCGCTGTAGCAACAATCTCCAAATAATAAGGCTACGAGCCTTGAATATAGCAACATTGTACTGGAACGAGTAACATCGTATTGGAACGAAGTAAAACGAGCCCCTGCCATGGTGCGGGGGCTTTTCTCTTGAGGAAAATTGCAAGCTACGAGCACAATTGTTATCTTTGAAAATAAGATGCATTGTTTTTTTACGTTTTTGCTTGCAATAGGCAGAAGTATTCGATATAATAACTAATGTTGTTTGTGACTGTGCGATGATGTGAGAGGTTACTGACACACCCGGCCCCTTTGCCATGGGAGGGCTGTCGGAAAATTTTCACGGAGTATGTCCGATACCAAATTGGGCGATAGAAGGAGGGACTAAAATGGCAAAGCAAAAAATTCGTATTCGTTTGAAAGCTTACGATCACAGAATTCTTGATCAATCCGCTGAGAAAATTGTTGAAACAGCTAAACGTTCGGGTGCAGGTGTTTCCGGACCAATCCCGCTGCCAACTGAAAAACAAATCATTACTATTCTCCGTGCGGTACACAAGTACAAGGATTCTCGGGAACAATTCGAAATGCGCACACACAAGCGTTTGATCGACATTGTTAATCCGACTCCACAAACTGTGGATGCCTTGATGCGCTTGGACCTGCCGTCCGGTGTAGATATCGAAATTAAATTGTAATATGTAATCAGGAAAAGAAAAGAGGTGTCAACATGAAAGGTATCTTAGGAAAAAAACTCGGAATGACTCAAGTGTTTACCCCTGAAGGTAACGTACTTGCTGTTACGGTTATCGAAGCTGGTCCTTGTGTTGTTCTGCAAAAGAAAGATCTGGAAAACGATGGATACGAAGCTATCCAACTCGGATTCTCTGATAAAAAAGAAAAAAGATCCAACAAACCTGAAGCAGGGCATGCTAAAAAAGCAAATACTGCACCTAAGCGCTACGTTCGTGAACTTCGTGGCATCGACCTTGCTGCGTACGAGGTTGGCCAAGAACTGAAGGCTGATGTCTTCACAGAAGGCGAATTCGTTGACGTAACAGGTATTTCTAAAGGTAAAGGTTTTGCCGGCGTTATCAAACGTTGGGGACAAAGCCGCGGACCAATGGCACACGGCTCGCGTTACCACAGAGGTCCAGGTTCTATGGGTTCCATTCAAGCTAACCGCGTTCCTAAAGGTAAACACTTGCCAGGACACATGGGGCATGAAACGGTAACGATTCAACGCCTTGAAGTTGTTAAGATCGATACAGAACGTAATGTATTGCTCGTGAAAGGTTCCATTCCAGGACCTAAAAACAGCTTTGTTAAAGTATTAGAAACGGTGAAAAAATAATCAACTGAGGAAAGGAGGAACACAAAATGCCAAAAGTAGCACTATTTAATATTAGCGGCAGCCAAGTTGGCGAAATTGAATTGAACGATGCAGTGTTCGGTATCGAACCGAATAAACACGTTCTTCATGACGCTGTTGTTATGCAATTGGCTTCCCTGCGTCAAGGTACTCACAAAGTAAAAGGACGTTCTGAAGTACGTGGCGGCGGACGTAAACCTTGGAAACAAAAAGGTACTGGTCGCGCTCGTCAAGGTTCAATTCGTGCACCACAATGGGTTGGTGGCGGTACTGTATTCGGTCCGACTCCACGCAGCTATGCTTACAAATTGCCTAAAAAAGTTCGTCGTCTGGCGATCAAATCGGCACTGTCATCCAAAGTGATTGAGAATGAAATCATCGTATTGGACGCTCTTACACTGAACGGACCTAAAACGAAAGAATTCGCAGCCATTTTGAATAACCTTAAAGCTGATCGTAAAGCATTGATTGTAGCTCCTAGCTATGATGACAATGTAGCACTGTCCGCTCGTAATATTCCTGGTGTGAAGTTTGTAGCCGCAGACGGCATTAATGTTCTTGATGTGCTCGGACACGACAAACTGATCATTACGAAGGAAGCAGTTCAGAAGGTAGAGGAGGTGCTCGCGTAATGAAGGATCCTCGTGATATTATCAAACGTCCGATTATCACCGAACGTACGGCTGGTATGATGAATGACTTGAAATATGTTTTCGAAGTTGACATTCGTTCCAATAAAGTCGAAGTTAAGAAGGCAATCGAAGCGATTTTTAACGTGAAAGTAAGTAACGTTAATACACTTCGTGTGCCTGCGAAACCAAAACGCTACGGTCGTCATTCCGGCTATACGAGCGAGTGGAAAAAAGCGTTCGTAACGCTGAGCAAAGACAGTAAGCCGCTTGAGTTTTTTGAAACAGTATAATTGAATCTGTAAAGTAAGGAGGGAAACTCAGTGCCAATTAAAAAGTATAAACCGACGTCCCCGGCCAGACGTGCAATGTCTGTATCTACTTTCGAGGAGATCACAACAAATCAGCCCGAGAAATCGTTGCTGGCACCTCTGAGCAAGCAAGCTGGACGTAATAACCAAGGTAAAATTACAGTTCGTCATCATGGCGGCGGACACAAACGTAAATACCGTATTATTGACTTCAAACGTAACAAAGATGGAATACCGGGCCGCGTTGCTACGATCGAATATGATCCAAACCGTACGTCCAACATCGCACTTATCCACTATGTGGATGGTGAAAAACGTTACATCATCGCTCCTAAAGGTCTGAAAGTAGGAGATGTAGTGGTATCCGGTCCGGACTCCGATATTAAAATCGGTAACTCCTTGCCATTGGAAAACATTCCAGTAGGTACGGTTATCCACAATATCGAATTGAAACCGGGTAAAGGTGGCCAACTTGTTCGTGCTGCTGGTACGGAAGCCCAACTTCTTGGTAAAGAAGAGAAGTATGTTACAATTCGTTTGACCTCTGGTGAAGTGCGTCGCATTCTGAAAGTTTGCCGTGCTACAATTGGATCTGTTGGTAACGAAGACCACGAACTTGTTAAGATCGGTAAAGCTGGTCGTAGTCGTTGGTTGGGACAACGTCCTGAAGTTCGCGGTGTTGTTATGAACCCTAACGATCACCCACACGGTGGTGGTGAAGGTCGCGCTCCAATCGGACGTAAATCTCCAATGTCTCCATGGGGTAAACCAACCCTTGGTTACAAGACACGTAAAAAAGGCAAAGCATCTGATAAGTACATCGTTCGTCGTCGTACTAAGTAATAAAACGTGCGCTTAAGTCGCACGTTAACATATTAAAGAACGACTACGTTTTAACGAAGGGAGGATTCACAAATGGGTCGCAGTCTCAAAAAAGGACCATTTATTGATGGTTACCTGTTGAAAAAAGTAGAGGTTTTGAACGAGTCTGACAAAAAAGTCGTGATCAAAACTTGGTCCCGTCGCTCTACGATTTTCCCGCAATTTATCGGACACACGTTTGGTGTATATGATGGTCGTAAACACGTGCCTGTATACGTAACGGAAGATATGGTTGGACACAAATTGGGCGAATTCGCTCCAACGCGTACGTACAAAGGCCATACGGATGACGATAAGAAAACAAGAAGATAATCAACACAGCGTAGTGTTTGAGAGGAGGTAACTCAATGGAAGCAAAAGCACATGCTAAATCCGTGCGGATTTCCGCTCGCAAAGTGAAACTTGTTATCGATTTGATTCGTGGCAAGCAGGTAGGTGAGGCGATTGCAATTCTTCGTCACACTCCGAAATCCGCTTCTCCAGTCGTTGAGAAATTGTTGAATTCTGCTATCGCGAACGCAGATCACAACTACTCTATGGACGTAAATAAATTGGTAGTGTCTGAGGTTTTTGTAAACCAAGGTCCTACAATGAAACGGTTCCGCCCGCGTGCAATGGGTCGTGCAAGCCGCATCAATAAACGCACCAGTCATATTACTCTGGTGGTATCTGAAAAATAAGGAGGGAAAACGTGTGGGCCAAAAGGTAAATCCCGTCGGACTCCGAATCGGTATTATCCGTGATTGGGAATCCAAATGGTATGCAGGCAAAGATTTCGGTGATCTTTTGCTGGAAGACGTTAAGATTCGTGAGCATCTGAAGAAAAGATTGAAAGACTCCGCTGTATCCCGTGTTGAAATCGAGAGAGCAGCTAACCGTGTCAACGTAACGATTCACACTGCGAAACCAGGTATGGTTATCGGTAAGGGTGGTTCCGAAGTTGAAAATCTGCGTAATGAAATCACTAAAATCGCAGGCGGTAAAAAGGTACACATCAATATCTCTGAAATTAAAAATCCTGAACTGGATGCAATTCTTGTTGCTGAAAGCATTGCACAACAATTGGAACGTCGTGTTTCTTTCCGTCGTGCGTTGAAACAAGCAATTCAAAGAACTATGCGTTCCGGTGCAAAAGGAATTAAAACTCAAGTAGGCGGACGTCTTGGCGGTGCCGAAATCGCTCGTTCCGAAGGATACAGCGAAGGAACTGTTCCACTGCATACACTTCGTGCTGACATCGACTACGGTACAGCAGAAGCTCATACTACTTATGGCCGTCTTGGCGTAAAAGTATGGATCTATCGTGGAGAGGTTCTTCCTCCAGCTAAGAAACAAGCTCCTCAGGAAGGAGGCAACTAATCATGTTGGTACCTAAACGCGTAAAACATCGTAAACAACAACGTGGTCACATGAAGGGTCGTGCAAAAGGCGGTACTACACTGAATTTTGGTGAGTACGGTTTGCAAGCTACTGAACCAGCATGGATCACTAACCGTCAAATCGAAGCTGCTCGTATTGCGATGACTCGTTACATCAAACGTGGTGGTAAGGTTTGGATTAAAATTTTCCCTGACAAACCAATTACTCAAAAGCCTCTTGAGGTTCGTATGGGTAGTGGTAAGGGTAACGTAGAAAAATGGGTTGCAGTAGTGAAACCAGGTAAGATCATGTTTGAACTTGCTGGTGTACCGGAAGAGATTGCTCGTGAAGCAATGCGTCTTGCCGCTCACAAACTGCCAATCAAAACTAAGTTTGTGAAACGTGAAGAATTGGGTGGTGAAGCAAATGAAGGCTAGTGAATTCCGCAACCTTACCACTGCTGAAATCGAACAAAAGATCTCTGGTTTTAAAGAAGAACTTTTCAACCTTCGTTTTCAACTCGCTACCGGTCAGCTTGATAACCCGACTCGGATCGGTGCTGTGCGTAAGGAAATTGCTCGTGCTAAAACTGTGATCCGTGAAAGAGAACTTGGGATTAGCTAAGATATTAGACCGGGTGGAAATTCCGCCTGTAATTAGGAAGGAGGCCAACAATGAGCGAACGTAATGCCCGTAAAGTATTAGTCGGTAAAGTAGTCAGCGACAAAATGGATAAAACGATTGTGATTGCTGTAGAAACTTACAAAAAACATGATCTCTACCATAAACGCATTAAAGTGACTAAAAAATTCAAAGCTCATGATGAAAACAACACTGCACAAATCGGTGATACTGTTAAAATCATGGAAACTCGTCCTTTGTCCAAAGACAAAAACTGGAGACTGGTCGAAATCGTTGAAAAAGCTGTTATAATCTAATGTAGTGTAGTTTTTCCGAAAGGAGGATAAATAAATGATTCAACCATTTACACGTTTGACTGTGGCTGACAATTCCGGCGCGAAGGAACTGATGTGTATCCGTGTGCTCGGTGGTACGGGACGTCGTACAGCTCAAATTGGTGACCTGATCGTTTGTTCCGTAAAACAAGCAACACCAGGCGGCGTTGTCAAAAAGGGTGATGTAGTAAGAGCGGTTGTCGTTCGTACTAAACGTTCTATCCGCCGTAAAGACGGTTCCTATATCGGATTTGATGAGAACGCAGCAGTGGTCGTTAAAGAAGACAAGAGCCCACGCGGTACTCGTATTTTCGGACCAGTTGCTCGCGAACTTCGTGATAAAGACTTCATGAAAATCGTTTCCTTGGCTCCGGAAGTGATCTAAATTCACCTTAAAATGTGCCCGTAGGAGGTGTACGAAATGCCAAAAGTGAAAAAAGTTCTGGAATCCCATAACAACAAGCTGCACGTCAAAAAAGACGACACTGTTCTGGTGATTACAGGTAAAGATAAAGGTAAAAAAGGTCGCGTTATCGCTGCTTACCCTCGTCAAAACCGTGTGCTTGTGGAAGGTGTTAACATGATTAAAAAACACCAAAAGCCTAATCAGCTGAATCCACAAGGCGGCATCATCGAGAAAGAAGCTCCGATTCACGTTTCCAACGTTATGCACATTGATCCGAAGAGCGGAAAAGTAACTCGTGTGGGTTACAAGGTTTTGGACAACGGAAAAAAAGTGCGTATTGCAAAACGTTCAGGCGAAGTGATCGACTAATTATTTTTTGAAGAAAGGAGGACTATGATTCATGGCAACAACAAGAATGAAAGAACGTTTCTTGAAAGAAATCACTCCTGCTTTGATGCAGAAGTTCAACTATACAACAGTGATGCAAGTGCCTAAAATCGAGAAAGTTGTAATCAACATGGGTGTTGGCGACGCAGTCCAAAACTCCAAAGTACTTGATTCAGCTCTCAACGACATGCAGCTGATCGCTGGTCAAAAACCAGTTATCACTCGCGCAAAAAAATCTATTGCAGGTTTTAAATTGCGTGAAAACATGCCGATCGGTGTAAAGGTAACACTTCGTGGCGAGCGTATGTATTATTTCTTGGACAAATTGTTCAACATCACACTCCCTCGCGTACGTGACTTCCATGGCGTATCAACAAAAGCTTTCGACGGACGTGGTAACTACACGCTTGGTTTGAAAGAACAGTTGATCTTCCCGGAAATCGAGTACGATCAAGTTGATAAAGTTCGTGGTATGGATATCGTTATCGTAACGACTGCCAAGACTGACGAAGAGTCCCGTGAGCTTCTGACTCAGCTGGGCATGCCTTTCGCGAAATAATGTTGGCATATCGTTTCGGGCGTCTGATTTAAAGACACCCTGTTCTCCGAAACTATTTAGGAGGTGTCAGGCTAAGTGGCAAAAACTTCAATGAAAGTCAAACAACAACGCGCACCAAAGTTTAAAGTTCGTGCTTATACTCGTTGCGAACGTTGTGGTCGTCCACATTCGGTGCTGCAAAAGTTTAAGATCTGCAGAATTTGCTTCCGTGAATTAGCTTATAAAGGCCAGATTCCTGGCGTGAAAAAAGCAAGCTGGTAAAAAGTCCTGTTTGGGAAGGAGGTTTATACACAATGACTATGTCTGATCCAATTGCAGATATGCTTACTCGTATTCGTAACGCGAACACTGTTCGCCACGAAACAGTAGAAATGCCTGCATCTACAATGAAAAAACAAATCGCCGACATCCTGAAACGTGAAGGATTCATTCGTGATGCGGAATTTGTTGAAGATAGCAAACAAGGGATCATCCGTATTTTCTTGAAATACGGTGCGAACAACGAGCGTGTTATCACAGGTTTGAAAAGAATCAGTAAACCAGGTCTTCGCGTTTACACGAAGAGCAATGAGATTCCACGCGTACTGGGTGGACTCGGGATCGCAATCATTTCAACATCCAAAGGTATCATGACCGACAAAGAAGCACGTCAGTCCAAAGCCGGCGGAGAAGTGGTTTGCTACGTTTGGTAATTTAACGTTTAAAAGATAGGAGGTGCAACAGATATGTCCCGTATTGGTCGTAAACCAATCACAGTACCAAGTGGTGTTGACGTGACTTTGAACAACACAGTGATCACAGTTAAAGGTCCTAAAGGAACATTGACTCGTGAGCTTCATAAAGACATGTCCGTTACTGTGGAAAATAATGAAATTAATGTAGTTCGTCCTTCGGACAACAAACTTCACCGCTCTTTGCATGGAACAACCCGCAGCGTTGTCAATAACATGGTAAGTGGTGTAACTGAAGGCTTTTCAAAATCTCTGGAGCTGGTTGGGGTCGGATATCGTGCAAGCAAATCCGGAGATAAAATCGTTCTGAACGTTGGATACTCTCATCCGGTTGAAATTTCACCGGAAGCGGGCATCGAATTCGAAGTTCCTTCGAACACTAAAATCATCGTTCGCGGAATTGATAAAGAGCGCGTAGGTGCCTATGCTGCTAAAATCCGTTCCGTTCGTGAACCTGAACCGTACAAAGGTAAAGGGATTAAATACGAAGGCGAGCGCATCATCCGTAAAGAAGGTAAAGCCGGTAAGAAGAAATAAGTTTCTTACCGACTTTTGTGCGGTCTTTCTACTGGAAAGACTTGTACTTCTTTTTTACCCAGTGCGTCTTAGTATAAAGTTTTAAAAGGCAAACTGAAGGGAGTGAAAACTTGAGATGATTACAAAACAAGATAAAAATAAAGCGCGTGTCAGAAGACATCTGCGTGTACGTAAGAAAATCGAAGGTACGGCTGTACGTCCTCGTTTGAACGTATTCCGCTCTTCCAAGCATATCTATGCACAACTGATTGATGATGTTGCTGGTGTAACATTGGTTTCTGCATCCACTATGGATAAAGAGCTGAGCAGCGAAATCAAAAACGGTGGTAGTGTAGAAGCAGCTCGTAAGGTTGGCGAACTCGTTGCTAAACGTGCGAAAGAAAAAGGCCATGCTAACATCGTATTTGATCGTGGTGGATACTTGTATCATGGACGGATTCAAGCTTTGGCTGATGCAGCTCGCGAAGCAGGCCTTGAATTCTAAGACATTTCTCAAAAGGAGGTTAACGACTTGCGTGTAGATCCGAATACTTTGGAACTGACTGAAAGAGTAGTAAATATTAATCGTGTAGCTAAAGTTGTCAAAGGCGGACGCCGTTTTAGCTTCAGTGCTCTGGTAGTAGTGGGCGACGGCAACGGCTGGGTAGGCGCTGGAATCGGTAAAGCGGGCGAAGTACCTGATGCGATTCGCAAAGGTATTGAAGATGCTAAGAAAAACCTGGTTCACGTTCCACTCGTAGGCACAACAATTCCTCACCTTGTTACAGGTAAGTTCGGTGCTGGCCGGGTTCTGTTGAAACCGGCATCGGAAGGTACTGGGGTTATCGCTGGTGGTCCAGTTCGTGCTGTTCTGGAACTTGCTGGTGTAGGTGATATCTTGACAAAATCTTTGGGTTCTTCGAATTCCATGAATATGGTCAATGCGACTTTGGAAGGTTTGTCCCGCTTGAAACGCGCTGAAGATGTTGCTAAATTGCGCGGCAAATCCATCGAAGAGCTGCTGGGCTAAGGAGGGAATATCATGGCGAAATTAGAAATTACCCTCGTTCGTTCGTTGATCGGCCGTCCTGGTACTCAGAGAACGACTGTTAAAACGCTCGGCTTGCGTAAAATCAACCATAAAGTAGTTCAACCCGACAATGCAGCGATTCGCGGGATGATTAATCAAGTTAGCCATTTGGTTTCTGTTAAAGAAATCGAGGCTTAAGAAATAAAGTATTTTAACAATAATCAAGGAGGTGCAACGAACGATGAAGTTACATGAGCTTTCCCCAGCTCCAGGCTCCCGCAAAGAACGTAAGCGTTTGGGTCGTGGTCCTAGTAGCGGTACGGGTAAAACTTCTGGTCGTGGTCATAAGGGTCAAAACGCTCGTTCCGGCGGTGGTGTACGTCCGGGCTTCGAGGGTGGTCAAAACCCACTGTATCGTCGCTTGCCTAAACGCGGTTTCGTAAATCCTACTCGTAAAGAGTATGCGGTTTTGAATATCGAAGATTTGAACAGTTTTGCAGCGGGTACAGAAGTAAGCCCTGAGTTTTTGCTGAACAATGGTATTGTGAAGAACGCGAAATCCGGAATTAAAATTCTGGGTAACGGTGAAATCACTGTGAAATTGACAGTTAAAGCGAACAAGTTCTCTCAATCTGCGGTAGAGAAAATTGAAGCTGCCGGCGGTAAAACCGAGGTGATCTAATGTTCAAGACCCTGAAAAATATATGGCGGGTTGAGGATCTTAGAACCCGAATCCTGTTTACCCTGTTTATACTCTTTGTATATCGTATTGGCTCCTTCGTGCCGGTTCCCGGTGTGAATAAGCAAGTCTTTACTTCTCAGGATCAGGCAGGAAGCGAGTTGTTTGGACTCCTTAACACCTTCTCAGGGGGCGCATTGTATCAGTTTTCGATCTTCGCCCTCGGGATTATGCCATATATTACAGCGTCCATCATTGTACAGTTGCTGTCAATGGACGTGATTCCGAAACTTGCGGAATGGGCTAAACAAGGAGAGCATGGTAAAAAGAAATTGGCTCAAATTACACGGTATGGTACTGTAATACTAGGCTTAATCCAAGCATTCGGAACGTCGATTGGTTTCAATCGACTGTACGGTGCAGCGATGATTCCAGGTGCTACTTTTGCTGATTATCTGGTTATTGCCATTGTGCTTACAGCAGGGACTACGTTCCTTATGTGGCTTGGTGAGCAAATTACCGAAAAGGGAATTGGTAATGGTATCTCTATTGTAATCTTCGCAGGGATCGCGGCAGGTATTCCAAGACATATTCGGACGATTGTAGAATCTCAGTTTATTCAAGCAGATCAGCTGTTTATGAATATCCTGAAGGCAATTATCATTGCCTTGGTGGTTGTTCTGATTATTGTGGGTGTTATCTACATCCAACAAGGTATTCGGAAAATTCCAGTACAATACGCTAAACGTGTAGTTGGCAACAAGATGTACGGTGGCCAGAATACGCATATTCCGATGAAAATAAATGCGGCAGGCGTTATTCCGGTAATCTTTGCGGTATCATTGCTGCAATTCCCGACAATTATTGCGAGTTTCTGGGCAGATCATGCTTGGGCTAAGTGGATTACCACTTACTTGTATTATGACAAGCCGCTGGGCATGGTTTTGTATGTCGTAATGATTATCGGTTTCACATTCTTCTATACCTTTGTACAGATGAATCCGCAGCAAATGGCCGACAACATGAAGAAAAACGGCGGTTATATCCCGGGTATTCGCCCAGGTAAAGCTACGGAGAAATACTTGACACGAGTAATGTCACGTTTGACAATGACAGGAGCTTTGTTCCTGGCAGTCATATCCGTTTTGCCGGTATTCTTCGGTTCGCTTTCGGGCTTGCCTCGTTCCGTGCAAATTGGCGGTACTTCATTGCTCATCATTATTGGTGTAGCATTGGATACGATGAAGCAAATCGAAAGCCAACTGATCAAACGCCATTACAAAGGCTTCATCAACAAATAGGCAATAGGTACCGGCATAGGATGTTCGCATGCTTACCGGCACCTTTTGTGCTGTTTCTTGTGTAGGGGTCGTCTTGAGGAGTGACAGATTGTGAATATTTTGATCATGGGCCCTCCGGGGGCTGGTAAAGGTACACAAGCAGATGTCATTGTGAAGGAGTTCGGCATTCCTCATATCTCGACAGGTGATGCGTTTCGCCTAGCGATGAAACAGGGAACACCTATTGGCATTAAAGCCAAAGAGTATATTGACAAGGGTGAACTTGTTCCGGATGATGTAACAATCGGTATCGTTGAAGAACGACTACAGCAGCCGGATTGCAAGAAAGGTTTCTTGCTAGACGGTTTTCCAAGAACTTTAGCTCAAGCTGAAGCCTTGGATCAAATTTTGGGTCGGTTGAACACGAAGCTGGATGATGTCATCAACCTGAAAGTGGATCGTGACAACTTGTTGGCACGAATCACAGGACGGCGAGTTTGTAAAAGCTGCGGAGCTAGCTATCATATTGTCTTTAATCCTCCTAAGATTGAAGGCATTTGCGATAAAGACGGTGGTGAACTCTATCAGCGTCCTGACGATAACGAAGATAGCGTAAGAACACGACTTGACGAATATAGTAATAAAACAGCACCACTCCTCACGTTTTATGAGAACCAGAATCTTCTGCGTCATATTGACGGAGAACAGGATATTGATGTGGTTTCCCAAAATATCGTGTCCTTGTTGCGGGGTTAGCTGTAATGATCATTTGCAAGTCGGGGACGGAATCAAGCTTTATGAGGAAAGCTAGGAAAATGAATTCTGCAACGAGTCATTTCTTGGCAGGACACATCGAGCCCGGTATTACGACCGGTGAACTTGATCATTTAGCTGATCGGTATATTCGCAGTCAGGGAGCTGTGCCGTCTTTTAAAGGTTATAACGGTTTTCCTGCTAGCATTTGCGCTTCAGTCAACGAACAACTGGTGCACGGATTTCCCGGCAAACGCAAGTTAAACAAAGGCGATGTCCTTACAAAAACTCGCCAGTTTACAATGTCGCATGCCATTCGGCAATATATTGAGAATCCAAACCGTGGTATTTCCGAGCAGGGACCGAGGCTGAAAACCGGCATTGTGCTGGCTATTGAATCAATGATTCCAATAGGTACTCACCTTGTAGGGACGCTAGAAGACAACTGGACGGTCGTTACGATGAACGTAATCTCTTGTGCTCCTTATGAGCAATTGGTGACGGACGAAGCGGACGACATGGACATTTTCACGAAACTGAGTGCGTAGGTGATTGGAATGAATCAGCAAGGAAACCTGCAAATCGGTCAGCTGGTGAAGATTCTGAAAGGCAGAGGTGCCGGACAGATTGCGGTTGTCGTTTCAATAGCAGATAGCAGGTTTGTGTATATTGCGGATGGGGATAAACGAAAGTTTGATCAAGCGAAGAAGAAAAATGTTCTTCATTTGGTGCCTCAGCCAAAGATTAGTAGCGAGATTGTAAATAGTTTAAACGAAAGCGGTCGGGTGACGAACGGAAAACTGCGGCATGCAGTGAAAACTTTCCTGGACTCGTCCGAATACCAAGCTGAAGAGAAAGGAGACTGACTTTGGCCAAAGAAGATGTCATTGAGGTTGAAGGTACGGTAATCGAGCCACTGCCGAACGCTACGTTCAAGGTAGAGCTGGAGAACGGTCATCAAATTCTTGCTCATGTTTCCGGAAAGCTGCGGATGCACTTTATCCGTATTTTGACAGGCGACAAGGTGGTTGTACAGTTATCGCCTTACGATTTAACTAAAGGCCGTATAACGTACCGCAAGTAATTCATGCAGGTTTTTATTAAACGTATGTCATTTAAAAAAACTTGTTTTGCTCGGCAAAACGATGTGAATGTTCACGAAGCGAGTTTTACCAGGGTAAAGCTTGGAGGAGGTAATCAACATGAAGGTAAGACCTTCTGTAAAACCTATTTGCGAGAAATGCAAAGTCATTCGCCGCAAAGGGAATGTAATGGTTATTTGCGAAAATCCGAAACACAAACAAAAACAAGGTTAATAGAAGGGGGTGTAGCGTAAAATGGCTCGTATAGCTGGTGTGGATTTGCCACGTGACAAACGCGTTGAGATCGCCTTGACTTACATTTTCGGAATCGGTAAGACGACTTCTCAGAAAATTTTGAAGGAAACAGGCATCAGTGCAAACACGCGTGTTCGTGATTTGACTGAAGATGAAGTGAGCAAATTACGTGAAACGATCGACAAAGAAGTTAAAGTAGAAGGCGATCTGCGTCGTGAAATTTCCTTGAATATTAAACGTCTGACTGAGATTGGCTGCTACCGTGGTGTTCGTCACCGTCGTGGATTGCCTGTTCGCGGACAACGTACTAAAACTAATGCTCGTACCCGTAAAGGTCCTCGTCGGACTGTAGCGAACAAGAAGAAATAAGAAGGGAGGATAACATTCAATGGCTAAACCGAAAAAAGTTGTACGCACAAAACGCCGTGACCGTAAAAATATCGAGAGTGGCGTGGCACACATCCGTTCCACGTTCAACAACACGATCGTTACCATCACAGATCCACACGGTAACGCAATCTCTTGGGCCAGCTCAGGCGGCATGGGATTCCGTGGTTCCCGTAAATCTACTCCATTCGCAGCGCAAATGGCCGCAGAAACTGCTGCTAAAGCTGCTATGGAACACGGCATGAAGACAGTCGAAGTCATGGTTAAAGGACCTGGTGCAGGTCGCGAAGCAGCAATCCGCTCTTTGCAAGCTGCTGGTCTGGAAGTTAACCTGATCAAAGACGTAACTCCGGTACCTCATAACGGATGCCGTCCTCCAAAACGTCGTCGCGTCTAATGAGATTTCTCCTCTGCGTGTAGTATAGATCCGGCACAAACTGCCAAGAATGGATGTTTAGGTATACTGCATGATAGACTATGGATAAGGTGAATGTTTCATATAGGAGCGACGTTTTGAAGGAGGGATATTGCAGTGATAGAAATCGAAAAGCCGAAAATTGAGACGGTTGACGTCAATGATGATGGCACCTATGGAAAATTCGTAGTAGAACCGCTGGAACGCGGATACGGTACGACGCTTGGGAACTCGCTTCGCCGTATTCTGTTATCCTCGTTACCGGGGGCAGCAGTCACATCGGTTCAGATCGATGGGGTTCTGCACGAGTTTGCAACGGTTCCCGGTGTGAAGGAAGACGTAACGGAGATCATTCTGAACTTGAAAGCTTTATCGCTTAAAATCCACTCGGATGAAGAGAAAGTACTCGAAATCGATGCGGAAGGCGAAGGAGTTGTAACGGCAGGTGATATCCGTGCGGATAGTGATGTGGAAATTCTTAATCCGGATCTTCACATTGCAACGCTCGGACCGGGTTCGAGACTTCACATGCGTATTTTTGCCAATCGCGGTCGCGGTTACGTTAAGCAGGATCGGAATAAACGTGATGACCAGCCGATCGGCGTCATTCCCGTCGACTCCATCTACACTCCGATTGCACGCGTGAACTACGGCGTAGAAAATACGCGTGTCGGCCAGGTTACGAATTATGACAAGCTGACACTTGAGGTTTGGACTGACGGAACTATTCGTCCTGAAGAAGCTGTGAGCCTTGGAGCCAAAATTTTGACCGAGCATGTGATGCTATTCGTGGGTCTCACGGATGAAGCAAAAGATGCAGAAATTATGGTCGAAAAAGAAGAAGACAAAAAAGAAAAAGTTCTTGAAATGACGATCGAAGAGCTGGATCTCTCCGTCCGTTCCTATAACTGCCTTAAGCGCGCTGGTATCAATACGGTACAAGAACTCACGACTAAATCTGAAGAAGATATGATGAAGGTCCGCAACTTGGGTCGCAAATCTTTGGAAGAAGTACAAGAGAAGCTCGAGGAACTTGGTTTAGGACTTCGTACGGAAGAATAGCACAGCAACGTTTTTGTGAAGGAGGGGAAACTACATGGCATACCAAAAATTGGGCCGTAATTCTAGTGCCCGTAAAGCTTTGTTTCGTGATTTGGTAACCGATCTGTTCTTGTATGAGCGTATCCAAACTACTGAGGCTAAAGCGAAAGAAGTTCGTTCTATTGCTGAGAAACTGATCACCAAAGCGAAAAAAGGAGATCTGCACGCACGTCGTCAAGTGGCTGCGTTCGTTCGCCGTGAAACTTTGGATGGTGAGCAGGATGCAATCCAAAAGCTGTTTAGCGAATTGGCTACACGTTACAATGAGCGTCCAGGTGGATACACTCGTATCCTGAAACTGGGACCTCGTCGTGGCGACGCCGCTCCAATGGTATATCTGGAATTGGTTGACCGCGCGTAAACAGGCGAAGATGAGGGAAGGGTGGACAGAATCGGCTTGATTCTGAACAACCCTTTTTTTCTCTTGGAGGAGTCCTTGAGGGGCTTCTCCTTTGTTATGTTCGGTTATTTCCTGTAAGGCCAGAGAATACCCCTACAAAGGTGTGAGAAGCATGCGGAACTTGTGCATGAAGGTGAACTATGATGGAACCCACTATGATGGCTTTCAGACGCAGCCTAGTGGCAACACTATTCAGGACTGCCTTGAAAATGCTATATACTCATTGACGGGCGAACGTCTGAAAATTACGGGCTCAGGACGGACAGATGCAGGTGTGCATGCATACGGGCAGGTATTCAATTTTCATACTGAATCGCCGATTCCGATACATCGCTGGTGTCTGGCACTTAATGCCTGGCTGCCTCGTGATATCATCGTTACGGATGCGAGAGAGGTGCCACTGTCCTTTCATGCACGCCGCATGGCGAAGCGGAAGACGTATCGGTACAGTATTAATGCGAACCGGTTTCCAGACATCTTTCACCGTCGTACACAGGCCCATCATCCAACGAGTCTGGATGTAAGAGCGATGGAAAAGGGGTTGGCTCATTTAGTGGGCACCTTTGACTATACTTCGTTCGCATCTCGACGTTCCCAAAAGACGAACCATGTTCGCACTATTTACGAAGCCTATATAACGGTAGACCATTCCTTTTCGCGTCCTGGGTCGGATGATCAGGGAATTATTCATACGTATATTACAGGTAGCGGATTTTTGCAGCACATGGTTCGGATTATAATGGGGACTTTGCTGGAAGTGGGAGAAGGCAAAAAATCGCCGGATGATATTCCTTCCATTTTGGAAGCAAAAAACCGTTCAAAGGCCGGACCTACTGCCGTTGGACACGCTTTAACGCTCTGGAATGTAGAGTACGAAGAAAACATCAAAAAACATTGATTTTTCCCTTGCAGAATTGATGGTTATCCTGTAATATAAAAGTTGTGTTTTCTTAATGGCTTTCCCACAGCCCCAATTAAGATAATCACTTTATAGCAACATCTAATCCATCAATAATGCAGCAACTTAACGAACGAAGATAAATGATGATTTCTGTTAACGAACTTAAGGAGGATACTTTTCATGCGTACTACGTATATGGCGAAGCCAAATGAAGTTGAGCGCAACTGGCACATCATTGATGCCGAAGGCAAAACGCTCGGCCGTCTGGCAAGCGAAGCGGCTGCGTTGATTCGCGGCAAACACAAGCCACAGTTTACACCACATGTGGACACAGGTGATTTTGTTATTGTAATCAATGCGGAGAAAATCGTATTGACCGGTAAAAAAATGGAGAACAAGAAATACTATCGTCACTCCCTGCACCCAGGTGGTCTGAAAGTAACAGTTGCACAAGATATGGTTAAGAACAAACCTGAACGTATGTTGGAATTGGCTGTTCACGGTATGCTTCCTAAAACTCGTCAAGGCGACAAAATGAAGCTGAGACTTAAAGCTTACAGAGGTACAGAGCATCCACATGCAGCACAAAAACCTGAAGTTTACGAACTTCGCGGATAATTAAAAGGGAGGACAGTTTCATGGCACAAGTACAATACTATGGGACAGGTCGTCGTAAACATTCGGTAGCTCGTGTTCGACTCGTACCGGGTGAAGGACGCATTGTCATCAATAAGCGTGATATTAATGAGTATTTCGGTTTGGAAACTCTCAAACTGATCGTAAAACAACCACTGAATCTGACAGAAACACTTGGCAGCTATGACGTACTCGTTATCGCTCATGGTGGTGGTATCTCTGGTCAAGCAGGCGCAATCCGCCACGGTATTTCCCGTGCTCTGTTGAAAGCAGACCCAGAATTCCGTCCAGCTTTGAAAAAAGCAGGATTCTTGACTCGTGACCCACGTATGAAAGAACGTAAAAAGTACGGTCTCAAAGCCGCTCGTCGTGCACCACAGTTCTCGAAACGTTAATATTTCGAATACAGAAGAACCTTTTCCTTATGGAAAGGGTTCTTTTTTATTTAGATTATTTGCTGCTCATTAAACACATGTGGATAAATGGATCTTATGGCTTCATCTGCTCTGCGATACATAAATAAGCGCATATACTGTCTGGAATACGTAAGTTATCCACGATGTTACTAAAGTTAGGTATAGTTATGCACAAATATAGTTTGCTATTTTAACACGGTTTATCCTGTAATGTTCACAACCTGTGACTAATTAAAAAGATCAGAGAATTTTTTTGTTTTCCCAATTTGATAAAAGCTTATATATCTTCTGGTTGAGCAATGGCTATTCTATCCTGTGTAGCTGTTTTGGTGACGTCCAGGATACAGCAAGGGATACATTGTTTAGCTTATGCGTACTAGCTGTAGAGCAATCTCTAGCCTACTACTGCCCATCTCCTCGGCTACCGTATTGCAGCGATGATGAGGAGTTTTTCTAACCATTGAGAACGAGCCTATAATAGGGCTTCAGTTACGTTAAGGGCTTATTTGAGCCCCAATGTATTAATTCCTCTTCAAGGGCTGCTGTGAGCGCTATAGGAGTGGATAGAGGCTTATTAGCGATCTGGGTGCCATTTCTTTTTAATATTCCTTAATAAAAGTACGATTAGTGTCAGAGCTGGTTTACCTTGAGTTGATGCCGGCCACGTACGCTTCATCTTTGAATGAAAATGAAAATAAGATGTTCGATCTCTAAATATATCTCCTTGTACAAATTCAAGGATAATCATGGATCTATGGAACGACGCTTTTATCCTCAGCTATTTTCATCTGATCATAATAATCAAATCTAGTCAGGAATACGATGGCAACCGCGTAGCGGATATATCTTTGGCACTGGTGGAGTAGAGAAAGCATCTTCATTGACCTAAAATATTTACGTTCAGGCATACCCTCTGCTATAAATAGTTACTTTTAGTTATGAAGCAATCTAAGGACAATTTTCAAACGTATGATATAAGAATATTTTATATAAAGCCAATGAACTTGATTGGATATGCAGGAGAGCGTTAAAGAATGCTGACAGAACAACGTTCCTGCATCATGCGAGAGAATAAATGTTTACAGTATGACGATTTTGCTTGGATTGACAATGGATATGAAAGTTTTATACTGTACTTAATCTTATTAGTTTAGTCGGCTTTTAAGCATCACTTATTTATGAATCTTCATATGGAGGCGCATTGATAATGAATTTATTGGAGAAAGAAGCGTTGATTAGAGTCAAGGCAAGTGAACTGGAAGAGGCTACGCCTGAAGAAATTATCAAGTATGCAGTTCATACATTTCCCAACCTTACCTTTGCTTGTAGCTTCGGAGCAGAAGATGTAGTACTAGTAGATATGCTTCAAAGAATTAGCCCTTCTACCGATATTTTTTATTTAGATACCGACTTTCATTTTCAAGAAACTTACGATACGCGTGATCAGATGAAAGCTAGATACAATTTGGATTTTGTTAGAGTTTCTCCCTTAATGACTCCAGAAGAGCAAGCTGCGGAGCATGGAGAGGAGCTGTGGAAATCAAATCCTAATGCATGCTGTAGTATCCGCAAGGTTGAGCCGCTGACACGTATTCTGTCTCAATACGATGCATGGATTACCGGTATCCGTCGCGATCAGGCTCCTACGCGTGCGAATGCAAAAAAGGTAGAGTATGATGAAAAGTTTGGTCTCGTTAAATTTAACCCCTTGGCGAGCTGGACTTCCGAGGACGTATGGAACTATATTCGCACTCATGAAGTATTGTATAATCCATTGCATGACCGTAATTTCCCCAGTATTGGCTGTGAGCAATGTACACGTGAAGTCCTGCCAGGTGAAGATCCACGTGCTGGTCGTTGGTCAGGGAATGAGAAAACGGAGTGTGGGCTCCATCAATAAAATGGTATATAGGTAGCGCTGAGACTTTATTTATGATATAGAAAGGAAGTGCATCATGACTGCAATTCTTCCGCATGGCGGAACGCTCGTTGACAGAAATATTACAGGACCGGAGCAAGAAGCACTCTTGCAGGCTGCAGGTGAATTGTTTCCTATCCCTGTAAACCCATGGACGATTTCTGATCTGGATTTGATTGGAGTAGGGGCCTTCTCTCCATTGACGGGATTTATGAATGAGTCGGATTATCGTTCGGTGGTAACGGATATGCGTCTTGCGGATGGTACAGTCTGGAGTATTCCCATTACTCTTGCAGTGGTAGAAACCATAGCCAGTGAACTGAAACTAGGTCAACAGGTGGCTTTGGTGGGGGAAACAGATGGTATCATCTATGCTGTACTTGATATTGAGAGTATTTATCAGGTTGACCAGGCAGAGGAAGCCAGATGTGTATTCAAGACGGATGACCCGGCCCATCCTGGCGTAAACAAATTGTTAGATCGGCCTGCTACCTATGTAGGTGGAACAGTGCAAGTGCTGAATCGACCCGAACCTACACAATTTAGCGAATTTTATTACACGCCAGCACAGACACGTAGCCTTTTTGCTGAAAAGGGATGGAAGACAGTGGTCGGTTTTCAAACACGAAATCCGGTACACCGGGCACATGAGTACATCCAAAAAAGCGCGATGGAAATTGTGGATGCTTTATTTCTAAATCCGCTCGTTGGAGAGACCAAGTCAGATGACGTTCCAGCAAATGTTCGTATGAAGAGCTATCTGGTGTTGCTGGACAACTATTATCCGGCTGATCGAGCCTTACTGGGGGTCTTTCCTGCCGCCATGCGATACGCTGGTCCTAGAGAGGCCATTTTCCATGCTATTGTGCGAAAGAACTTTGGTTGCACCCATTTTATTGTCGGAAGAGATCATGCCGGTGTAGGGGATTATTACGGTACCTATGAAGCGCAGGAAATTTTCAAGCACTTTACACCTGAAGAGCTGGGGATTACCCCGTTGTTTTTTGAACACAGCTTTTACTGCACCCAATGTGGAAATATGGCCTCAAGCAAAACATGTCCACATCCTAAGGAGCACCATTTGACGCTCTCCGGCACCAAAGTGAGGGAATTGTTGCGCTCCGGGGTTTGTCCGCCACCTGAATTTACACGACCTGAGGTCGCTCAAGTGCTGATTGAAGGTATGAAAGAATATGTTCATGCCTGAGTTGTACTAACTACACGCCTCGTCCCATATAGATTATTAGTATCTGTATAGGACGGAGGCGTTTTGTTATGCAAAAAAACAATCGTAAAAAAGAGGTCACACTGTGGATTCGCTATCGGACGCTGCAAAAAGTGCTGGTAGGCTGTTGTCTCGCTGTTCTATTTATCATGCTGACATTGTATGAGATACCTGCTTCGAGAGCGTGGATTCATTGGAGTCTACCGCTTACTGGTAAGGTAATTGCTATAGATGCCGGACACGGAGGGCCTGATGGAGGAGCGGTTAGCAAAGAGGGGGTCATTGAAAAGGATATTAATTTGGCGATCGCTTTTTATTTGCGGGATTATTTGCAGCAAGCAGGAGCTGTTGTCGTCATGACACGTGAGGATGATCGTGATCTGGCGCAGCAAGAAACAAAAGGCTACTCCAGAAGAAAAACGGAGGATTTAAAGCAACGGGTACGTATGATTGAGGAGCAGAAAGCGGACCTCTTTTTAAGTATTCATATGAACAGTATCCCGTCGAGCCGTTGGAGTGGAGCCCAGACCTTTTTCGTACCTAATCATGCAGATAACGAGAATTTGGCGTCCTTAATTCAGGAAGAAATCAAGCGCAACTTGGAAAATACGGACAGAGTGGCTAAGACCGTAAACACGGTCTATTTATTAAAAGCACTCAAAATGCCGGCAGCTCTTGTAGAAGTCGGATTTTTGTCCCATCCAGAGGAAGCCAGACGACTCAGTGACGAGAACTATCAAAGACAAGTGGCTGCATCCATATATAAAGGGATTTTGCGTTACAGTGCCGGGGAAAAGGGAACCTCATCAGCACCTGAAGTCAGATAGTGGTATACTGTAAGTGTTTACCACTACGTAAATCACTAAAGCAGAGGTGCTGATTATTCATGCAATCGAGAGAGCAAGTTATAGAGCTACTTCAGCAAGTGCGAGAGCCTCAAACGGGACGCCGTTTGGTTGATCTCCATTTTATTCGGGATGTGGTTGTTAAAGAGGATCGGGTATCATTGACTGCTATTGCCCTGGATAGCCAGGAAGAGACGCAGACAGAACTGGATCGGGAAATCCGGCAGACGTTAGAAAAGGCAGGATTAAGTCACGTTCATATTCGTATTCGTGAGGCATCTGAGTCTGAAAAGTCAGCTATTCAAAATGGAGAGGATACCGAGGAGGTAGCTGATCCGGTATTGACCAAAGGACATGCTGTCGGTATGGAAGAACATGAGCTACTTAACCCAGCATCTGGCGTACGATTTATTGCCATTGCAAGCGGAAAAGGTGGTGTCGGGAAATCGACAGTAGCTGTGAATTTGGCGGCAGCTTTAGCCAGACAGGGTAAGCGAGTGGGATTAATTGATGCTGATATCTATGGATTCAGTGTGCCTGATATGATCGGGGTAGAGGATGTACCTTCTGTCGAAGATGGTATCATTCAGCCAGTGGAACGGTTTGGTATCAAGATCATGTCCATGGGCTTCTTTGTTAGAGAAAACAATCCGGTTATTTGGAGAGGTCCCATGCTGGGAAGAATGCTTAGACAGTTTTTTAGTGATGTCGAATGGGGCAAGCTGGATTATATGATACTTGATTTACCGCCAGGTACTGGTGATGTAGCGCTTGACGTACATCAAATGATCCCGCAGAGTGAAGAAATCATTGTCACTACTCCGCATGCGACGGCAGCTTTTGTAGCTGCACGTGCAGGGGCAATGGCCCTTCAAACGGATCATAAGGTCATAGGCGTGGTGGAGAACATGTCCTATTATGTGTCCTCCACGGGAGAAAAAGACTATGTTTTTGGACGGGGAGGCGGGGCTATGTTGGCAGATACACTTCATACGAAACTTTTGGCGCAAATTCCGCTGGGTATCCCAGATAATCATCCGTCAGAAGCTGATTTTTCTCCATCAGTATATAAATCGGAGTCGGCGACAGGAGCTATTTATGATGATATAGCCGCCCAAATTACGAGGTTGCACATGGAATCTAAATAATAAAAAAGGCTGGTTGTTGAACCAGCCTTTTTTTTACTGACCTCCTCCTTGCCCGCCTTCACTACCGCCTTGTTCTCCTTCACCTCCATCACCATCTTGTTTTTGATCCCCAGAGCCACCTTGCTCTCCGCCTTTTTTCTCAACCTTAGGTTGAAGTTCTTCTTGAACGACAGTTTTGAGTAAATTCATGACCTCAAGCCGAAAAATCGGATTCTGCATAGCATCATGCATGACTGTCATAGATTGTTTGCGATATTCGGGAGTTTTAGTTAAGTCCATGTACATCTTGGTTAGTTCAGGCGATTTTAGCATCGCTTCAATTGATTTTTGGTAAGAAGGGTCTTTTATAAGCTGCATATGAAGCTGTTTGCTTTGACTGTTAATGGCTTTGGCAAATTCTCCGGCAAAACGCGGATCAGTCATAATTTTTTCGATTTCTTTTTTATATTCAGGTGAGATTAAAGTATCTTTTACTGCGATTTTCATCTGTTCAGCGGATTGCGTGGGCATAAGCATTTTCATTCCCATGCTGCCCCCAGCTCCACCTCCTCCACCACTTTGGCCGGATTGTCCCTCTTTTTCCCCGGTTAAAGCTTCTTCTACGGCTTTTTTTCCATCATCACTTTTCAAGATATCGACAACCATCGTTTTCATCTCTTTATAACTGGTCTGGGGAGGTGCAGAACCCTGATCCGAGCCGCAGCCGCTCAGTGCAACGCCCAGCACGCATACCATGCTAACAAATCGCAAACGAGTCCAATTCATGGCCGTATTCCTCCTTTATCATGAATGTGGATAGTATGCGGATGATTGGGGAGAAATATGTCGAGTTGTTTTTGGTTTTTAGCTGAGAACGATGTAAAATAACTCCTTAAAGACCCAGAGCTTGATCGCGAACCTCTTTACCTTTTACTGTACCCTGTTGAAGCAGTTCGGATACAGTCACGAATTCATAGCCTTGTGCCCGCAACTTGTCGATAATGATGGGCAACGCTTCATGAGTTTGTTTGCAAGAATCACTGGCATGAAGAAGGACGATATCACCGGGATGAGCTTTATTTACAACACGGTCGATGATGACCTGCGTACCAGGGTTTTTCCAGTCCAGGGAGTCAGTATCCCATTGAATGGTTTTGTAGCCTAAAGTGCTGGCAACTTGAAGTACCCTTTTGTCAAAGTCACCATTAGGCATGCGGATTAACTTCGGGGATTGTCCAGTCAGCTCGGTTAATGTGGTATGAGCCGTTGAAATCTGTTTACGAATCTCTTCATCGCTTAAGCTGCTATAATTTTCGTGTTTATGGCCATGACTGCCAATCTCAAATCCGCTTTCTTTAATTTGATTCACGAGTTCTGGATGTGTTTTGCTCCAAGGGGCAGAAAGAAAAAAGGTGGACTTGGTCACTTTTTTATCTTCGAGAACTTTTAAAATGGGAGCAGTACGCTTATCCCCCCAGCTAATGTCGAAGGTGAGAGCGATCAGCTTTTTATCCGTTGGTACACTGTAAATGGCAGTTGGCGCTTCCTCGGAAAAGACCGTAACATTATCGGTTTCTACATAAATGACTCCAGCAGTAAAGATGGCCGCTGCCATTACGATCAAGAATCGTTTGATATTTTTGCCGTTCAATACATAGAAAAAAGAATTCATGGTTAATGCCCCTTTCATCCTAGAAGTGCTTGTTTACTTAAAGCTATGCCAGGGGTTGTCAATTATTCCATTGGACTAATAGGAGGCATCAACAAATGGGACTAAAAGCATTTTTTTATGATTTACGCACGACAAGACGGCTAATTTTGATCGCTGCACTTTTTTTCTGCGCAAGTATTGTAGTGGGATGGTTAAGTACAGGTGTTATTCAGGCTATGTTGGCACAACAAATGGAGGGACTGGGGGGAGTGGCGCAACGATTGCAGAACTCTGAGCATCCACAATGGAGTTTTTTTGTGTTTATCTTTTTCAATAATGCAATTAAATGCGTGCTGGTTATATATACCGGGGCTCTTTTTGGAATCGTACCGTTTATATTTTTGATTGTGAACGGAATGGTTTTAGGTTTCGTAGTACACCTGCAGACAGATATGGGAAGAAGTATGTATGAAATTGTCGTAAAAGGATTATTGCCTCATGGTGTGATTGAATTGCCTGTTTTAATTATCGCCTGTGCCTTCGGATTGAAGTTTGGAGTCAATATAATATCTACCCTAGGTACAAGCATAGGACTAAAACGCAAAGGTACTGGCCCATCGTGGGAGGTTTTTTTGAAACAAACGTTGACCGTGTCAATATGGTCTGTCATCTTTCTGTTTATAGCAGCTGCGATTGAGAGCGGCATAACTTATCGTTTATTGTCGCATTAAAATAATATGGCCAATTATTTATATATTTCCCGAAAATTGAACATAACAAAGGGGAGAGCGTAAAGAAAAACATTAAAGATTCTTGGAGTAAGTTTGAAACCTTAGCAGTTGAGTTTAAAAACAGGTAAAGTTTGGAACAATTAATTGGGCAAATATAAGTACTATATAATCTGCTGATAAGGGAGTATGGTCATATGTTGGGAATGCTGTTTAACGAAAAAGAATGCAAGGAACTTGACTATGTTCTTCGTAAGGAACTAGATGAAATGCTGCTTGATATGAGCGATACCCGATTGGACCAGGATATCCGTTATGCTATAGCACTTCGATATAAAACAGTTTTCCGCATGTATGCCCGTTTTGCACCCGCTAAGGAACTATCCAAATATGCACGGAGAGGCCGTGTCCCGCAAACCAAACAATGATAAGATAAAGAAGAACTATATCAGACCGAGATATCAGGAAGTAAATATACTTTCTGATATCAAAAAAAGTATTGACTCTATTCAATATTCATGTTAAATTAATTTTCGTTCCTTTTTGAAGGATTTGCTCGAAAAAAGAATTAAAAAAACTCTTGCAAAATTCAAAAAGAGATGATATATTATAAAAGTCGCCGCTGAGATGCGGTGGTGAAACAAAGTGAGATATAATGAAGGTTTGATCTTTGAAAACTGAACAACGAGTGAGTAAATGATTTTGTTCGCAAAATCAAACAAAGAGATATTTTATCTCGTCAGTTTCAACATGAGCTAATCGCTCTTTCGATAAACCGACTTTGGTTGGTCTTTAATGGAGAGTTTGATCCTGGCTCAGGACGAACGCTGGCGGCGTGCCTAATACATGCAAGTCGAGC
>NZ_JAHPJM010000001.1:0-690228 GCF_019042715.1 Paenibacillus sp. AK121
CGCCCTTAGCTCAGCTGGATAGAGCGTTTGACTACGAATCAAAAGGCCGGGAGTTCGAATCTCTCAGGGCGCGCCATTAATTTCATAAGCCGGTGTGGCGGAATTGGCAGACGCGCGCGACTCAAAATCGTGAGGGAAACCGTGGAGGTTCGAGTCCTCTCACCGGCATCTATTTCGGGATGTAGCTCAGCTTGGTAGAGCACCTGGTTTGGGACCAGGGGGTCGCATGTTCAAATCGTGTCATCCCGATTCAATAGGAAGTCGCTGGAAGCAGCGACTTTTTTTGTTATTATCTTTTGTATAAATCAGTAATCTTCAGGTCACACTAACACAAAAAGTGGGACGGAAGGGATTACTGTGAAGCGATTAAGTTGGAAAAAACAGATGAAACGGCGCTGGAAACAGTGGAGAAGAACAGTGTGGGCATGTACTATTTTGGGTGCGGCTTGCTTACTGGCAGGGTTGGGTATTCTGTTTTCGAATCATATGCAGGCTATGCTGTGGCAACCACT
This sequence comes from Paenibacillus sp. AK121, assembly GCF_019042715.1. Classification (NCBI taxonomy): domain Bacteria; kingdom Bacillati; phylum Bacillota; class Bacilli; order Caryophanales; family Paenibacillaceae; genus Paenibacillus; species Paenibacillus sp. AK121. Next base: position 513 of record NZ_JAHPJM010000001.1, read on the forward strand.
GGCTACTCCCGTTATGGCAGAGATGGAGGAGGAGTCACCAAATTATACTTCTACCGAAGACCGCTCCTCGCAGATGCAGCTATTGCAAAGTATTCATGCTTCCGGTATAAGCAGGAAGACCCATTTGTTAACTACCTACGTATGTGGTACGGAGACCACTTCCTTGGGAACGTTAAGTTCACAACAACTGGAAAGTTTGCTGAAGCAACATCCCGATTGGAAGGGACGGCTTAATACTAAAGGAGAAGTGTGGCTGGAGCGCAGAGTGGAAGATTTGTCGGAGTCATGCAAAGAGCGTGCATATATGGGCTTAAGCACTGATGGACAGCTTACACTGTTTGAAGGGCTGCCTAAAAAGGAAAAAGTAATTCGTACTTTTTTTCAATTGGATATAGGGTCTATGGAGACGGCCTTGCCGGAAGGGGTATATAAACAACTTCAGCAGGGAATCCGTGTACAGGATATAAATGAGTATAACAGTGTAATCTCCACTTTTAGTGACTTCGCAGTGGAGCGAACACAGAGGGTATTAAAGCAGCATTATTGATTACAAGTACGAGACGTTAGGCTTTGCCCATGAGGTGAGGCTTGTAGCGTCTCTTTTTATGTTTTCTCTCATGGTTAAACTTTTTCCTCTATTAGATACAAAGTTTTGTTATAATGAAAAGAACGACACATATGTTCGCTTTATATGGGATTTGGTCATTTATATTGACGATAGTACTGACTGTTGGTTAGTTACGCCATGTTTGCGCGATAGGGGAGAGATTTTGTTGCGTTTTCTAGGAATTGATCCGGGTATTGCCATTGTGGGCTTCGGATTTGTAGACAAGGTTGGTAGTAAGGTGGTTCCTGTGCAATATGGCTGTATCCAGACGGAGGCACACACACCTGAAGAAGACAGGCTACTTCACGTGTATGAAGGCATGTTGCAATTAATTGATAAGTATAAGCCAGATGCGGTAGCATTGGAGAAGCTCTTTTTTAATCGCAATGTTACAACGGCTATGTCTGTAAGCCAGGCACGTGGGGTACTGGTACTGGCTGCCAAACAACGTAATTTGCCTATAGGGGAATACACGCCCATGCAGGTAAAGCAGGCTATTGTAGGGTATGGCAAGGCGGAGAAGAAGCAGGTACAGGAGATGGTTAGAATGTTTCTAAAGCTCCAGGCTGTGCCCAAACCGGATGATGTAGCGGATGCTTTGGCAGTGGCTATTTGTCATGCGCATTCCTATGGACTAAATTCAAAATTAAATGAGGTATTACGAAAATGATAGATTTCTTGCGTGGTTCTGTAGCTCACTTGGAAAATGAATATGTCGTTTTGGATGTGCAGGGTGTAGGGTATCGGGTATTTTGTCCGAATCCTTACGCCTTCGCCAAAACGGAAGGACCGGTGGTTATTTACACTCACCATCATGTAAGGGAAGATGCTATTTTACTGTTTGGGTTTGCAACCCGTGAGGAGCAGCAATTATTCCGTAAATTGATCGATGTGTCTGGTATTGGACCACGGGTGGCTCTTGGTATTTTGGGAGGCGGTACGCCTGCGCATGTGGTGACGGCGATTTATCAGGAGAATATCACATTTCTCACCAAATTACCGGGGATCGGTAAAAAGACGGCACAACGTATGATTCTAGATTTAAAAGACAAGCTGGACGGTATTGGGGCGTTAGGAATGGCTACCGGATTGTTTGCGGAGCCTGCTGTAGAAGAAGGCGAAGGTTCGTACTGGAGTGAGGCGCGTGAAGCGCTTAAAGCACTCGGTTACACGGATGCTGAGTTAGATAAGGTATGGAGCAAAATGAAGAAAGATGCGAAACCTGATGATTCTGCCGACATTTTGATGAAACGGGCTTTGCAACTGTTGTTTGCCGGATAGGACGCTGTTGTCCGTGAATAGAAATCTGGTAAAAAGAGGAGCGATGGATTGTGGATGACCGGATTATTTCCGCCAATTTGATGATGGAAGACCAGACGGCGGAGTTAAGCCTTCGCCCCCGTTATCTAAATGAATATATCGGGCAAAATCAGGTCAAGGAAAATCTGAAAGTATATATTGAAGCGGCCAAGATGCGTAAAGAAGCGTTGGACCATGTATTGTTGTACGGACCGCCCGGATTGGGTAAAACCACTTTGGCTAACATTATCGCCAATGAGTTAGGGGTTAATTTACGTACAACTTCAGGTCCTGCAATTGAAAGACCGGGAGATTTGGCAGCATTGCTGACCAACCTTCAAGAGGGTGATGTTTTGTTCATTGATGAAATTCATCGCCTTCACCGTACAGTGGAAGAAGTCATGTATCCGGCGATGGAAGATTTTGCACTGGACATTATGATTGGCAAAGGCCCAAGTGCACGTTCAGTTCGTTTGGATTTACCGCCCTTTACTCTTATAGGTGCTACTACACGCGCTGGGTTGCTCTCTGCGCCATTGCGTGACCGATTTGGCGTTATTAGTCGATTAGAGTTTTATACGACAGACGAGCTGGCTTACATCGTGTCTAGGAATGCGGATATTATGGAAATCGAGATTGTCGGGGATGCGGCGGAGGAAATCGCATTGCGTTCACGGGGGACACCGCGGATTGCCAACCGACTGTTAAAAAGGGTACGTGATTTTGCCCAAGTTGCCGGAGACGGTATTATTCATTCAGAGTTGGCTGCAGAGGCACTAAAGAGACTTCAAATAGATCCACTTGGGCTGGATGAAATTGACCATAAAATGCTTAAGGCTATGATTCATTCATTCCGAGGCGGACCTGTAGGATTGGACACCATTGCTGCGACCATTGGTGAAGAGAGCCAGACGATTGAAGATGTGTACGAGCCTTATTTGTTACAAATTGGCCTTTTACAAAGAACACCTCGCGGACGAACGGTGACTCCGGCGGCATATGCTCACCTTGGAATTCCTATGCCAACAGACCCACGGTGACTAGGAAATTATAGTGCACTTTTAAAAATCATTGAGTGTTATTCGTAAGTATGACGATATGAAGTGGATTAGACAGATGAATTGAGCTAAGAAGTGTATAAGTCCGATTCAAGCGGGTTCAAATTTTAGTTTATTCCGCCGATGTATTTAAAGGGATAGACGCGGGTCGAGATCCCGATAAATCATGTAATATAAGTGCTAGTCAGCTAGAATTGGGGGAGCTAGAAATGAGTGGAGATACATTGAACCGAAATAAAAATTTCGGAGCGTGGACAGGCCGGCTCAAACGAGCAGCTTTGATTATGGTATTAGCTACAGCTTGCATACCTTGGCCTTCAGCTGTTCAGGCTGCTGCCGCCCAAGAGGATATTCGTGTAGTGATCTTTGCGGATCTAGGCAGCAAATATAAAGCGACAGTTCCCGCTGTAACTTTGAAATCATCAGGGAGCCTGAGTGTCGGACAGAACAGTGGGGGCAGCTTTCAGGCTTGGATGGGACTGCCAGACAGTACGGCTCGTTTTAGTGTAGACAGCTATCGAGTGAAGGTGCTTGAAGGAAATGAAGCGGCTGCGATAAAAGCGGCTCAAGCTCTGCAAAAGACTAATGATAAACCTACTGTTTTTATTGGTTCAAAAAACGGTGGCTCTGTCTATCAAGTGTATGCGGGATTATATGCTAGTGAACAGTCGGCACAGGCTGCCGTGCAACGGATTTCCTCAGCAACCGGAGCGCAGGCCGAAGTTAAGGGAAACAAACATTGGTCGACGGGAAGCTACGGAAGCGAGCAGGAGGCTAATCTCGTTCGCACGACAATTGCTGCCGCAGGTTTTGATGCTTTTACTGTAATTCAATCAAGAGGCCAGTATGCTGTATGGGTTGGAGAAGAAAGTAATGACAGTAAGCTGTCGGCCTTGAAAACAGAGCTGGAGAGCAAGCAGCCTAGACTCACCCTTTCCAAAGTGAATACTACTCAAACTGGTCTTATCCTAAGACAGGAAGCAGGAGTAACGACAGGCTCACAGGTGATGCCTCATTACATGCTAAGTGGCTCTAATAATAGCAAGATAATTGTCAACGGCGGTAATAATGGAATCCAAGTGGTCGAAAGGTCACAGCGTACATATCGCGGCGACATGGAGATTGGCATATCGTCAGGACAGCTGGCGCTTGTGAATGGAGTCCCTTTGGAGCAGTATTTGTATTCCGTAGTTGGAGCAGAAGTCTATTCCTCATGGCCAGCTGAAGCGCTTAAGGCTCAAGCGGTAGCGGCTCGCAGTTATGCGCTTGCCCAAGGCAATCGGTTTCAGATCGGCAATGTGGTAGATGGCACGCTAAGCCAAGCTTACAATGGTAAGAGCTCAGAACATGCAAATGTCAACGAGGCTGTAGATGCAACAGCTGGTGAAGTTATTAAGAGTGGCGGCAAAGTGGTCGAAGCTGTATTCTCCTCTAATGCGGGTGGTGTTACAGCAGATGCTTCCGAAGTGTGGAATAGTGGTGGCGAAGCGTTTGCGAGCGTGGACAGCTCAGGAGATACCTCAGCGCAAAAAGGAGCACAGGAGTGGTATCATGTACTTCTCTCCAATGGCAAGACAGGTTATATCCGCGAGGATAACGCTAAGGAGCTGGAGGGAGTCACAGAAGCGGGGTTAGACAAAATCACCGTCACTGCGGAAAATACAAATGTGCGTCCTATTCCTCAAATCCAATCAACGGTTACACCCGTAGCAAAGGCGCAGCCGGGTGAAGAGATGATTGTTCTGGAAAAGGTGCCTCAATCCGGAGACTATGCATGGGTTAGAGGGCCCTTTACAGCAGCTCAAATTGCTAAGTCCTTGCAAGGGAAAATAACTGGCACAGTACCGTCCTCTGTTAATCACCTTGATGTTACCAAAAGGGGTCCGTCAGGGCGAGTATTGGAGATTGAAGCAGATGGAACTCCCCTAAAAGTGAAGTATCCGGACATGTATCGATCAGCGATGGGGGGGCTACCGAGCACACTGTTTGATATTGCGAGTACCGGCAGTTATACTGTATTAGGCGCTGATGGAGCTACTACTCATGTAAGCGGCACACAAGGCACCCAAATTCTGTCGGCATCTGGCAGCAGCACTTCAAGTGGTAACGGGGTGGTCGTCATGAATGAAGATCGCCATGCACGAGTCATCGACAAAACGCAAAGCTTTATTTTTACAGGTAAAGGGAATGGTCATGGCTTGGGCTTATCACAATGGGGGGCCAATGGATTGGCAGAGCAGGGGTATGATTACAAGAAAATTTTGCAACACTATTACAAAAATGTGGATATAGTTAAGGACTGACCAATATATGAACGTAAACGATTACGATTTTGAACTACCTGAAACATTAATTGCACAGACGCCTTTGCTTGAGCGGACCGCTTCTAGATTACTGACGTTAAACAAAAACAACGGTGAAGTGGGACATCATACATTTTCGGATATTGTGCAGTATCTTCAGCCAGGGGATACGCTGGTTCTGAATGATACCAGAGTAATTCCTGCACGTTTGTTTGGCATCAAGCAAGACACCGGGGCTAAGGCCGAGGTTTTGCTGCTTAAACAACTGGAGGGAGACCGATGGGAAGCATTGGTGAAACCCGGCAAAAAGCTGAAAAAGGGAGCTGTTATTGTTTTCGGTGATGAGCTGAAGGCAGTTATTGAGGAAGAAGGAGATATGGGCGGAAGGGTACTTTCATTTTCATATGATGGTATTTTTCAGGAGATCCTGGATCGCTTAGGGCAGATGCCGCTTCCTCCGTATATTAAGGAACAGCTGGATGATCGTGAGCGGTATCAAACCGTTTATGCTCGGCATGAAGGTTCTGCTGCGGCTCCAACGGCAGGGTTACATTTTACCGAAGAATTACTGGACCGGATTAAAGAGAAGGGCGTTACGGTTGCCTTTATCACACTTCATGTCGGTTTAGGGACGTTCAGACCGATGTCGGTGGATACGATTGAAGAGCATGTCATGCATGAAGAATACTATTCATTGTCACAGGAAACGGCGGATGTACTCAATGCAACCAAGGCGCGCGGCGGAAGAGTCGTGGCAGTGGGAACAACCAGTTGCCGAACGCTGGAGACGGTGGGCAATAACTTCGTAGATGGTGTACTACAGGCCAGCAGTGGCTGGACACAGATTTTTATTTATCCAGGCTATAAATTCCGTGTGGTGGATGCAATGATTACGAATTTTCATTTGCCTAAGTCCACCTTGGTTATGCTGGTCAGCGCACTGGCTGGCAGAAAGAATATTATGCATGCTTACCAGGAGGCGATTGACCAAAAATATCGGTTCTTTAGCTTCGGGGACGCTATGTTCATTTATTAATTAAGGATGGTAGAGAAAATATGGCACCAGCAATAAGATACGAACATATTAAGACCTGCAAGCAATCAGGAGCACGTCTTGGGCGTGTACACACGCCTCACGGAGTTATTGAGACTCCAACCTTTATGCCCGTGGGAACTCAAGCAACTGTTAAAACGATGAGCCCTGAGGAACTGAAAGCGATGGATGCTCATATTATTTTGAGTAATACGTACCATCTGTTTCTTCGTCCTGGTCATGATATTATCCGAGAAGCGGGCGGACTGCACAAGTTTATGAATTGGGATCGTCCTATTTTAACAGACAGCGGCGGATTCCAAGTGTTTTCCTTAAGTGAAATGCGTAAGATTTCAGAGGAAGGTGTTCATTTCCGCTCTCATCTAAATGGAGATAAGAAGTTTCTTTCTCCGGAAGTGGCGATGGAAGTCCAAAACTCGCTTGGCTCGGATATTATGATGGCCTTCGATGAATGTCCACCGTTTCCGGCTGAGTATGAATACGTGAAAAAGTCACTAGAGCGTACCAGCCGTTGGGCTGAGCGTTGTTTGGAGGCACATGCGCGTCCACATGATCAAGGGCTGTTCGCCATTGTACAAGGAGGCATGCATGAAGATCTGCGTAAGCAAAGTGCGGCAGATTTGACTTCCATGGATTTCCCGGGGTATGCTATTGGTGGACTGAGTGTAGGTGAACCTAAGCATTTGATGTATGAAGTGCTCGATTACACGGTTCCTCTGCTTCCTACTAACAAACCACGCTATCTGATGGGCGTTGGTTCGCCGGATGCTTTGATTGAAGGCTCCATTCGTGGTGTGGATATGTTCGATTGTGTACTTCCAACCCGAATTGCTCGCAACGGGACAACGATGACAAGTCAAGGACGTCTTGTTGTTCGGAATGCGAATTATGCAAGCGATTTTGGCCCGCTTGATCCGGCTTGTGATTGCTACACTTGTCGCAATTATTCACGTGCTTACTTGCGACATTTAATTAAAGCAGATGAAACCTTCGGGCTCCGACTGACAACGTATCATAACTTGCATTTCTTAATACAATTGATGCGTAATGTCAGACAAGCGATTATGGATGACAGGCTGCTTGATTTCCGCGATGAATTTTTTGAGCAGTACGGTCTTCATGATAATGATAAAGGTTTTTAAGTTTTAGGGGAGAGTATACGAAAGGGGGATTTAATGTGTTTCATTTTGCTACAGCTGCGGCTGCACCTGGTGGAGCTGGCGGACTTTTTCAAATGATCTGGCCACTGGCTCTGATGTTTGTAATCTTCTATTTCTTGCTGATTCGTCCGAATCAGAAAAAACAAAAGCAGCGTCAATCGATGCTTCAAGCTTTGAAAAAAGGAGATAAAGTAATTACAATCGGAGGACTTCACGGTACAATTGTGGAGATTACGGACGATGTGGTTGTTTTGCGTGTGAACGATGTGACGAAGCTGACCTTTGACCGCAGTGCAATTAGTAATGCGATTGCAAAAGACACTGCATCTGAGGAAGTTGTTTCTAAATCGTAAAATGCGATTGTTATGCAAAAACCGAGCCTTTGAGGAGGCTCGGTTTTTTTTGTGTTACATACATGTTGACTTACTTACTAAAGTTAATGCCAAACATCCCGCCACCTGCTCCTATAACAAACGCGATTCCTAAGTGCAGCAGGTCTTTACCATTCATGCCTGCATCCAATGCCAAAAAACCGACCAGAAGAACGATTAGTCCATACAGAATGCCTGTAATACCGCCTTGATACCAGCCTTTGTTCGTGGATCTTTTACCGGCGACGAAGCCACCAGATAGCATGGCGAATGCGTGGACGATGTACGTATACAATGATAAGTCCTGTTCTTGCATCTGTGTCATCCACAAGAGTATTGAAAGAATCAATGCGCCAAACAGCATCCATGCAAAGGCATAAAATAAGCCGGATAAAATGGGATGGGCCAGACGAAACGAACACCAGCGGCGAATGAGCTCCATGGATAATTCCTCCTGTACCAAGGTTTGAACTATTATCATTCTATGGCCAAGCTTCCCGGGTTAGTACCATGTCGTAAGCAGTCTTTCTCTTTATTTCAATAATTTAGCCTTTTGTTTTTTGTATGAGCCAAGTGAGGAACGGTCAGAATACGTGTACAATGAACGACTAATGTCTTGTCGCAAGTACAGGAGAGGAGGCGAACCTAGTTGAGTCACGATATTTTTGCTCATATTTTTCGGACGCTGCTCATGTATTTTATTGTATATCTGGTGATGCGCTTGATGGGTAAAAGGGAGATCGGAAAATTGTCTGTTTTCGATCTCGTCATATCCATTATGATTGCGGAAATTGCTGTATTCAGCCTGGAGGATATAAAACGTCCACTTTATGAAGGGCTGATTCCTTTAGGAGTGCTGTTAATTTTGCAAATCGGAATTTCCTATTTCAGTCTGAAAAGTCGGCGTCTGCGCTTACTATTTGATGGTAGGCCCAGTGTATTGTACTCAAATGGACAACTAAACAAGGACGAAATGGCGAAGCAACGTTACAACTTAGATGACTTGCTGTTACAACTTCGTGAACAAAATATAGAAAGTTTGGATGAGGTTGAATATGTCATTTTGGAAACAACAGGTAAACTTACGGTGATTGACAAGGATATTTACGATGGCGCTAAACATGAAAAAATAAAGCAGGAACAAAACAAAAATGATTTGATAAGCAAAGAACAACAGGAAAATAAAGTCCACCCTTCTCCACAAATCGGTGGAAAGTTTAGATATGAGGGACTACCGATTCCATTAATTATGGACGGCAAGGTGCTGGATCGAAATTTGGAACGGATGGATATGAACCGTTTTTGGCTTAAAAATCAGATTCAAGCGAAGGGTCACAAAGATTTTAAGGATGTTTTCTTATGCTCGGTCAACCATAGAGGGGATGTGTATATTACACCACCGGCCTATGGAGAATCTTTGGATTAGCTTTTTTTATGCTTTAAACCATCTTCTCAGTATTGGAATGCGTGTGAGGTTGTCCCAGTCGATCATTTTGATCAAGGTCATCAGGAAAAGGTAGAGAATAATTCCCAAGCCTGCGGCAAACATAAATTGGAGCCACATTTGATCGAAAATCGTTAAATGTCTGTAGGTATATAATACCGCTGCCGCCATAATGATCATGCCCATCCCGGTTTTCCAGAAGTCAAGTAAACGTACACGAAAGCGAAGCAGTCTGCTGACACTGAAGCCATGTAGGAGGGTAACGATAGCACTGTTAATACAGATGGCGATGACAGCTCCGTAGATACCGTACTGAGGCTGAGAAGCAAGCCATACAATCAGCACAATTTTGATAATGGCTCCGATAAAGGTGTTCAATAAGGCACTTCCAGGGCGGTCTAACGCCTGAAGTGCTGCCTGAAGAGGGGCCTGAATGTACATAAAAAGTGCAAAGGGGGCCATGAGTTTAAGCATGCCTGCAATATCGCCGTTATTGTAGAGCAGCAGACACAGCGGCTCTGCTAATACATACATAATTACGGCAAATGGAGCTCCTGCGACTAAAGCAAGTCGAAGCGATTGATGCAAACGTTTGTGAATGGCAGTAATATGCCCTTTCGCTGCTGCTTCGGATAACGAAGGCACGAGTGAAACAGCCAGCGAACTGGTAAGGGCCCCTGGTAGTAATAACACAGGAATAACCATGCCTTGCATGGCCCCATATTGTGCGGTTGCCACGCCAGTTGCAATGCCTGCTACGGCGAGGCTACGCATGCATAAGATAGATTCGAGCAAATAAGATAAGGAACCGACAAGCCTTCCAGCAGTAACGGGAACGGATATCGACATAAGACGTGACAAAACGGATAATTGCTCGGTATGAACCTTTGGGGTTAAAGGGGCCTTTGGTTGAAGAATGTGATCTTTTCGCTGGTTCCAGGCATATTGCCACAGCAGCACAACCATGCCAATGAATTCACCCGCCAAAGCACCGAGCATGGCACCTGCAGCAGCGTAGGCTACACCATAAGGAAGTAACAAGTAAGCAAACCAAATGACGCAAAAAATGCGCATGACGGTTTCCGCAATGGAGGAACTTGCGGAAGGAATCATATTTTGTTTTCCTTGAAAATAGCCCCTATAAGCTGAGGAAACAGCAACAATGACAATCATTGGGCTCATACTTACGAATGTATAATACACACGGCTGTCGGTCAGGAGATGGCTTGTGATCCAAGGTGCAAACACAAGACAGATTGCCATGGCGATCAGGCTGAGTGTAATGGTGAAGCGCAAGCTAGTGTGCAAAATACGCCGTGACATCTCGGGTTGCCCCGCCGTTTCAGCTTCAGCTACAAGCTTGGCTACCGCAAGAGGGATGCCCCCAGTAATAAGAGTCACTAGTACAATAAAAAAGGGATACCCCTGCTGGTACAAGCCGACTCCTTCGGGGCCGATGATACGCGGGAGTGCGATTCGGGGAATAAAACCCAGTAGCCGATTGATGATTCCCGCTGCCAATAAAATAATTGCTCCATGAATGAATGTCTGCTTTTTCAATCGCAACTCCCTCTTCCCCAAAATGAAATTCTGCGTCTATGTGTTTCCTTAGAAGATATGCTGGACCTGTCCATGTTCATGACAAGCTTTTCAGTTTAGAAACAAGGTGATCCAGACTACAAGAGGGAGAGTGGTGAATTCTGCTATTGACGAGCGAAATGAATGCATATATTGTTGATTTACGGCTATTTTTCGACGAAAAGAAGGGTTTTCCAAGATCAGGACAGAAATGTTCTATAAAGCAGTCAATAACCCCGCTAATTGCTGATCTGCGGAACCGATAGTCGCTGGGAGGAGGAACGACCATCGTGGGTATGGAAGAGCTGGATGAGCAGGATTGGGATGACGCAATTGAGATACTCTGTCAAAGTAAGGCAGACGAGCTGATTCTCGTAGGCTATGAACATGTCACCAGTAAGGACGTGTGGAATTGCGTCAGCCATAAATATGAAAAGGAGGGTATTCCTCCGCTGCACAAGCTCGTTAACGATATACTTTCCCTTAAAGCGACGAGCTTTATGAACTATTTGACGATGTCCGCATTACGGGGCTCCACTTTCGAATAGAAGGGGGTCTTTTTTTGCGTTCAAATTGACTGCTTTTTGAGGGGTAGCTATAATAGGAATATTGAGAATGAAAGGGGAACATGGGACGGAATGAAGAGAATTCTAAGTTTCATCGTGGTCGTGCTCATAACTACTGGTGTTATGGTCGGGACAAGCCCGGGCCTACTAAAAAGTTTAAAACTAGGCCTCGATTTAAAGGGAGGCTTTGAAATTTTATATGAAGCCCAGCCTTTGGAAGCCGGGCAACGTGTAACCAGCCAGTCTCTGATACAGACAGCACAAAGTCTGGAGAGACGGATTAATGCGCTTGGTACGACTGAGCCGGAAGTAACAACGGAGGGCACCAATCGTATTCGCGTGCGGCTTGCTGGTGTCTCTAATGAGGCAGAAGTCCGCTCCATGCTGAAAAAGCCCGCAGAGTTAACCTTCCGTAGTGCAACGGCAGCAGATGCTAAAAAGCCGGGTCAATACAGCAAAATTGAGCTCCGTGGTAATGATTTTGTGGAGAATGGCGCTGTTGTAGGCTATGACCAACTGAATCAACCTGAGATTAGTATTAAAGTAAAAGACAAAGCCAAATTTGCAGAAATCACAAAGCGACTTATGAATAAAGAGTTGGCTATTTTCCTGGATGATGAATTGCTGTCTGCACCTACAGTCCGTAGTGAATTGACGGATGGCAGTGCTTCGATTACAGGTAGCTACACACGTGATGAAGCGAACAAGCTAGCAGATACGATCAACCTGGGTGCTCTTCCGCTTAAATTGACGGAAAAATATTCTCAGAGTGTAGGAGCTACACTGGGTCAACTGTCACTGGATCAGACGATCCGTGCTGGTTTGATCGGCTCGGTCATCATTCTGATCTTTATGATTGCAATGTTCCGTGTCCCGGGACTGATAGCTAGCTTCTGTCTCATCGTTCATACCTGGCTGGTGCTTGCGATCTTCTATTTGGGCGGCTTCGTGCTTACACTTCCAGGTATTGCTGCATTCGTGCTTGGGATCGGGATGGCAGTCGATGCCAATATCATAACGTATGAACGGATTAAAGAAGAAATCAAGTCAGGCAAAACGATTCGCTCCTCTGTCATTGCAGGCAGTAAGGCCTCGTTCCGTACTGTTATGGATGCCAATATTACGACAATTATAGCGGCAGCCGTCATGTTTGGCCTGGGTACAGGCTCCGTTCGAGGATTCGCTCTCGTGCTCATCGTTGATATTGTCGTCAGTATTTTGACGAATATCTTCTTCTCGCGCTTCTTGCTCAATCTGCTAGTTAAAGCGGATGCTGTGAAGAAGGCCAAGTATTTTGGTGTGAAGGAGAGTGATATCAGTGCGCTTTAATTGGGACTACAAATATGTCAAGATGAGCAAGTGGTTTTATACATTCTCGATTATCATCACATTGCTTGGTATTTTGAGCTTGTCGATATTCGGTTTGAATTACGGGGTTGATTTTCGTTCCGGTTCCAACGTGGATGTTAATTTGACTAAGGCAGTTACACAGGAGCAAATCCAAGGTTTATTGGACGAGAAGGGAATCGGCAAAGAAGTCGATTACACACCAGGTAAAGAGCGCTTCGGCATTCGGTTTTCACAAGTGTTGACGGATCAGCAAGTGAATGATTTCAAAACCTCTTTTAACAAAGAGCTTGATCCAAAGGCATCATTTGAGGTCAATACGGTGGATACGGAAATGGCGCAAGAGCTGGAGCGAAATGCAATTTGGGCGGTTTTGCTAGCCTCTGTGGCCATTGCTATCTACATTTCGATCCGGTTTGAATGGCGTTTTGCGGTTGCTGCAATTGTTTCGTTGCTGCATGATGCGTTTCTTGTCATCAGTATTTTCTCGATTTTCCGACTTGAGGTCGATTTGACCTTTATTACGGCCATTCTGACGATTGTCGGTTTCTCCATTAACGATACCGTCGTTATTTTTGACCGTATTCGGGAAAACCTGCGATTTGCAAAGAAAAAGTCCAGAGCTGATTTGGAGCAAGTAGTCGATCACAGTATTGCACAAACAATGACGCGTTCACTCGCAACTGTGTTTACAGTGTTTATTGCGTCCGTCTGTCTATTCATATTTGGCGGCGAATCCATTCGGATGTTCTCGCTTGCGATGGTGATCGGTTTGCTGTTCGGTGCTTACTCTTCCATCTTCATTGCCAGCCCGCTGTGGGTAGCTTTGAAGGGGAAACAAAAGACCCCGACAGCTGGTGGAGCAGCCAAAACTGCAAAGTCTTAAGTTACGCAAATACCAGTAGTATAAATTAAAGAGAAAGCCGCGTCTGCTTGGGCGCGGTTTTCTAAGGTTTTAAGATTTACCTTATGCTGTGGCTAATAGTGAAACACCTGATTGTAGAAGGTTTAGTTTTAAGAATTCGGTTATATTGGATTGGAGCTTTATCGGGAAATGGTTAGTTCAGGATTGAGGGGGAAACGTTGTGAATAGCGAACGCAGCCGATCATTAGAAACTGCGGCGTTGAGCGGGATTGTAGGTAATCTCGCGCTGGCTGTTCTAAAGGGAACCGTCGGTTATGCGGCAAACAGCAAGGCGTTGATGGGGGATGCACTGCACACGGCTGCGGATAGTGCTTCCCGTTTGCAGGAGATGCTGTTTTCCAAGGGTGGTACAGATCACGGAATGCTGGCGCGATTGCGGAACGGTGAAAAAGTTCGGACGGTCATATCTGTGGTGCTGGCTATTTTAGTGCTGATGAGCGGACTTCAGCTAGGTATTTCTGCCGTTCGTTCATTAAGCAGTTCGGAACCGCAGGCTCCCGGTCTGTATGCTTTAATTACCGTGTTAATTGCCCTGATGTTGAGAGAAGCGTTATTTCAGTTTCAATATCGCTATTCGATTAAACATGGCCATAAAGCGGAAGCAGATCGGTACGCTAACCATGAACGGTACTCGCTGTATGCATCGCTGATTGCATTGATCGGTATGATCGGTGCAATGACTGGCGAAGCAATGGGATGGCCTGCATTATTGTATCTTGATCCAACTGCAGCTTTGCTGGTAGCCTGTCTGGTGCTGCGTAAAGGATATCTGATGGTGATGAATACCGCTTATCAGGCACCTGCACAGCCCTTGCGGGAGGAAGACTCCCAGCGCTTTATGGAGACGATTCAACGAGTATATGGTATTGTAACGGTTGAACACTTACATGCTCAGGAAACGGGCCATTTCATAACAGTGGATGTAACGATAAGTGTTAACCCGCGGATTACGGTGCAGGAAGCGCAGGAAATTGCCGATCGAGCCAAAAATTTACTGTTAGCCCGTTTTCCACAGGTGACTCATGTACAAATGCAGTTCATTTCTTACCAAGCCGGGTATCCTTATAAATCCAATCATGAACTGCCTGATAATGATGCGTCGTCCTTGCTTCAATAAGGCAGGCCGACTATGAAAGAAAGGTGAATAGGATTGCTTCATTCGCAGTACAGATGGAAGACCCCGGATGTTGACCTGGAAGCGGCTCAGCCGTTAACAGAAGAGCTGGGGATTTCACCATTGTTGTCCCGGCTTTTAGTGAACCGGGGCGTCACTACGGCCGGGGAAGCAAACCGCTTTTTGTACGGAAGTGTGGACGATGTACACGACCCATTTCTGCTTCTTGGCATGAAAGAGGCCGTGCCGAGAATTCGCCAGGCTCTGGAGCGTGGCGAGCATATATTAATCTATGGCGATTATGATGCGGACGGCGTATCCAGTACATCATTGATGATTCAGCTTATGCGTTTTCTGAAGGCATCTTATGATATTTACATCCCCCATCGTTCCAATGAGGGATATGGTCTGCACAATCATGCTCTGGACTGGGCACATCAGCAGGGAGTTACGCTGGTCATTACAGTGGATACGGGAATTAGTGCAGTAGAGCAAATTGCTTATGCGACTTCCTTAGGTATCGATGTGATTGTGACTGACCATCATGAACCGCCTGCTGTGCTTCCCGAGGCTTATACTTTGATCAATCCGAAGTTACCGGATTGTCCCTACCCATTTAAAGGTCTTGCAGGCGTTGGTGTTGCCCTGAAGCTAGCTCAGGCGCTGTTGAGTGAAGTACCCGAGGAATGGTTCGAAATCGCTGCTATTGGTACGGTAGCTGATTTGATGCCACTACATGGTGAGAATCGGACGATAGTACGTAGAGGGATTCAATCCATGAGAAACTCCGCATTTCCAGGGATTCGAGCGTTGCTTCATGTAGCGGGCGTGGAGATATCCACAGTGACTTCGGTCAACATCGCATTTGCATTGGCTCCGCGGATTAATGCGAGCGGGCGTCTAGATCATGCGGGTCGAGCGGTTTCTCTGCTGACGACAGAAAAAGAGGAGGAAGCAGATCAACTTGCGCATGCACTGGATCTGCTCAATCGTGAGCGTCAACAAGTGGTCGAACGCATTGTGGAGCAAGCCGAGCAGCAATTAGCATCCAAACTAAATGGAGGCAAGCTTCCATCTGTTATTGTTCTGGCTGGTGAGGGCTGGAATGTTGGTGTCGTCGGAATTGTGGCATCCAAGCTATTGGATCGTTATTATCGTCCGACCATTATTCTGGGCATAGATACGGAGACAGGCATGTGCAAAGGCTCTGCTCGTTCTATTCCTGCATTGGATATTTATAGTGCTCTTACAGATTGTCATGAGCTTATGGAGCATTTTGGTGGACATCCTTCGGCAGCGGGGATGACGCTGTCCCGTGACCATCTGGAATTATTCGAAGAGCGGCTAAACCGCTATGCAGGTTCCATTCTGACACCGGAAGATTTTATCCCTATAGCTGAGGCCGATATGGTCTGCCGTCTGGATGAGATATCTTTACAAGTGGTTGAAGAACTGGAATTGCTCCAGCCTTTTGGGATGGGAAATCCTTCTCCACGATTCGTATTACAGGGACTTCAATTACGTGAAGCTCGGAAAATGGGACGTGAGAAAAACCATGTGAAGCTATTGCTGGAGCAGAACGGTTTATCGCTGGATGCGATTGCCTTCCGACGTGGCGATTTGGCTGATTTTTTGCAGCAGCAAACGGACATAGATCTGTTGGGCGAATTATCAATTAACGAGTGGAACGGTAAACGTTCACTCCAGCTGATGATGCAGGATATTCGTGTACAGGCTCCGCAAATATTTGATTATCGTGGAGTATCGGACCCTCTTGCCGAACTGGAGCGAGGGCTGAGGATCTTCCATCCAAGCTTAGAGGAAAGAAAGAATAATGTTGCGGTGTTGATCCATCCGTCATCCATGCTTCGGCCATCGAGCTCCGTGAGCGCTGAATCCTTATGGCTATACGATAAAGATGGCAGCGTTACTCCCAGTGAGGGTCAAAAAGATACACAGCACTTTGTGAAGTCGCTGTTCGTACTGGAGCCGCCAGATACACCCGAGCAGTTTCATGCCTTATGGTCTACCTTTGAGAATGTGGAGAATGTATTTCTTCTTCATTCGATCAGTGAGCGTGGCGGCCGGCTCGTAAGCCCCGATAGGGAGCTGTTTAAGCGTATTTACATTGTGCTTTCCCGAATGGGAACACAGCTAATTGACGAAAAGGCAATGCTACCTGCTCTTAGCCGGCAGTGCTCCTGTTCAGTACGCATGTTATCCAAAGTACTGGATATCTTCGAGGATCTTGAGTTTTTGACGCGTACAGATGGTCAATTTCGTTTTGTATCCAATCCGCCCAAGCGGGATTTAACTGCTTCTCCGCGCTATCAGGAATTGTATAATATGGCTGAGATGGAGCGGTACTTATTGGATGCAGACACCACCCAGATGACGAGTTGGATCATGTCGCTTATGAAGGGTGCGTCTTGAGATACTACCTTGCAGTTTTGTAAAATGTATATACTAATTAGAAGTTTACAGTAGGAGGAACTAAGTTGGACTACAAAGAATATATTCGGGTGATTTCCGATTTTCCACAACCAGGGATTAGTTTTAAGGACATTACGACCCTAATGAAAAATGGTGAACTGTATCGTAAGGCAATCAACGATATGAAGGAACTGGTATCTGATTTAAAAATTGATTTGATTGCAGGTCCGGAAGCACGTGGATTCGTTGTCGGTGCACCTCTGGCTTATGCGCTTGGTGTTGGTTTTATTCCCATTCGTAAGAGTGGTAAGTTGCCTGGAGAAACCATTGAGGAAGCATACGGTTTGGAATATGGTAAGGATACTCTGGCTATGCATAAGGATGCGATTGAGCCGGGGCAAAATGTTCTGATTGCTGATGATCTGCTTGCTACAGGTGGAACCATCGCTACATCCGTTAACTTGGTACGCCAACTTGGTGGCAATGTGGCAGGGGCTGCTTTTCTTATCGAGCTGTCTGATCTCAACGGACGGGCAAAGCTGCCTGACGTAGACGTATTCACCTTAATTAAGTATTAAGTATTTCGAAACCGGGGTTTCCCGGGAAATATTTATGTATGGTTTGCCTAAATAGTCCGATGGAACATCTCTTTTCTCTAAAGAGTTGCTCCATCGGACTATTTTGCTTAACAGTGATTATATTGAATTTTCTCATTGTCACGAATTACCACGGTTTTTATTGGAAAAAAGTTATAAAAAAATAAAATAAATGTCGATAAAGATTAAAAAAAGAAACAGAGGTGGATATATATTGGGTATATTTCAATTTAAGAGTTTACAAGCACGAACATTTTCTACCTTGGTTCCGCTAGTACTTATAACACTGATTTTAATCAGTTTTTTGTCTTATTTTTTTGCCAAGCAGAAGCTGGATACGGAAATAAGCCAAAATGCTGCTCATTCCTTGTCGAGGGTTAAAGCAGATATTGCAGCTAACGTAGATCGTCATGCTTTACTTGTTTCGATGCTGACTAAGAGTGCGGAACAAGTGGGAACAGAAATGAACATTGAAGATTATGGACGACTCTTTGAACAAGAGCTGACATTAAATGATATGACTTACGGGTTAGGGATTTATTTTGCTAAAGATGCGTATGATCCAGGAGTGACATACCGTTCAATATATGTGCATAGAGATGGCGAGCTAGTCAAGCAATCGACTGAATATGACGATCCACAATATGACTATTTAACGCAGCCTTGGTATACAGAAGCCGTGGAACGTGGTAAAGATATAAATTTCACAGAGCCATTTTACGATAGCAAGCTGAAAATCAATATGATTACTGCGGGGAAAGCATTTTATAACAGAGAGGGAAAACTGTTAGGTATCATTACAGGCGACCTAAACATGACGAATATCCAAACGTATATTGAAAAAATGAAGTTTGGTACTCAAGGTAGTGCGATCTTGATGGATAAGAACGGAGCTATTCTGTCATCCGGTCTCCCGTCCTTAAAATCAGGCGAGTCGTTAACAAAAACGATAAATGCGGAAGCAGCACAAGCTATTCAAAAAGGTACATCTGGACAAGTCTCCGTAGCTATTGATCAAGAGAATTATCGGGTAATGTATGAAACGCTACCACAAACCGGATGGAAAATCGGCGTATTACTGCCAGAATCAGATTTGAATCGCTCTGCGAATGAAATGCTTAAACTGTTACTAATTGTTAGTGTTATAGGCATTTTGCTAATTATGGGAGCGTTATTGATTAATAATTCAGGTATGATCAAAGAGATTAAAAAAATTAGGCAGATGACCAACCGTATGGCTCTTGGGGATTATACCGTTGAACTACCCCATCATCGTAAAGATGAGTTTGGCCAAATGGCTGATGGGATCAATAAGGTGATTGTTGCAACCAGAGGAATGGCATTGCGCTTGAGCGAAGAGTCAGATGTGATCTCAGGCGTATCTTCAAAAATATCCCAAGAGATTTCTGGAGCTACTAAAGATGCGCAGCATAATGCAGGAGAACTGGCACAGGTGAAGGAAGGAGCCGAGCT
Organism: Paenibacillus sp. AK121; assembly: GCF_019042715.1. Taxonomy (NCBI): domain Bacteria; kingdom Bacillati; phylum Bacillota; class Bacilli; order Caryophanales; family Paenibacillaceae; genus Paenibacillus; species Paenibacillus sp. AK121. The sequence continues at coordinate 19,841 of NZ_JAHPJM010000001.1, forward strand.
TCAGTTGACCGCAGCAGCGGAAAGTGCGACTGCGATGGAAGAAATGGCTGTTGGCATACAGCGTATTGCTGAATCTATACAGCATGTATCCGAGGCTACCAGTGAGATTGAACATAAAGCACAACAAGGGAATGAACGGTTGAACGTGGTCAGCCAAGGAATGCATAAAGCGAAAATGTCTATGGATGAGGCAGGCAGAGTAGTAAGCTCGTTAAATGAGCGGTCCGCCCAAATTGGCAGTATTATTGGAATGATTCAGGAAATTAGTGGGCAGACCAAGTTGTTGTCGTTGAATGCTTCCATTGAAGCCGCACGTGCTGGGGAGCATGGCCGAGGGTTCGCTGTGGTGGCTTCTGAAATCGGCAAGCTGGCTGTTAACGTAAGCGAGTCTGCTGAGCAAATTACGAGTCGAATCCGAACCATGCAGGAAGAAACCAAATTAGCTTTGGAAGGAATGCAACAGGGGACTCTGGAAATGGATGAAGGAGTATCTATTTTACGTGAGGTGGAAGAACGTTTTATAGCGATGAATCAGGATATTCAGCAGGTGGCAATAGAGGTGCAGGAGGTTTCATCTGCCTCTGAAGAAATGTCGGCAGGCTCAGAAGAAGTTGCAGCTTCTATTGGTTATCTTGCAGACATTGCAAAAGCTTCAGCTGTACGTGCAGGGCAAGCCTCGGAACGCTCTGAACGGCAGCTAAAGGATCTGGAAGGTCTGGACAGCTCCGCCAAGTCGCTTACAGGTGTCTCTGATACGCTTAATCAGGTCGTATCCCGTTTTCGTGTGTGATATCTTCTTTTAAAATAAAAGCCGTGCATAAAAAGACGCCGTTCCATGTAAGAGGATACTTACACGCTTGTCTAGAAGTCTGAGCGTGTTGATCCATAACTAACATGGAGCGGCGTTTTAAAATTGAAAAACAGATATCAATCTGGTGTTTTTTCAGTTAAAGGTTCCTGCGTTTTATCGTTCGACCAGCCGAGCACATCAACCAGCTTGAAGAACAAACTCAGGATAATACCGATGATTGTCGCCAATGCCATACCTTTCAAGGTGACAGCACCCCAAGTGAGCGTAGTACCACTGATTCCCACAACAAGCACGATAGTAGCGAGCAGCATGTTGGTTGGCTTGGCGAAATCAACTTTTTGCTCAACGAAGATTCTAAGACCAGAGGCAGCGATCACACCGAATAATAGTAAGGATACGCCACCCATAACTGGAGATGGAATATTAGAAACAATCGCTGAGAACGTACCCGAGAAGGACAACAGGATGGCAATAACAGCCGCTCCGCCAATAACCCATACAGAGTACACTTTAGTTAATGCCATAACACCGATATTTTCACCATAAGTCGTATTAGGTGTAGAACCTACAAAACCGGAAATGACAGTAGAAATCCCGTTACCCAGCAGAGAGCGATGGAGACCAGGATCTTTGGACAGCTCACGTCCGACGATGTTGCTAGTCACGAGCAAGTGACCAATGTGCTCTACAATGACGACCAGAGCAACTGGAAGAATCGTTAGCATAGCCGAGGCATTAAAGGTTGGAGTAGTAATTGCGGGATGGGCGAACAAAGGAGCGTCCGCAATAGCCTGTGTATTGACCATGCCCATGAAATAAGCAAGCACATAGCCCACCACGATACCGATTAGAATATGAATGATTTTGGCAAACCCGCGAAACAACACCGCACCCAGAACAGTAACACCGAGCGTAACGAGGGAAAGGGTGATCGTTTTGGGATCTGGCGTCCAGGCTTTAGTAGGATCGGCATTAATAATGCCTGCCATGCCTGCAGCAACCGGAACTAGTTCCAGACCAATTAAGGCTACGATCGATCCCATGACAGCCGGTGGAAAAACGATATCCAGCCAACGTGTCCCGGCATACTTGATTACCAGTGCGACGAGACAGAAAATAATACCTGTAGCGATGAAAGCACCCAGGGCCATTGCATAGCCACTGCTGCCAGGATTACTTTTAAGCACAAGACTGACGGGAGCGATAAAAGCGAAGCTGGAGCCGAGATAGGCAGGAATTTTGCCACGGCAGATCCATATGTACAACAATGTTCCGATACCGTTCATGAGCAAAATCATGCCGGGATCGACGCCGAAAATATTGGGCACCAGCACGGTGCTGCCAAACATGGCAAACAAATGCTGTACGCTGAGCAGGATCCCAGGTCCTGCTGGAAGCTTTTCATTAACTTGAATTTCGCGTTGCAACGCAGTTCACTCCTTAGTTCTTTCAATTATTCTTATATACATTAATTACTTTTCGTAATTTTTTCAATATAATTCGTTTCATTTCGACAACAATTCTGATTTTACTTATCCATGTGTGACAAAATAATGCGACAGTGCCAAACCTGTAATAGTTGACGTGTGGCGTGCTAAGCGTCATAATTGTAGGAAATCACTTTTAAAAGGGAACCTTTGCGCGACATTGATCGGCGGGTTCCATTTTGCATAGAAAGGACACGGAATAGAGCAGAATGGGGATAGAGCAATTACTTAAAAAGGCCGGAGCCTATACCAGAGAAGCAGATCTTATCCGCATCAGGGACGCCTATGATTTTGCCGAGCAGGCTCATTCCGGCCAGACTCGTAAGTCCGGTGAACCTTATATTCTGCATCCGCTTGCGGTTGCTGATATCGTCGTTAATATGCAGATGGATACCATCTCCATTATCGCCGCTCTTTTACATGACGTTGTGGAGGATACGACGGTGTCTTTGGCGCAGATTCGCGAGCATTTTGGCGATACATGTGCGATGCTTGTCGATGGTCTGACGAAGCTGGAGCGTATCCAGTTCCGTTCCAAGGAAGAACAGCAGAACGAAAATTATCGAAAAATGTTTATTGCCATGGCGCAGGACATTCGTGTCATCGTCATTAAGCTGGCAGATCGTCTGCATAACATGCGAACTCTGAAATATCAATCGGAAGAAAGCCAGCGTCGAATCGCTTATGAAACGTTGGAAATTTTCTGTCCGGTTGCAAACCGATTGGGTATTTCAGCGATTAAATGGGAAATGGAAGACATTGCTTTGCGCTATCTGAATCCTCAGCAGTATTATCGCATCGCTAATTTGATGCATAAGAAGCGGGCAGAGCGCGAGCAATTTATTGATAATGTCATACAGCGTATCAGAGAGAAGCTTGAAGAGATGGGTATTCAGGCTGATTTGTCTGGACGTCCTAAACATATTTACAGTGTGTTTAAAAAGATGACGACGAAAAACAAGCAATTCAATGAAATATACGATTTGCTGGCGATTCGAATTATTGTGGATAACATTAAAGATTGTTATGCCACACTGGGGATTATCCATACGTTGTGGAAACCGATGCCAGGGCGGTTTAAGGATTATATCGCCATGCCTAAGGCTAATATGTATCAGTCCCTCCATACGACCGTAGTAGGTCCTAATGGAGAGCCTACAGAAGTACAAATTCGCACAGTGGATATGCATCGCACTGCTGAATTCGGGATTGCCGCCCACTGGGCCTATAAAGAAAACAACGGGGCAAATAACACAAACTTTGAGGACAAAATCACCTTTTTCCGAGAAATTCTGGAGTTGCAAAACGAGGCGAAGGATGCTTCGGAATTTGTAGAATCACTCAAAATGGACTTTTTCTCAGACCTTGTGTTTGTCTTTACACCTAAAGGAGAAGTCATTGAGTTGCCGGCTGGATCGGTTCCGCTGGACTTTGCTTTCCGTATCCATACCGAAGTTGGAAATCGAACGATTGGCTCTAAGGTAAATGGAAGAATTGTTCCTTTGGATTATCGTCTAAAAACTGGCGATATCGTGGAAATTATGACGTCCAAGCACTCTTATGGACCTAGTCAGGACTGGCTTAAAATTGCTCAGTCCTCTCACGCGCGCAGTAAAATCAAGCAGTGGTTCAAGAAAGAAAAGCGTGAGGAAAATGTAGAAAAAGGCCGCGAAAGCCTGGAACGTGAGCTAAGAAAGCGTGATATTGAGCCATCCGTGTGGATGAGCGAGGACAAACTTCAGGATGTGGCACAAAAGTTCTCTTTTAATGATTCTGAAGATATGCTGTCAGCGATTGGCTTTGGCGGTATAACCGCAGCGCAGGTTTGTACACGTCTGACAGAGAAGCTGCGCAAGGAACAAGAAGAGGCGCGGCTAATTGAACTGACGACCGAGGTCAAGGAGTACAAACCGCAGGGCGAACGGAAAAAAACACCGACCAACGGTGTCAGCGTCAGAGGCGTCGACAATTTGCTCGTTCGCTTTGCACGATGTTGTAATCCCGTACCGGGTGATGACATCATCGGCTACGTAACACGCGGGCGCGGCGTATCTGTGCACCGTACCGATTGCCCGAATATTCCTTCGGGTGTGGGCGAAGATCAGGCGCGCGTGATTGAAGTTGAGTGGGAAGAAGCAGCTGAGGTCAATTATAGCGTCGATATTGAGATTACAGGACATGACCGCAATGGTTTGCTGAACGAGGTGCTCCAGGCCATTTCTGAGAACAAAACTAGCTTCTCGGCCGTGACAGGACGTACAGATAAAAATAAAATGGCAATGATTCACATTACAATTCTTATTCGTAACACGGATCATTTGCATTCTGTTGTCGAACGGATCAAACGGGTGAAGGATGTATACACCGTGCATCGGATTATGCAATAAATTTGTTAGGTGTACACACAGGTTTGTATAGCTTTTGTAATACATCTTGGGCATAAGGCTCATAGATGGCTGTAAAAGCCGTGATACGGCTGTGAGCAACTTTTAAGGGGAAAAGTAAAGGAGTAGCGGATAGGCGATGAAGATCATTATTCAGCGCTGTAAAGACGCTCAGGTAACGGTGAATCAAAAGGTGGTCGGCAAAATCGGAACTGGATTAATGCTGCTGGTTGGTATTGGTCAGGGAGATACGGCAGCCGATGCCGTTTATTTGGCGGATAAAACAGCGGGATTGCGTATATTTGAAGATGCTGAAGGCAAAATGAACGACAGTGTTCTGGATGTCGGCGGGGCCATTCTGTCTGTCTCCCAATTTACGCTGTATGGTGACTGCCGTAAAGGAAGAAGGCCCAACTTTATGGGAGCGGCCAAACCTGAGGAAGCGGAGAAACTGTATGATTTCTTCAACAGTCAGCTTCGAGCCAAGGGCCTGGAGGTCGAGACCGGAATTTTTGGAGCTATGATGGATGTTTCCTTGACCAACTGGGGTCCAGTGACGTTGATTTTGGATAGCGAGCGTTCTTAGGTATCCATTCTTGGTATGATCTGAGAACTTGAGCAGAAGAGAATAAAATAGCCGTTTAGAGGGACCCTAACGTCATCCCGGTTGGTGAGTAGCCATCTGGAAAGCCTTAAGGGTGACAGGAGAGACGAAGCTATGCGTCAGACCCCAAAAATGGACGGATATCGAAGCGCGGTGTTGCTTTATCCTGGGAGTATGCGAGAGGCAATCAGCCTTACCCGTAATGCAGATGCGTTATTACAGCATGTTGCTACAGCTATGGACAAGCCAGGACGCGGTGCCCTGCCACGAAGGTAACAACGGGAATTCATTGGTAAAGCATTAACGACGTGTTGCCTAAAGCGGCTATTAAGAGATCTAAAATAATTATGTAGCAGTAAATCAGGGAGGAGCCAATGGCTCCTTTTTCTTTTTCACTGCTGAAAATTGTTATAAACACAGATCGAGCGGGTAATAACAAAGCGTGATAGACAAACAACCCTAACTTTAAACTCGCTCTGAGGATAACCGGAAAGGAGATCTGAACGATAATGAGTAAAATTGCATTTTTGTTGGCTGACCAATTTGAGGATTCTGAAATGAAGGTCCCCTATGATGAGCTGAAAAAGGCTGGACATGAGGCAGATATTATTGGACTGAAGCAAGGTGAAAAAGTGAACGGTAAGCAAGGAAAAGCAAGCTACACTATTGAAAAAGCCATTGCAGATGTGAAATCAAGTGACTATGATGCAGTTGTTATTCCTGGTGGATCATCTCCGGAAAATCTGCGTTTGGATGCAAATGTTCTTAAGTTTGTAACTGAAATGAATGAGTCCAAAAAAACGATTGGCGCTATCTGCCACGGGCCGCAGATTTTGGCTAGTGCCGATTTGCTACAAGGTCGGACGATTACAGCTTATCCTCCATTGAAAGATGACTTGATTAACGCAGGTGCTCATTTTGAGGATCGAGAGGCGGTCGTGGACGGTAACTTTATTACGTCTCGAACCCCTAAGGATGAGCCTGCTTTTGTGCGTGAGTTGTTAAAGGCATTGTAATTTAACCGTGAATGCTTCCGTAAATTATGCCAGGACAATTCCCAAACGAGGAGGATTTGATATGGCTAAACAGATTCAGGCTTATTTTCGCACAGAAGATGAAGCAGAGGGCGCCAGAGCTTCGCTTCAGGCTTATAGAACTGAACATTTGGAAGTAGGTGCTCTGGATGAGGCGCTCGGTCGCGAGACGAGGGTTTTAATTCCGTTGGTCCCCTATAACAATACTGGCTCTGTGAGCACAGGAGGTTCTGCTGGTGCGGTAATTCCAGCCGCAGGGGCTTATGGCGAAAATATTCTACCAGATGCAAAGAATGACGAGGTTAACTATGGCGCAGCCCAAAGGGATCTGAATGAGGATCGGAGCGGAACAACGAATCATGACGGAGGTTTGCTCCGTGGGACAGATGTGTATATTAACGGTGATCATGATGAATTACGGTATGTATTGTCCGCCAAGGTAAATGATGCCGACTATGATGAGATCATTTATAAGCTCCGTTCCAATCGTGCATATGTGGCGCAGCTGGATTAAAAAGGAAGCGAGTATCACAAGATTGTCGATACACGAGGAAATTAGCCACACTAGAGTGGCTGTAATACAATTGTAATATTCGAAACATCATTCCTTAATATTCGTTGTTTATAATAACAGCATGACCCCCTTTTGATATATCTTTTAGACCTGCGGACCGTTTCCGCAGGTTATTTTCTTTTTATAAGACTTATTTGTCTGATTCTAGGGGGAATGTCTTGACTTTGTCGAAGCAGTTCATTAAAATCATAAAATAATGAAAAATGATTTGATGACGGGACCAAGTACTCCGAACCCACAAGCGCAGAGAGGAATTTCCAGGCTGTAAAAATTCCCTTGATGAGCGGACGAATGACCTCCCCGAGAACAGGCGGCGAACAATGAGGAATCTTTGCTGAGTAATGCATGGCATATGCCAAACACAGCAGACCATCCTGCATAATAGCCGTACTGCGCATTACGGGCGTTATACGTATGAGCGGAGTCAGTGCAATGCTGACGGACACTGAGTCATTTTTATGCCAGTGGTCTGGGTAAACTCCGGAATGTGGGTGGTACCACGGGTGATTTGTAAACGACAATCCCTCGTCCCTGTTAATAATAACAGGGCGAGGGATTTTTTGTTTTATATTGAAAGTGGAGTAAGTAGAGAGCGCACAAATAAGAAATATAATGACGGGGGGATACGTAAATGGCCTTTCAAAAACCGACGGGAACACAGGATTTGCTGCCAGGAAGTGTAGAAAAATGGCAAGTGGTCGAGGAAAAAGCCCGCGAAATTAGCCGCCGCTTTAATTATCGTGAGATCCGTACACCGATGTTTGAACAAACGAATTTGTTTGTTCGGGGTGTGGGTGAAACGACCGATGTGGTAGAAAAAGAAATGTACACTTTTGAGGATAAAGGAAAGCGCAGCATGACTTTGCGCCCAGAAGGAACAGCAGGGGTTGTCCGCTCTTATGTGGAGAACAAACTGTATGGTGAGCCGGATGTGACCAAACTGTATTACATTGGCCCAATGTTCCGGTATGAGCGTCCACAGGCTGGGCGTCAGCGCCAGTTTCATCAATTTGGCATTGAAGCATTCGGGGCGATGGACCCGGCGCTGGATGCAGAAGTTATTGCTTTCGGGTATCAATTCTGCCGAGAGCTGGGCTTAAAAGGAGTACAGGTAGAAATTAACTCCGTTGGTAATGCTGCCAGCCGTGCTGCTTATCGACAGCATTTGGTGGACTTCCTGATGCCAATTAAGGATATGTTGACCAAGGAGAGCCAAGCGCGCATCGAGCGTAATCCATTGCGAGTACTGGATAGTAAAGACGATCAAGACAAATTTGGCGGGGCACCTTCGATTTTGGATAGTTTGGATGAGGAATCCAGCACTCACTTTGAGAAAGTGAAGCAAAATTTGGATGCGATGGGCGTGGAATATACAGTGAACCCGCGCTTGGTACGGGGGCTGGATTATTATACGCTGACAGCATTCGAGTTCAAAGCCGAAGGAATTGGTGCTATTGACACGATTGGTGGAGGAGGCCGATACAACGGATTGGTTGGAGATCTGGGCGGACCGGATCAGCCGGGCATTGGTTTTGGTATTGGGCTTGAGCGAATTCAGCTGATTTTGGAGCATCAGGGTGTCAAATTGAACGAAGCCAAGCCATTGGATATCTATATGGTGGCGTTGGGTGAGGCGGCAGAAACGGAAGTGACCAAACAACTGTTCAAGTTGCGTCAAGCTGGATTTTCCGCAGAGCGAGATTATCTGGGGCGTAAAATGAAGGCGCAGATGAAATCAGCAGATCGTTTTAAAGCAAGATATACAGCGATTTTGGGTGACGATGAGCTGGTTAAAGGTGAAATTGCACTGAAAAACATGGAAACCGGCGAGCAGCGTACCGTTAAGTTGGATCAGTTGGTGGAAGAATTAGGATGAAAAACGTGATGTAACATCAGTCAGGGGGAGTTTCCCTCTGGCTGTCCATATAGCATTAACTACTAAACCTAACAGGAGTGTGTATTATGAAAAGGAGTCATCAATGCGGCGCATTGACTCATGCGCATATCGGAGAAACAGTTACATTGAACGGTTGGGTACAGACCCGTCGTGACTTAGGGGGCGTACTTTTTATAGACCTGCGTGACCGTAGCGGAATTGTACAAATCGTGTTTAATCCGGCCTATTCCGGTGACGCACTGCAAATTGCGGACCGTGTTCGCAGTGAATATGTGCTAGAGGTTACTGGTACCGTTGTTAAACGTGATGCAGAAACGATCAATTCGAACCTGCCTACAGGTGAAATTGAAGTGCGTGTCACAGAAATCGAAGTATTGAATGCATCCAAAACACCTCCGTTCTTCATTGAAGATGGCGTAGAGGTTGACGAGTCGCTGCGTTTGAAATACCGTTATCTGGACCTGCGTCGTCCGGAAATGCATCAGACTTTGAAACTGCGTTCCAAAGCAGCAAAAGTATTCCGCGACTTCCTGGACGGTGAAGATTTCATTGAAGTGGAAACACCGATTTTGACGAAAAGCTCCCCAGAGGGCGCACGTGACTATCTGGTGCCTAGCCGAGTGCATGAAGGCGAATTTTTTGCCTTGCCGCAATCGCCACAATTGTACAAGCAATTGCTGATGGTGGGCGGCCTGGAGCGCTACTACCAAGTTGCACGTTGTTTCCGTGATGAAGATTTGCGTGCTGACCGCCAGCCTGAATTTACGCAGATCGACATTGAGACTTCCTTCATGCAACAGGATGACTTGCTGCCTATGATGGAGCGTCTTATGGTGAAATTGTTTAAAGAAACAGTTGGGGTAGAACTGGAAACACCGTTCCAACGAATTACACATGCAGAGGCAATGGACAAGTATGGTTCTGACAAGCCTGACCTGCGTTTTGGTCTTGAGCTGGTAAATGTTAATGATATCGTGGCAACCAGTGGTGTGAAAGTATTTGCTTCCGTAATTGAAAAGGGTGGCGAAGTTAAAGTCCTTAATGCTAAAGGATGTGGCACGTGGAGCCGTAAGGACATTGATGACCTGGGTCCTTTCGCAGCGCGTTATGGAGCAAAGGGCTTGGCTTGGATCCAAGTGAAAGAAGGCGAATTCAAGGGGCCTATCGTTAAATTCTTCACACCAGAAGAAATCGAAGCCTTGAAAGAACGTACGGGAGCCGAAGAAGGCGATCTGTTGCTGTTCTCTGCGGATAATAAAAAAGTAGTTGCTGATGTTTTGGGCGCGCTTCGTCTGAAAATTGGCCGTCATTTGGGGCTCATCGACGATAACAAATTCAAATTTGCCTGGGTCGTAGACTTCCCGCTTCTGGGCTATGACGAAGAACAAAAACGTTATGTAGCGGAGCACCATCCGTTCACTCGTCCGAAGGAAGAAGACCTGGCCCTCTTGGACACAGATCCAGGTCAAGTTCGTGCTCAGGCTTACGACATCGTGCTGAACGGCTACGAAGTGGGTGGTGGCTCGATGCGTATTTTCAAACGTGAAGTTCAGGAGAAAATGTTCAAAGCACTCAACCTGCCGCCTGAAGAAGTGAAGGATAAATTCGGTTACTTGCTGGATGCATTCGAATATGGTACGCCTCCACATGGTGGTATTGCCTTCGGTTTTGACCGTCTTGTCATGCTGCTTGCAGGTCGTACAAATCTGCGTGAAACCATTGCATTCCCGAAAACAGCCAGCGCGACAGACCTGCTTATGGATGCACCAGCCGAAGTGGATCAAGCTCAATTGGATCAGCTTCATATTCGTCTTGCTCCGAAGCCTGTTGCGCCTAAAGCTTAAGACAAACGTTGGATTTAGCAAATTGCCATCTGTTGGCATGTAAATAGATTATAGAATGCCGTGAACCCGTTAACCTTTTATGGATAATGGGTTCGTGGTTTGTATGCTGGAGTTCCAGCATAGAGTTTAAACCAGTGAGGGAGGATTACCATATGCTGCATCAATTTTCACGCACGGAACTGGCCATCGGGACGGAAGGGCTGGAGGTTATGAAAAATAGCACGGTAGCTGTATTGGGTATCGGCGGTGTCGGTTCGATTGCAGTGGAAGCGCTGGCGCGAACGGGTGTTGGACGCATTATTTTGATTGATAAGGATGTCGTAGATATTACCAATATTAATCGCCAAATTCATGCGCTGACGACAACAGTAGGTCAAAAAAAGGCTGATCTGATGGTAGAGCGTGTGAAGCTGATTAATCCTGAATGTGAAGCAATTGCACTGAACATGTTCTATACAGAAGAAACATATGAGGAGCTATTCAAGTACGATCTGGATTATGTGCTGGATGCTTCAGATACGATTATTTACAAAGTTCATTTGATTAAAGAATGCTTGAAGCGTGGAATTCCGATGATCTCCAGTATGGGCGCTGCGAATAAAATGGACCCAAGTCGTTTTCAAGTAGCTGATATTTCCAAGACAAGAATGGACCCGATTGCCCGTGTCATCCGCACCAAGCTGCGCAAGGAAGGCATTACCAAAGGCGTCAAGGTTGTATTCTCTGATGAGGAGCCAATGAAGCCGCGCGAAGAAATTACCAAAAAAATTGTACCTGCCAACGCACCTGAAATCCGGAAGGCGAAACAGCCGCCTGCAAGCAATGCTTTTGTACCTCCGGTAGCAGGCTTGATCATGGTGAGTGTGGCTGTGAAGGATTTGTTAGAGCGCGCTGGTGTGTAAGCTGAAAAAGTAGCATGACAGTACATTTATAGATTACAGTAGTATGTATTCACTTCACTTTTAAGACCTGTAGTTCTGTGCATCACTTCTTGATGTCACAGTAGGCTACAGCTCTTTTTGTTTTGAAAAAACGCAGCTTACTGCAAACAGATTGAACAACTTGCTGGAGGGTTTTGGTATGAAGGATGGGCTATGGTCCAGAAGTCTCGGTTTCAAGCCCGAGCATCATTGGAAAAAGGAATTAGCCGCGGGTGCCATTTCTTATTTTTCCGTTGTATACATTATTATGGTTAATGCAACTATCTTGGCAGATGCGGGCATTCCTCTTCAAGGGGCAATGCTCGGGACGCTGCTGACATCGATGATCGGCTGTCTACTGATGGCTTTTGGCGGAAAGTCTCCCATGGTCGTTGTACCAGGGATGGGGATTAACGCCTTTTTCACTTACACGCTCGTACATTCCATGAAGCTGAGCTGGCAGGAAGCGTTGATGGTGGTTGCCGTCACAGGGGTGATATTCGCCATTGTGGCATTTACATCATTGTACAAGCTGATAAGCCAGGCGATTCCCCACAATTTGCAACATGGAATTACGGTGGGCATTGGTTTGTTTTTAACCTTTATCGGCTTGCAAAAAAGCGGGATCGTGATTGCACATCAAACGACTTTTGTGGCTATTGGTCATTTTAATGATCCTAAGGTGATTACAGCCTGTGTAACGTTACTGCTCGCTATTGTATTATTTGTGCGTAACGTTCAGGGAGGTTTGCTGATCAGCATTTTAGCAGGAACTGGACTTGCATACGTACTGGGGGCTGTAGAGCCGGCAAGCACGGTGCGAACCTCTGAAACAGTACGACAGTACGGGCAATTGTTTGGAGAACTTTCCTTTTCAGGCATCGTCTCGGTAGCCTTCTGGATCGCTGTTTTTTTGCTGTTACTGATTGTGCTGTTCGAGAATGTTGGAATGATTACTGCACAGACCAACATGATTGGAAGACCGGATACTTTTAAGAACAGCTTGCGTGTGTTAGCTGTGACCAATATCTTTGCTGGTATTCTGGGCAGCAGTCCCGCAGTAGCCGCTGCGGAATCGACGGCTGGTATCGCCGCAGGGGGACGTTCGGGAATGACACCGCTGGTAACAGCAATTTTATTCGGAGCGACATTTTTCTTTATTCCACTGTTGGCTTATATTCCTGACAGTGCCATTGCGCCTGTATTAATCATTATCGGAGGCCTAATGGTGCAAAATGTGCGAGAGATGGATTTCAGTGATTTTACTGAATCATTTCCTGCATTTCTGATCATGGTGATGATGCCCTTTACTTACAGTATTGTAGACGGGATGGCATTTGGTTTTATTGCATACCCCGTAGCCAAGCTGGCAGCTGGAAGAGGCAGGGAAGTACCTGTCGCATTATATATCATTTCTGTACTGTTTGTGGCTAACTTTGTGCTTCATTCTCTGGTGTAGTAAACTCGAAGATAGGTTGTACTGTTCATACCCGCGCAGAGCGCGGGTGTTGTTGTTTGAACAAGAAATGGTCAGACAGGAAGCGAGGTTGATGGTTTATGGAAAAAGAACATCATGGGCGACAAGATGAGCAGGAGGATCGGACGAAGGAAAAGCCGGGGAAAAGGCCGGATAAGGCTGGTATGGGTCGGTTTATCAAACTGATTGCGAGTGCACATCCGCCCAAGGCCATTCTGATCATTGCCCTGATTCTGACCCTGATTCAGACGATTGCTGGTTTAATCGTACCGATGATGACCAAAGGGTTAATTGATGGCTTAACCTTTTCTTCACTGAACCGTATGGTCATTATTGGTCTGCTTGGCGCTTTTGTGCTTCAAGCGGTAGCTTCGGCGGTTTCGATCTATATGTTGAACTATGCCGGACATAAGATTGTGGCTAATTTGCGCAAACGTTTATGGCATAAAATCTTATCTCTACCTATCCCTTACTTTGATCGAAATCGGTCAGGAGATACGATGAGTCGAGTTACCAATGATACAAGCCTGATTATGAACTTAATTACCGAGTATCTAGTTAATCTGATCTCTAATGTAATTGCAATTATTGGTGGTATTGCGTTGTTATTTTATCTGGATTGGGTGATGACGCTCATTATTATGACCATTGTTCCGCTAACAGCCCTGATTTTATTTCCGGTAGGCAGAAAAATGTATCGTATCTCCAAAAAACAGCAGGATGAGATGGCAGATCTGACCTCAGTACTGAGTCAGGTTATCGGCGAAATCAGGCTGGTCAAGGCCTACGGAACGGAAAGCAGAGAGGCACAGGCCGGGGAGGATCGCATTTACCGTATGTTCCGCTTCGGGTTGCAGGAGTCACGTATATTGGCCCTTGTAGGTCCTATTTCTACCTTTTTGCTAACTGCAGTGCTGGTTATTATATTGGGTGTTGGTGGTGTTCGCGTCGCATCGGGTGTACTGACTGCGGGGGATTTGGTGGCTTTTATTTTGCTACTATTTCAGGTGATTACACCGATGGCCCAATTCACGACCTTGTATTCACGTCTGCAAAAGGTGGTTGGAGCCACTGAACGGATTCAGACTATTTTAGATCATGAAGAGGAACCACTTGAATTGAAGCAGGAAGCGGCAAAAGAGAGCAGAGATATTGTATTTCGTGATGTTGCTTTTTCCTATACCGAAGGTGAGGAGGTTCTTCATCATGCAAACCTGGTCATACCGGCTAACCGGACGACAGCATTCGTGGGGCCGAGCGGAAGTGGGAAGTCCACCTTGTTTTCATTGTTGGAACGCTTTTATGTGCCAGATACAGGGGAAATTCGTTACGGAGACGAATCGATATCTTCATATACACTTTCCTCCTGGCGCTCCAAAATTGGTTATGTATCACAGGAAAGCTCAATGATGACCGGAACGGTCAGGGATAATATAACGTATGGTTTAGGGCGCGAAGCTGATTTGGAAGAAGTGAGACGAGCTGCCATGATGGCGTATGCGGATACATTTATTATGGATCTACCTCAAGGCTACGATACGGAGGTAGGGGAGCGGGGAATGAAGTTGTCCGGCGGGCAGCGTCAACGGATCGCCATTGCGCGTGCGCTTCTTCGCAGTCCTGACATCCTCATGCTGGATGAGGCTACTTCTAGCCTGGACAGCTCATCCGAGCATGAGGTGCAGAAGGCCTTAGCGAACTTGATGGAAGGACGTACGACAATTGTCATTGCACACCGATTGTCTACAGTGGTCCACTCCGATCAAATTATTGTGTTGGACAAGGGCAATGTAACTGGTGCAGGGACCCATACCGAGTTATTAGAGACGCATCAGGTGTACCGCGAGCTGGCTCAAAAGCAGTTTGTGGAGATGGGAGAAAAGCTCCATACTTTGTGAAAGGGCAGGGAAATGGGCGTATTAGGAAATAAGGTTGGATTTTTGTGGTCAAATGTGTTACGCTTACTTTCCTTTTTTTGTGTCGGAGCAAGTGATAAGATGCAGAAATCGAGACTTGATATTCTTAGGAGGTAACTGAAATGGAGAATAAGTTTCAAAGTGCCTATCAAGAAGAACAGCATAGGCTGTCGCTTGCTATGGAGGAAATTGATCGGAGATTGGAACGGCTTCGCAATACACCGGTTTACACCGGGCATGACTTTACAGAGCAAGTACTGGAATCGGCACGGGAGGAAAAACGCCAGGCTTTGGCCAAAAGCTCGCAAGAGCCTTACTTTGGGCGTATGGATTTTGACGAGCGCGGTAGAGGGCAGCGGAAGCCGCTTTATATCGGTAAAATCGGTGTGGAGCGTGAAGAAACGTCAGCGTATCCGCTGGTGATTGATTGGCGTGCACCGATTGCTAGCTTGTTTTATTCGTTTACAGGTGGTGAAGAAACGGCGTCCTATGAAGCTCCTGAGGGAACTGTCGAAGGCTTGGTGTATCTGAAACGTAACGTTGTCATTCGTAAAAGGATCCTGGAACGGGTAGCGGATACGTACAATCGTGAAAGTGACGAGCCTGCCGTTTCTGATGAATTTCTCGTTTATCGTTTGGGAGAGAACAAGGATAACCGTTTACGGGATATCGTATCTACCATTCAAGCGGAGCAAGATCAGATCATCCGCGCGGCTAAAAATACAGCCCTCGTTATTCAGGGGGTAGCGGGTAGTGGCAAGACGACCGTAGCGCTGCATCGACTCGCATTTTTGCTATATCAATACAAGGATCAGGTATCGGCAGACAAAATGGTTATTTTCGCACCCAACCATATGTTTCTCGATTATATTTCAGATGTACTTCCAGAGCTGGGGGTCGGAAATATTCAGCAAAGTACATTTGCAGATTGGGCGCTAGGTTTACTGGGGCTGGATTTACCTTTGGCAGATCCTACCGAAACGTTATCTTATTGGTTTGAAAGTGGCGGCTTAAGAACGGAATCTATGGATGAGGCGCCGGGTAGATTTAAGGGGTCGGTTCATTTTATGAAGCTGCTTCAGGATTTTGTGGAACGACTGGAGCCTATCTCAGTGCCTGAGGGCGACTTTTCCCCTTGGGATGGTGCGGTGCTTCCCCGAACTGAGATTTTGAATTGGTTCAATGAGGAATATAAGCCCTATCCGCTCGCGAAGCGGAAGGAGCGTGTGCTGGCAAGAGTCCATCGCTGGATTGAAATGGAACTGAAAAAGTCACCTTCGGCGGCTGCGCTCAAGGAACGGAAGAAAAAAGCCGGATCTCGGGAAAAGGCGTATGCTAAAAAATGGCCACAATACGATGCACTGACGCTCTACAAGCAGCTTTTTCAGGCAGCTAAAGGGTTACCCGCAGAGGCCGCTGCGGAAATGAAGGCTTCTTTGCCGGCTTCTATCTTTAAGGCCACACAGTCAGACCTGCGAAGTCAGATAATTCGTGAAGAGGATCTAACTGCGTTAGTATATCTTCACGTGCTGATTCATGAGGTAGAATCATCTCAACGTTTTGACCATGTGGTCATTGATGAAGCGCAGGATTTTTCACCATTTCATATCGCTTTGCTGGATTTGTTTGTAAAAGGGCATTCCTTTACGATACTGGGCGATTTATCGCAGGGGATTCATGAATATCGTGGTGTACATGCATGGGAGGAAATGAGTTCTCTTTTTGCACCTGAACAAACGGGGTATTTTGCACTTACACGGAGTTATAGATCAACTTTGGAAATTATAGAATTTGCAAATACAATTTTGGAGCAGGGAGTACGTGGCGGCATTATAGCGGTTCCGGTATTTCGTAGCGGCGATCCGGTGCGTACCGTGTCTTACGACTCCTCTGTACGTGAGGAGAGTTTGCTCACCGCTTTAAAAGAGCTTTCCTCCAAGGAGTATCGTACTGTTTCTGTGCTAACACGTACCTTAAAAGAAGCTGTAGAGCTGCATGAGGTTTTCACAAGTGCGGGATTGGATGTCCATTTGATTGACGGTGGTAAAAAGCAATATGAAGGCGGCTTGTCTGTACTGCCTGTATATCTGTCCAAAGGTCTGGAATTTGATGCAGTTATTGTGGCCGATGCCGACCAGGATCATTATGGAGAACGGACATGGGATGCCAAGCTGTTGTATGTAGGATGTACGCGTGCGCTGCATGAGCTGTGGTTATTGCATGACGGTCCACTTCCAAGTTACGTACAGGCGCAAACGGAGTAATTAGAACGCTGTATGTCATGCCAACCAAAGAACAGCCACGAAATTCATTTTTCGTCCCAGGCTGTTCTTTCTTTTTAGTTGAATCACGTGTAGGGCTACAGTTATACCGTGACCAGGCTATCTGCAACTTGTTAACCGATATGGTAGAATAAGAGGCGGTTTATCATCGTTTTAATGCAGTAGATAAATTGAATTTTCATGTCTTTTAGCTGTATGGGCGAACTTGTTTTCAATGAAAAAAGAAAGTGTTCGTTCATAAATGATAAGGAAGTGAATGAAATGGACTTATTTTCATATTCCCAGGAATCAACGCCAAACAATCGGTTGCTTGCAGACCGCCTGCGTCCGACTTCGCTGGATGAATATATTGGACAGGAGCATGTTGTGGGTCCGGGCAAGCTGTTGCGAAGAGCTATAGAGGCTGATCAGGTTTCTTCTATATTGCTCTACGGGCCACCGGGCTGCGGAAAAACGACACTGGCACATATTATTTCTCAACACACACAAGGCGATTTCGTCCGTCTAAATGCAGTAGAAGCCTCTGTGAAGGATGTAAGAGAAGTCATTGACCGTGCACAGACGAATAAATCGATGTATGGCAAAAAGACCATTTTGTTTCTTGACGAGGTACATCGTTTTAACAGTTCACGCCAGGATGCATTGCTGCCTGCGGTGGAAAAGGGGACGATCGTGTTTATTGGCGCCACGACGGAAAACCCTTTTCATTACGTCAACGGCGCTTTAATGAGCCGTTCTACACTGTTCCAGCTTGAAGCGCTAACCCAGGAGCATTCGCTGGCCGCTATGCGCCGCGCCTTGAGCGATGCGGACAAGGGGCTCGGCTATATGCAGCTTCAGGTAGACGAAGCTGCACTGGATCACATCGCGTCCATGGCGAATGGCGATATCCGCCGTGCTTTGAACGCGCTGGAACTGGCGGCGCTCACGACACCTCCACTAGCAGATGGCACAATTCATGTGACGCTGGAAGTGGCAGAGGAATCCATCCGCCGCCCGATTGTCAAGGCAGACGAGTCTACACAGTATGACGTGCTGTCTGCCTTTCACAAAAGCATTCGCGGTTCCAGCGACGCGGCGCTATTCTGGTTCCTGTATGCCGTAGAGAAGCTCGGTATGGACCCGATGACCTTTATTCGCCGCCTTATCGCAGCAAGCAGCGAGGACATTGGCCTGGCGAACCCGCAGGCGATGGTCCAAGCAGTGAGTGCGCTTGAAGCCTACCGCAATAACGGCTGGCCTGAGGCCAAACTGAACATTGCACAGGCCATTTTATTCGCTGTGGAAAGTCCCAAGTCGAATGCCGTATACACGGCGATTTCACGGGCCATGTCGGCCATGGACGATATGAAATCGGCCGAGGTGCCGCTACATCTGCGCGATGCACACTACAAAGGCTCGGAAAAACTCGGCCATGTTGGCTATCAATATCCGCATAATTTTCCGAATCACTATGTAAGGCAGCAATATTTGCCCGATTCGATAGCAGATCAGACCTTTTACCAGGCCACTGAGCAGGGAAATGAGTCTAAAATCAGGCAAAATCAGCGTTGGCGGGATTCACAATCTTAATATATGGGTGACTTTAATATACGGAATGTGTACGATTTGTTGTCATGTTACACCATGATCCGGTAAGAGCGAAGAAGGGGATAAAAAATGAAAGACGTACTATTCGTCGCCGCGGGTGGAGCGATCGGAACCTCTGCTCGCTACAGCCTGCAATTACTGTTGCCTGCGGCTGGGGCGGATTTTCCGCTTGGCGTGCTGCTAATGAATTGGCTCGGCTGTCTGTTCCTAAGCTGGTTCTTTACGGTAACCTTGCGATCGTGGCGGATCAAACCACATTTGCGACTTGCCATCGGAACAGGCTTTACAGGGGGATTTACCACCTTTTCCACCTTTGCAGTGGATGCTGTACGCCTCACGGTTCATGATCGCATGCTGACGGCTGTGTTGTATCTACTGCTGAGCGTAGGCGTAGGCTTACTTTTAACGTGGGCAGGTATCCGTCTAGGCACAAAAATGACGCAGACTGCCCCCAAGGGGAAACGCTTATGATCTGGTGGGCGGCGGCAGGCGGAATGGTGGGTACAATAGCAAGATACGGGCTTGGCATGTGGGTCGGAAAAAGGTTGGGTACTGTATTCCCGTGGGGGACCTGGATCATTAATATCAGCGGTTCATTACTGTTAGGGTGGCTGTATGGTGAGTTTATGCAACACAATCTGTCGCCTGCACTCTGGATGCTGCTGGGAACAGGTTTTTGTGGCGGCTACACCACCTTTTCCACATTCGGCTATGAATCTATTCAACTGATGGAACATAAAAAATACCGACGTATGGCTGTATATGTATTGTCTTCTGTAATAGTAGGAGTTATAGCTGCAGCTATCGGGTACAGGGTCAGTTATATCTTATAAATTTTCAAAATGACATGTGAGCACACAATAGAAGCTTCCACCCTCCTATACAAGGCGTTATCAGCCGTAAATAGGAGGGTGGAAGCTTAGTGCGTGCCTATTTAACTATTTTTTATCTCGTTCTTTGTATAATTCAGGTAAAAGTGCTTTGAGTTCAGGTCGTGGATCAGGGTCGGACAGCTTCATTTCCTCTAGCGTTTGGACAGCAATCCGCAGTACAGTATAATCTCTATACCAACGATTGTCTGAAGGAACAACATACCATGGAGCTTGCTTGGTTGCGCTTAGCTCTAGTACCTCCTCATAGTATTGGGTATATTGCTTCCAAAATTTTCGTTCCTGCAAATCACTCGGATCAAGCTTCCAGTTTTTGCGAGGCTTCTCAATCCGGTCAATCAGCTTTTCCAACTGGAATTGCTTCGAAATATGTAAAAAGATTTTAACCACCTTTACACCACTATCCAGCAACAATTGTTCAAAATGCTTGATATGTTTTATATTCCGTTTGGCCTGTTTATCGGATACCTGCCCGTGGACACGTGTGATCAGCACATCCTCGTAGTAAGAACGGTTGAAAGCTGCAATATATCCGCGTCCTGGAGTTACGCTATGGGCGCGCCACAAGAAATCATGGCTTAATTCCTCCGTCGTAGGTGATTTAAAGCTGTGTACAGTCACCCCCGCAGGGTTAAGATTAGAAAACACCTGCTTGATCACGCCATCTTTTCCGCTGCAATCCATACCCTGGAATACAAACAAAACGGCTTGTTTTTTCTCTGTAAATAATTTGCTTTGTAATTCCGCGAAGCGTTCCTTCAATTGATCTGTTTCCTGTCGGATTTCTTCTTTGTTTTTGATATTCTTCGTATCCTTGGGGTCCCATTCTTTCAAAGAAACTTTTTTACCCGGTGTCAGCATTCCTAATGAATCAGACATAAAGGCACGCTCCTTTTCAATTGAAGTAATGATCTTGTCTACATCATATACCCAAATGGGGACGTTATCAAAAATCTCGTATGTATGGTCTTTATTAGCGATTTTTCTACTGGGGATGCCTCTGGTCACGAAATTTTCTTCAGGTTCAACAGAATTAAAAAGTTAAGTCTTAAGTCTTTAGACATAGGCAGTAAGGTTAATCTTTCTTATAACAATTAGGAATTAAGATGGTTCTCCATAAAGTTTAAGAGTGTTATTATGTCATGACGAACTCTCAACAGAGGTATAATATGACAACTATTAAAGTAACACCTGAGCAGCTTATGACTATCTCCAAGCAATTTGAACTTGCACAGCAAAAAGTGACCCAAATGAACAGCATTTTAATTCAACAAATTTCATCTATGGAACGATTCTGGGATGGAGTGACTAAAGAGCAATTCTATTATAGTTTCCAAACATCTCAGAAGAATATGAATGGCTTTGTTACACTGACAGATTCTGTTGCAAAAGAATTGCGTCGTCATGCGGATAAATTCAGGTTAGCTGATTTGCTGGAAGCAGGTAATATTGATTCAAGCTGCTTACCACCTCCACCTAATTCATGTGCTCCCCCTGCTCCAGATACTAGAAATGCTTTGGAAAAATCAGCAGATAGTTTGGTAGAACTTGGTGAGGATTTTTTGTCTGCTGCGGAGGACAGGTACGAAAAACGCTATGACTCTGTAGGCGGATTTTTAGACTATTGGACGTTTGGAATTCCGAAAGGTTTGTATCAAGGATATGCAGAGCGTGCATCCAAGCAGTTTGATTCAGGGAATGATTTTTTTAACTTCTGGACTTTTGGTGTACATGGAACAATCAGAGAAGCAATGTTTCCTACAAATGCATGGTCAAAGGAACATTGGGCTAACATGATCGGTACAGCGGGAATCTTTGGGGGAGTCAGTTCAGTAATTAAGCCTAAGATTGGATTGGGCTCGTCAATGAAATATGAGGTGAAATCTGGGGCTAGTCTTGAAGTTAAAGGGACTTCGAATCGATTATCTGATACGATGTTAGGTAAGAATAATGCTGATCCATTTAGGGATATATATGGTCCTGGACGACTTTCTCATCCAGAAGAGTGGGGTACCATTATTAAGAATACGCAAGGAGCCGGGGTTGAAGTTAGAATTCTAGATAGAGATATTATGGCGTATGCACCCAAAGGATCAGGAAAGCCGGGGCAATTGAATATATATGAGGATGCTTCAATTAGTGCACTGCGGCATGAGTACCAACATTTTCTTGATGATAAAGCTAAAGGTTTTCCTAGTTTGGATGTAACATATGAATTCAAAAATAGGATTATCATGGAACTTAGAGCCTATATGGTCGAGATAAAAGAAGCAGAGAGGATTGGAAATAAGGACCTTGCAGAACATCTTTGGAACAATTACAGGGATGAACGGCAGTATCTTTTAGAGAATTATGGGCCAGTTAAACTAGATTGATGGGAGATAACAAAATGAAGCTACTTACTTTATCAAAGGAAATACGAGAGGGGAAAATAGGCGACGATCAATTGGTGGAATGTTTGGATATCCAGCATAATCAGGTACAGTTGAATGCAATGAGTCAGATCGCTAAAAAGAAACTATGCAATGAGAAAATAATTGAAAAATTGAAACATATTAGCCAGTTCAGAGACCCTAAGGTAAATAAGCTTTTTGGTATTGATACGCTTGGACACTATAGTATTGCTGTACTTCGAGTATTGAACACTTCTGAATCTATAAAGCAGTACGAGTTGTTAATGTCTGAACTCGATGATTTTGATAAAGGAATAGTTGAAAGAATTACAGAGGGAATAAGTTAGTGTTCATTTTTTTGAAGTCCATAGTTAGGCTTTTTTTGTGAGGAGTTCTACTTGATAATGTAAAAAAATCTTATAATAAAAGAGCTATTGATTGCTGTATCTAATGAAGCTATTATTCGCACAAAATTAAAAAGAAGTGTTGGTAGTACTTAAGTATCCATGCTAATCCTATCAAATAGGAGGAATTCACTTGGCGACGATAGCTAAGACTTCTGAAGATTTAGAAGGATGGATTGCATTTCTTGCTGCTTTATCTCCGTACTCAGATGAGTTAACTTGTGAACCTATAGCAGGTAAATGGTCGATTCAAGATGTGGTCAGTCATGTTATGGGCTGGGATAAAAACTTCACTAAGGCGCTTATACAGATTATCGATAAGGAACAAGTCATGCTCAAGGAGCATCCTGATGTACAGACATTCAATGATTCATCTGTAGCGTTCGGTAGAACTATGAAACCACATGATTTGCTAAATGAAGCTATTGCTCAGCGTAAGCAAATGATTGCTAAACTCCAAATGGTATCAGAATCGGATTTTATGCGTCCAGTTCCTAATAGTCTGTACACTTTGGAAACCTTTTTACAAGAGATGTTTGTCCAGTAGGACAGACATCATAAAGAGCAGATTATGAATTCTTTACAACTTATAAACTGAAAACATCTTTTATAAAAAAAGTCGCCCTCCATAAATCTGGAGAGACGACTTTTTTAATTCCTGCTATATCAATGCAAAATAGTCATTCATTTAAACCGTTTCAGGCTGAAGTTTTTCAACCTTATCAATGGTTCCGCCGCCCAGACAACGTTCCCCGTCATAAAATACAACAGCTTGTCCAGGGGTAATGGCCTTTTGATGTACATCGAATACGACATGCACGGTTCCATCCGGAAGCCATTGTAAAGTTACTTGCTGATCAGGCTGGCGGTAACGGAACTTGGCTGTGCAGCGGAATTCGCCGGATGGACGTGCATCTGCGCCTTCAATCCAGTTTACATCCGTGGCAATCAGGCTGGTAGAATACAGGCTGTGGTGACGATCACCTTGTACCACATACAGGATATTCTTCTCCAAATCTTTATCTGCTACGAACCATGGTTCGCCTGAACCTGAGCCGCCAATGCCCAAGCCTTGTCTTTGGCCCAGTGTATAGTACATCAGACCATCGTGACGTCCTTTGACTTCACCCGTAGCGATATCCACCATATCTCCACCTTTTGCAGGCAGATAACCACTCAGAAACTCCTTGAAATTGCGTTCGCCGATAAAACATACACCTGTGCTGTCTTTTTTCTTGGCTGTATAAAGTCCCGCAGCTTCTGCAATTTTGCGTACTTCTGGTTTCGGCAGATGGCCGATCGGGAACATGGTGCGCGACAACTGTGCTTGGCTTAATGCATTCAGGAAATAAGTCTGATCCTTGTTGCTGTCCACACCTCGCAGCAAAGTAAAGCGGCCGTCTTCTTCCACAACCCGTGCATAATGTCCAGTAGCAACATAATCTGCTCCCAAATCCAGCGCTTTGTTCAGAAACTCGCCGAATTTAATTTCACGGTTGCACATGACATCCGGATTGGGTGTGCGTCCAGCTTTATATTCATCAAGAAAATAGGAGAATACTTTATCGAAGTATTCTTTTTCAAAATTGACTGTATAGTAAGGAATGTCGATCTGTTCACAGACGCGGCGCACATCCTCCGCATCCTCTTCAGCCGTACAACGGCCAAATTCATCCGTGTCATCCCAATTTTTCATGAAGATGCCGATTACGTCATAGCCCTGCTCCTTTAGCAGCAGCGCGGTAACGGATGAGTCGACGCCACCGGACATGCCGACGACGACACGGGTTTCATGATTGGCTTTAGCCATGGTCATCACCCAATTCTTTCAATATTGTTGTAGAACCCACCTATTGTAACATAAACGATAATAAGTTACGATGTTTGGACGAACAAATGACACGGCGAACGATGCAAGAAAGCTACATAAAACGGGCTAAATTTGTTCCTAATCGCTCGAAAGCAACTTTTTTTAAGATTGTTACCGTAATGTTTCCCTTTACCTGCCCTAATATGTTAACATAAGCTGAGGGTTAGGATCGGAATAGAGAGGTTTACAACTCCAATTATTCCGCGTGTTTAACGGAATTGTTACTATAAGCGAGGTGCCACAATTGAAAATATCAACGAAAGGCCGTTACGGTCTGACCATTATGATGGAGCTTGCAGCCAGGTTTGGCGAAGGTCCAACTTCTTTGAAAAGTATTGCCGAAAAAAATCAGCTATCAGAGCATTATCTGGAACAGCTCATTGCGCCTTTGCGTAATGCAGGTTTGGTAAAAAGTATCCGTGGTGCTTATGGCGGTTATATTTTGGCGAATGAACCGTCAGGCGTAACAGCAGGAGACATCATTCGTGTGCTGGAAGGTCCGATTTCTCCGGTCGATTTTACGGAAGAAGACGATCCGGCTAAACGCCAGCTCTGGCTGCGAATTCGTGACAGCATTGCTGAAGTGCTGGATTCTACAACACTTAAGGACTTGATCACATACCAAGAACATGATGAATTGGATAATTACATGTTCTACATTTGAGGTGGATAACATGAACAGAATTTATCTGGATCATGCCGCATCGACTCCTATGCATCCTGAGGTTGCGCAGACTATGATGGACATCATGACCGGTCAATTCGGCAACGCTTCGAGCGTTCATGCCTTTGGCCGTGATGCCAAGCGCACCGTCAGCGCAGCGCGGGATGCCGTTGCGGCCTCTTTGGGCTGCAAGCCTGAAGAAATTATATTTACGAGCGGAGGGACAGAGAGTGATAATCTGGCCCTGTTTGGGACGGCTACGGCAGATGGTCGTACTTCCGGCCATATTATTACAACCGCGATTGAACATCACGCCGTGCTTCATGCTTGCGATGAACTGGAAAAAGCGGGATACCAGGTAACCTATGTCCCGGTCAATGGTTTTGGGCGTGTGAATCCTGCGGATATTGAGGCAGCTATTCGCCCGGATACTTTTTTGATCAGCATGATGTATGCCAACAATGAGGTGGGCGTCATTCAGCCGGTTCAAGAAGTAGGACAGATTGCGAGAGAGCATGGAATTATATTTCATGTAGATGCAGTTCAAGCCTTCGGGCATATAGCCATCGACTGCGGGAACCTCCCGATTGACTTACTTAGTGTGTCTGGCCATAAGATTAACGGACCGCAAGGGGTGGGTGCATTGTATATCCGTCAGGGTACACGCATTCAGCCGCTAATGCATGGGGGACTTCAGGAGAAGAAGCGTCGTGCCGGAACAGAAAATATCGCCGGCATTGCTGGGCTGGCTAAAGCCGCAACTCTTGCCAATGCTTCCATTGAGGAACGAGGAGCACACGATATGGCTCTTCGCCAAACGTTGCTAAAAGCGTTGGAAGGCTCTCTGGGTAGCCATGAGTTTATAATTAACGGTGATCCTGAATATTTTGTGCCTAATGTGCTAAATATTAGCTTTCCGGCCATTGGTACAGAGACCATGCTGATGAATCTCGATATGGAAGGAATCGCAGCGGCCAGTGGATCAGCCTGCACTTCGGGGTCTCTAGAGCTATCGCATGTATTGCAGGCGATGGATCTGCCTGAAGATGTTTTGAATTCAGCGATTCGGTTTAGCTTCGGTTTGGGTAATACTACGGAAGAAATGGAATACACGGCCAAGAAAATTGAAACCATATGGAAGCGGCTGCGTACTAGGAACTAGGGATTTCTCCGCATTTTAGTAAGAAGGGAGGGGCGGTTTTCCATTTCATTGCATGAACGAAAAGCAAGGTCTGACAGGCATGTAGGAAAAGGACCGCACCTTCGTTCGGATTGCAGAATGAGGAGGGACCCGATATATGAAGCTTCAAGACATGATCGGACTTGCTGTTTTCGATGTCGAGGACGGGAAGCAGATTGGTAAAATACATGACTTTATGTTGACAGCTGATTGGAGAATTACAGGGATTGAGCTAGAAGGTAAAGGGCTTTTTTCATCTCATGTCAAAATGGTGGCTTGGGATGACATCGTTGCCTATGGTGAGGATGCGATCATGATTCGCAATCAGCAGGCCGTCCGTAAAACAGAGGCCCATGATATACAACATACGTACTTGCTTGGACCCGGTAAACTGAAGGATTTATCCGTGCTAACAGAGGAAGGGCTTATGCTCGGGCACATCTCGGATGTTTATTTTGACCAGGAAATGGGCAATAACATAATAGGCTTGGAAATCAGCGATGGTTTTGTATCGGATATTATAGAAGGGCGGAAATGGCTGCCCTGCACCGAAGATATGTCCATCGGGGAAAATGCTGTTATGGTTCCCCCGTTAAGCGAGCAGCGTCTGGAAAAAGCCATATATTCTGTTAATGGATAGGGTGAGTTTATTGAGATGTCCGAATTGTAATTCGAAAGATATCGGAAAAATTGGCTCCCATCAATTTTATTGCTGGGGATGCTTTATCGAACTTCAAGTGAATGGTGAAAAAATGTCTGTCTACCAAGTGGAAGAGGATGGAACGCTCAGTTCGCTGGACGACTTATTCTTTGGAGATGAGATGGCACAACAGGACTTGCCGCAAATTCACGCTTCTTCCTAAGCTTGATTCGGAAAGTGGACAGGCTGTTTACGAAGAGGTGTGATCTCCCACCTATTGCTTAAAATACAGCTTAGTGGGTTGGATCATGCTTAATAAAAAATGGAGAGGGTGTCCCGAAAGGCCTTTTGGCCTGGGGGCACCCTCTTTTGTATATCCTATTTTGCGAAGATGGCTAGTTCTACAATTTAAAGCGTTTGACCTCTTCCAATAGAAGATCTGCATGAGAATCAAGTTTGGCAGAAAGGTCGGCAATATTGTTCATAGCATGACCTTGTTCTTGTACTGAGGAAGCTACTTCCTCGGTAGATGCTGCACTTTGCTCAGAAACAGCGACAACGCTAGAGATGACATCTGAAATATGTCCGGCATTCACACGGAGATGATCTGCTGCAGCAGAAACGTCTTCAATTTGGGCAAGCATGTGTTGAGAAGCGCCACGTATGGATTCAAACGCCTGTCTCGTTGCAATGGCAGCATGCTCCTGTTCTACAGTTACAGCAAGAGCCTTCTTCATTTCCTCTGCGCTTTGTACTCCCGCAATTTTAATTTCTTCCAGCTTACTCATGATATTGTCACTGGAATTGCCCGCTTGTTCGGCTAGCTTTCTCACTTCGCCCGCGACGACGGCAAAACCCCGTCCGTGTTCCCCGGCCCGTGCCGCTTCGATGGATGCATTGAGGGCCAGCAGGTTTGTTTGTGCGGCGATATCGTGGATGGCTCCGGCCAGCCGCTCAATATCCTGAGTTTTCAACGTGAGTGAATCTACCGCCTCTCCTGCCGCAGTGGTCGTTTGTCTGGACTCGGCTGCCAGTTTCGCTTGGCGCTCTGCCGTTTCATATCCGGCCAGTACAGCAGAATCTGTTTCGAATACAGCAGTTTGGGTCCGTTTGACACTTTCGCCAATCTGGTTGATGGAGCCTGTCATGTGTGTCAGCTTTTCAGAACCGGAATATACGGCCTCAGCTTGGTCGCTTGCTCCTTGAGCCAGCTCCTGAACTGCACTGGAAATTTGTGAGGCAATAGTTCCCGTATCTTTGGCGTGTTGATGCATATCATGGGAAGCGGAACTGACATCGCTAGCTGTATCTGATACCTTACGCAACAGGTGAGTGAGATTGTCTGACATGAGGTTAAAATCTGTCCCCAGGCTGGCAATTTCATCTTTACCCTTAATATCCACACGGGCGGTCATATCGCCTTCAGCTATCCGTTTGACATTAGCTTGGAGTCTGCGAATCGGCTTGATAAAGTTGTTTGCCGCCCAGGTCGCCAGCAGCATAGCAACGACTAAAATGATAGCAACAGTAATAATCAACTGATTACGAGTGGAGTAATACTCCTGAAAAGCTATATCTTTGGAAATAGACAGGCCTACAATCCAGCCTGTGCTAGGCATTTTTTTAAAATAAAGCTGACGGTCACTGCCATTGTAGCTATAGTCTGTTTTTCCCGAAGCTGCGCTGAGCAGGGCCGCGGTCGATGATCCTAACTCGGGGGTTTCCTTGAGGTTTTTGCCAGCCAGCTTGTTATCTGGATGCGCGATTACGACTCCCTTTTGGTCAATCAGAAATGCGTAGCCCAATCCGTTCAGATTTATGCTTTGAATCATTTTTGTCATATCGTTGAGCATAATATCTTCGCTGACTACCCCGGTGATCGAGCCGTTGGCATCCTTGAGCGGTTTAGCGATGGAAATGGTGAAGTCATTACTGCCTGCGTCAGTGTAAGGTGATGAATAATACATTTCTCCCTTGGTTTTGGCATCCTTGTACCACGGGCGAGCGCGAGGATCATAATTTGCTTCAAACCAGCCAGATCCATCCCAGTAAGAACCATCTTCATAGCCTGCATAAATGTTGGAAATATTTTGATCCTTATAGTTTTGGAAAGCTGCTTTCAGAGATGCTATTTTGGCATCTGATGAAATATCACTGGATTCCAGACTCGCAGCTAATGTTTCGATAATTTCAGCTTTGCCGCCTGTCCATCCGTCGAGCTGATTCACGGTTTCGGAAGCTTTGCTGTTCATAAGCTCTTGGATATCATGATTGGCCTGATTTTTAACGCTTGTCATGCTAATGACGGATAAAGGCCCGGCTGCAACGATTACAATGCAAGTGAAAAGAAGAATAAGCTTCATTTTTAAGTTCATGTAACGACCCCCGATGTTTCAGAAATGTGAAAGCTTAGGATAGTGCTTTGTACTTATATCGTCAGATCGAATGACTTTGTTTATTGTTTTCATCCATTTTCATCAATTTTTCACAATGGTTATTTATGGAACACCTTAGACTGGCGGGAAGGATTAAACTAGAGGTACAGGCATATACTTAAAGGAGGCTAGTCCGGTAAGGGGGCACAAAATGGACCAATTAACGAAAAGTAGACTGTTCCGGTACGGCATATGGACGCTGCTGGGACTTGTCATTCTATATTTTATCTGGCTGCTGAGACCTTTGTTTTTGCATTTGTATGAATTTCTGAAAACAATCATTGCTCCGTTTGCGGTAGCGATGATCATCTCCTATGTACTTAATCCTGTAGTCAGTATGCTGGGCGGTCGAAAGGTGCCTCGTAGTGTAGCTGTACTGCTCATTTATGCTGTGTTTTTGGCCAGTCTTATTGTGATCCTGATGAATCTGATTCCAATGTTCATTGAACAACTGGATGAGCTGAATGAGCATCTGCCTGAGCTGACCATGCATGCACAGGGACTAATGACGAATATGGACAGCGGTATTTTACCCCAAGGGGTGCGAACGGGGATGAATCAATGGTTTTTCCAACTGGAGAATCGGATGGCTACTGGGATTTCTACCTTTATGGACAACATTGGTGGGATGATCAACATGCTGTTCAATGTGTTTATTGTCCCTTTTCTTATTTTTTATATTTTAAAGGATTTTGACGTGTTTGAACGGACGATTGTATCTTATCTCCCGCGTTCTCGTCGTAAGGCGATTGTATCAGTACTTAAGGAAATTGATCAGGCGCTTGGCAACTATGTCAGGGGCCAATTGCTGGTGTGCGTCATTATTGGCGTGATGGCGTATATTGGATATATGCTGATTGGCATGCCTTATGCGCTGTTGCTGGCCGGAGTAGTGGCTCTTTTTAATATTGTTCCATATTTGGGCCCCTTTTTGGGCGCTGCACCAGCGGTAATTATGGCTTCTACGGTTTCCTTGAAAATGGTACTTTTAGTCGTAGTCGTTAATGCCTGTATTCAAGTGTTGGAAAGTAATGTAATCTCTCCTCAGGTGGTGGGACGAACGTTGCATCTGCATCCGCTAGCCATTATTTTCGCTCTGCTAGTCGGTGGGGAAATTGCGGGAATTGCTGGCTTGATCTTGGCAGTTCCTGTGATGGCGGTTTTGAAGGTAGGGCTTCAGCATTTTTTTGCATATTACGTGAAGCGAAAAACGATCTGATTTCGTCTATATCCCGGATGCGTGCTGTCTGAAATCGCGTTGACACGGCTAAATGACACGGATATACTGAATTGAGTATGTTTAAATGTGTTTATCCAGTAGGGAAAGCTCATTTCGGAGTGCGGGCTGAACCCGCCGGGATGCTCCCGTTACCAGTGAAAACAAGGCGATCGATCGTCCGTTAGCAGATGTTGGTGTGCGCTTGCACATGTAGCATTTCGTACAGAAGGGACGGCGATAACCAGGGTGGTACCGCGATACAATCGTCCCTGATCCGTTCAGGGGCGTTTTTCTATTTTTTATGGCCTGTGCCAGAAACCAGTGACACCATAATTAGGAGGCTACTTATATGAAAGCTAGTGAAATCCGCTCCAAATGGCTGGAGTTTTTTGAAAGCAAAGGACATGTGATTGAACCAAGCGCACCGCTTGTTCCACATAAAGATCCTTCCCTGCTGTGGATTAATGCGGGTATGGCGCCGCTTAAGCCTTATTTTGACGGACGTGTAAAACCAGAAAATCCACGTATCGCTAATTCGCAAAAATGTATTCGGACGAACGACATTGAAAATGTCGGTAAAACCCGCCGTCATCACACGTTTTTCGAAATGCTCGGCAACTTTTCCATTGGCGACTATTTTAAGGAAGAAGTCATCACATGGGCATGGGAGTTTCTGACAGACCCGAAATGGATCGGCTTTGATCCAGAGCGTCTGGCTGTAACGGTATATCCTGAGGATGAGGAAGCGTACAAGCTGTGGAACGAAAAAGTTGGACTTCCGGCTGAACGTATCATCAAACTGGAAGATAACTTCTGGGATATCGGTGAAGGACCTTGCGGACCTTGTACGGAAATTTTTTATGATCGTGGCGAAGCCTACGGCAGCGACATGACGGACCCTGAAATGTATCCGGGCGGAGAAAATGAGCGCTATCTGGAAGTGTGGAACCTCGTATTCTCGCAATTCAACCATAACAAAGATGGCAGCTACACGCCGCTTCCTAATAAAAATATAGATACAGGGGCTGGTTTGGAACGTTTTGCATCCATTTTGCAAAATGTGGATTCCAACTTTGATACGGATATCTTCCAGCCACTAATCCAGAAAACGGCTGCGATGGCAGGCGTTAAATATAACGACAATGTGGACAGTGATGTGGCTCTCAAGGTCATTGCTGACCATGTTCGTACTGTTGCTTTCGCGATTGGTGACGGTGTACTTCCTTCCAATGAAGGACGGGGTTACGTCATTCGCCGTTTGCTGCGCCGGGCTGTTCGTTATGGAAAAATGCTGGGCATGAACCGTCCATTTATGTTTGAACTGGTGGAAACCGTTGGGGATATCATGGGCGTATACTACCCTGAGGTCGTAGACAAGCGTGATTTCATCATCAAGGTGATTAAAACAGAAGAAGAGCGTTTCCATGAAACATTGACTGACGGATTAGCTATTTTGGCTGATATCAGTGCTCAGGCAAAGGCTGAAGGCCGCAACGTCATTAGCGGAGCAGATGCTTTCAAGCTATATGATACGTACGGGTTCCCATTCGACCTCACAGAGGATTATGCGGACGAGCAGGGCTTGAAAGTAGACCGTGAAGGCTTTGATGAAGCGATGCAGGAACAGCGTCAACGTGCGCGCGATGCTCATCAAGATAATGCCAGCATGAAGATTCAGGGCGGAGCTTTGTCTGATCTGGCGGTTAAAAGTGATTTTGTTGGATATAATGACCTCGTAACTGAGTCCAAAATTGTGGCAATTGTATATGATGATATGCTGGTGGAGAGTGTTAGTGAAGGACAGTCCTGTCAGGTCGTGCTGGATGTGACTCCTTTCTATGCCGAAAGCGGCGGGCAAGTGAGTGACCATGGTTTACTGCGTGGCGGAACGGTAACCGCGAAGGTTGAAGGGCTGTTCAAGGCGCCGCAAGGTCAGCATGTGCATCAAGTCGTTGTAGAGGCTGGTGAGCTGAACGTAGGCGATACGGTAAAAGCTGAAGTAGATCAAGCTTCACGTGGAGAAATTGAGAAAAACCATACGGCTACGCATTTGCTTCACAAAGCGCTTAAAGAAGTACTGGGTGACCATGTCAATCAGGCGGGTTCCTTGGTAGAACCTGGGCGTCTGCGTTTTGACTTCTCCCATTTTGGTAGCATTACCCCAGAAGAGCTGGCGGATATTGAACTGCGGGTTAACCGTGCCATCTGGAGCCAACTGGATGTGACTATTGAACTGAAACCGATTGACGAAGCCAAGGCGCTTGGAGCGATGGCGTTGTTTGGCGAGAAATATGGTGATATTGTACGGGTCGTTAAGGTTGGCGATTACAGCATCGAGCTGTGCGGAGGATGTCATGTCAGCAATACTTCGCAAATTGGCTTGTTCAAGCTTGTTAGCGAGAGCGGGATCGGGTCAGGTGTACGTCGTATTGAAGCAGTGACCGGACGTTTTGGTTTTGAGTATATGGAAGGTCAATTAGAGCTGTTGAAGGTGTCGGCTGGGCTGGTTAAATCCAAGCTGTCCGAGGTGCCAAAACGCATCGAATCTTTGCAACAACAAATTAAAGACCTCAGTCGTGAAAATGAATCACTGCAAAGCAAGCTGAGCGCTATTGAGGCGGGTCAGCTGACTGATCAGGTCGTGCAAGCTGGCGGAGTGCAGTTGTTGGCTGCACGCGTGCAGGCCTCCAGCATGGATGCGCTGCGTGCGATTGCTGATGAGCTGAAAAGTAAGCTTCCTGCAGCTGTGCTGGTGCTAGGCGCTGCAATGGACGACAAAGTTAATTTTGTCGTTGCTGTCCCAGCTGAGCATACCAAGGCAGGACTTCATGCAGGTAAGCTCGTGAAAGAAATTGCGGCCGTATGCGGCGGCGGTGGCGGCGGACGACCTGACATGGCGCAAGCCGGGGGTAAGGATGCGAGCAAGCTGGACGAAGCACTTCAACGTGCACATGAATTGGTGTCAGCAGCCTCACAAGGATAAAGTTCGATAATTTTTGCGGATTTTTGGAAAAAAACGGACTTAGACATTTCCTTGAAGGGCTTTGCTTATGGTATGATATAAAAGAATAAGCTGGCATAAACATGTACACATGTTTTGTGGAAGCGAGGTGTCAACAATGGATTCCATGGACAAAACGGTCAAATTTAATGTCAAGGCGGATGAGAAGGAAGCTTCTGCTCAGGAGATTTTGTTGACCGTATATGATGCGCTGGTAGAAAAAGAATACAATCCGATCAATCAAATCGTCGGGTATTTGCTATCCGGTGATCCGGCTTATGTGCCACGGCATAATAATGCTAGAAGCCTGGTGCGTAAAAAAGAACGCGATGAATTGATTGAAGAGCTGGTTCGTTTCTATCTCGCTAAGCATCGTTAGGAGACAGGCATGAAAGTAATGGGATTGGATTACGGGGATCGCCGAATTGGGGTCGCCGTAAGTGATGCCTTCGGCTGGACCGCCCAAGGATTGGAAGTCATAGAACGACGCGGTGACGACAGCGAGTTCGGTAAAATTGCAAATTTGGTTCGTGAACATGAAATTGGTGAGGTTGTTGTAGGCTTGCCGAAAAATATGAACGGAACCGTGGGTCCACGCGGTGAGATTTGCATTGAGTTTGCGAACCGGCTCAAGGAGTTACTGGGTTTACCCGTTCACCTTTGGGATGAACGGCTGACGACGCGTTCGGCAGAGCGTGCGCTTCTGGAGGCCGACGTCAGCCGCAAAAAACGCAAGCAGGTGGTAGATAAACTGGCCGCAAGCCTGATCTTGCAAAATTATTTGGACGCACACAGTACAAGGTGAGGGGGATTTCGTAATGGCTGAAAATCAATTGGGTATGGAAGAAGAGCCGGAAATTATTTATATTGCCGATGACGAGGGCAACGAGGAAGAGTTCGAGGTCATTATGAAGTTTGAGGTAGATGGTTCCGAAGCAAAGTACATGATGGTTGCGCCAGTGGACCCTGAAGCTGATGAGTCCGATGTGTACGCCTTCCGTTACGAGGAAGAAGGCGATGATATTAAATTGTTTGTGATCCAAGACGATGCCGAATGGGAAATCGTCGAAGAGACCTTTAATACATTTGTAGAGGAAGAAGAAGAGGAAGACGGGAAATGACGAGCTATTCACGTGAAGACCTGAGCTGGACCTCTGATTTGAAAGAAGCTTTTGATGGTGACGTAGAGTTGCAGGATGAACAGGGTCATGCGTTACGCATGGAGTTGGAAGCAGAGTTCAAGGTAGGTGAGCAACGGTACGCCGTATTGCGTAGACCTGGCGCTGCTGCTGGCGAACATGAATTATATCATGTAAGCTCATCCACAGACGGCGAAATCTCCATCACCACCATTGAAGATGATGATGAGTGGGAAGATATTTCTGAGCTGTACGACGAATGTACGTTGCCGGAAGAGCTGTAAGTCTGGATAACGAGGAGATCAAACCTGAAAGGGCGGACCAGTCCGCCCTTTTTGGCTGTGAAGGAGTTGGGTGGATGTGAAGCGAAGGACAAGGATGCTTACGTTGCTTCTCCTGCTTGTTTGCATAGCAGGAGGTGCACTCCTCTATATATGGAATGCCATGCAGCCTGTTCAGCCGAAAACACAACCCGTTGCTTTTACGGTGGTAAGAGGTACGGGAACATCGGCTATTGCAGATACGCTGAAGCAAAAGGGACTTATACGTAATGCGCTTGTGTTTAAGGCTTATGTAAAATTCAAACAGCAAGGAAACGCATTTCAGGCTGGAAAATATGAAGCGCAGCCTGGCGCAACCTTTGATCAGTTGATTGCCAAGCTATCGGCTGGGGATGTAGTCAAAGAGGAAATGATTCGTTTTACAATCCCGGAGGGTTTTACGATTAGACAGATGGCAGATAAACTGCAAAAGGAAGGACTGGCGGACCGGCAGCAATTTTTGCAGCTGGCCAACGATCCGTCCGCTTTTGACGTCGCGCTGGTGCGGGACATACCAAAGCAGACGGGGCTTCGCTATGCGCTGGAAGGCTATCTTTTCCCGGAAACCTATGAACTGAAAAAAGGAAGCACAACCAAGGATATCATTCAGACGATGCTGGAGCAGACGCAAAAACGTCTGGATACCATTTCTGATCTGGATGCCGGGTTGCAGCAACGCGGTGAAACACTGCATCAGTTGCTGACAGTTGCTTCTCTGGTAGAGCGCGAGGTGGTTGTAGACGATGAGCGGCCTATCGTAGCAGGCGTTATTTATAACCGCCTTCAACAGGATAAAAAGCTGGAAATTGATGCTACAGTTCAATATATGCTGGACAAGCAAAAGGAACGACTGTATTACAAGGATTTGGCTGTAGAAAGTCCTTATAATACGTATATGCATCAGGGACTTCCGCCAGGACCGATTGCAAGTCCCAGTCTGAAATCAGTAGTGGCGGCTCTGCAGCCAAAATCTACAGATTATTTATTTTATGTGACCAAAAAAGATGGGACACATAAACATTTATTTGCCAAAACGTATAAAGAACATTTGCATAACATTCAGATAAGTAACCGTAAGACAAATTAGGAGGTGAGCCTATGGCTTACAAACCCGAACTGCTGGCAACAGCCAGCTCTCCGGAGGATGCCCGCCATATGCTGGAGGCTGGAGCAACTGCATTGCTGATTGGAGATGACCGCTTTGGTATGCGACTGCCAGGACATTTTACCCCGGACCAAATCCGTGAGGTTGTGGAAGAGGCACGGAAGCATGCGGCGCAGGTATATGTATCTATGACGAATTTGATGACGAACGAGCTATTGCCACTTCTTCCGAAGTATGTGCAAACCATAGCTGAATGCGGCATAGACGCCATTGAGTTTAACGATCCAGCAGTGCTCATGGCGGTGAAGGAACATGCTCCTCATCTGAAACTTTTCTGGAACGGAGAGATGATTTCTACCAACTTCGCAACCGCCAACTATTGGGGCGAAAAAGGGGCATCACGTGTCATCTTGGCTCGTGAGCTCAGTATGGATGAAATTACGGAAATGATTCCAAAGTTGAATATAGAAGCACAGGTTCAGGTACATGGAATGACTAATATTTATCACTCCAAGCGTAAGCTTGTTCAAAGCTATATGCTGCACCAGGGTCGCACGGTAGAAGGTGATCTCGGCAGAGGACGTGGTTTGTTTCTGATTGAAGCGGAGCGGCAGGAAGAGAAGTTCCCGATTTATGAAGATATCAACGGGACACATATTATGAGTTCGGATGATTTTTGTATTATGGAGGACCTGCATATTTTGATGGAGGCGGGTGTGCATAGCTTTAAAATCGAGGGCTTGTTGAAACCTACCGCTTACAATGAGGCAGTTGTCCGTGCTTATCGTAAAGCAATAGATAGTTATACAGCCGACCCGGATGCTTATGTTTATGATGAAAGCTGGCTGGATGAGGTTCGCCGTCTTCAAGACCCTGAACGGGAACTCTCCTTCGGATTTTTCTACAAAGAGCAGGTTTATTAATTACAAAATGAATTTACAGAGGGGGGAACGTCATGGGAACGATCACCAAAACGAGAAAATATACAGGTAAACGGAATCGTCTGGATAAGCCAGAGCTGTTGGCTCCTGCCGGAAATCTAGAAAAGCTGAAGTTTGCCGTTCACTATGGCGCAGATGCTGTATATATTGGTGGACAAAAATACGGTCTGCGTTCTAACGCCGATAATTTCAGTTTTGAAGAAATGCGTGAAGGTGTGGAATTCGCCAACAAGTACGGTGCTAAGGTGCTTGTGGCGACTAATATCTATGCTCACAATGAAGATATTGCCGGAATTGAGGAATACTTGCGCAATCTGTATGAAGTAGGAATTCATGCCGTTATCGTCGCTGATCCGGCCATTGTATCCGTGGCATTGCGGGCAGTTCCCGGATTGGAAGTGCATTTGAGCACACAGCAGTCCACGCTGAATTGGCAAGCGGTAAAGTTCTGGAAAGACGAGGGACTGCCGCGTGTGGTACTTGGACGTGAAACCAGCTTGGAGGAAATCGAAGAAATTAAAAAGCATGTGGACATCGAAATCGAAGCTTTTGTCCATGGTGCGATGTGCTCTTCATTTTCCGGTCGCTGCGTGTTATCCAATCACTTTACAGACCGAGATTCTAATCGTGGAGGATGTTGTCAGTCTTGCCGCTGGAAATATGATTTGTTTGAGGATGCCCGTCCAGGTGAGGTTTGGATATCTGAGGAAGAGGCACAGGATAACAATGTACTAAAACAGTTCCAGCTTGGCGTTAACCAGCTTCCATTGTTTGAAGAGAGTGATAATGCTTTTTCTATGGGGTCTAAGGATCTGTGTATGATTGAGAATATCCCTGATCTGATTGATGTGGGTGTAGACAGCTTTAAAGTAGAGGGACGTATGAAGTCCATCCATTATGTGGCTACGGTCGTGAATGTCTACCGTCAAGCAATTGATTCCTATATGGCTGATCCGGAAAATTATGTACTCAAACCAGAATGGATTGAAGAAATTAACAAGGCTGCCAATCGTCCGTTGAATACAGGATTTTTCTATGATACCCCGGATCATGAGGATCATATTTATGAGCCGGAAGAAAAAGCAGTCCCTTATGATTTTGCCGGACTAGTCATGGATTACGATGCCGCAAGTGGCATCGCAACGATTCAACAACGTAACCATTTTAAACCAGGGCATGAAATTGAATTTTTCGGGCCGAACGGAACGTTTTTCAAGCAAACGGTCGGAACGATCTGGGATGAGGAAGGCAACGAATTAGATGCTGCACGTCATCCGCTTCAACGAATCAAAATGAAGGTAGATCAGCCTGTATCGTATTTTGATATGATGCGTAAAAAGAAGTAAATAAGCCTTAAGTCACAGGTGAAAAGATTCAAAAGCCTCTCCTATCGGTTGGAGAGGCTTTTTTTTGAATAGTTTTCTAGGAAAAAAGTTTCACAAAATTTAGTTGATACTCAAAGGAAAGCTACATTCCTTGTCGAATAGTTCCGATAGAGATTATATAGATAATAGATACATAAAGGATGACGTGGAATAAGAAACTAATTATATGGTGGTAGGTGAGAGGAATGGGTTTTCGGAAAAAAGAGAGAAATGCAGCAAAAAGGCAACCTAAGAAAACGGATCCAATGAAAGGCTTGAAAGGAAGTAAAGTAACAACGGATAAAGGGGAGGAGACGGTTGTGATGTCTTCGAAAGATACTCCCTGGGTAGCTAAGGCCTTACGTAAATGCACATACAATTTAAAGCGTTTACTTAAGCCTGAAAGATACAGTAAGGATTTTATGCATTTGGTCAAAAACTATAATCCGATCCGTTCGGTTGGAATGAAGTTGTTTCTGATCTTTTTTGCAGCCATTATGTTATTCGTGGTCAGCCTGGGGATGCTCTCGTACTACAAAGCTAAAAGTACGATTGAACAAAATGCAGCTACAGCGTATCAACAAACAGTTCAGCAAACTTCGGAAAAGCTTGATATTATTTTAGAGCGCTTTCAAGACACATCGACACAGGTATTTTTCGATACTGAATTAAGTGATCAGTTGCAAAAGGCTGTAAAGCAAGATAAAAATCCCTTTGCATCTTTTGTTGCTATGGGCGAAGTAAACAAGAAATTAACGAATATTGCTTTTACAAATAAAGCGATTGATTCATTGTACCTGTACCCGGAAGAAACCAGTTTAGCTGCAATGGGTACCGGAACACAAAAGGATGTACGGCAGGAAGCATGGTTTAAGGATATTTTGAAAAACAAGGGAATGGTTTGGCTACCTACGCAGGTGAATGACAATGGCAGCAAGACCTTTCGTCTGGCACGCTCCATGAACAGCATGTCCGGGTTGGGAGGGACTTATGTTCTGGTTATGGATTTAAAGGCCAGTGCGGTGGAGGACGAGTTGAAAGGTGTTAATTTGGGCTCAGGCAGTATGATTAGCCTTGTGACAGATAAGGGTGAGTTTGTAGGCTCTAACAATGAGAGTTTGGCAGGAGGAAAGACAAAGCTGGATTACGTTTCCAAGCTTGAAGGGATCGAAGGGAATCAAATTATGGAGCAGGTAGCAGATGGAAAAGAGCAAAGTGTGCTTGCGGTTCATAATACACTGGGAACTTCCAAATGGATTCTCGTGGGTGTAGTGCCTGTATCTGAACTGGTGAGAGACGCCAGGGGAATACTTACCACAACCTGGGTATTTGCTGCGGTAGCGGCACTCATTGCATTGTTCATTGGTCTGTGGATGGTACGTCTTGTGGCTCGTCCATTGACACACCTGAAGGATTTAATGATTGAAGGCGCCAAAGGCAACTTGCAAATCCGAACGAAGTATAAGGCACAGGATGAGATTGGACAGTTGTCTGAAAGTTTTGATACGATGATGGAACAAATTACACTGCTGGTAGAACAGACGAATGCATCAGCACAGGAGGTACTGAATACAGCGACGGAACTGAGTGATGCCTCGAAGAAGACAGCCGTTTCAGCCAAAGAAATTGCAGCCGCAACGGAAGAGATTGCTCATGGTGCCACCAGTTTGGCAACAGAGGCGGAACGTGGCAGCGGGTTAACCGGGAATATATCCCAGCAAATGGATACGGTTATGACTTCTAATCATGAAATGAGTCTGGTCGCACAAGAAGTTGAACAGTCCAGTGAAAAAGGGACAGTTCAGCTGAGAAATTTATTGAGCAAAACTAAGGTTACGGAAGAAACTACGCATGCTTTGGTAGGCAAAGTAGATGAACTGAAGCAGACAACTTCCGATGTCTTTAAGGTGCTGGACGTATTACAGGATATTGCTAAACAAACGAACATTCTATCACTGAATGCGACGATTGAAGCGGCACGAGCTGGGACAGCCGGGCGTGGTTTTATGGTGGTTGCCAATGAGGTTCGTCAGTTGGCAGAGCAATCACGTCAAGCCATTCGTACGGCTACAGGTATTACCAATAATATCGTCAATGAGATGAATGAAACGGTACAGGCGTTATCTGAAGTGTACCCGCTGTTCCGGGAGCAGATGGGAGCCGTACAAGAAACGACGGACATTTTCCAATCGGTGCAGCAGCAAATGGGAGAGTTCGCGCTTCGGTTGGGAACAGTCACCGCATCTATTCATCATCTGAGTGAATCGCAGACTACTTTGTCCGAGGCAATGACCAATGTAAGTGCGGTAGCCGAGCAATCCTCGGCTACTTCGCAGGAAGTTGCTTCTCTCAGTAATGAGCAGGCCAATATCGGTAATCAGCTGGTAGGCTTGTCTGATAAGCTGGAAGGAGTATCGGTGAATTTGAAAGAACAGCTTTCGAGGTTTACAGTGTAGGTGTTCTAAAATCAGGGATATCAGGAGCGCAAATTATTAATACAAACACAAAGTTGGCTTGGGCGGTTCTAGCCATTACTATTTTTATAACGGTCTATTATTCGTTAGACGAAATTTTAGGTTGGAGCTCATATTCCTCACTAGATATCCCATAAATTCGGTAACCCATTCGACATTACATGTTGAGTGGGTTTTCTTTTTCCATCACCGGACATACTACTGGAAAAATGATGAAAGGAGGATAAATGTGTCTAGGCGTCATAGCAGTTTCATTCGTCAACGTCGAATTGCATATATAGCCCTGGGGATCATGGTATTACTACTGATTTTATGTTTCCGACTGGCTTGGATTCAGGGGACAGCGGGTATTCATTTGTCACTTTATGGGGGGCATTCGCTTAAAGAAATGTCAGTACGTCAGCGACAGGAAGGAATCGCTATTGATACTGGGCGGGGACAGTTTACAGACCGACACGGGCAACCCTTGACTGGAGGAGTCGTATGGACGCCAGTGCTTTTTCCCGATGTAGATGGCCAAGCTGCTTTGCATGGACAAGAACTGGCCAAGCTACTGCATACGAGTAAAGGGCAACTGTTGACGCGATGGAAGGAACTGCAATCTCCACTCATATGGCGGGATGGACGCGGAGAGCCTGTACAAATCCATCCGAATGAAGCGGGGAGACTGCTGAAGTTAGCCCCTTCACTCATAGAGCTTGTACCGTATGCGCAGCGTTATAGGGATATGCCCAATGGCAGACAATGGCTTGGTTTTCTGTATGAACGTGGTGAACGAGCAAGTGAACTGCCGATGGGGGCAGCTGGCCTGGAAAGAACGCTCGAGCCACTGCTAAGCGGCGTTGGTGAGACGTTCGTCTCTCGGTCTGTAGATGCGCAACGTCGTCCATTGACTCATGTCCCGCTTCGTGTCAGTGCTCCATCCAATAGTCACTATCCATTACAGGTGCAGACTACAATTGATCTCCCGTTGCAGGAACAGATTGAGAAGCTGACAGAATCTAATCATTTGACAGAAGGTGCAGTGGTTGTGCTTGACGCAGGCAACGCGGATGTTATGGCGATGGTGTCTCGGCCTTTTTATAATCCCATTCATGTTGATCCGCAGCAAAAAACAGACTGGTCTAATCGTGCCCTCAAAGCGGTAACGCCTGGTTCTATTTTTAAGTTGGTTACGGCTGCGGCTGCACTTGAATCAGGTGTGGTTCAACCACAGGAGCAATTTCATTGTCATGGAGCCTATGGCAAGTACGGATTGTCTTGCTGGAAAGAAAAAGGACACGGAACCCTGAACCTGGAGGAAGGGCTTGCCGTATCCTGTAATAGTGTGTTCGCTCATCTCGGCGAACGGCTTAACGCTGAGCAAATTCAGGCCGCAGCCGCTGCACTGGGATTGAGTCGAATCGTGGGCTGGCAGGACCGGAATCTTGCAGGCCTGCCTCAATTCAGACCGCTGGATCACGAAGAAAAGGGAGCCGTATTCGGCTCCCATACGAATGCATCTGATCCAGGCGTACGTGTGCAGACAGCTATCGGCCAGCGTGATGTGCTGGTGACGCCTCTCCAAGCAGCCAACCTCATCGTCACCTTGCTGCACGATGGTCAAGTACATGCACCGCGTATCGTAAAACGCATCAGCTACGCGGACGGAAGCACCTTGCTGGAGCTACCTGCTCACGCTGCTCCTTTACCCCAAGGCAGCCGCTCGATTCGCACATCCACGGCTCATACGCTGCGTGAAGCAATGGAACAGGTTGTGACACACGGTACAGGTGTCTCCTTGCGCAATAAAACCTGGAAGCTGGCCGGTAAATCGGGTACGGCCCAAGCTTTAAAAAACGGTCACCCTATAAATCACCAGTGGTTTATTGGTTACGGTCCGGTAGAGCGGCCACGTTATGCGGTTGCCGTCCTAGTGCAAAATGCTTCAACGCATGCTGCAAATCAGGCCACAGCACTGTTCGGTCAAGTCATGGATCTGCTAGCTCAATCCTCCTGAGTTCCGCGAGTAGCTTCACGCTCTTCCTCCTGAATTTTGACGATAAACGGAGGCTCGTCAAATTCCTCAGTCGGAAACCGAATCCATTGCTGCAAATAACCTTGCTGCCACAATTCCTTGAGCAAAATGATCAGAATGGGGGATAGGATTAATCCAGCCAATCCGAAGATGGATAACGATATAATGGCAAAGGAAAGCATTAGATAGGCAGATGAAACGCCGATAGAATTACCAGTAATTTTGGGCTCTGCCAACTGGCGCACAATCACGGTGACAGCCATGACAATAAGTAAGCCTACAGCCAAGCCGGTATTGCCCGTGATGAACAAATACACTGCCCATGGAATAAAGATAACAGGCACACCCAACAACGGCAGAATATCAAACAAAGCTGCTACGAGCGCCAACGATAGGGCATTATCCACTTGTAAAATGAGTAAACCTATAAACACAAGCACGAAGGTAATTCCTACCAGTAGGGCTTGAGCCTTGAGAAAGGCGGAAATGGCTTTAAGTACATGATTTTTTAGAAAAAGGTACGCCGTTTTTAGTGTCTTCGGTGTTTTACTGCGGGCAATTCCTTTCCAGAGATTAATTTCCATACTCAAAAAGAACGCTAAAATGATGGCAACCGCAAAGTTGCCCATAAAAACAGTGAAAGAGCTGAGAAATTGAATGAAAAAAGATAACCCTAGCTGTGCCCATTTCGTAGCAATGGTGGTAGCAGTTGCAAAATAATCATTTACACGTTCGGTAACACCCGGAGGCAAGGCAGCAATTTTATCTTGAGATAGATGAAGAATCCGCGTGAATTCCGTTTGGATAATCTGGGTATAATGTGGGAGGTTTTGCGCGACTTTTGTAAATTGAGTAACCAGGATCAGGCCCAATCCGAAAAAAATAGCCAGTAATAAGATGATAAACAGCAATACGGAGAGTGCGGAGGCAAAGGGTTTTTTCATGCCTTTGCGATGAAAATAACGGGCAGCAGGTTCAATGCACCAAAACACAACGAATGAAAGGAACACAGGTGCTGCTAGCTGATACAGCTTGCTGGATACGAACATAATTAAATACACGGTTAATACGATCAGACCGATATCAAAAACAGTACGCCAATATTTTTTGTACAATGGAAGCATATGTATACAACGACTCCTTTAAGATTTTTATTTATTGTACACTAAATTGAATCTCAATGCTGACCATAAGCAAGGGCGAAATCTCGGCATGCTTACGTCATTGTGATAACATATAAGTAAGTGAGTTTTACTCAGGAGGCCTGCTTGGAAGTTCAGAATAGAAAAGTGGGGATAAAACGTGCAGACTTTGCTGTTATGGATGTTTTACATTTCAACTTTTTATGCTTTTATTCCGGCGCTGGTTAGTCGTATATTTGGTTTCCGGGTGTTTAGGCGTGGCAAAAGTGACCAAGAATATGCGCTAACCTTTGATGATGGTCCTGATCCAGTCTATACACCACAGTTGCTCGATTTACTCAAGCGTTTTGATGCCAAGGCTACTTTTTTTGTTGTAGGTATGAATGCCGAAAAACACCCTGAGCTTCTGAAGCGCATGCATGATGAAGGTCATCTGATTGGTATCCACAATTATGTGCACAAATCGAATTGGCTCATGCGGCCTGTTACGGTTAGAAGACAAATTACCCAGACAGAGTCAGTCATTCGTCGAGTAACTGGCGAAGGAACGACCTTTTATCGTCCACCTTGGGGGATTGTGAACTTTTTTGATATTTCCAAAAACAATGGTCGTCGAATCGTATTATGGTCCTCCATGTTTGGTGACTGGAAGGCCAGTATTGGAGCGAAACAACTAGCGGAAAGAATGCTCAAAAAGCTGAGGGGTGGCGAGGTGATGCTGCTCCATGACTGTGGTACGACATTGGGGGCTGACGCAGAAGCGCCACAGAACATGCTCATT
Source organism: Paenibacillus sp. AK121 (assembly GCF_019042715.1). Lineage (NCBI taxonomy): Bacteria > Bacillati > Bacillota > Bacilli > Caryophanales > Paenibacillaceae > Paenibacillus > Paenibacillus sp. AK121. The sequence goes on from NZ_JAHPJM010000001.1 coordinate 64,640, forward strand.
GCACTAGAGAAGCTATTGAGGGTCGCCCAGAAACAGCAATTACGCAGCGTCCGCGTGGACACATTGTTTTGCCGTCAGTCTGGCAATCAATCCACTGTCTCTAGCTTGTCCAGTACAGATTGGATTAAAAGAACGATGGTATTCGGATGGCTACAATACGAGCGACTTTTTCATGCCTTGTTCCGTCTTCGTCCTGTCAGCAAGGATAATACGATCTTTTATTATCGTCGCCGTATCTATCATGGACCAAATATAAACATGGAGAACGGTAGGTGGCTGGAAAAAGGGGACCCCATAATTGAGCTTCATTTTGACAATAAAATGTTGTTTCAATTGGGAGCGACGGCAAAGTCCTTGGTCCATCTAGCGATTCAATTGATTCGAGTTGTGAAAAGACAACTGCCTGATCTTACCCAACGGGTTGTACATGATTCTGGTATGAAGGGTGTAAAGGCGATCTATGCAGTAAGTATGATTCATCGAGGGCCTGAAAAATTAGGCTTTCAAGTTCAGGAGCTTCCCCAAGGACTGTTTAAGCATGTGGCTACTGTATATTTAAAGCTGTTATTTCGTATTATCCATCCTTCGGGTTCAGAGCAATTGAGTGAAAAAAAAGAGGTCATGGTACCGAAACTAATCGTGATGCCCATTGATACCTTGTTTGATCGTTTCCAACCGGGAGATTCGCACCGGGCAGACCAGGCTTTTGATCCAACTGATCAAAGGGATGTGGTTCATACACTCAATAGTGAAATGACCGAAGAAGAGGAGCCTATGCATACTTCGATCAGGGCTTCACAAACAGCGGATACAGGATCAAGCAGTTGACCTAATAAAAAAAGCTTCTCGATCCTTTGTAGGAGTCGAGAGGCTTTTTAGTGGTTCATACAATAATCTATCTTGGCAAAGCACTTAGATTTTCATAATTCCGCCGTTACTTGCGTTCGTCACCAGCTTGGAATAACGCGCCAGGTAGCCTGTCTTCACTTTCGGCTCGAAGCCTTTCCAGTTGGCACGACGACGGTCGAATTCTTCGTCCGTAATGTGAAGCTCAATCTTACGATTGTTCAGGTCCAGCTCAATGATATCGCCGTCCTCAACAAAAGCGATAGGTCCGCCTTCTGCTGCTTCAGGGGAAATATGACCGATGGAGATACCACGGGAAGCACCTGAGAATCGTCCGTCTGTAATCAGACCAACCTTGGCACCAAGCCCCATGCCCACGATTTGTGAAGTTGGAGCGAGCATTTCAGGCATACCAGGTCCGCCCTTAGGACCTTCATAACGAATAACAACAACATGTCCTTCGGCGATTTTACCGTTAGCAATGCCAGCCAGCGCATCTTCTTGTGAATCAAAGCAGATGGCAGGACCTTTGTGATAACCGCCAACAGAAGGATCAACCGCACCGACTTTAATAATGGAACCTTGTGGTGCCAAATTGCCGAATAATACAGCTAGACCGCCGCGCTCGGAATAAGGGTTGTCCAATTTGTGGATGACGTTAGTGTCCAGAATTTCCTGACCCTCTACATTTTCACGAATGGTTTTTCCGGTTACAGTAATGCAGTCACCATGCAATGCGCCCGGTTTCTTCAATAGTTCATTCAGCACTGCGCTTACGCCGCCTGCATTATGAACATCCTCAATGTGATAGTCGGAGGCAGGTGCCAATTTGGACAAATGAGGTACACGGTTTGCGACTTCATTGATGCGTTCAATAGGGTAGTCAACTTCAGCTTCATGGGCAAGTGCCAATGTATGCAATACTGTATTCGTAGAACCGCCCATTGCCATATCCAGTGCAAATGCATTATCAATCGCTTCTTTAGTCACGATATCACGTGGTTTCAGATCGAGCTTAATCAATTCCATCAATTGGCGTGCAGATTGTTTAACGAATTCTTTGCGCTCTTCTGCTACGGCGAGGATGGTGCCGTTACCTGGCATAGCCAGTCCCATCGCTTCTGCGAGACAGTTCATGGAATTCGCTGTGAACATTCCTGAACAGGAGCCGCAAGTTGGACAGCCGTATTGTTCTAGCTCAAGCAAACTTTGATCATCGATTTTGCCCGCTTGGAATGCACCTACGCCTTCAAAGACGGAAGTCAGGGAAATAGAGCGTCCGTTCTTGTCTTTACCAGCTTTCATAGGACCGCCGCTGACGAAAATAGTCGGAATGTTAACACGCAATGCCCCCATCATCATACCAGGGGTAATTTTATCGCAGTTAGGAATACATACCATGCCATCAAACCAGTGAGCGGAAACGACAGTTTCCAGAGAATCTGCGATAATTTCGCGACTTGGCAAAGAATAACGCATACCGATGTGTCCCATGGCAATGCCATCATCTACACCAATAGTGTTAAATTCGAAAGGTACACCGCCTGCTTCACGAATGGCCTGCTTGACAATTTTGCCAAATTCCTGTAAATGGACGTGGCCCGGTACGATGTCAATATACGAGTTGCATACCGCAATAAACGGTTTGTCGAAATCTTCTTCCTTGACACCCGCTGCGCGCAGCAAGCTGCGGTGAGGAGCGCGGTCAAAGCCTTTTTTAATCATATCGGAACGCATTTTCGTCTTAGCTGTCATGATGCTGGTTTCCCCCCAAAGTATAAAAATGGTATGGCGTTCAATGAACGCCGTAATAGCGCAGATGTTTTCTAAAGAGTCTATCATAGTTGTGCGCATTTTTCTACATATATGAGGATTTTGAAAAAGTATAGAAGTGTTCTGTAAGCAACAATATATAGATATGAACAGTTTTATTTATCTATATATTGCATCTGCGAGGATTTGAATTGGATTCTTCGAACTCTGATATTCTGATATGTTAGCTTATCGGATAAATAGGAAAAGCCCATGCCGCAATAAAGCGGATGGGCTCAGGCTTGTTTTTATGTTAAAGGAGGGGGATATAAAACTATATTTTAATTTCTGCCACCTTTACGACCGATGTCTCTGTAGAAATTTTTGTCATGCGACTCAGCTGTAGCATCGCCGCCCTTTTTTCCGATTTCCTGATAAAATTCCTTATCATGTGAGTTTGCGGTTGCTTGTCCGCCTTTTTTTCCAATCTCCTGATAAAATTCCTTGTTGTGCTTCTTGGAAGTAGCTTCTCCACCCATACGGCCTGCTTCTTCGCGACTCATTTTACCCTGATTTTGATTACGTGCCATGACAAATCACTCCTTATGAAAAAGTTGTTTTTTGTTGCGCGTATCTTTTACTTACCACATCTTGCCTGTATGAAACAGGTACTATGCGTGAAGTAAAGAGGGGGAGACCCACTTCCATTTTCGTCTGTAAGCGGGTTGTCGCGTGCTGATTGTGAAATATAAATGGATAAAAAATTACGCAGACCGTCTAAAAAGATAAGGAGCTGGCTTCAACATCCACTCTACTTGTGGCTCAATCAGAGGTCGTGTTGCAGTTCGAACCCAAGGCATGGTCAACAGACAGCACAGACCTGTGGCGCACACTAGAATCAACATGACTTCCACAGGAGTATCTATATACTCGTAGACTCCTTTTGCAACAACGGAACGGACGATTAAGCCATGGAGCAAAAAGACATATAATGTACGCCGTCCCATCTCGGTTATACGTCCTGTGACGGCTGGAACAAAGCTTAGAAACGCCATAGATGCTATCCATTGAACTCCATAAATGCCGATACGGTAAATCCCTGCGTACCATTCGGTATGGCCCAGTTCACCATAAGTCATGTTGCCATATAGCCAGCCAGCCGGGATGCCAAAATACGACGTTCCCGCCAGTACCATAAGCAAAAGAGATACAATGCCGGCGATTATACGGACAGGTGTTGTGAAGAAGCGTCGAACGTCCGCATAATTCAAATGATAACCTGCTACAAAGTAAGGCAAATAAACAAAGGTTCTGCATACGCTTAGCCATATACCGTCTACGGGGAGATATCCGACAAGAATACCCAGTAGCACGGATATACCCAGTTGGAAGACTGGTGGTATTTTCTGAAAAGACAGCATTAACAGTCTCCAGCAGATGTGGCTGGCAAGGAACCAAAGCAGCAGATAAGGAGCAAAAAAAGAATGATGGATATGGGGAACGTGAAAGATTACGACATCCAAGATTGAATAAAGGGATTGGAAAATCAGATATTGCATACCGATCTGAAGCAGAACTTTTTGTCCTGCGAGACCTGTCAAAGTGGTTTTGGCAAAGTAGCCTGTAACGAGTACAAACAACGGCATATGAAACATGAATATCCAGCTGAACCATTGTTGGGCAAGATGAAGTGAACCGACTAATGGCTCCAGGGCGTTTCCTGCAAATACGCATATAATCAACAGAAATCGCAAATTGAGAAAGAAGCTTTCCCCTTGTACATCATGGCTTGTCGTCATGTGTTTCCCTCCGAACGGCTTCTGCCGATTAAACTATTTAAAAAATAATTCTTTACAAGGAACAAGGTACGATACTCTGGACCTCAACATTGTGATTTTATTCACAACAGTAAGCGCTGTCATGTCCTTTTTATGTGGCGAAAGCTTGAACACGGAATAAAGATGGGCTCATGTCTGGAAACGTGTGCTCATTTGACCCTGTATGTGCAACGATGTTACCCTAACAGGGTTATAGCTATGCTATCGAATACAGCGACACCTTTTATATTCAAGCTAAGAATTACGAGGTACGAAAGACGAAAGGAACTTTTATAATGAGAAGAAGAACAAGAAGATCATACAATTCTTATGGGACACGCGGTTCTCGGAAAATATGGAAAATTCTTTTAGGCATCCTAATTGTCATCGTGCTAATCGCGGGTTGGGGAGCATGGAAGGTATTTACGCCTTATCAGCCTGACGAGACGGCTGCTGCTGCATTAGCCGAAATAGCGGATACTGTGAAAGTAAATGAGCAAGAGCATTGGTTAAGTTTTGAGCCTGCCAAAAGAAGTGGATCAGGAGTCATTTTGTACCCAGGGGCGTTGGTTAAACCCGAAAGTTATGCGCCCTTGGCACGCCGTTTGGCAGAAAAGGGACATCATGTGATTATTGCAAAAATGCCACTAAACCTTGCATTGATCTCACCGGATTTGGCGAATGAAGTGCTGAAGGCGTATCCGGAGGAAGCCTTTGTTATTGGCGGTCATTCGTTAGGTGGTGTGATGGCGGCCCGATATGCAGCTGCAAATTCTGATCAGATCAAAGGTGTATTTTTCCTTGCTTCCTACCCGGATAACAAGGGTAATTTAAAGGATAAAAATCTGCCAGTTATTTCTCTGTTAGGAAGTGATGATGGTGTCATCCAGATGAAAAATGTCCAAAGTGGGAGAACTTATTTACCTGCCAACACGCTGTATTTTACAGTCGAAGGGGGGAACCATGCCCAATTTGGCAGTTACGGTGCCCAGAAAGGGGATAATCCTGCGAAAATTAGCGCCGTTGAGCAATGGAACCAGACGGTAACGGCTTTACAGGATTGGATGAAAGAGAGTGTGGATTCAGCTTCTAAGAACCCGTAAAGGAGGTGTAATGCATGTCTGAGCTGATCGTGCAGGGGAAGCGATACCCATGCCGTGGCATCTTATTCGATAAAGATGGCACGCTGCTGGATTTTATTCAGTTGTGGGGCCCCTGGGCTCGTTCTATACTGGATATGATGGAGCAGCATCTTGCCGTGGCGGGAGCCGGTTTTACAATGGAAAAAGGCGACGTTCTAGGTACTGTTCACGATCGGGAGGGTCATGTGATCGGTTACGATCCTTCTGGCCCGCTGGCAATGGGAACGGTGGACGAAAGTACGGGTGTACTGGCTTGGCAGCTTTATACTGCTGGTGTTCCGTGGAATGAAGCTGTGCGGCTTGTCCGCGAATTTAATAAAACAGCGATGGCTGACGTCCGCCGACATCGGGCAGCGAAGGTGTTTCCGGGGTTACGGACCTTATTGGAGCAAAGTCGCCATGCCGGAATGAAGCTGGCGGTTGTGACCTCTGACAGTACAGAGGCTGCACAAGAGCATTTGGAGTGGATGGGGCTGACATCCTATTTTGACGAGATCATCGGACATGATAGGGTTACATACGGCAAGCCTGATCCGGAAATGGCTGAAACAGCTTGCGCGTTACTAGGACTGTCGCCGGCGGACGTGGTAGTGATCGGAGACAGTAATGGGGATATGCAGATGGGCAAGCGTGCCGGAGTACGGCTAGCCATTGGATTTGCGCCGGCATCGGAACGTTCCAGTCATTTGCTGGATGCGGATAAGGTGGTTCGTGGATATGAAGAGCTGGAGGTGCGTAGAGCATGAAAGTTAATACATTGGCGGAATGGATACAGCAATCACAGAATATTGTTTTTTTCGGCGGAGCAGGGACATCAACGGAAAGTGGTATTCCAGATTTTCGTTCGGCAGCAGGCTTGTATCAGAGTGAGGAAAAATTGCCCTACTCTCCTGAGGTTATGCTTAGCCGCTCTTTTTTTGTGAAGCATCCTGAAGTATTCTTCGATTTCTATCGCAGCAAAATGCTGCATCCCGATGCGAAGCCGAACGGCTGTCATCATTTTCTCGCGTCTTTGGAAAAGCAAGGCCGTCTTAAAGCGGTTGTGACGCAAAACATTGACGGATTACATCAGGCTGCAGGCAGTAGAAATGTACTGGAGCTTCACGGCTCGGTACATCGCAACTACTGTATGGAATGCGGCCGCTTTTACGGGCTAAATGAAGTGATGAACAGTTCCGAGGTTGTACCTAAATGTCCGGTAGATGGAGGGATTATCAAACCGGATGTCGTTTTATATGAGGAAGAGTTGAATCAGGATACCCTTATTCAATCCATTCAGGCCATTTCTCAAGCAGATCTGCTGTTAATTGGAGGAACGTCACTGACAGTTCATCCTGCGGCGGGCTTGATTACTTATTTTCATGGTAAACATACAGTGCTGCTGAATACAGACCCCACCTCGTATGATCACAAGGCGGATCTTTTGATCACTGAACCGATCGGTAAAGTTATGGAAAAACTTGCTCATCAATTGGGCTTGTAATCGTTTTCTTGTCAACGCCCGGATAAAAGCGCTATGATGATGGTTGTAATGGACATAACAATGTTTCGAGAGAGGCTGTGATAGCATGGTTTATTTAGCTGGCGAAGATCGTTATGAAAGTATGAAATATAACCGTACAGGGAGATCGGGTCTTAAACTGCCCGCTATTTCGCTAGGCTTGTGGCACAATTTTGGCGGGATTAACAACGCGGAGAATGGTCGCAGCATGATTACTCGCTCCTTTGATCTGGGCATTACGCATTTTGATTTAGCTAATAACTATGGTCCTCCTGCAGGTTCAGCTGAGGAATTTTTCGGACAAGTGTTAGCCAGTGATATGAAACCGTACCGGGATGAATTGGTCATCTCAACCAAAGCAGGCTACCATATGTGGGCAGGTCCTTATGGTGACTGGGGATCTCGTAAGTATATGATATCCAGTCTGGATCAGAGTCTGAAGCGATTGGGACTGGACTATGTCGATATATTCTACTCTCACCGCTTCGATCCGAATACGCCGCTGGAAGAAACGATGGGAGCACTGGATCATATCGTACGTTCCGGCAAAGCGCTATATGTGGGCGTGTCTAATTATAGTGCAGAGCAAACGGCAGAAGCAGCTCGCATTTTGAAGGAGCTTGGAACACCGATGTTAATCCATCAGCCGAGATACTCTCTGCTTGACCGCTGGATTGAAAATGGATTACAAGATGTACTGGACGAAAACGGGATAGGTAGCATTGCCTTTTGTCCACTGGCTCAGGGACTGCTGACCAATAAATATTTGAACGGAATTCCCCAGGATTCACGTGCGGCAAGCACATCGGTATTCCTGAATGAAAACCATGTGACGCCCGAAACTCTGCGCAAGGTGCGCGCCTTGAATCAGATGGCTGCTGCACGTGGACAAAGTTTGGCTCAATTCTCACTGGCATGGGCTCTACGCGGTGAACGTCTGACCTCTGTCCTGATTGGGGCTAGCCGTGTAAGCCAAATCGAAGAAAATGTTGAAGCTTTATCCAATCTGGAGTTTTCACAGGAGGAGTTGGATCGGATTGATTCGATTCTAAATGCCGGGAACGGACAAGACGGCGGCACAGCTTAATGACAAAAGATACTCCAGAGTTATCGGCCTAATTTCACATTCTCTTATAAATATATACTTAACAGCCCGCATCCATTTGAAGGATGCGGGCTGTTTGCGTTATGGCTGGGAGCAGGGGAAACCAATGCCCTGTCCAGCATCCCCTGTAAAAGAAGATCAACCGTCTGTTGGAAGCAGCAGCTTCGTAAAGCCTCTTAAAGCTTACTTTACGACTGTGGATACTGCTTAACCTTGCTTCGGTACTCGGTTGGAGACTGCCCACAGAAGCGTTTGAATTGACGTGAGAAATATAGAGCATCGGTTAATCCTACAGATGCAGCCACTTGTTCAACCGACAGCTCAGGACGTTCGCGCAGCAGTTGACGTGATTTGTCGATCCGTAGCTTAAGCAGATAGGTGACGGGGGAGATGCCCGTTTCCTTTTTGAATATCCGTGATAAGTATGCACGGTTATAACCAAGTCCTTCAGACATTTGCTCAATGGAAACGGGGTGTGCGTACTGAGTGGACATGTATTGAACCATCTGCTTGACTGTACGTCGAATTTGCGAATCCGCCCCAGATGGATCAGTCCAGTCACTCAGGTAATTGCTTGCTTCTCCCATAATCAGGTACAAATAGCCCAAGGCTGAAAGATGAGAACTAGATTTTCTGCTGTAAAAGGCCAATTGCATTTGCTCCAGATAACCAGGAATGGGACTTTGATCAGCAGCATGGAAAACAGGCTGATGAACACGCAGTCCTGCCTCCTGCACCACCTGCTCCGTATGGTGTCCGGTAAAGGCAGACCAACGATAACGCCACGGTTCCTCTTCATCAGAGGTGTAGCTCACCAGCTGACCGGGATGAATAAGGAAAAAATCGTTTTTTTTAAGCTGATATGTGTGCTGTTCTGTTCGAAAGATGCCTTTGCCCGACTCTACAAAGTGAAGCAGATAATAATCATAGATTTTCGGCCCTACGGCATGACCGGATTTGGTCTGGCTCTCTCCTGCAAAAAGCACATGCAGCGGGCTATTTTCATAAAACACCGGATTAGAGGCGACAGCATAACTATATGAATGCGCTTGCAAAATAGGGTCATCCTTCCTGCATTTGTGAATAGTTTAGTGGATGCGGTATACTTACATTGTACATGTCCAAGTCACATTTATCCATAGCTTAAACACATGGATGCATTACATTGTGTGACGCTTTCATTTATACTGAAATCATAAGAGATGTCAACCTGATTAAGATATTACAGGGAAATCAGGGAGACTTTTACTAACGGTGAATGAGGTGGAAGCGGGTATGAACTCTACTGAATTAAAGAAACATTTTATTGAAAAATATGGTGAAAGCAGCAATGAACTGCTGATATTTCATGCACCTGGCCGTGTCAATCTCATTGGAGAGCATATCGACTATAATGGTGGTTATGTACTCCCGGCTGCGCTGGAATTTGGTACGACGTTGATTCTTCGTGCACGCAATGATGATCAAATTCATTTTGCTTCGACAAACCTGTCGTATGAAGTGTCTATCCCCCGCGGAGAAATAGGAAAAAGCAAAACGGATGAGTGGGTGGACTATCCGGTGGGTGTACTGGTGGAGTTGGCTGAAAAGGGTGTTTATCCGTCTAGCGGATACGACCTGCTCTATCATGGAGAAATACCGAACGGAGCCGGATTATCCTCCTCAGCCTCGATTGAGGTCGTGACAGGCTACGCTTTCCTGACTACCGAAAAGCAGAAAACCGACACAGTCGAAATCGCTTTGTTGTCCCAGCGGGCAGAAAACAATTACGTGGGTGTCAATTGCGGCATTATGGACCAGTTCGCTGTAGCGAACGGAGCGGCTGATCATGCAATCCTGCTGATGTGCGATACGCTGGAGTACCGTAAAGTGCCATTCCGCACAGGAGCTTATAAGCTTGTGATCGGCAATACGAATAAGCGCCGCGGTTTGGTGGATTCAGCCTATAACGAGCGTCGCAGTCAATGTGCGGAAGCACTGTCCATTTTGCAGCAGCAGGAGCCGTCACTGGAATACCTCGCACAGCTGGATGAGGCTCGGTTTGGAGAGCTTCAGCATCATATTGCTGATGAAACAGTCCGTCGCCGGGCACAGCATGTGGTGGAGGAAAACGCTCGTGTGCTGGCCTCTGTCGAAGCTCTCGCGGCGAATGAACTTGCAGCTTTCGGTCAGTTAATGAACGCTTCTCACGATTCATTACGTGACTTGTATGAGGTCAGCTGCACTGAGCTGGATGTTATGGTCGAAGAAGCACGACGCATTCCTGGCACGCTGGGTGCTCGCATGACAGGGGCTGGGTTTGGAGGTTGTACGGTTTCATTGGTTCATGAGGATGATGTGGATCGTTTTGTAAAGGAAGTCGGTGAAGCTTATCAGACCCGTACAGGGCTGGAAGCCAGCTTTTATGTATGCAAGGCAGGGGACGGAGTTAAAGAACTGAAGGAGGACGAATAACATGGCCATTTTAGTCACAGGTGGAGCTGGATATATTGGTTCACATACCGTAGCAGAATTGTTGGATTTGGGAGAAGAAGTTGTTGTGCTGGATAACTTGCAAACCGGACACAAAGGAGCATTGCTTGGAGGCAAGTTGTATGAAGGCGATTTGAGGGATAAAGAACTTCTATCCAAACTGTTCTCTGAAAATAATATCGACGCAGTTATTCATTTTGCAGCCAACTCGCTGGTTGGGGAAAGCATGCAAAATCCTGGAAAGTATTATGACAACAACGTATTTGGTACGTTGAGCTTACTGGAGGCGATGAAAGATGCTGGCGTAAGCAAGATCGTATTTTCCTCGACTGCGGCTACCTACGGCGAACCGGAAAAGGTGCCGATTGAAGAAGGTGACCGTACAGAGCCAACCAACGTATATGGTGAAACAAAGCTGATGATGGAGCGCATGATGTCCTGGTTTGATAAAGTATTAGGCATCAAATACGTATCTTTACGGTATTTTAATGCGGCTGGTGCGCATGAGAGTGGCAAGATCGGTGAAGATCACCGTCCAGAAAGCCATCTGATCCCATTGGTGCTCCAGACAGCATTAAAACAGCGTCCACATATCGCTGTATTTGGTGAGGATTATGCGACACCGGACGGAACGTGTGTCCGTGATTACATTCATGTAAGTGATTTGGCGGATGCTCATGTGCGCGCAGTGAATTACTTGCGTGAAGGTAATGACAGCAACATATTTAATCTGGGCAACGGGCAGGGCTTCTCTGTAAAGGAAGTTATTGAAACGGCACGCAAGGTCACTGGGCTCGACATTCCAGTTGTTACAGAACCCCGCCGTGCAGGCGATCCAGCAATATTGGTTGCCTCTTCTGACAAGGCTCGTTCGGTGCTGGGCTGGAGCCCAAAACGTACCCAACTGGAGGATATTATTAGCGGAGCATGGGGATGGCATCAGTCACACCCTCAAGGCTACGGCGACGAATAGACGGGAGACGATGACATATGAGCGAGCGCCAATCCGTAGATAAAGACCAAGGCCGGGAACTTTCCCGGCACTTGGCCCATGACATCGACGAAACTGTACAGCAATCGGCTCTATATGCGGTGGAACAACTGGTTGCATTCGCACAAAAGAAGAACTTGATCGGTCTGCAAGATAGAGATTACAGCCGTAATCTGTTATTAGAGCAGTTCGGGTTTTCGGAGCCTTATTCCGGTGGGGAAGCAGGGGGCATTATTGCCCCCGAAGCTCTCCAGCCTGTGCTTAATGTATTGATAGATTATGGTTTTGCCATAGGGCTTATCCCTGAAAACACGGATACGTATCGTGATTTGCTGGATTCCAAAATCATGGGGCAGCTAATGGCGAGACCGTCTGAAGTCATTCGTGACTTTCATCAAACGGAGGCTGAACGTGGTATAGAAGCGGCTACAGATGCTTTTTATCAATTATCCATTGATTCGAACTACATTCGTATGGATCGGGTAGCCAGCAATGTGTACTGGAATCAGTCAACACCTTACGGAGATATGGAAATTACGATTAATTTGTCCAAGCCAGAAAAGAGTCCTAAGGAAATTGCAATGGCGAAGCTTTTGCCGCCGCCTGTTTATCCCAAATGTCAATTGTGCCGTGAAAACGTTGGATACGCGGGGAGGGTAAATCATCCTTCCCGTCAAAATTTGCGTATCATTCCGGTAGAATTGAATGGGGAAACGTGGTTTTTTCAATATTCACCTTATGTGTATTACAACGAGCATTGCATTGTGTTCCATCATGATCATGTACCCATGAAGCTTACAAAGGATACGCTACGGCGGTTGCTGGCCTTTACGAAAGCGTTTCCGCATTATTTCATTGGCTCTAATGCGGATCTGCCCATTGTCGGAGGGTCGATCCTGACTCATGATCATTTTCAGGGTGGTCGTCATACATTCCCAATTGAAAAAGCGGGTGTGGACGGCGTATACCATAATGAAGCATTTCCGCAGGTTACGGCAGGTATTGTAAACTGGCCAATGTCGGTCATTCGTTTTACGTCAACAGATGCCGAGGCATTGTTGGAGGCGGGGAATGCTGCTTTTGAAGCCTGGAAAGGTTATAGTGATCCATCGGTAGACGTTCTCTCTCATACCGAGCTGGAGGGGGAAACGATTCCGCATAATACAGTAACTCCGATTGTGCGACGGGATTCCGAAGGAAGATATCAGATGGATCTCGTACTGCGCAACAATCGAACGAGTGAAGAATACCCTGAAGGTATTTTTCATCCCCATCGCGAGATGCATCATATCAAAAAGGAAAATATCGGTCTAATCGAAGTGATGGGGCTTGCCATATTACCAGGGCGACTCAAGGATGAACTGGATGGAATTGCTGATATTTTGTGTGGGAACGATGAATTGGCTGTGGCTATGCAGCAAGAAGGACATCCACTGTTTAAGCATGCAGACTGGATTTACCAGTTGAATACCCGGTTTGGTCGTCTGTCTGACAAAGAGACGGCTGTCCGTGCCGTGCAAAATGAGGTCGGACTGAAATTCAGTGAAATTTTAGAGCACGCAGGAGTGTATAAACGGAATCCATCCGGTCAGCAAGCGTTTGGCCGTTTTATGAAACAATTGGGATATACCTTGGGAGAATAAAGTAGCTTGTGTTGCCACATAATACAATACGAGAACCCTCCCAAGATGTGAAATATAACCATACTCCTTAAGGAGTATGGTTTTTTTTCTGAAAACAAAGCAATTTGTTTCCTGTAACCATAAAGGTTATAATAGAGTAGTTTCTTAACATTAAACTTTAGAAATATTGGAGGCGAGCGTTTGCGATGAAAGCATTCGAATTTTATAATCCTACACAATTGATCTTTGGTAAAGGACAATTGGAGGCTCTCAAGCGTGAAGTTCCTAAATACGGTAAACGTGTACTGCTTGTATATGGCGGCGGCAGCATTAAGCGCAGCGGTTTGTACGATAATGTAATAAAATTGCTTGGTGAAATTGGTGCAGAGGTAACAGAACTGGCTGGTGTAGAACCGAATCCTCGTTTGTCTACGGTACATAAAGGCGTTGAATTGTGTAAAACAAATCAAATTGATCTTGTACTGGCTGTAGGCGGTGGTAGTGTACTGGATTGCTCCAAAGCTATTGCTGTCGGTGCAAAATATGATGGCGACATGTGGGATTTTGCAGAGCGTAAAGCGGCTCCACAAGCAGCCTTGCCATTAGGTACGGTTCTGACCATGGCGGCAACCGGTTCTGAAATGAACGCAGGTTCTGTTATTACAAACGAAAAAACTCAGGAAAAATTGGGATGGGGCAGTGTACATGCGTTTCCTGCGTTTTCCATTCTTGATCCGGTGAACACATACTCTCTGCCACAAAATCAAACGGTTTACGGAATTGTGGATATGATGTCACATACGCTCGAGCATTATTTTCATTTGGAATCCAATACTCCGGTTCAACTGGGCTGGTGTGAAACGATTTTGCGTACGGTCATAGATGCGGCTCCGGGACTGGTCAACGATCTGGAAAACTACGAGCTGCGTGAAACGATTATGTATTGTGGTACGATGGCACTGAACGGCTTCCTGAACATGGGGCTGACAGGTGACTGGGCTACTCACAATATTGAGCATGCTGTGTCTGCTGTTTATGATATTCCGCATGGTGGAGGACTGGCTATTCTGTTCCCGAACTGGATGAAACATAACTTGCATGTGAAGCCTGAACGTTTCAAACAGCTGGCTGTGAATGTGTTCCATGTGAACCCAGAAGGCAAGAGTGACGAAGAAGTAGCGCTGGAAGGTATTCAAGCATTGCGTGATTTCTGGAACTCGATTGGTGCGCCAAGCCGTCTGGCTGATTATGATATTGATGCGTCCAAAATTGATGTAATGGCTGATAAAGCTGTGAAATTCGGACCTTTCGGAGGCTTTAACAAGCTCAATCGCGAAGATGTAGTCGAAATTTACAAAGCATCCCTGTAAACAGCATTTGGATCATAATAGGCACGTTTGTGCGTCATTAGACGTACGAACGTGCTTTTTTGGGTTTAATTTGGAATATTGGAGGTAAATTTTGAAACTTTTTAAGGTTGAATACGTAAACATAGTTATAGACTGGAAACCAGACTGAAAAGTACATGGAAGGAGGAGTCGCATGGAAACCTTATTTTGGTGGTTGTTGGCAGGAGGCGCAATCTTTACTGTGGTTAGTGTGTTGATCGGGGATGTACTCGGTAGCTGGCTGGATGGGGCGTTAGAGTTGCCGGGCCTTGATTGGTTCAGACCTGTAGTTCTACTTGGGGCTATGACTGCTTTTGGCGGGGCTGGAGTACTACTGACAAAGTATACTGGGCTGACCATGGGCTGGGTTGTTGTGCTAGCTTTAGGGATTGCACTTGTTATTGGAGTGCTAGTGTTTTTTGCATTTATCAAGCCCATGGCGAATTCAGAGGTATCCAGCGGCTTCTCGATGCGTGAACTAACTGGCAGAATCGGTGAGGTTACCATTCCTGTACCTGAGGTTGGTTACGGGGAAGTTATGATCCGCTTGGGTGCAGGCAACACCATACATACAGCATCTAGCTTTGATCACAAACCGCTAGCTGCGGGAACCCGTATTGTCGTGGTTGAGGTCGCAGAGGGCGTCGTCCGCGTAGCGTACCTGGACACATAGACGGCGCATTCGCTTAACTTGAAGGGAGCGTGATCGGGAGTGTCAAATTTGCAAGATATTGTGTTGGTCCCTGGAATTGTTGTCATTGTTATCGTCATATTAGGGATTGCTTTTTGGGCCCGTTACAAAACGGTAGGACCGGATGAAGGAATGATTGTGACAGGTTCTTTTCTGGGAAATAAAAATATTTCCGAGGATGAATCTGGTCGCAAGATTAAAATTGTACGTGGTGGGGGCGCCTTCATTTGGCCTATTTTCCAGCAGTCCGAATTTATCTCTTTGTTGTCTCACAAATTGGATGTAACCACACCGGAAGTATATACAGAGCAAGGAGTGCCCGTGATTGCGGATGGTGTGGCGATTATCAAGGTCGGCAGTTCTATTGAGGATGTAGCCACAGCAGCCGAACAGTTCATCGGAAAGCCACTGGAAGCTCTTAGGGGAGAGGCTCAAGAAGTGCTGGAAGGACATTTGCGGGCAATTCTCGGCTCCATGACAGTAGAGGAAGTATACCGTAATCGGGATCGGTTTGCGCAGGAAGTACAGGGCGTGGCTGCGCGCGATCTGAAAAAGATGGGCTTGCAAATCGTTTCATTCACTATCAAAGACGTACGCGATAAACATGGGTATCTGGATGCGCTCGGTAAGCCGAGAATTGCTGCTGTGAAAAGGGATGCAGAGATTGCAGAAGCCGAGGCAGTGCGGGATGCCCGAATTCAGAAGGCACGAGCAGAACAGGAAGGACAGAAGGCCGAACTGTTGCGGGATACGAATATTGCCGAGGCGGCCAAGGAGAAGGAATTGAAGGTGGCTTCGTTTAAGAAAGAACAGGATACAGCCAGGGCAGAAGCCGATCAGGCTTATCACATTCAGGAGGCCCGTGCTAAGCAGACTGCTGTCGAGGAACAGATGAAAGTTGAGTTGGTACGTAAGGAACGGGAGATTGATATTCAAGCCAAGGAAATACAGGTACGTGAAAAGCAATATGATGCGGAAGTGAAAAAGAAGGCGGAAGCCGATCGGTATGCAGTAGAACAAGCGGCGGAAGCCGACAAATCGCGTAAAATGCGTGAGGCGGAATCGCTGCAATACTCGATTGAAACACAGGCTAAAGCGTCAGCTGAACAAAAACGTCTAAACGGGCAAGCAGAAGCGGATGCAGAACGGGCCAAAGGTACAGCCGATGCAGATGTCATCCGTTTGCGTGGTCTCGCGGAAGCTGAGGCCAAGGAAAAACTGGCGGAGGCGTTCCAGAAGTTTGGAGAGGCTGCCGTGCTCGATATTATCGTGAAAATGCTGCCGGATCTGGCAGGACGCATTGCCGAACCGATTGCATCCATTGATAAACTGACTGTTGTGGATACGGGTAAAGGGGAAGGAGCAACGCGTGTCAGCAATTATGTCACCGAACTGATGGCGACGGCTCCCGAGATGCTTAAGAGTGTATCCGGTATTGATGTAGAGCAGTTGATCAAGGGACTAACCATTGGAAAAAATGGTCTTCATTCCGTACCGTCCTCCGGTGATGCGAACAAGCTACACAATCCAGCCTCGGTTGAGATGGCACTAACGGATAAAGAATAACGATAAGCCTTTGGGGAACAGATTCTCAGCCCCCAAAAGACCGCTTTTCATCACAGCATTTCCTGGAAATTGTGATGAAAAGCGTTTTCTTTTTATTGACCTTTAGCGGAATATTTGGTACTTTAACGTGGATTCCTCTGAGCTTCATGCTATAATTCTTAGGATCAAGGTTCTGATAAAAGAGGTGCGGATGTGAGCAGCCTAAAAGTGGCCAAAGCGCTGAATAACAATGTGATTATAGGGATGCATCCCGAGCATGATGAGGTTGTCGTGATTGGAAAAGGAATCGGTTTCAATCGCAAACCCGGCGATCTAATGCCGTTGGATTCAGTTGAAAAATTATTTATATTAAAAAGCCATGAAGAGCAGGAGCAATACAAACGATTGCTTCCTGAGCTGGATGAAAAGCTCATTGAGGTCATCGGTGAGGTGCTTCATCTTGTTCAGCTTCAAGCCAAAAAGCCTCTTAATGAGCACATACTAATTGCTTTAACTGACCATATTGCCTTCTCCATCAACCGTCATAAACAGGGGATTACGATTCATAATCCGTTCTTGTATGAAACTAGGGAAATATATCCTCAGGAATACAAGATGGCTGAGCAGGCTGTTGCTTTGATCAAGGATAAGATGGACGTGGATCTGGGAGAAGATGAAATCGGATTCGTAGCTCTGCATATTTATAGTGCTATGACGAACCAACATATCTCCGAGGTTAGGAAGGATTCTCGTCTGATTGCTGACATGGTTCAGGTGGTCGAGACGACACTGGATTACCGAATTCCTCTCCAATCCCTTGATTATTCCCGTCTGCTGACTCATCTGAGATTTGCGATTGAACGTGTACGACGAGGAGAGATTGTGCAGGAGATTTACCGATTGGACAAGCTTTTGAATGAAGAATATCCAGAAATGTATATGCTGGCCTGGAAACTTACGAAGATTATGGAGAAAAGGTTACGTAAACCGGTGTATCCAGCTGAAGTTAGCTATTTGACGATGCATCTGCAGCGTTTGTCCCAACGCAAGCAGGGAGAGCAACAAACCGTGATAAAGCCCGAATAAAAAAGTATTGCCTCGCATTTAGCGTGGTGCTATAATCAATTTTGCAATGAGGAAGACAACAACTAAACATTTTAACGTGTTACTGATTCGATCAGGCATGAGTTGTTTTAAGTTATGATTGTTTACAGCCTAGTGGGGTAAGCTATATCCCAAGGTTGTGTTCAAACATACTTAAATCGGCTCATGCCTTTTTTGTTGTTTTACCTCTGTTCTAAATTTCAGAGAAGGAAGTGGATGGTATGTTTAAAAAGCTTTTCGGCGTTTTACAGCGTGTCGGTAAAGCGTTAATGCTTCCAGTAGCTATTTTGCCAGCTGCGGGGCTTTTATTGGGTATCGGCAACATGCTGGTCAATCCTGATTTTCTCCAGTACATCCCTGCATTAAATGCGGGCTGGGTTCAATCAGTAGCGACCATCATGATGAACGCCGGACAAATCGTTTTTGATAATTTGGCGCTGTTGTTTGCAGTCGGCGTAGCCGTCGGTTTGGCGGGCGGCGAAGGTGTAGCAGGTTTGGCTGCGATCATCGGTTACCTCGTAATGAACATTACGCTGGGTACAGCTGTGGGAGTCACACCTGGTCTGATTGCTCAAAAAATACCGGGTTATGCGAATGTGTTGGGTATTCCTACACTGCAAACCGGGGTGTTCGGCGGGATTATCATCGGTATACTGGCCGCTGCTATGTACAACCGATTTTTCAAAATCGAGCTTCCTTCGTACCTGGGCTTTTTCGCGGGTAAGCGCTTCGTTCCAATTGCAACGGCAGTATCTTCACTGATTGTTGGACTGGCACTGGTTCTGATCTGGCCTCCAGTTCAGCAAGGGCTTAACGCAGTATCTCACTTTATGGTGTATTCCAACCCGACCTTGTCGGCGTTCCTGTTCGGGGTTATCGAACGTGCGCTCATTCCATTTGGTCTGCATCACATCTGGTACTCACCGTTCTGGTTTGAGTTTGGTGAATATGTTAACAAAGCAGGTCAAACCGTTCACGGTGACCAGCAAATCTTCTTTAGTCAGCTTCGCGACGGCGTGGCACTGACAGCAAGTACGTTCCAAGTAGGTAAATTCCCATTCATGATGTTCGGATTACCAGCTGCAGCACTTGCGATGTATCATGAAGCAAGACCAGAACACAAAAAATATGTAGCAGGTATCATGGGTTCAGCAGCCTTGACTTCGTTCCTGACAGGTATTACGGAGCCACTGGAATTTTCCTTCCTGTTCGTAGCTCCATTGCTGTTTGCAGTACACTGTGTATTTGCAGGTTTGTCATTCATGACGATGCAAATTTTGAATGTTAAAATCGGCATGACGTTCTCTGGTGGATTTATTGACTTCCTGATTTTCGGGATTATTCCAACCCGTACGCCATGGTGGTATGTAATTATCGTCGGTCTGATTTTGGCGGTTATTTACTACTTCGGATTCCGATTCATTATACGGAAATTCAACTTGAAGACACCAGGACGTGAAGAAGCTACAGAAAATGTGGATGGTGCAGCAAGCGGTAGCAGTGATGAGCTTCCACATAACATTTTGGCTGCTTTCGGTGGTTCATCGAATATCAAGCATCTGGATGCATGTATTACACGTCTTCGGATTGAAGTTAATGAGAAATCAAACGTTGACAAAGCTCGTCTGAAACAACTTGGCGCCTCAGGTGTCCTGGAAGTGGGTAACAATGTACAGGCGATCTTCGGTACCCGTTCTGACACCATTAAAACTCAAATGGCTGATATCATGGCAGGACGTACACCTGCACCTGCGCCTTCAGAACCAGCTCCACAAGAGGAAAAGGAAGCCGGAGAACAAAAGCAAACGATTGTTGTGGAAGATATCGTGATGCCAGTTAACGGCGAATTGGTTGACATTTCGACAGTTCCCGATCCAGTATTTGCAGAACGTATGACAGGTGATGGCTTTGCAGTTGTGCCTAATGATGGAACAATTGTTTCTCCTGTCTATGGTAAAGTATTCAATGTATTCCCAAGCAAGCATGCGGTTGGTATTCAATCCGATGGTGGTAAAGAAGTGCTTGTTCATATCGGGGTGAATACTGTGAAGCTTAAAGGTCAAGGATTTGACGTTTTGGTGAACGAAGGCGATCTTGTGTCAGCCGGCCAACCGATCATGAAAGTAGACCTGGAATATGTGAAGGCCAACGCTAAATCGATCATCTCACCTGTCATTTTTACCAACCTTCCAGAAGGTTCTTCGGTAACTTTAAATAAAACTGGAGTATTGAAGGCTGGCGAAGATGGTATAATTACGATAAAATAAACTCTATGTGTTTCGGATTAGTTGAATAGGCGGCTTAAGCCGCCTGGTCATCTGCCCGGTATACTGCGTGTAAACAAATATTATCTTTAGGAAAGTGGGAGGAACAAATTATGCAAACAACTTTTAGAATCACGGATGAAGACGGTATCCATGCACGTCCTGCAACTGCGCTGGTAAATACAGCTAACAAATTCAGCGGTGCTGAATCTTTCGCCGAAGCTAACGGTAAAAAAGTAACTTTGAAATCCATTCTGGGTGTATTGTCTCTGGGTCTGGAACAAGGGGATACTATTAACATTATCTGCGAAGGCGCTGAAGCTGCTGAAGCATTGAAAGCTCTTGAAAATGTAATCGTTAACGAAGGGCTGGGCGAAGTTCATGCTTAAAATTTCCGGGATTGCCGCTTCGGCAGGCATAGCCATTGCCCGGGCGTTTATCTTGGAGCATCCGAATTACGCTGTAGAGAGACGCGCGGTTGGTGATGTTGAAGCTGAAATCGCAAGATTGGATGCGGCTTTGGCAGAATCTCAAACCGAATTGGAATCGATTAAGGAGAAAACGCTTCGGGAACTGGGTGAGAAAAAAGCAGAAATTTTTGCATCTCACTTGCTCATCCTGAATGATCCTGAATTGATCGATCCGGTTAAAGCTAAAATCAGAGACGAGCAGCTCAATGCTGACTATGCTTTGAATGAAGTAGCTACACAGTTTGTTTCCATGTTTGAAAACATGAAAAGTGCATATTTGCAAGAACGCGCATCGGACATGCGTGATGTAACCAAACGGGTGCTTAATCATCTGCTTGGTGTTCATTTTGTCAGTCCTGCAGAAATTGCCGAAGAAACGATTGTACTTGCAGAAGATTTGACACCTTCCGACACAGCTCAGCTGAACCGTGAATTTGTTAAAGGCTTTGCAACGAACATCGGTGGACGCACTTCGCACTCGGCTATTATGGCTCGTTCATTAGAAATTCCTGCTGTTGTAGGAACGAAAAATATATTGTCTCAAGCTAAAAGCGGCGATTTGATTATCGTCGATGGTCTGGATGGTCATGTATTCGTGAATCCTACCGAAGAAATCATTGCGGAATACCGCGCTAAACAGGTGGCATATGACAAGCAACGCGAAGAGTGGCGTAAGCTGCGTGGCGAAGCTACGGTTTCCGTTGATGGTGTCCATGTCGAACTGGCAGCCAATATTGGTACGCCTAACGATGTAGCTGGTGTTCTGGACAACGGTGGAGAAGGCGTTGGCTTGTACCGTACGGAATTCTTGTACATGGGACGCGACAAGCTCCCATCCGAAGATGTACAGTACACAGCTTACAAAACGGTTCTGGAAAGAATGGAAGGCAAACCGGTTGTAGTCCGTACTTTGGACATCGGTGGAGATAAAGAACTTCCTTATCTGGATCTGCCGAAAGAAATGAATCCGTTCCTCGGATTCCGTGCTATTCGTCTGTGTCTGGATCGCCAGGATATCTTCCGTACTCAATTGCGTGCTTTGTTGCGTGCAAGTGTACACGGTAACCTGCGCATTATGTTCCCAATGATTGCTACGCTGAACGAATTCCGTGAAGCTAAAGCTGTTTTGTTGGAGGAAAAAGAAAAGTTGGTAGCCGAGGGTGTATCCGTGTCTGAAGAAATTCAGCTGGGCATCATGGTAGAAATTCCTTCCACAGCGGTATTGGCTGACCAATTCGCAAAAGAAGTGGATTTCTTTAGTATCGGTACTAACGATCTGATTCAATACACCATGGCAGCAGATCGTATGAACGAACGAGTTTCTTACCTGTATCAACCATATAACCCATCCATTTTGCGTCTGGTGAAAATGGTTATTGATGCCGCTCACCGTGAAGGACGTTGGGTTGGTATGTGTGGTGAAATGGCAGGAGACACCACAGCAATTCCGTTGCTGCTGGGTCTGGGACTTGATGAGTTCAGCATGAGCGCAACTTCCATTCTGCCAGCACGTAGTCAAATCTCTAAGTTGTCCCGTGCGGACATGGAGAAATTGGCTACAAAAGCTCTGGATATGCAAACAGCTGAGCAGGTTGTTGAATTGGTTCAAAGCATCGAAGCATAAGGAAGGGTATCACATTTTTCAAAGGTTATATCTTTTTCCAACAAAAATTGCTGTATACATACAGCAGCCGGTATCTCAACAGATACCGGCTTTTTTGTATGCTTTGAATTGTTGGGTTGAATTTAATCTTAACTACATGCGCAATTCAGCACAGGTTTACGGGCTGCAGTGGTTTCATCCAGGCGCGTGACTGGAGTGGTATAGGGGGCATTGAGCACCAGCTCAGGGTTCTCCTCGGCTTCGCGCGCAATATGAATCATAGTGTCGACAAAAGCATCAAGCGTCTCTTTACTTTCTGTTTCCGTCGGCTCGATCATGATGCATTCCTCTACATTCAGCGGAAAATAAATGGTAGGTGGATGGTAACCGAAATCAAGCAACCGTTTGGCTACATCAAGCGTGCGCACTCCAAACTTCTTCAAGCCTCGCCCCGACATGACAAATTCGTGTTTACAATGCCCGGGATAAGGCAGGTCAAAATACGGAGCCAGCCGATGCATCATGTAGTTGGCATTGAGTACAGCACATTCGGACACTCGCTTCAAGCCATCAGGGCCGTAGCTACGGATATAGGCATAGGCACGGACGAGAATGCCGAAGTTGCCATAAAAGGCTTTGACCCGCCCAATAGAATCTCCCTGCTCTCGATCCCAGCGGTACATACCCTGCGGATCACGTACGACAAGCGGCTTGGGCAGAAAGGAAATCAGTCGCTGCTTTACGCCGACGGGTCCAGCGCCGGGGCCCCCTCCACCGTGCGGAGTACTCATCGTTTTGTGCAAATTGAGATGCACCACATCAAAGCCCATATCCCCAGGGCGGGTAATCCCCATGATAGCATTGGAATTTGCGCCGTCATAGTAGAGCAGGCCACCTGCGTCATGCACAATTGCGGCAATATCAGTGATTTGCTTCTCGAACAGACCAAGCGTGTTCGGATTGGTCAGCATGAGCGCAGCGGTGTCGTTGCCTACGGCTTGACGCAGCGCATCCAGATCCACCAGCCCCTCTGGGGTGGAGGGAAGGGTGATTGTCTCGAAACCCGCGACGGTTGCACTGGCGGGGTTCGTTCCGTGCGATGAATCCGGCACGAGCACCTTGGTACGTCGCTCGCCACGTGCTTCGTGGTAAGAGCGGATCATCATCAGCCCGGTCCATTCGCCATGGGCGCCAGCAGCGGGCTGAAGCGTGACGGCATCCATGCCGGTCAACGCAGCCAGATCATTTTGGAGCGTATGCAGCAGCTCCATAGCCCCCTGGATGCTATATTCCGGCTGATATGGGTGAATTTTAGCAAAGCCTGCGTAACGGGCAACATCCTCATTCACCTTCGGATTGTATTTCATCGTACACGAGCCAAGCGGATAAAATCCGTTGTCGACGCCAAAATTGCGCTGGGACAGGGCGGTATAATGGCGAATAACATCTACTTCGTATACCTCGGGTAATGCCGCAGGTTCGCTGCGCAGCGCATAATCCGGCAAAAGCTCTGCCACCGGACGACGGGGAACATCGCACTCAGGAAGGGAATAAGCGATGCGACCCGGACGGCTCAATTCAAAAATGAGCGTTTGATCGTGTTCCTTTAACAGTTCTTGTTTCTGATCCTGTCCGGTGTGTGTCATAGCAATCCCCCCAAGGTGTGTACAAATTGGTCAATCTCTTCTTTGGTTCTTTGCTCCGTCACGGCAATCAGCATGTGACCAGCAAGTTCCTCATAGTCCCGGCCCAAATCGTAGCCAGCGATAAATCCGGCAGCTAGCAGCTCGGCCTGGAGTTTGCTCATATCTGTACCCTCAGGCAGTTTAAGGGCAAACTCATTAAAGGTTGGTGCGTTAAACGAGGTAGATACACCTTTCAAGCTCAGCAATTGCTCTAACGCATAACGGCTTTTATGCAAATTTAGCTCGGCTACTTCCTTGATCCCCTGTCTACCCATGACAGACAAATATACAGATGCAGATAAAGCGAGCAACGCTTGATTGGAGCAAATGTTAGACGTGGCCTTTTCGCGGCGGATATGCTGTTCCCGCGCTTGCAAGGTCAGCACGAAGCCGCGTTTGCCGTTACGATCTGTGGTTTGGCCTACGATACGTCCAGGGATACGGCGCATATGCGCCTGGGAAACGGCAAAATAACCGCAGGTCGGACCACCGAGGGAGGATGAGATCCCAAGTGGCTGCGCGTCTCCTACAACAATATCCGCGCCTTGCTTACCAGGGGTCTCTAGCAAGCCTAGTGCCAGTGGATTGGCACTAACAACCATAAGCCCTTGATGCGCATGGATGAGGTCAGCCATCGGCTTCAGATTTTCCACGGCTCCGAAAAAGTTGGGATTTTGGATCAAAACAGCCGCCGTCTGTTCCGATACGGCCGTGGCTAGCGCATCGACATCCGTTACGCCATCCGAACAGCCGATTTCCACAATGTCCAAATCCAATCCGCGTGCATAGGCTGCCAATACCTGACGTGCCTCTGGATGGACAGACCTTGATACGATAATTTGTTTACGACGCGTGGCGGAAGCGGCCAATGAGCCCGCTTCCGCCAGAGCTGTAGCCCCATCGTACATGCTGGCATTAGCTACCGCCATACCTGTCAATTCGCAAATATACGACTGGAATTCAAAAATGGCTTGCAGCTCGCCCTGGCTTACTTCCGGCTGATAGGGGGTGTAGGCTGTGTAAAATTCGGAACGTGAGGTGATGTGTTGGATAACGGATGGAATATGATGATCATAAATACCTGCACCAAGAAAGCTAGCATGTGTATCTGCATTGGCGTTGTGTCCGGCTAGCTCGGCCATGTGGCGAGTTAAGGCTCTTTCGTCGAGCCGAGAGGAAAGAGGGAGTTCCCCTTGGTATCGAATAGCCTCTGGAATGTCACTGAATAAATCATCAATGGATGATACGCCCACCACACGCAGCATTTCGGTTTGGTCTTGTTCGGTCATGGGGAGATAGCGATGCTGCTTCATAGGTTCTGGCTCCTTTCGAAAAGCAAAATTTAGATAGTAAATTAGCTAATACATAGTCTTAATTGGAAAATCCAGAATTTTATATCTGACATGATCGCTTTTTTAGAATGAAGAGGATTAAGATCAGCGTAGCCGTTTATAAAAGGGGGCTGGGACCACTTCCGCACGCAGGCGTTTACCACGAATTTCGACCTCCAGCGGTGTCGATAGGGTGCTAAAACGACTGTCCACCAGGGCCAGCCCCAGATTACGCTTCAAGGTGGGCGATTGAGTACCCGTTGTGACCTCACCGATGTGTTGACCTTCAGCGAACACCGGATAATGAGCGCGCGGGATACCGCGGTCAATCATTTCCAGCCCGATTAACTTGCGAGGAATTCCTTGTTCTTTTTGACGTTGCAGTGCTTCCCTGCCGATAAAATCTCCTTTATTTAGCTTGACGAAGAAACCTAACCCAGCCTCAAGCGGTGAAATTGTGGCAGATAACTCCTGTCCGTACAACGGTAGCCGTGCCTCGAAGCGCAGCGTATCGCGAGCACCAAGTCCAGCGGGAATCAGTCCATACGATTCACCGCAACGAAGCAAACCATCCCACACGGCGGGTGCTTCCTCAGCAGGGATATAAAATTCAAAACCGTCTTCACCGGTATATCCAGTTCGCGAGACAAGTGCTTTTGCTCCGAACAATTGCACGTTCTCATGGAATCGGAAAGATGCCAGATTCGTAATATCTGTATCTGTCACGGCTGCGGTAATACGTGCTGCTTCCGGTCCTTGTAATGCCAACAATGCTATCGCATCAGACACATTCTCCAGATGAACCGATGCTGGTACGTGGCGTATGAGCCAATCCCAATCTTTGTCGATGTTGGAGGCATTCACAACGAGCATGTAGCGCTCTGGTCCTTTGCAATATACAAGCAAGTCATCGACTACGCCTCCATCGGGGTAACACAGGAGTGAATATTGTGCTTGGCCCGGTTCCAACTGGCTGACATCATTTGTGGTTACCTGTTGCAAAAAAGCCTCAGCTTCTTTGCCTTCAACCAAGAACTCGCCCATATGCGATACATCGAATAAACCTGCACGTTGTCGGACGGCCTCATGCTCCTTTTGAATGCCGCTAAACTGAACGGGGAGTTCCCACCCGCCAAAGTCAATACAACGAACCCCGGGCTGCGTCCCGTAGGACGAATATAGTGGTGTTCTTCGCAAATTAGACATTTTTCCACTCCTATCCAGTGTAATCGGCTAAACAAAAAAGACAGGCTAAAAGAAACGTATAGACGGCAGTCCATACTCTTCTTTCAGCTCTGTCCTTGATACCAGAAAGTTACCCCGGTGTGAACCAGGTTTCCCCTTGGGTGATCCGCTCTTTTCACGGATGCTCTCCAGAGATGCGTCCGGCAGAGGTCCTTTTGCCTGAGAGATTCACCTGCAATGCAAGTTTACTCCTTCGGCGCTACCTTTTGGATCAACGGTATGTTAACCGGCTTTGCAGATAACAACTTGATCCGATTCGCGTGCCCAACTGTCTCACAAACGACAACAGCGATGCGAATATTTTTGGTAGTCTCTCCCTCCGCGTTCATCCGCGTTTGCAGTTGTCGAGGTATTTTCAAAGCAATTACTATAACCCATTAATACGCAAATCCATTCAAAATGTCAATAAAAATGTCATATAAAACAATATGGAAAACATTTATTGTATAAATAAGGATATGTAAGCGTTTGTTACAAGTTATCATTTTTTTATAGACTGCGCTATATGAGTTGGTATGGAGTAGTTTTGTTAGTATTATTGACATGGGTGTTCTTGTTGTCATAATCTTAACTTGTCTAATACAGGTGATCAAAAGCATTTTATTCATGTGGAAGTGAGGCGAAGCAGGATGAGTGAAGTGAAACAGCAACTTTGGTATACAGACGAACATGAGTGGGTTCAGCGCACAGTGGATGGGACGTTGCGGATCGGCATTACAGACTTTGCACAGCATCAATTGGGTGATATTGTTTTTGTGGAATTACCTGGGGCGGGAACAACGATTGGACAGGGGACGGAGATTGGTACAATTGAATCGGTGAAGACCGTATCCGATCTTTTTGCTCCGGTGACGGGAACCGTTTTGAAAGTAAATGAAGCTCTGGAAAGTACACCTGAGTTGGTGAATGAATCACCCTATGAAGAGGGGTGGATGATCGAAGTAGAGATGAGCAATGATGTCGAGGAAGCTCTGGGCAAGTTGCTGTCTGCGGAGCAGTACGAGCAGTTGATTTCGGATGAGCAATAATGAGCAATACAGCATGAAATAATAGCGCTTTATTTCTGATTTTTTATATGGATATTGAATTAAATAAGAGCATCGTTAGTCCGCTCAGTTTTTGTATAAAATAGTCGCTATGACCTGACATAGCGGCTATTTTTTGTTGTCTTTTAGAAGACGTATTTACGTTGTTTGCTCAGACTTAGAAGAGAGCATCACTATAAAATTGTGTAGATTTACAACAGTGTTTTTTCGACTAATTTCTATTGTTATCGGCCATATTAAGAAGAATTATGCAGGTATAATGCCTTGTCGTTACTTTAAATTTAAATGTTGTCATCAACGTTCATGACGAAAGTACGTTTTCATTTCGTTGATGAAGATAGCGCTGTCATTTAGTATGAATTTTAAGAAAAGGTAGTGATGCTATTTACTCACAAGGAGGATATGAATATGAGCACAGTGGACACAAAGTCCAGTTCAAACGGTGGCGCTCGTGTCGCCGTACAGCGTTTTGGCCGCTTTCTCAGCGGTATGGTTATGCCCAATATGGGAGCCTTTATCGCATGGGGATTAATTACGGCCCTTTTTATTCCGACCGGGTGGTTCCCAAATGAGGGTTTTGCACAACTGGTTGATCCGATGAAAAATTATTTGCTGCCACTGCTGATCGGTTACACGGGAGGCACGATGATTCACGGACAGCGTGGAGGTGTGATCGGTGCCATTATGACGATGGGGGTCATTGTGGGGGCCGATATCCCGATGTTCCTGGGCGCGATGGTAGCTGGTCCGCTGGCTGCATGGATATTGAAGAAGTTCGATAAGGCCATTGAGGGCAAAGTCAAATCAGGTTTTGAAATGCTGGTCAATAATTTCTCGGCTGGGATTATCGGTGCCATTCTAGCATTACTAGCGCATGTGGCGATCGGCCCGGTCGTGCAAACCATCAGTCAAGTGTTGTCGACAGGGGTACAGTTCCTCGTGAACGCAGGGCTACTGCCGCTTGTCAATCTCATTATTGAGCCCGGAAAAGTATTATTTCTCAACAACGCACTGAATCATGGAGTATTGAGTCCGATTGCGCTGGAGGAAGCTTCAAGAACAGGAAAATCCGTTTTGTTCATGCTTGAATCCAATCCTGGCCCGGGACTCGGTATTTTGCTGGCCTATTGCCTGTTCGGTAAAGGCTCTGCGAAGTCGTCTGCTCCTGGTGCAGTCATTATTCATTTTTTCGGCGGGATTCATGAAATTTATTTCCCTTATATTTTGATGAAGCCGATTCTGATTCTCGCTGCTATAGCAGGGGGCGTTGTGGGAACCTTCTGTTTTATGTTGACAGGTGCCGGACTGGTTGCTGCTCCTTCACCAGGCAGTATCATTGCTTACTTCCTGATGACACCCAAAGGCGGATATTTGCCGATGCTGAGCGGAGTTATCGCAGCTGCGGTCGTATCCTTTGCGGTTGCCGCAGTATTACTCAAAACTGGTAAGCAAAAAGAAGAGGGGCTGGAGGAAGCTGCATCCCGTCTGAAAGATATGAAAAATCAAAGCAAGGGTGCAAGCGCTAACGCCACTGTAATGGAAGATAACCGCGCATCCGATCGTGCTGCCGAGATTGCCGCAGATCGAACGCTTAAGGATAAATCCGAGGTGAATAAAATTGTCTTTTCCTGTGATGCAGGTATGGGTTCAAGCGCCATGGGAGCCTCAATTTTGCGCAAAAAAATGAAACAGGCGGGCGTGGGCGTTACGGTAACGAATACGGCAATCAGTGAAATTCCACAGGATGCGGATATTGTCATTACACAAAAAACGTTGACAGACCGGGCTAAAACGGTAGCCCCGAATGCTGAGCACATTTCCATTGACAATTTCCTGAAGAGCCCTGAATACGAAGCGCTAGTTGAACGGCTAAAATCCGATTCTTAATCCCCATAAAGTCAGGCCGGCTGTATACAGTTTGTATTTCCTGCTGGAAGGGATGAGAGCTTGGGAAGGAACGGTATGCGCTTATGAATATTACGAAACGACAATCTGACATCGTAGAGTATCTTTTGGAGCAGCCCCAAGAGGTTACGGCCGGGGAAATTGCTGAGAAGATCAATGTCAGCACAAGGACGGTTCATCGGGAACTTGGCGCAGTTGAGTGTTGGTTGGCGGCTCATGAGGTAAAGCTGGAGAAAAAATCAGGGATCGGTATCTATGTGGATGCCGGCCCGACTCAGCTTGCAAGTCTGCGGGAGCAATTACTGCATACGAAGTCAGACGAATACTCGGCTGAGGAGAGAAAAATTGTAGTTCTGTGCATGCTGCTGGATACACAGGAGCCGATCAAGCTGCTGGCGCTAGCATCGGATTTGAAAGTCACAGTAACTACGGTCAGTCATGATCTGGACGAATTACAAGGCTGGATCGCAGATCGAGGGCTCGTGCTTGTGCGCAGACGGGGATACGGTGTCGAGATTACAGGCCGGGAGATAGACAAAAGACGGGCGATTTCTGAGCTTGCTCTCGAATATTTGGATGAATCGGATCTGTTTTCCGGCCGAGAGGAGCTTCGTCCCGTGACACGTGTCACAGAAAAATTGATGGAGATGATTGGCAGGGAGAACCTGCTAACCGTGGAAAATGCCCTCTGGCAGCCTCATGACCAATGGCTGAAAAACATGGTGGAAAGCAAATATATGGAACTGCTGATTCAAATTTGCGTTTCTCTGGCACGTCTGCGCCTTGGGTACTTTGTGGATCATTGTCTCTCTCTCCCGTATTCGAAAACAGATTCAGAGGAGAATATCATGCTGCGCACAGCTATGGTGGAGCGCATATGCGCAGAATTGTCAGCAGCGCTGGATATTGAATTTCCAGAACCGGAACGATGTTATTTCAGGCTGCTGTTCCGTGATGCTGAGGATCATTCCACCCGCTTGCTGCCACTGGATGATCTTGTACTGCTGGAGTCGGTTCATGAGTTGATTCGTCGTGTAGAGGCAGAGACAGGCACACCATTAGCAGAGGATCGTGTCCTGCGTGAAGGGCTGATTGCCCATATGGCTCCAGTATTCAAACGTTTGAGGGAAGGGAGAGCGATCCGCAACCCTCTCCTTCAGCAAATTCGCAAGGATTACGGCAGCTTGTTCGACTCGGTCAAAAAGGCTGCGGCGGATATGACGGAAATGGAAGTACCAGATGAAGAGATCGGATTTCTGGTCATGCATTTTGGCGCTTCGTTGGAGCGGCTGCGACAATTGCAGCGGGAGGTTCGAGCAATCGTAGTCTGCACGAGCGGAATTGGGTCTTCCAGACTTCTGGCGACAAGACTGGCCAAGGAGCTGCCACAGATCAAAATCGTGGATAGGGCCTCATGGTACGAGGCAACGCGGATTCCCAAGGAGGATTATGATCTGATCATTTCGACAGTGGAGCTGCCGCTTGAGCCGGATCGGTATCTCAAAATCAGCCCGCTGCTGACGCAAGAGGAGAGTGACCGCCTGCGTCATTTCATCCAGCATATTACACTCAATCAACTCAGTGATCATCGTCAGGAACAGGCTGTTCTCCCCGGCCAGGGCATGGAGTGGCTTACAGGACTACGGAAAAGTCTTGAGGAGATTGTGCACATTGTACAGCAATTTCAAGTGTATCCACTGGAAAATCGAGGGATGGATATGCCAGCTACCATAGAGGCTATATGCATGTTGGAGGCAGGGCGGGGAAATGTCACAGAGCCTTCTGTTGTTGCTGAACAGCTTATGGAAAGAGAGCGCCAAGGTAGTCAGGTGATTGCTGATACCTCCGTTGCTTTAATTCATACACGCAGTCCCTATATTCGCCAGCCTTCGCTGACCTTGTATAAGCTGGCTGAGCCGCTGTTGGCGGATGTAGACGAACAGGTAGAATGCGTTCTGCTGATGTTGGGACCTCGTGAGTTACCGAAAGAAAGCTTGGAAGTATTGAGCGAGATTAGTGCATTACTGCTGCAGGAAGACATGATTACACTACTGGAACACGGTAGTAGAGATCAGATTGCCAATTATATATCGACTGAGCTGGCTGAATTTTTTCACAGTAAATTAGGGACAGGGAGGAACCTACCGTGAGTATTATGACGATAGACAAAATAAAAATGAACGCAACCGCCAAAGACAAATATGAGGCGATTCGTATGGCAGGACAAATCCTGCTGGATGCAGGACATATTACAACTGAGTACATTGACAAGATGCTTGAACGCGAGGAGATTGTATCCACCTATATCGGGAACGGGCTGGCTATTCCACATGGTACCAAGGAATCCAAGACACTTGTTCAATCCACTGGCATCTCCATCGTTCAGTTCCCGCAAGGCGTAGATTTCGGGGAAGAAAAAGCATACATGGTGATCGGCATTGCAGCCCAAGGCGGCGATCATATGGAGATTTTGACAAGTATTGCTGTGGTATGTGCGGAGGAAGAAAACATGGACAAACTTCGCAACGCGGTGATCCCACAGGAAATTATAGATCTGTTCGAAAGTGAGCTGGAGCTATGAGAGCCGTCCACTTTGGAGCAGGAAATATCGGTCGCGGCTTTATTGGGCTGATTCTGTCGCGTGCAGGCTATGAGGTTGTTTTTTCAGATGTCAACGAGACACTTGTATCTGAGTTACGACGCCGCAAGCAATATACTGTTGAGTTGGCGAATGATACGAAGGATACGGAGACGGTAACGAATGTAACCGCGATTGACGGCAGAGATGCATCCGCTGTAGCGGATGCAGTAAACCATGCTGATCTGGTAACGACCGCGGTAGGGGTTAGCATCCTCAGGCATATTGCAGCAGGTATTGCCGAGGGGATAGCGCGGCGGGTGGAGCGAGGGGCAGGCCCGCTGCATGTGATCGCTTGCGAAAATGCAATCGGAGGCAGCACCCAACTGAAAGAGCATGTTTTTGCGCTACTGGATGAGGCGACTCGTGCCAAGGCAGAGGCTTCGGTATATTTCCCCAATGCTGCTGTAGACCGGATTGTGCCGATCCAGCATCATGAGGACCCGTTGCATGTGCAGGTAGAGCCTTTTTACGAGTGGGTGGTGGATCGCTCGCAAATGGCAGCTGACCATGAAGAAATCGAAGGCATTCTTTACGTGCAGGATCTGGAGCCTTATATTGAACGCAAGTTGTTCACGGTGAATACGGGGCATTGCGTGGCGGCCTATATTGGTTATACCGCAGGTTATGCCACGATCCAGGAGGCCATGAAGGATACCAAGGTAGTAGATTCAATCCAAGGGGCGCTGGAGGAAACAGGAGCGGTGCTTGTAAAGCGATTCGGCTTGAATCAAGGGGAGCATAAGAAGTACATCTCTAAGATTCTGGATCGCTTCCGCAATCCTAATCTGACAGACGAGGTTACTCGGGTCGGACGTTCACCGCTTCGCAAGCTGTCTCCCAATGACCGTCTTGTACGTCCCGCGCTGCAAGCACAGGAGTATGGTATCCGGACCGATCATCTGGCGTTAGGAATGGCTGCTGCCTGCAAATTTGATATTACGGAAGACCCCGAAGCAGTTGAGCTTCAGCAGGTGATTCGCAGCCAAGGGGTGAGTGTAGCGCTGACACGTTATACGTCCATACCTGCAGATGACCCGTTACATCGGCAGGTATTGGAGCAATATGATATTATAAGTTCATAAAACAACGTAATAACACGCACTTATCTCAATCATCCTCTTGAAGACCAAATCTACATGAGCACAAAAGTGTTCTGTAGAGTTGAGCTTCAAGAGGATTTTTATATGCGTGATTTACATCACATAACAACCTGACTAAATTATATATATTGATAATGATTATCATTATCTATAAAATATCATTAACAGTATATATATTAGGGGGATTATAGTGAAACCGATTTATATTACCTTAGGGTTTTTATTTTTGGCGCTTGGAGTTATTGGCGTAGTGGTGCCGTTGCTGCCGACTACACCGTTTTTGCTGCTGGCAACCTTTTTCTTTATGCGGGGGTCAGAAAGGATTCATCGGTGGTTTTCAAATACGTCTCTGTATCAAAAATATCTGGAAAGTTTTGTTCAAACCAGGTCGTTGAAGCTGTCCACAAAAATTACGTCATTGGGCTTAGCGTCAGCTATGCTGATTACAGGATTTATCTTTACTCCTAATATATGGGGCAAAACGCTCATTGTCTTAGTCATCCTTTTTAAATATTATTACTTTATATTCCGAGTCGGAACTGTGAGAGAAGCTGAGGCGGAAACTCTGACTTCAACTGAAGCCGTTCCTACTCCAAAAAAAAGATCTAAAATGGTCGACAGTCGTCTGTTAGGCCTGGTGGAGCATTCTCGAAAATATATCATCTTGGGTGTGCTTGTACAGTGGATCGGTCTTTTAGGGAGTATAGCCGCTGTTTTGTCTATGGCCTTTGTGATGCAGCAAGCATGGGAGGGACAAGTGACTCGCAAGCTGATTCTATTCATGACGGTCATTGTTATGGCTGCCATTGCAGTTCGCTTTCTGAGTAATTATGCAGCCAGTATGTTGTCCTATCGGGCTTCAATCAATGCTAAAAAAACGCTGCGCTCGCAGATTTACAGCAAGCTGCTAAAGCTGGGACCCTCTTATACAGATCATACTTCCACTTCGGGGGTTATTCAGGTTGCTGTAGAAGGGGTGGAGCAGCTTGAGACCTATTTTGGAAGATATATGCCTCAGCTATTCTATAGTCTGCTTGCGCCTGTAACGTTGTTCATCACCCTCTCTTTTGTCAGCTTCAAAGCGGCTATTATTCTATTAATCTGCGTTCCCTTAATTCCAGTGTCCATTATTGTCATTATGAGGATGGCTAAAAAGCTGTTTCGAAAATATTGGGGCAGCTATGTCAATTTGGGTCACAGCTTTTTGGAAAATGTACAAGGTCTGACCACGCTCAAAATTTACGGGACAGACCAGGATAAACATCAGGAGATGAACACAGCGGCTGAGGATTTTCGCAAAATGACGATGAAAGTCCTGACTATGCAGTTAAACTCCGTGGCTGTCATGGATCTTATCGCATTTGGTGGTGCCGCCGCAGGTGTGCTGGTCGCGGTAAGCGAATATTCCTCAGGTCATATTGGCTTGGCGGGAGCGCTCATCATTGTTTTGCTGTCGGCAGAGTTTTTCATTCCGCTGCGTCTGCTCGGTTCCTACTTTCATATCGCCATGAACGGAATGGCAGCAAGCGACAAAATATTCCAAATGTTGAGTACAGAGGATTTTATACAAGGACAACAAAGCATAGAAGCCACAGACATTCAACTGGAACGGGTAAATTTTGCTTACGATGAAAGAGATACCTTACGAAATATATCCATGAATATCCCTCAAGGGAGCTTTGTTTCCATTGTTGGAGAATCAGGTTCAGGTAAAAGTACGGTAGCCGGATTGATCGTTGGACATCATGAGGGCTATCAAGGAAGCCTGAAGATCGGAGGAACCGAACTGACCTCCATTACGGAAGAAAGCCGCATGCGTCATATGACCTGGATCGGTTTTAACAGCTACATTTTTAAAGGCACTGTAGAAGCGAATTTGAGAATGGGGAATGAGCACGCGGATGAGCAACAAATGCTGGAAGCGTTGCGGCAAGTGAAGCTGTATGATTTTATTCTCTCCGAAGGGGGACTGGAAGCAGAGATAGAGGAGCAGGGAGCGAATCTGTCAGGAGGACAGCGCCAACGGCTAGCACTGGCCAGAGCGTTGCTGCACGATAGTCATGTGTATATTTTTGATGAGGCTACCTCTAACATTGACGTTGAGAGTGAGGAAGGCATCATGGAAGTCATACATGCACTGGCAGGTCAAAAAACAGTGATTCTCATCTCTCACAGACTGGAAAACGTGATCCAATCTGACTGCATTTATGTGCTGCAAAATGGCTTAGTGGCAGAATCCGGAACGCATCAGGAGCTGTTGGGCCAGCAGGGACATTATGCGGAGATGTATCTCAGTCAGCATAGGATGGAACAGTTTGTGAAAGGAGGTGCTGTATATGCGTAGACACGGTTTACGGATTATGGGTCAATTGTTGGTCTTGGCAGGGCCTCTTTTACCTGTGCTGCTCATAACGATTGTTACAGGAGTGCTTGGTTTTGTATGTGCTATTGGCATTATTGTGTATGGGGCCCTCGCCCTACTGACAGCAACGGGCATCACGACAGGCTACAGCATGACATTTTTGCTGACTGCCATCGTGCTATGTGCTGTATTACGCGGCGTATTTCGTTATGGCGAGCAAATGAGCGGTCATTATCTCGCCTTCAAGCTGCTGGCCGTGCTGCGTGACAAGGTGCTTCTAGCCTTGCGCAGATTGGCTCCAGCCAAGCTTGAAGGCAAAGACAAAGGGAATCTGATTTCGCTGATTACAAGTGATATTGAGCTATTGGAAGTATTTTATGCGCATACGATATCGCCTGTTATGATCGGCATTATTACTTCACTGATTATGGTGTTTTTTATAGGCTCTTATGAGCCTTTACTAGGCGGGATCGCTGCGCTTGCTTACATAACCGTCGGTTTGTTCATTCCTCTGCTTACGTCACGTATGGGCAAGCGCCAAGGGATGGAATACCGGAGCAGCTTCGGCCAGCTGAGTAGTTATTTTTTGGACAGCTTACGCGGGATGAAGGAAATTGTTCAATATGGGCAAGGGGAACAACGATTAAATGAAATTAACCGTCGTACGGATCAGTTGGATGCCAAGCAGAAGGACTTGAAGCATCACGAAGGCATCACAAGAGCGGTCACAGATGCGGCTGTAGTCGGATTTTCATTCTTGATGCTACTAGCTGGATTGTATGGCATGTCTAAGGGGCAGATGGATTTTACAAGTATGCTGATTTCAGTCATTGCCCTGTTTAGTTCATTTGGTCCGGTGGTCGCGCTGAGCAATTTGTCCAACAATTTGCTTCAAACGCTGGCAAGCGGGGAACGAGTGCTGAGTCTGCTGGAGGAGACCCCGGAGGTAGAAGAAAATATGGATGGAATGACTGTTGGCTTTACTGGAGCGCAGATAGATAAGGTGACTTTTGCATACGATGGTCAAACGGTGCTGAAGGACGTAAGTCTCACGATACCGCCCAAACGAATTATAGGTATTCAGGGTAAAAGCGGCTCCGGCAAGTCAACGTTGTTGAAGTTGCTGATGCGATTCAGGGACCCGCAACAAGGTGGAATTTTGCTATCTGAACACGATTTAAAGGACATTGAGACCCGACATTTAAGAAGCTTGCAAAGCTATGTCGATCAGCATACATTCCTGTTTGATGTTTCCATTGCAGCTAATATCAAAATTGGAAAGCCTGATGCTACACATCAACAGGTTGTAGAAGCAGCCCGTAAGGCATCAGTGCACGATTTTATTATGACATTGCCTCAAGGATATGACAGCCGAGTTGGAGAGTTGGGGGACAGGCTGTCTGGTGGAGAACGTCAGCGCTTGGGACTGGCCAGAGCCTTTGTTCATGATGCGCCCCTCTTACTGCTGGACGAACCAACTAGCAATTTGGACAGTTTGAACGAAGCGATTATTTTAAAATCGTTAAAAGAACAGCAGCAAGATAAAACAATTATCCTTGTATCGCATCGAAGCTCTACCATGCGAATGGCTGACGAAATTTTTCAAATGGATAACCGCCGACTCTCCTGAAAATGGTACATGGTTTAGCATGCTTTTTTCAGTCTAGTCTATAAGTGATAAAAGCTAGAAAATAAATGTGATGCTTTGGAGGCGAAAGCTGTAGCCTGTTCATCGTTTTGTCATAAAATGGAGTGTGCGTGTTGAAATGAGAGTGTCATCCTTATTTAATTCATCCAGCTTTTCAAGCTTGTCTTATTTTGATAGCCTATAAGGTGAGGATTTTGCAAATCCTGAGGTATATTGACAAGTCATAAACATCATAAATGATGGATGAACAGAGGCTATAAGCCGATGTATAAAAATGGGTGGTGAACAGGAATGTCTGATTTCAATCAGCTCAAGGGGCTTGAGCACACAGCATATCCCATATATGAAGGCAATGATTTGGGTCTTACTTATACGCCTGCGGGCAGCAAATTTAAGGTATGGGCACCGACTGCGCAGCAGGTTCATATTGCGTTGTATAACGACGCAGGGGTGTACGATCAGGAAGGAATCGTTCAGGAGCACGGTGGTGGTCAGGAATTTCTAATGAGCCGTGATGATCAAGGTGTATGGTCTATCGAACTGGAAGGCGACTGGAACAGATATTATTACATGTACAGGCTGGAGTGGGTGGACCACACCATTCATTATGCTGCCGATCCATATGCCAGAGCGGTATCAGCCAACGGGCAACGTACGGCTATCATTGATTTGGATCGAACCAACCCGGATGGATGGGAACAGGATGAGGGGCCTGTACTTGAGCGTGCGACAGATGCCATTATCTATGAGCTTCATGTGCGTGATTTTTCGATGGACCCCCATTTTAATACGGGTATAAAAGATTTATCTGCCGCTCAGGGGCGGTTTGCAGCC
Source organism: Paenibacillus sp. AK121 (assembly GCF_019042715.1). Classification (NCBI taxonomy): domain Bacteria; kingdom Bacillati; phylum Bacillota; class Bacilli; order Caryophanales; family Paenibacillaceae; genus Paenibacillus; species Paenibacillus sp. AK121. The sequence goes on from NZ_JAHPJM010000001.1 coordinate 102,750, forward strand.
TTTACGTATACGGGATTAACGGATTCCGAGGGTAACCGTATCGGACTGGATCATTTGCTGGAGCTGGGCATTACACATGTTCATTTGCTTCCCGTGGCTGACTTTCATACGGTGAATGACTTTTCGGAATTAGGAACTGAATATAACTGGGGCTATGATCCGCAGCACTATAATGTGCCGGAGGGGTCCTACTCTTCCAATCCAGCTGATCCGGAGGCGCGTATACGCGAGTTGAAATTGCTGGTACAGTCTCTGCATGCGGCCGGCATCGGTGTCATTATGGACGTTGTGTACAATCATACGTATTCGGTGGAAAAGGGTCCGTTTGAGCCAGTTGTACCAGGATATTATTACCGTACAGATGAGCAAGGGAAGCTCACCAATGGATCAGGTGTAGGTAATGAGATGGCAACCGAACGTCCGATGGTGCGCAAGTATATCAAGGATTCACTACGCTATTGGGCAGAGGAATATCACATAGATGGCTTCCGGTTTGATTTGATGGCGTTGATTGATACACCGACTGTAGAGCAGCTTACCCGAGAACTTCGCTCTGAGATACGTCCCGATCTGCTGATCTATGGTGAGCCTTGGACAGGAGGAGAGTCCCCCCAGCCTTTGCTTACATTAAAAGGAACGCAGCGGGATAAGGGTTTTGCCGTTTTTAACGACAATTACCGTTCTGCCATTAAGGGAGATAGCGACGGTACAGGAAGCGGGTTTGCTACGGGGGCGGAAAATCAGGAGGAACGGGTACTTCAAGGTGCTTTTGGAGCTATTTATGATTTCACAGCTCAGCCATCAGAGACCGTCAATTATGTAACGGCCCACGATAATCTCAATTTGTGGGATAAAATTTTGACGGTGAGACATTTGCGGGAGCATTGTCGTTTTCCGCAATGGGAGCAGGGGAACCCCAAAGATGGAAGGACAGCCGAACAAGCCGTAGCCGAAGCAGACCCGTATCAGGAGATGGATGAAAGTAACCTACTTGAAAACGAAACTGTACGTAAGTCCCTGTTAGCTAACGGAATGGTTCTGACATCGCAAGGCATTCCTTTTATCCATGCAGGGGATGAACTGCTGCGTTCCAAATATGGAGACCATAACAGCTACCGAAGCTCTGATGTGGTGAACGCCATCCGTTGGAATCACAAGGCGAGGTTTCGACCTGTGTTTGATTACTACCAGGGCTTAATTGCTTTGCGACGCAGTCACCCGGCATTCCGTATGGATCAGCGTGAGCTGGTGGAGCAGCATATGGAAGTCCTACAAAGCAATGGGCATGTGGTCGCTTTTGCCTTGAGGCATCATGCTAACGGCGATGCCTGGAATCATATTGTGGTGATTTATAACGGTTCGGATACAGAACAGACCATATTATTGCCTGCGGAATCGGATCGATGGCATGTAGTCGTGGATGCACACGGGGCCGGGATTGAGACACGGTATGAAGTGGTAGGTCATCGTGTGACGGTATCGCGCTGGTCGATGATGGTGTTGTACGATCAGGCTGGACCTCCCCAAGCCTCCTTTTTGACAGAGCATGATCATCAAGCTAACGAGCAAGTGGATAACAAAACGAAAGGCTTGGATGAGGGGACAAATCAAGAGATTGCAGGTACAGCAATGACAGATGCCCAGCTAGGAAACGATAGAGAGGTTATTCCGTTTCGTACGATTGAACTGATCTATGAGCGTGCAGACCGGCAATACTCTGGCTGGAATGTGTGGGTATGGGGCACTGGGTACCGTGACGGACATGTTGAATTTCAAGATTTAGATGACGGCCGGGCAATAGCCCGCATTCGGGTGGCTCCTGATGTACAGCGAATTGGCTACATTGTCCGCCTGAATCACTGGGATGCCAAGGATGTAGAGGCAGATCGATATATTGATGTAGATCTGACCCAGTCTGTGATGCAGGTATTGATTCATAGTGGCAGAGAGGAATATTTATTACTGGTTAACGATAACCGGGCAGGATAACCTTGTATGCCTGGTTGCCATATATGCACGAGAAAATAGCATTTTTCGATCGTTTCGAGAAATGCTATTTTTTTATGCAAATGTGCGTCACTTTCAGAAAAAAGGGGTAAAATAGAATTATGGACTTGTTTAGTTTTGCCAGCTTGCTGGCTCATATTCTGTAGTACGACTGGTAAACCAAGCAAGATTCTTGGAGGAAAATCATTTGTAAGGTAACCTGAAGGAGGTTGTATATCATGAGTTCTAATGGAGGAAGTATTCAACTAACCGCCCAGCCGAGAACAGAGAAGAAGGGTTCGGCCATTCGTGGATTAAGGTTAAAAGGACGGATTCCAGCTGTGGTTTACGGCTCTGAAATCGAGGGAACCCCTGTACATGTCGATGCCAAGGAATTTAATAAAGTAGTCAGAACCGGACGTTCAGAGGTTTTTAACCTCACAGTAGAAGGCGGAGAAACGATCCCAGTAATTATTAAAGATTATCAACAGCGTGACAACCAATGGTTGCATGCCGATTTTTTGAAAATTTCCAAAAACAAACCGCTTCGCGTGCGTGTTTCTATTGATTATCAGGGAACCCCTGTAGGTACAAAAACAGGCGGTATCCTGCAAGTTCAAGAAACAGAAGTCGAAGTTGAAGGTTTGCCTTCTGACTTGCCGTCCACAATTGAAGTGGATGTATCCGCACTGGATATTGGCGACAAGCTGAGCGCAAGCGACTTAAAGCTTCCTAAAGGTGTGACGCTGCATGTCTCTGAAGAGGAGCTGCTGGCATCCGTGATCGTGCCGCGTGCAGTCGAGGTAGAGAATGCTGCTGTGGAAGGTGATGCAGCGGCAACTGAAGGCGCTGAAGAGGCTTCCGAAAACAAGGAATCTTAATGAAGTCAGCAGGCATATTGAACGTTGGCTGATTAAAGAAGATGATCAAACCGTGAGCTAAAAACCGTTCCCTGTTAGGGGGCGGTTTTTCTCTTTAAAGCACGACCATCATTCAATACGCGTTCTGATATGACGATATATATAGTATGGCATTTACATTTTTATTTTATAAATACCTAATATATATCTAAGGAGCGCGTACGCAATCATGGACAGAACGAATGAATTGTTGTGGCAAAGAAACAAATTGGTGATCATTATTTTTTGGATTATGACTTTGAGCAGCATCATCCCGGCAGTATCTAATCCCTCGATGTGGGTATCTAGTGGTGTAGGATTTGTAGTCGCGGCAGTTTTGACAATTCTGAATATGAAAAAGAAAGGAATCCGTCTTATTCCTTGGATTATTACATTTTATAGTGCATTAATATGTATATTTGTGAACTTGTCTAGCGTGGATGTAGTAATTTCGATCTTTATCTGCTCGTTGTTGTTGCTCTACCCATCTTACCGATATTTTCTGGTAACCATGACCTTAAATCTGTGTAATATTTTTGTACAAATTACGATCGGTACGCCCGCAACTCCCCAGGCTACCGGTTCTTTGCGTTATGTGCATGAGTTTATCATTGTTTTACTGATTGGTTTGCTACTGTTAGTGGTATCGGTGTTAAATCAAAAGCAGTTTCAGAAAACGGAAGAGCAAAATAAAGATATGGAGGCCACAAGGCAACGGATTGAATTCCTGTTTGAGCAAGTTAGACAAGCTGTAGCTGGATTGCATAGCTTTACAGAACGATTCAGGAATCAAGTGGATGCTACAGGCAACGTGACGAATGAAGTCGCTATCGGGTTTCAGGAGGTTGCCAAAGGGGTAGAAATGCAAGCTTCGAATATCACTGAGGTAACCGATAACTTGGCTCAGTCTGATCGGCACGTGCGCGAGGTTGCCGATCATTCCCGAGAGCTGAAGCAGCTCTCCGAGGATACGAAAAATGCCGGGGGTAGAGGGAGCAGTCAACTACTTGCACTAACATCTCAAATTAAGGATTTGGGTCGGGTGATGAGTCGTACCAAAGAAGAATTAGATGAGTTTAAAGTGCAGAGTGACAATATGTCTTCCATGCTTAAAGAAATTACTCAAATCTCAAAGCAAACCAATTTGCTGTCCTTGAATGCATCCATTGAGGCTGCCAGAGCGGGAGAGCATGGAAAAGGGTTTGCGATCGTGGCTGGAGAAGTGCGTAATTTGGCTGAAATGGTTGGAAACACCTCAGTGGCGATGGAAGGTATTTTGGAGCAGCTGAGAACTCAGATGGATTCTGTTGTAAGTCAATTTGACATGGGACAGGAAAGATTACAGCAAAGTATGGAGTCGGCACATTCGACCGAAATTGTACTGGAGGATATCCTGCAAAATGCCAATAAAGTATTGGTGCAGGCCGTGGAGGTAGAGTCCAGTACGAATAGTATGCAGCAATTTTCGTCTCAGGTCGTTCAAGAGATGATGGAATTTTCCAGTGTGACAGAACAAGCAAGTGCAGCGTCAGAGCAAATTTTGGCTGGAGTAGAGGAGCAGCAAAATATAACCTCCAATATGGTGGCGGGATTTAGTGAGCTGGAGGCATTGATTATTCAGTTGAAAGAGCTGGTGCATGATCAGAATGAGGGCGGCAGTTCTAGCAAAATCAGCAAAAGTAAATAACCGAAAAGCTTCATCAGCGGACTAGAGATCCGGGGCTTATCGCTAACAAGCGGTATCTCCGGTTTTTTACTGTGTTTAAGAAGAAGGGAAATGAGGTGGGAAGTTTTAGAAGCTATAATTAGATGGAAGTTGATGGTATAATTTGTGGCAGTTTAAATGCTTTGTAACAAGGGGGAGTGGCTATGATGATGGGAAAGCAAGCACCTAAATTAAAAGCTGGAGACGAGATACGCATTCTTTCGCCATCCAGAAGCTTGTCTATTGTTTCTGAGGAAAATCGCCTGATTGCCCAGCATAGACTGGAGGCGCTTGGGTTTAAAGTGAGCTTTTCACAGCATGTGCTGGAAAACGATGATTTTGCATCTTCTTCGATAGAGTCTAGAGTAGCTGATTTGCACGAAGCTTTTGTCGATCCGAAGGTAAAGGGCATCCTGACCTCAATTGGGGGCTATAATGCCAATCAGCTCCTTGCCCATCTGGATTATGATCTGATCAGCGCTCATCCTAAACGATTATGCGGTTATTCGGATATAACGGCGTTAAGCCATGCGATTTATGCTAAGACGGGGCTTATCACGTATGCAGGACCTCATTTTTTGACGTTCGCCATGTTGCGAGGAAATGAGTATACGATGACTTATTTTCAAAGGTTAATGTTGGAAGAGGGCAGCATTCAAATCCAATCTTCATCGGAGTGGAGTGACGATACTTGGTATCTGGATCAGGATAAAAGAAGCTTTCACCATAATGCGGGTCCATATGCGATTCATGAAGGAGAAGCAGAGGGTACGATTGTGGGTGGAAACTTGTGTACCCTGAATTTGTTACAGGGAACCCCATACATGCCAAGTCTAAAAGGAACCATAGTGTTTGTTGAGGATGATTACGAAAGCTCTCCCGCTACATTTGACCGGGATTTGCAATCATTGTTGCACCAGCCTGGATTTGATCAGGTTAAAGGAATCATCATAGGACGATTTCAGAAGGCATCGCATATGACAGAAGAATTGCTGCGGCAAATCATTCGCTCGAAAAGAGAATTGGCCTCTATACCGGTGATTGCAGATGCCGATTTTGGCCACACCACGCCGCAGTTTACATATCCGATTGGCGGAAAGGCGCTTATTCGTGCCCGTAATGGCAGGGTGAGGATTGAAATATGTGAGTAGTGGTAGGCATATCCGTTTTTATTTGGGAGGAACGCATGTGAACGCCTTGTTGGAAATGCTGATGCAGCTATTTGAGCGCGCGGCATTGTTGCTGATTTGTTTGTTTTTTATTACACGTATCCCCCGGTTTAAGGAAACCTTGCAGAAGAACAGTCATTCTCCGGCAGAGCTGACGTTACTAACATTGATTTTCTGTATGTTTGCACTGTTTGGTACCTACACCGGGATTGAAGTTGAAGGCTCGCTGGTTAACGTTCGGATTATCGCAATTATGGCGGGCGGAATTTTATTTGGACCTTGGGTTGGGATCATTACAGGTATTGTATCTGGGATTCATCGTTATCTGATTGATATCGGGGGAATCACCTCGATTCCGTGTCTGATTACAAGTATTCTGGCAGGTGTGGTGTCAGGATATATCGGTCGCCGGGTCAATCGTTCCAAGAGATGGCTGGTCGGTATCGCCGCAGGTATGGTCTGTGAAGCGTTGACGATGCTGCTCATTCTGGTGATGGCCCAACCTCATGGTCTTGGTGTGGACATCGTTTCCAAGATCGGTCTACCGATGATTATCGGGGAAGTCAGTATCGGTTTAATCGTTCTATTAATCCAGAGTGTGGAGGGGGAAAAGGAGAATATCGCGGCCAGACAGGCCAAGCTGGCATTGGATATTGCCAACAAAACGTTGCCTTATTTTCGTTCCATTAATGCGGAATCCTTGCATACGATTTGCTCAATTATAAAAGAAGACATCAAGGCAGATGCGGTGGCGATTACGGATACCAGAGATGTGCTGGCTTACGTCGGTTTTGGCGAAGAACGCTATCATATCGGGGATGAAATCATTAGCGATGTGACTAAATCGACGATCCGTAGCGGTAAAATCACGATCCGCAACCATATCGCTGACGACAAAACGCCCCAAATCCAGTCTCTGCTCATTATCCCGTTAGAGGAGCGGGGAGAAGTAACCGGAACCCTGAAGATTTACTACCGAAAAGCTTATAAAATCACGTATCCGCTGCAGACGATGGCGATTGGCTTGTCTCAGATCATTTCCACGTTAATGGAAGTGTCGCGTGTGGAGCAAATTAAGGAAGCGGCGAATAAGGCCGAGTTAAAGGCACTCCAGACGAAGATCAATCCTCATTTTCTATTCAACGCATTGAACGCCATTGCCTCAACGACGCGCACCAAACCGGACAAGGCGCGAGAACTGATCATCAATTTGTCAGGCTATCTGCGTTATAATTTGGAGTTGAATGATGATTTGATCGAAATTCACAAGGAGCTTCAGCAGGTGTCGGATTACGTAGAAATTGAAAAAGCGCGCTTCGGCAATCGGCTTCAGGTGAAGTATGTAATGGATGAGGTGTTAGTGCGTATTCCGAGCCTAATTATCCAACCCCTGGTTGAGAATGCAATTAATCATGGAATCCTCAAGAAAAAGGGACCAGGTACAGTAACCATTTCTGTAAAGGATCGTGGCGAAAAAGTGCGTATTTCTGTGGCTGATACCGGGGTGGGTATACGGGACGATGTTGTGGATAACCTATATCATGATCAAGTTCCAGCTAAACAGATCGGCTTGTACAATGTGCATAGAAGACTCAAGCTTATGTATGGTGAAGGAGTAATTATTCTTAAACATGATCCAGGCACCGAAGTTTATTTTGACATACCAAAGGAGAAGTCATGAAGGCCATAATTGTAGAAGACGAACTTCCAGCACGTGAAGAGCTGGAGTATCTTATTCAGACTCATAGCAGCATTGAGGTGACCGATAGTTTTGAGGATGGGCTGGATGTATTCCGGTTTCTGCAAGATCAGGAAACGGATGCGATCTTTCTGGACATTAACATTCCTTCATTGGACGGGATGCTGTTGGCACAGAACATTAGCAAATTTGCTAAAAAGCCCTATATTATTTTTACGACCGCCTATAAAGAACATGCGGCGCAGGCTTTTGAACTGGAGGCGTTCGACTACATTCTCAAGCCATATGATGAAAAACGGATCGCATCCATGCTGCATAAGCTCGAAAATGCTTATGAGCAGCGAAACGCTCAAATACAGGAGCCTGTTCAGGCTGGGCAACCCCGAGCTGCTGAAACCAGTACCGTTGCTGCTCCAGGACGTATTAATCTGCTGAAAAATGACAAAATTATCGTAACGGATGCGAACGATATTTACTATGCGTGTGCACAGGAAAAGGTAACTCGTGTCTTTACAAGGCACGAAGAATATACGATGCCGATGAGCATTTCGGAATTTCATGCCCGGCTGCCACAGCAGGACTTTTTCCGTTGTCACCGATCGTACACGGTGAATCTGTCGCAGATCCGTGAGATTGTACCTTGGTTCAATCATACGTATCTCCTGCGCTTGCGTGGACTAGAAGCAGAAATTCCGGTGAGTCGCAGTAAGGCCAAGGAATTCCGGCAAATTATGCGACTTTAAAGGCATTTCATTCCGCTATATGTGCATTTCATTCCTCAAACGATTTCTGGCTGACATGCAGGGTTATAATAACCGTGTAGACAGGATCCTTACAGACTTGCTCTTTCACAGACGCAAAGCGTACTGGATTCACGGTTATCATCATAACAAATGGATGCTGTAGAGCCGGAATGAAAAGAGGAGATCAATATGAAATCAAACAGCGGAAATCGCCTGCTGGTCGTACTTGGAACGATTATTGTCCAGATGGGCTTAGGTACCATTTACACATGGAGTTTATTTAATCAACCATTGGTGGACCGCTTTGGCTGGAACCTCAGTTCGGTCGCTATTACATTTTCAATTACCAGTTTTGCACTGGCGTTTGCTACGTTATTTGCAGGCAAGCTACAGGATAAATGGGGACTACGTCGTCTGATTTTGTGTGCAGGTGTCGTGTTAGGGGCAGGGCTCATGCTCAGTTCACAGGTAACTTCGTTATCCTTACTGTACATTTTGGCGGGTATTGTCGTAGGTTTTGCGGATGGAACGGCATATATTACATCACTGTCGAATCTGATTAAATGGTTTCCTGAGAAAAAAGGACTTATTTCCGGTATTTCAGTTGGGGCCTACGGAACAGGCAGTCTGATATTCAAGTATATTAATGGTTCGCTGATTCAGTCTGTTGGCGTATCACAGGCATTTCTGTATTGGGGAATGATCGTGCTGATCATGATCGTCGGTGGTTCTTTCCTGGTGAAAGAAGCAGTAGTCATGAATAAGCCTTCGGTACAAAATGGGGCTGTACAGCGGGACTACACCGTTAAAGAAATGCTGCGCACCAAGCAGGCATACCTACTGTTCGTCATGTTCTTTACCGCTTGTATGAGTGGTCTCTACTTGATCGGAGTGGTCAAAGATATCGGCGTACGGATGGCTGATTTGGATGTAGCAACAGCGGCTAATGCGGTCGCTATGGTCGCTATTTTTAACACGGCGGGTCGGATTATATTAGGTGCGCTATCCGATAAGGTGGGTCGTCTGAAAGTGGTAGCAGGTGCACTTTTAACAACAGCAATTGCAGTTACAGTACTGAGTGTGATACCCCTGAATTTTGGTTTGTTCTTTGCCTGTGTAGCAGGGATTGCTTTTTGCTTCGGCGGCAATATTACAGTCTTTCCTGCCATCGTAGCTGATTTCTTCGGTTTGAAGAACCAAAGCAAAAACTATGGTATTGTGTATCAGGGCTTTGGCCTTGGTGCGCTGGCGGGGTCATTTATCGCTGCCTTGCTCGGCGGATTTATCCCAACCTTTACCACAATTGCTGTGCTGTGCGTCGTATCGTTCCTGATTGCCCTCACCATTCGCACTCCAGAACAAGGTAAAGGCAAACTGCGCAGTGAACGGAAGAAAAATGCCAACGGTGTACGCAGCATGAAGCCAGGTACAAAATTAGGTTAAACGATTTGAGAAAATAGAACCAGATGAATGCCAAAAGACCTGTCATCATTTCTCTAAGGGAGATTATGGCAGGTTATTTGTTTTTCCAATAACCTATTTTACGCTATAATAAAAAGATGTGTAATAAGCCGATATATACAAAAGACATAAGCTAAGAACCTGACAGGAGGACGAGTCATGATCGTGGATACAAGCGGGAGTCTGCTTGCCCGCAATACGAAGCTGCGAAATACATATCAAATTCGAAGCGCCTTGTCCCGCAGTGAGCTGGCCATCGTGTATACGGCAAGGCTGTTGGATAACCGAGAAAAGGTCATTGTGAAGGAATTTTTTCCGAATGCACTGGCTTTACGGGGGACAGATCGAAAAACGGTCACTTGTAGCGCTACGATGCAATACAAATACGTGGAATTTATGCATTATTTTTTGCGTGAAGGGCAAATGTTAAAGGAGTTAAGTCATCCGGGAATTGTCGGTTATATAGATCATTTTGAGGAAAATGGAACTGCTTATCTGGTCATGGAATACTGTGCAGGCAAAACACTGGATCGAATGATGCAAGAAGAGGCTGTGCCAACGTCTGATCCTGCTTTTCTGTACCAAACGTTGCTGCCTTTAATTGATGCCTTGGAGTATATTCACAACAAAGGAATTATTCATCGGGACATTAAGCCAGGCAATATTATGATTGGGGAACATGGCAACATCAAGCTGATTGATTTTGGCTCTGCTGTGCATTTTGAAGGCAAGGAGCATCCGATCTTCACCACGGCAGGCTATTCTCCGCTGGAATTTTACTCTAACCGTTCGCGGCAGGGGCCTGTGTCGGATATTTATAGCTTGGCCGCCACGCTGTATTATTGCCAAAAAGGATCACCTCCACCGGATGTGCCAGGCAGATTATTTGCAGATCGGACCGAACGGATTCGGATCGAAAATGCAGGGATTTCACTACTGCCGTATGTTATTAGGCGCGGTCTGGAAGTACAGGCTACCAAGCGTTGCCGCTCACTTCGATGGTTTAAAGCCGCCCTACGTGCGGAATATTGGATAAAAAAAGGGAAGCGCCCTACTCTTACGGTTCGTTAACCGTAAGAGACGGCGCTTCTCTTTTTTTATTCCGACGATGTTATCCTGTTGGAGCTTGGATATGGTCGGTGTAGACTGAAGTATTCGGCTTAATCGCTTTATAGCGCAGCTCAATTTCAGTGACACCATCCTCAAATGTGATATACAGTTTGTCACCATACGCCATGACCGCTTTTTTGTTGCGGGTCAATCTGACTTTTCCATGCTGCAGGGCGCAGCGTGTATCATGTTTCACGATCAGAGTCCCTTTTTTACCTGCGGAAAATAGGATTCGTTCCGCTTCTGGTAACGGTTCGTGAACGTCAAGCGTACGGAATAACTCCTGCAAGCTGACCTTATGACCTGGAAAGGAGGTAAGCGGCCAAGATTTTACCGGAATCTCCTGCCCACTCGCTGTAGCGAGAAAATATCCTTCGATTCTTCCAGCAAACTGAGGCTTCGGTCGCAAGAACCAATACAGAAGAGCAGCTATCACAATACTGATGGCTACTGTCCATTTAATGGCTGTATACCGGGATTGGACTGAAACGGTCAGTGTTGCGCTGCTGGATGCACCTTCTGGATCGGTAGCGGTAATCTTTAGCTTCGTGTCACCTGTGTGAAGCTCGGATAGCAGCAGATCATTACCGTTAATCTCGGCATTAATCGTATCGTCAGAAGCTCCTGAATCCAGCTTAAAGTTCAGCTTGTCATGATTGGGATCAACAATAAAGTCCGATAAACTTCGACGGGAATCACCGTCTTCTTTAACCAGGCGAATCGTCAGGTCTTTTAAAACTTGTGGTGCTGCATTGGTGGCGTGAACCTTATGTACAATTCCCTTACGGTACCACTGCGGACTATCCAGAGATAGCTGCCATGTATAATCACCCGTTTGGGGGAACGCATATTCGGTATGAAAGGCTCCTGACTTATAGGTCATAGGCACCTTTTTAGCTGTACCGCCCTTTACAGGGGTAACTATAATATGGGCTTGGAGAGATGTGTATACAGCTTCATCTGTAAGCTTTTGGCCATCCGGTAACACGAGCTGAGCTTGAAATGGTGTCGCTTGTCCCTTCAGCAATTGCATAGGCTTGTCGCCATGAGTTGCTGTTGTTTGCGTTCCCCCTGTAGTAGCTTCAGCTTCCAGTCGGTAGCTGCCAAGTAGATTGATTTTAACCAAATCTCCGCGTATGCCCCGTAATTTCAACTTCACTTTACCTGCTTGTGGATGCTCAATTTTCAAAATTGCATATCGGCTCGACTTGTACCTGCGGACATTTTCTGAATTGGAGTATAGCTGGGTTTCCAGCAGGGGATGCTCCGACAAAAGCACCAGATTGGCTTCCTCCATACTAGAGTCCGGTAGAGTCACCGTTAATTCTTGCATCTCGCCAGTGGTTGTAATTGCAGCAACTGGAACGAGCTTGGAGCGAATTTGACTGGCAAAAATACGGTTCAGAATTTCGGGCAGATCCTCAGCACTACTGGTAATAAAAGAAGCTCCTCCCGTTTGAGAAGCGATCCGTTCGAGTTCTTGCCGGTTTACCGTGCCATCATGATTCAGACCAATCGTATACACCGGGTATCCCTTGGTCTGTGCAGATTTGATGACAGAGGATACATCGTTATTCGAGTCACCCTTGGACCGAGAACCAGAAGAGGCACCAAAATCAGTCTCTCCATCTGACAATAAAATCATAAAAGGCTGACGCCCTTGGGATGCTCCTGCGGCTAGCAGTTCTGAGCCTTTACGCAGTCCAAGTCCCAAATCTGTATAGCCAGAACGGTTCAACATTCTGATTTCCTGCTGGATTTGCGATTTTTGCGCTGCCACGCCAATCGAAGTCAGTGGTTTTGAGGCGACAACGTGATGGTTGTAGGCGACGAAACCCACACGTGTACGGTCTGCATCACTCAAGTCCATAAACATACTGATGACTTCGGCGGCAATACCCTCGGGATCCGTGTCTCTCATGGAATAGCTGGTATCCAGTACAAAAACAGCATCGTAACCCTCGAGTGGAGTAGTCCTCAAAGATGCTGCATTAGCCTGATTTACAGTGCAAATGACCCCGTTTAAGCCCGTTTGAAAAAATAGTACAAAAGTCATGAAAGTGATAATTCCTAGTTTCCTTATTCTGAACATAAGCTCCTCCATCGGCGAGACCAATGTGGGCGTACCAACTCTCCTAATCCTTGGGATATAAGGGATAAAGGATCAAAACAGCTGAAAAACCTCACATTAGCCATGAATTTGATACTTTTACGCTTCTCAGAAATATCCAATTGAACTTCTATCGGTCATTGGATTCCATTTGTGAATATTTCCCTGAAGAAACAGGTCTAACATATCATAAAAATTACATACTTACGCATAAAATGAGTCAAAATGCCCTGTTTCAATCTGAGACTACAGAAATTGACAAAACTAAAGAGTGCTTTGTATGATAGCTCTCGTATCAACGGCAAAAATTGGGATTGAAGTTAGGAATACGAAATCATAAATTTGAAATTTCTGTGTTATATGACTTTTGATTTTGAATTTTCTCTCATTTGAATGCCTTGCCGTTAAAAGCCGAATAGCGCTTCGGACCGATTTTCGAGGTTATATGCCTGTACCGTAAATGTGGTATATGCTCAATCCTTTGACGAATTTAAATGTTAAGTAGGGGGGAGGAGGCAAATGAACTAAAAATGAATATTCGTCCGTTTCAAATTGGACATCCCGTGTCCGTATATGGAGCAATGGACCTATAACTCATACTTTATTCATTTGCCGACAACGATGGAAATCATTTATCAAACCAACCGGACAATGCTTTTTGAAGAGATTAACCCGGAAAAGCTGGATCTGATCACCATTGTAGGTGATGTGAAGGGTATCGACAGCTTGAGCGATGAGAAGATCAAGGAAATTAATCAGCACCTTCTGGTGCGTAGCTTTGACGAATTTTTGGATAAGTTTTCACCGACCGTATATTCATTTTTTAACGCGGCCAATCAAAAGGTCGTCTACACCCTTAAAAAGCCTGAGGGAATTGATGAGGATAGCATTTCTGAAATTCGTATCAATCAAAGTAATGATTTTCTGAAAATGTTGTTTACGCTCATTGATACTAAGCGTAGTCAAGGAATCACCAATGTAGATTTCAAATTTGAAAATCTGCTGGATATGATTTCACCGAAAAAGGTTATGGACGATATTCGTCAAGTCCGCAAAGAAATTCACTATATGTACGGTGAATACGACAAGCTGGATGATGGCGATCCGAAGAAACTCGACATGGGTGACAAGCTGAATGCCATGTTCGAGGAAGCGAGCCAGAACTATAACAACGTTATGGCTATGCTGCCGCTGGCAATTGAGGACATCAAAACCCGTCTTCTGCTCGGTGGCGCCCAAGAGGAAAACGCCGGTGAGTTGATCCAGGTGGGTATGCTCTCCATTGGGGAAAGCGGCGAACTGAAAATTATTGAAGCGCCGAAGAGCGAAAGTACTGAGCTGATGCTGTTGGATGAGAACAGCACTGGCGATCTCTCCCAAGTATTCGAAGAAGATTATAACTCTATCACAGATACGCCTTCTGACTATGTGAAGGACTTGGTGGTTCGCACGTTTGTGCCACTTCCAGCTGTTCAGACCAAGGTTGACACAGCGGTTGAAGTTCAGAACTACAACACGTATCTGGAGTTCTATAAAAATGCCAAGGATGATTTCGTAAAGGCGGTTAAGCCGCTGGTAGAAAAAATCCTCGGTGTCAAAATGTTCTTCGACCAATATGCGACGAAGAGCAAAGGAATGCTGCCGACAATGCTGGTGGCGAATAACAAGCTGGACATGCTGGTGAAAAGCAGCAATATTCCACGTCTGGAAACGTACCTGAATACCGTAAATGCCAAAAATGAATTCAGCGACACCATCTGGTTCGGGATCGTTCCATCTATTGAGCTGGAAGCAGCTGGTAAGGTGAAGGTGTCTCGTGAACGCTTTAAGGGCAACGAGAAGGTCGTAAAGCAGGGCGGAAATTCAATGGAATCGCTCTCGATGCTGCTGCAAGTCGTGAAGGATTACAAAATTCAAATGTTCTTTAACTTTGAATCCGGTGAAGAGACGACCTTCAACAGTATGGCGACAGCAGGCATCGACAAATATGTCGATAAATGCGCCAGTCTTGTGCGCAGAGAATATAGCGAATTTGCGATTCCTTGTGTACCGAACTTTACCATTATTCCGAAGGATAAATCGGGTGTCATTATTGATAGCAAAATGCTACAGACCGAAGACGGTGTGCAACTTTCCAAGGAAAAAGAAGATATTCTCAAGCTGTGGATCGAGGGCGTATATGTAGGCGCTGCCTATGTGGCTGCTGGCTTGGTCGCTTCTTATCAATGTCCTGAATACCTGCGTGAGACGTTCAAAACGGTCAATAAAAACTTCCCTGGTGTACGCTTCGACATTGAAGCTGGGGACAACAGTCTGCGCACAGTGACGACGATGGCCAAGGAAATCACTGGGTTCACCAACACGATCAAGGATGCCATCAACCGTAAAAACTTTGGCTTTGTATTCTCGTCCGAGAATGCTCAGATTCAGGATAAGGATATCCGCCGGATTACTGTCTACAAGGCAAGAAGCATGGCGATGTCCGAGGACGGCTTTGACTCCATCTACAAAACGCTGGTCAGCACGTACATTGAACGTATTTTGCGCTACCAAACAGGAGACTTCAAGCACGAAAATATCGTCCGCTTCTTTAGTAACAATCCGAGCAGTCAGAAGAGCAAGTGGCTGAGCAGCAGAGGATCTGTGAACTCGATCATTCAGGACGGAGACGATATGAGCTTCATTATTGATGAGAAAAGCAATATGTGCCATATCGATCTGGTCTTCAATGGTAATGTGAAGAACCTGGAAGTCATGATCACTAAGGGAACCAGCTCGGTCAAATCATGATCCGAGCACTACGAAAGATGTTAGAGGCGTTTCTATCCAGAACCGCCTTTATACATAAATCGCGGAGAAGCACTGCTTCTTCCGCCATCATTTTACCTATTATCAAGGAGGCAACACACATGGGATTCAGATTGAAAGTAGAAGGACAAGAAACAATTGAGCTGGGCTTGGATAACATCCAAACGGTTATTTATGACACCGATACACCGGACGATTCCAATGCACGCTCCACTGACGTAGGCTCCACGCTGCGCATCAGCGGTAAAATCATCACAGCAGTAGATGGTGACAGCGCGGATGACACGTTGAAACTGGCTTTGTGGTCTCTGGTTCCTGCTGAAAAAGCAGACAGCTACCGTAAAGTAACACTGGAAGTTATCGCAGCCGATCAAGTGGTGCGTAAAATCTACTTCCCGAATGCTTTCGTTGTAGACTACAACGAGCACTTCGGTGACACAGAAGGTGTAGGTGCGTTTACACTCTACATCAAACAAAAGAAAGACAAAACCGAGTTGGCTACTATCGACGGCGGATATCCGGTTTAAGCTTAACGTCTTAACGTTAAGCGCAGCTTAAACACACACTCACCCGGCGCATACGTGAAGGGTGGATAAATATTAAGAGGCCTACGGGTCTCTTAATATTTATTTTTTTCGGAGAGGGGAACATCAGACAATGACCAACTACTATGAGCTGCTCGGTGTCAGCCGGGATGCTTCGGAGGCAGAGATTAAGCAAGCTTACCGTAAACTGGCCAAAAAGTATCATCCTGATACCAACCAGGGAAGCGAGGAAGCAACGCGCAAGTTCAAGCTGATTCACGAGGCTTACAATACCTTGCGTGACGAAGCATTGCGGCAGGCATACGATGCTGAGCTCATCCGAAAAGCTACGGGAACTAGTAGAGAACAGCAAGAAAAAGCGAGAGGGGCAGCACCTTCAGGCGGTACGCGTAGGACAGCTAAAGGATTCAATCCGGCTGACATAGGCACTGATTTTGAGCAATTTTTCGGCTTTCATCCGAAAACGAAGGAGGGCTCACCAGGGAAAAAAACGAAAAAATCCGGTGATCCGACGGATACCTCAGCCATGTTCAACCAATTTTTTGGTATTCGTAAAAAGTGATGATTTCAGGAAGAAACGGGGGAAGCAAGCAGTGAAAACGGCGCAGAGCAGATGGGTTTTCATCATAGATGTTGCCATGTTCGGGCTGATGCTGGCGATCGCCTTTTATGTGTTTAATCGTACAGGCTACAGCGGTTTGAAGACTGTGGTCGCGATAGGTATTGGGATTAGCGTGCTTGTATACATACTGCGCAATCTGGTGTCCGTGGTACCTGTGCCCAAGCCAAAGGCAGAGCGTAAACGGATTACCAAGCTGGTGTTGATTGATGAAGAGGGTGAGTCCGTTAAAGAATGGTACATCGAAAGCGAAACATCATTGTTAATCGGCAAAACGACATCACGCTCTGAGGCAGATATTGATTTAGCAGGTACAGATTATGCTTCCTTGGTAAGTGTGGAGCATGCGGTACTCAACCGGGTAAACAGCGACTGGTTTGTGGAGGATGTGGATTCCGGCAACGGTACCGGGCTACGGTCTGCGAACGAAAGTGTCACCAAAAAGCTGGAAAGTGGCGAGCCTTACCGAATTTACTCAGGCGACTTATTATATATTGCCAATACCAGGCTGCTCGTTAAATAGAAGAAATTGCACAACACGTAGATCGCTGTAAAGACAATCAAGACAATGGGGGAAGGAACCGACTATGAGTTTGACAAGATGCCCGAACGGACACATGTTCAGTACACGAAAGCACGGAAATACGTGTCCTTATTGTAATTCGGTAGTAAATATAGCCGCACCCAAGAGCGCGGAACCAGCAGCGAAAACAAACGTTGCGGGAGACGATGACAAAACCATGCCGTATTTAGGCGAGACGGTAGGGATTCACCCGGTAACCGGGTGGCTGGTATGTATCGAAGGAGCACAGGTGGGTCAGGACTATCGCATTATGGCAGAAAAAAACTTTATCGGGCGCGCAGAGGAAATGCATGTCCGTATTATCGGAGACAACACGATTTCCCGCAGAAATCATGCGGTCATTGTGTATGATCCGAAGAAACGCAACTTTTACTTGCTGCCAGGCGATTCGTCAGGCTTGGCGTATCACAATAACGAGGCGGTATATTCACCAGTGGAGCTGGCTGCTTATGACGTGATTCAGCTCGGGCGCAGCAAATTTATCTTTATTCCGCTGTGCGGCGCTCATTTCGAGTGGGATAACGAAAATTAGAACGGAAGTGGGCAATGGTGCAGGGAGGTAACGATATGCAGCCTTATTTTGTTGTATGTGGAGCTGCGGTGCTATTCGCTGTTCTTCTCATCATCCGTATACGACTGACGCGAAGTACCGGCAGCCGTACCGTGAGTGGAATTGAGATTGGAAATGGTCAAACGATCGGGAGCCGGAGCGAGCAGGATGATTATTTCTCCAGTATGACCACCCCTGTCGGTACGCTGGCGGTTGTTGCAGACGGGATCAGTGGGCTGGCCAATGGGCGCATGTCCAGTACCTTGGCTGTGACGACTTTTACGAAGGCATTTGCCAAGTTAGAAGATGCAACGAATTTGAACGGATATTTTGCAGAGGCCGCAACCCAAAGCAATCGCGGTATTTTGCAAAATTTGAATGGGCAGGGCGGGGGAACGACGCTCGCGGCGGTCATTGTGTGCGGCTATCAGCTGTATTACGGAGCGGTGGGCGACAGCTTGATTACAATTTACCGCAATGGTCACTTTCAGACAGTCAATTCCAAGCATACAGCGGAAACACTGCTGGAGGAACGAGTGCTTGCTGGACAAATGACCTCGGAGGAAGCTAAAACGAGTCCTGTACGCAATCAACTGGTCAACTACTTGGGCTATGAAGGCTTTGAGAGCATGGAACTGGGGAATGCACCGATTCGTCTGTATTCGGGTGATTATGTGCTGCTGTGCAGTGATGGCATTCAGGAGGCGCTGACGGAGATTGAGCAGGAAGAGATCATGCGCAAGGGCGCAACTCCGCAGGAAATGGCGGATGCCATGATCAACACCATCAACGATAAAGGGTTTAAAAGTCAGGATAATGCGACAGTGCTTATTTTGGCGATAGGATGAAACAAGAAAGACGGGGGTAGCGATGCGCAAGGACAACAGCGATTTTAGTACCGCCTTTGTGTCGGAAGCGGGCTCTTACATAGACAACCGGGACTATTTTGCATTCATGGAGACGGACGACATGGCCTGTTATGTCCTCGCAGATGGTCTGGATTCAGATCAGGAGCTGCGCAGCGCAGAAATGGTTGTCAAAACGGTGCTGGAAAACTTCATGGAGAAACCTTCCATGTCCAAGCGGCGCTTGATGAGAGATCTGCGTGAAGCGCAGGAATGGCTGCAATTTGAAAGCCGTCGTGTCCGGCTCAAGGCCAGTCTACTGATGGTAGTGACCAACTATAACAAAATGGTGTACGTTTCGTGCGGTAATGTGCGGCTGTATCATTTTCGCAATGGAAGGCTTAATTTTCGCAGTAAGGATCACAGCCTGGCTCAGTCATTGGCGGATGATGGACGTATTCCAGACGAAGCGACCAGTACACACGAGGAACGGGGCAATCTGCTGGAATACCTCGGAAATCCGAATGGGGTTCATGCCCATTTCGCCAAAAAGACACAGCTTGCAGATGGAGATGTCATGCTGCTCGCTACATCTGGGATGTGGGAGGATGTTGAACTGGCGGAAATGCTGGGTGCGCTGGAGGAAGCGAAGGACCCGGGTATGCTGACGGATACGTTGGAAGAGGTTCTGCTGAGCAAACAGCGCCGGACGGTGAATAATTACACGGCTGCCGCCATTTATGTAAACAAAGTTTTTCAGGAAAAACCTAAAAACCGTCGTAAGCTGATCAAACGGATCTTGATTGCGTTGCTCGCCTTTGTAATCGTGGGCGGGGGAGCGTGGATTACGCTGGCGCGTATGGCTGCGAACAAAGCGGCTGCGCTGGAAACGATGATCGAATCGGCTCAGGCCGCGGATGATTATGCAAGAGCAGGAGATTATGCAAAAGCGCTCAAATCCTACAGTGAAGCGAAAAACGCGGCAGTTAAGATTAATGATAAAATTCACAAGCGGTTGTACACGGCAGAGCAGAAAGTATCTCAGTTGATGGTCGACGGAGACGGCTATGTGGAAAAGGCCGATTTTACCAAAGCTGAAGCCAGCTACGAGAAGGCACGGAAAAGTGCCGGGCTATATCCACCGTTTAATGTGAAGGACATTGAGCATAAAATCGACCAACTGGACAACTATGCTGAGACAGCGAGCTGGATGAAGGACGGAGATTTAAAATTCCAGGGTGGCGATTATACCAATGCGCTTAAGCTGTACAAAAAAGCAAACAAGGCAGCGATGGAATCTGGTTATACGTCCGCGCAAAAAGAGCTGGAAAAGAAAATAACCGAGACCAATGACAAATTAACATCCATCCAGCAGCAGCTCAAGGAGATTCAAGCTGGCAAGCTTCAGGCCAAAGGGGATCGGCTGATGAAGGATCTCGACTATGAAGGAGCCATTGATGCCTATAGCGGGGCCCAGGAGATTTATCAGGAGATTGATAAGCTCGAAAGCGTTCTGGCAATGGAGCGGAGCATAGCCAAGGCGGAGGAAAAGCAGAGCGCAGAGCAGCAGCAAAATGGTCAGCTTCCTGCTGGATTGGGATTGTCTGACGGAGCGATGAATGACACAGATACCGGGGACGCAGCGAGTGAAGCTTCATCTTCTGCTAGGGCAACCTCTGCCACAGCATTGCAAACGAAGGTTGCGCCGACGGCTTCAACGGGCACTACGTCCGCGAAGAAGGAAGCCTCTCCGGCTGCAAAGAGCAGTGGTACGGGGGATGGCAATGCCGCTTCGATCAAGGCGGACACCAGCAAAGAGCAAGGAACTGCTGATTCTGCTTCTAAAGCAGCCGGGGCGTCTAATTCAGAGAGCTTAGATCAGGCTGCTGCGAACGGGAAATAAGTTTTTAATGTTCATTGAATGCTGGAGCTGGAAAGGAGTGAGACGCCGTGAAAGAGCTGGTACAGGATCGTTTGAGCAAGATGGACGATTTAGAGCAGAGACGTTTACTGAAAAATATGATGGCGGGGGTATTTATGAACCTCGTCGAATATCAGGAAGAAATGACCCGCCAGCTAGAACGGCGGGTATTTGAGGAAATTGAGAATACGGAAGAAAAGTTTGATGTGTATGTGTCATTGACCTCACGTGAGGACTATGACCCGATTCATGAATTTTTATATCCTGTGTTGCCCTCCGATGCAGAAGAAAAACAGGTAGACATCAGCCGTGTGGCAGAGGTGGTGGGCGAAGGCGGGGAGATGCCGCTGTTTACGCTTTTTCTCGAAATGGAGACCGAACGAATCTCGGCACTGGTACGCAGCAAGCGAATTTTCTCAGGAATGCTGGTCACGGAAACCGGAAACTATCCGATTCGTTTTCGTTTGGAGCATAACCGTTCTTATATTTTGGAGATTGAGCAGTTGTATCATACGTTTATGCAAAATGGTATGCCGTGGAAAACGATTAATCACCCGTACGCTTATAAATTTGTGGACTGTGTATTGATTGGTGGAGACGGCGAGCCGGCCGCTCATGAAGAAACCCATGAAATCACGATTTCGTTGGAGGAATACGACATTTTTAAGAAAGCCAATGTTTTTCCGCTGTGGAACATTGAAAGACTAGCTCTAAAGAACAGCGGTTTTCCTATACCAGCTATGGATCGTGTGAACTATGAGCATGTGCTGCCTTTGCGTAAAACAGGACCAGAGCATGGTTACCTGATTGACGGGACTGAAAGCGATATCCGCTATATCAAGCGGACAGAAGAGGAACTGACGATTGTCACACCACGTGATAAATCTGGCGAGTGGAATGTGTTGAAGGTTACGAAACCAGCTACAACCAAGCTTAGTCGTCAGACCTATCCGGTATTGTCCAATCGGCGGCAGGACAGCTTTTTGGGTCGCTATGCAGGGAAACAGGCCGTGATTGTCCGGGCCAAAGCAGAGATCACGCGCATCGTCAATTCGTTTGAAGCGGCACAGGGGCTGGAGCTAGAGCGTGTGGACATCTGGGGAGGTGCAGGGAGAAATGATATAAGCAACCTTGTAACCAAAACTCAGACGTATCCGCTAAATCCGTTTGTCAGCGATAATGTACGGACAGAGGATGGCAAGCAGATCATGCGTTTGGGGTTCAGACGTGGTTCCGAGGATGTTTTGCCAACTGCACCTGCTTACATTTTATCCGATTTAATGAGCTTTCTGGTGTCGGAAGTACAGATGTATTTTCCAGAGTACAAGTGTGAAGGAGAATGGGTGTGAATTATGTTTGGGATCTGCTCATGCGCGCAAGGAAACAGGGGCTGGATGTAGATAAATTCCGTTTTGTACCCGCTGTCAGCTACTCTCCGTATATGGAGCTTAGCTTGGCTGAGCTGAATACTTCCCATTTGGAGCAGGTAGTGGAGATTAATCCGTACTACCGCTTTTATTCTATTTTTCGGGATCTGTTTCCACCGGATGCAGCAGAGGATCTAGAGCTGAGAGAATCGCTATTTGATATTATGATGCATTTTCTGGCGGAGATCGATCTGTATCAAGGAATGAATCGGCGAGAGTACCATATTCGGTTTGTTCAGCGTGATATTGCGGATGGCATTTTTGGCCCGAAGGTAAAGGAAGCCTTTGGACAATTAAACCGTGAGGAACAGGACGCAATTGCTGAAGGCCTGCTGCGCCTGTATGAGACGGGGGAAGCCGTACATCTGCTAAAACAAACGATGCGTCGCGTCTTTCATCGCTCGATCATTTACACCAACTGTGAGGAAAAAGACGAACTGCTCATATATATTGGTCAGGAGGAAACGATGCTCTCACGAATCAAAGTCGATTTGATTCTCGATTTATTTCTTCCAGCACGGTTTACGACGGAATTGTATTGGACCAGTCATTTCGGCATTTTGGAGGAAGAACCTACAATGAAAATTGACGCTATCGCCCTCTATTAAAGCTAAATGGCTAAGAAAGGACATGTGAACGATGAACGGACCCTATACATACAGGTTGCTAGACCCGCTCACCGATCGAAAAAACGCTCGTTTCACGACCAAATATACACGGGCGGAATTGGAGCAAATGACGACCTTTCAGTTGCGTGGGATATGTGATAAGGAGCGACTGGTCGAGGGCTTTGCGAATCGTCTGGCACGTGAAGAATTGATTCGCGTAATTTTGCGGTTTCGAAGTGCGGAGGAGCATCTACTCATCACCAGACCCAATCCTGGCGGCTTTGAGCGTATGCAATCGGCATTACAGCGCAACTGGAACGACCGCCGGCAGGAGAGCGGTGGTATCCGAGTTCCCGCCAAAATCACGCTGTATCAGGGTGTGCGCACAGGTCGCATGGACAACTATCGGATCGAATCCGATTTGCCTTGGCTGAGCTCATCTAATGTTCTGCTGGTGAATGCGACAGGGGAATTGTGTGGTGTTTTAAATTTGGTGAAGGACGAGGGACGAACAGGCGTATATTATCTTTCTCGTCACCGCGATGCTGAACTGCGAGAGACATCCAATCATAGCTATAGCTTGCTGTTTTTGCGAAGACAGGAATCAGAATATTTTTATAACCTCTACTATGGAGATAAGCCGATGCTACCGCTGAAACTTCAAGGTCACCGAATCCCGGTGGCAGAGCTGATCATTCGGGGCACGGAAACAACCGATGCGGTACTGGCGATTGATTTTGGCACCTCGAACACCACGGCAGGTGCTTATTTGGATAGTTCCTACGTTACGGCCCCTGATACAGGTATGAGCAGCACGGTAAGGCTGGACGCCATCAATTATGTATCATTCCCTGGCCCAGAAGGTACGGAAGGCGACTGGATCGAAGTGTTGCCGACCGCCATTCGCGTCGCGGACTGCTCTAATCCTGAGCATATCGTTTATGCATTTGGGGAGGAGGCACTACGTGGAAGCGACGTGGCAGGCAGCCGTTCCACGGTATTACGGGGGATTAAACGTTGGGTCAATGACTATAAGCGAATCGAAGAATTAATGGATTCTGAGGGGAATACAGCAACCGCTTCCCGCAGCGATATTTTAGCGGCGTTTATCCGTTATGTGATTGCTACAGCCGAGCAACAATTTAAGTGTCGGTTTCGCAATTTACACTTTTCTGCTCCTGTCAAGCTGCAGCCCCAGTTTATTGAGATGTTTAGCGATATTTTGCCTGATTACCGGATTGAAGCAGAGGATGCGCTGGACGAAGGGCTGGCAGTGCTATACAACACGTTGGCAGACCAGATGGAACGAGGAACTTTTGCAGACGGTGAGGAGTATCAGGCACTTGTCATTGATTGTGGTGGGGGCACGACAGATCTGTCTTCCTGCCGCTTTCGGATAGAAGATGGACGTATTGCTTACAAGCTGGATATTCACACAACGTATGAAAATGGGGATACCAACTTTGGCGGCAACAATCTGACGTACCGGATTATGCAGTTTATGAAAATTGTATTTGCAGGTTATTATGCTGCCGAGACTCGTTTGCCTGACACCGATATTGATGCTCTGATCGGCATTCCTTCAGGAGATTTGTACCGTCATGTGGATGAGTTTGGAGTAGATGCTGTATATGCAGGGCTGGAGGAACGCTATCGTGACGCAGAGGCGATCTTGCCTACCGCGTTCAAACGGTATGAGCATGCTACACGGGATGAATATCAACGGGTACTGAGTAATTTTCATCTGTTGTGGAGTGCGGCAGAAAATATGAAAAAGGAATTTTTTCTACGTACAGGGATCTTGCGCAGTCGCTTTGAATCCGAGCAGGTATTATCTGCTGAAAGTGACCTGAACATTGCCGTAATGGATCGTTGGCTGGTTTCGGTGATTGAGAACGGACGGTTCCGTGATGAATATGGTTTGCCTGATGTGGTGTTTAATATTCGTGAAGTACAGCAGCTACTTAAGGCAGATATCTACAATATTGTGCGCAAGTTTCTGGATGATTTTTATTTGGAGGGGCGCTTGCAGGATTATTCGATTATCAAACTGACCGGGCAGTCCTGCCGGATAGACGTGTTCCGCGAAGCGCTTAAGGAATTTGTGCCAGGGCGCAGTATTGAGTTCCGACAAAAGGCAGAAGATCTAAGCCGGGTACCTGAGTTGAAAATGGCCTGTCTGCGCGGGGCTATCCGTTACCTGAACGCTAAAAAAATGGGGACCATTGAGCCTGTCATTACCAATCATATTCCAGCTATTCCGTATACGGTCAGCGCATGGACGCATACGGGGCGTGAGAAGGAGCTGATTGCGAGTTTGGAAAGCAGCCGGGTACGCGGTTCGATTTCCCGGCCGTCTCAAGCGGTCGAAGTGGAATTCTTCCTGACGGCCAACGGGGGTAAGCTGCGTCAGCGCCATGTGTACCGCAGTCGGCCAGATGCTTTTGAACCCATGCCGTATGAGGAAATCGCAGAGCTGTACGGTCGGGATATCCCGCAGGATGATACGGACTCCATCCGCAATGAGGAAACGAAATATTTTGTTTTTGTCGGGGATAGTCGTTGGGGCTTTTATGTAGTACCGATTACCCGCCGTGATGAATTGCTGTATCTGGGTCCCAAGCGCTTTTTTGCCTTCGAAAATGATCTCTCCGAGCTGGATTTCTTTGACGGCACGAAATAATAAATTAAGAATTATTCAAATGCAGAAATCAGAAAAGCACACAACACCTGGAGGGAATAACATGCTGTATGCAGGTTTTTGGAAACGAACTTTAGCCTATATCATTGACAGCCTTATTTTAGGATTTGTATTTATGATAATCGGACTGGTCTGGATCATCATACAGGCCATTGGAGATTGGGTGCCATCTCCGGCAGAAACCTCTATGCTGACAAACGGGCCGACTGCTGTTTTTACCATGCAATTATTGGGACAAACTTTGATGAATTTGGGGGCTTCATGGCTGTATTTTGCGATCATGGAATCGTCCAAATGCAGAGCTACGGTGGGCAAGCTGGCTCTTGGTATCGTTGTAGTAGATGAATTTAACC
Source organism: Paenibacillus sp. AK121 (assembly GCF_019042715.1). Lineage (NCBI taxonomy): Bacteria > Bacillati > Bacillota > Bacilli > Caryophanales > Paenibacillaceae > Paenibacillus > Paenibacillus sp. AK121. The sequence continues at coordinate 128,592 of NZ_JAHPJM010000001.1, forward strand.
AAAAGCTGAGCTTTGGACGTGCGAGTGCCCGCTACTGGAGTAAAATTGTATCGAGTATCATTTTGTGGATCGGTTTTATCATGGCAGGCTTTACAGCTAGAAAACAGGCTCTTCACGATCTGATCGCCCGTACCTATGTTGTGGACAAGCGTGAGCTGAATTATATACTTCGCGAGCAGGCTGGGCGCGGAGCTGGGATGTAAAGGTAGGTAATAAATTCTGAGATTATAATGAACCTCAGTCTTCAATCAGGGGGAGCACGATGGATTTACGCAGATGTATAGAAAAGAATTTTCGCCTATTTATTGGATTACTTGGAGTAAGTAAAGCTCCACCCACCACCGATGATGGAGTTACAGTTCCGCCGCCTGCGCCCGGTGTGAATCGGCTATCTGTTCCCCTAAATAAAGAAGAATAGAGAAAGGAGGGAACCCCATGTTAACGCATATCGTTCCAAAGTTTGAAAAAGGTCGTATTCTCAAAACCGAGATGCTGGAAAATCTGCGGGATTACCCACGTAGCTTTCTGGATATCCGATATCAGGATTATTCGGATGGCATTATTACCGGAATGAACGTGACCGTTGGGGAACATGCGCTGACCGTATGCAGAGGCATTGTAAAGCACAAGAATAGATTATACCTGCTAGAGCAGGAACAGGAAGTGCCGTATGCAGCCACGGGGCAACTGTCGGTGTTGAAGCTGCTTTTTTTGGAACAAACAGATCGCCCGGATTTCACCGTGCATCATGCAGATATTGTGCTGGAGGCCGAGGCTGAGATCGGATTGGATGAACTGGAGCTGGGCCGGTTCAAACTCAAAGATGGAGCCGTGCTTCGTTCCAATTATCAGGATTTTGCTGATATGGCTACTGAATTTAATACATGGAGTGATATCCATGTCCCGTTTGCGGGCTTGTATCAAAGCACATTGCGTCCGGAAACGATGCGCTACTTTGCATCCGAACTGCTCAAAAGCGGTACAAACGATCCGATGGATTGTATGTTTGCACTGATGTGTCTGAACCTGGAAGCTGTGGACAGAGAATCTATCCAGCATTATATTGCGAACCGAAGTGGTGCGGAATATAAGGAATTTTCACATGCTCAGCTCCATAGGCAGTTAGTGTTGATTTTGGAAGGAGCCGGACGGGGGAAGCGCACAGCAGGCCGCTGGCAGGGCGGCGGAGCCGGACGGATGATTGTGGATTAAAATAGCTGATAGAGGAGTGGAGTGTGCATCCCCTCTATCTTTACTTCTATGTCCCGGCATTTGATAAATCAATCCGGTGTAAGCCTATACATTCTTTTAAATAAAAAAGATGACATATGTATAAAAAACAGGAATAAAGTCACTAAGACTATAGTCGCTTGTTTGGTGAAGTGTACATTTCTTATTCTACTGAAATTCGACATTTTATATGCTAGATGAGACTTGAACGGATAAGTTGCAGCCATTACGCAATTGTGCTTGTCCATGATGAGTCTTTTCATATCGCTCCTCTATACCTTGTAAAACCAGTCCGATTAGAGTAGAAATTTGCATACATATGTATAAAAATGAGTATTAAGTCTTGGAAACGCCCTTTGCTACTGTGAATTGACAAAATATAAAGCAGTGGCTAATATGGTTGGGGACACGGGAGATATTGGAATTTATAAAGGGGTAATGAGTTTTGGATAAGAGACTAGATAACAAATGTAACAACAAAATGAGATGGAGCCAAACGATTTTGGGAGCGCTGTTGGCGCTTAGTCTGGTGTTACTCAGTGGAGGAAACGCGTGGGCTTCATCCAGTGAACAATTAAAATGGGTTGAAGGTGGCCGAAAGGTGGACCTGGGCAAGGTGGCTACGGTTGATTTAGACTCATCTCTTCTTTTTTTGGATGCGGCTAACACTGCAAAGGTAAGCGAGATGAATCACGAAAAGCCATCTGGCAAGGAAATTGGGAGTATATTTCCGAAGGATGAAAATCAAAATTGGGAAGTTGTTTTTGAATACTATGAACTTGGACATATCAAGGATGATGAAAAAGAAGATATCGATGCAGATGCCATTCTAGATAGTTATAAAGAGGGTACGGAAGAGAGTAATAAGGAAAAGGCGGAAAGTGATCGCCTGTATGTTACAGGCTGGGATGTGGAGCCTTTTTATAATGAAGCGACCCATAATCTAACTTGGTCTATGCTGGCGGAGGATGGGAACAAGGAAAAGCTGATTAATTATAATGTTCGCGTGCTCACTCGTCAGGGTTATATCTCTGCCATATTAGTGTCCGATCCTGCACATTTGGATGCGGATAAGAAGTTTTTGAATGAGAAAATATTACCCAAGTTGACCGTCAAATCAGGTGAGCGATACGAGGATTTTAATGCTTCAACAGACAAAATTTCTGAGTATGGCCTGACTGGACTGATCTTGGGAGGAGCTGGCTTGGCAGTAGCTAAAAAGGTAGGCTTGTTGGCATTAATCATTGCTTTTTTTAAGGGCGCGGGAATTAAGGTGCTCGTCCTCATTGGTGCTGCTTGTGCAGGTGTGTTTGGTGTGATAGGCAAGTTTTTTGCCAAATTATTTCGCAAGAAAAAATCAGAATCCTTGCACAATGAAACGAATGCTCAGGATCAGTCAGAAACATTACGTTAGCTCTAAAGAAACACACCATAATAAAATTGCTGATAAAAAGGGGGATTTGTATGTCCGTTCATGATGATGAGAAAACGAAAATTTATAAATTGGATAATAAACGTTTTGCTATTCTTCATCCTCATGCCATTCTTACCGATTTGGCTCAGGCTCAGGCAGAAGCAATCAGTGTGCAGCTTTCCGAAGGGACTGTGACGATGGAAGAAATGGAGCATTATGATTATTGTATTCCATTACATGAAATAGAAAGCGTGCAAACAAATTTGACCAAATTTGATGATACATTGCTTCTTACCTATACAAAAGCAGGGAGCTCCACACCTGAAAAAGTGAAAATGGAATTTGCCAGTGACGAAAAGGACGCGTTCGTACAGCATTTGTACAGCTACATGAAGAAGGATTATACTTATGAGCAATCTACGAATACGGCTTGGGCATCTATGAAACCGTCGATCGTCTTTTTTCTATACACATTATTGATCGGGGGCTTTCTCTCCTGGCTAGCGTATTATATGGAGACGGCTGATGAGTATTCGTTTAGGGTGCCTGCCATCCTGTATCCGGTTGTAGAGCTGATTTCGTATACGGGATATATGCCGGTCGCTATCTTTATGGGGGTAATTGTATTGATTTCCTTAATGATGGTCGTCAAAAGAGCAATCAAACCAAGCACTAAACTGGTGATTAAGCGCAAATCACAATCACAGGCAGCCTGATCAGTACACACAGATTATGTAGCTTAGGCAAGAACATTATGAACAGATGATCATGGTAACAATATATACCCATGAATCATCTGTTTTTTCGTTTATTTATCCCTTGTAATACTTTCGGTACACCGCAGGTGTTGTACCTTCATACTTTTTGAATATTTTAATAAAATATCCCGGCTCATTGAAGCCGAGCTCGCTACTGATCTGGGATACCGGAATATCTGTGGCTTCGAGCAGTTGCTTCGCCCATTTCATCTTTAAGCGGGACAGATAGCTGGAAAAGTTCTCACCCGTTTCTTTCGCAAACAGCCGACTAAAATAACTCGGACTAATGTGACACAAGTCAGCCATGGCTTTTAGAGAGAAAGTTTCACCCTTGTGCTCATAAATATATTCAAAAGCGGGTTTGAGTACAGGATTTCCGCACGGAATATCCTCATCCCCTGAGGAGTTCAGATAGGCATCTGCTAAGATATTATTCATTTCTTTCTTAAGGCTTTCGATATGCTTCAGCGAGTAGCCAGGAAGGATCTCGGACAACTGCGGAGTGGACTCTATGGCCGAAGCCTTTTCGAACATTTCCGCGAGAAGATTTTTGTTCATCGCTTCTTCAACAATATAATTACACAATAAGGATAACATGTTGGAGATCATCTGAATTTCCTGATAAGTCATCGTCGGCAGATCGGCGTAGTAGTCCTTAAGTTCCTCCCATTTGGAACTGTACAGTTTTTCATTTTTTGACGTGAGGATTTGTTCCAGCTGTAAAGCGCTCGAAGGATCGGCTAGGCGAACCTGACCTGCCATGACGGCGCCGATGTACTTATCGTCGATAATAATCGGTACTGCGATGTCAACGATGTCATAATGACAGAGATAAATGTAAGGTTTGTTAGAACGTACGGCCTCAAGTCCACCACGAGAGTCACATTTTTGGCAATAGGGAAGGAGATTCTCATCTTGGCGAACTTTCTTGCAGAACGATTGGCATTGGCTGTGGCTAGTTACGGGATTCCCTCTATAATCGACGGTGAGAATGGCTAATTTGGTAACGGATGCCAATGAATCCTGCAACTGCTCCCACTTTTTCAAATCAAAGATTTTCTGGATGCTCAAATGTTCACGTATCAAGATTCTCATCCCTTAATGGTAAATTATCCTGTAAGCAACAACAAAAAAGTACAATTCACATGCTTCAGTGCAAAAAAATACGATTGCAAATTATAATATATTCCTTGATTCCTCCAATGTAAAGTTCACATGGTTCGTTTATAGTTTTAATCAGAACGAAACCAACACCATTAAAGGGAGGAATTATAGATGAGAAAAGCTTTTATCAGCCCAAGCAAATATGTACAAGGTGAAAACGAATTGTTGAATTTGGGTTACTATGTGAGCACCTTCGGCAAATCTGCCTTACTGATCGCGCATCCAGCCGATGTGGAGCGGGTGAAAGATAAGCTTGATTCCACTACGGAAAAATATAACGTGACCTTTATTGAAAGCGGTTTTATGGGTGAGTGCTCCAGACAGGAAGTGTCTAGACTCCAAGAAATCGCCACTGCGAATGGATGTGATTGCATCGTTGGTCTCGGCGGCGGCAAAGCGATTGACGCGGCGAAATGTGTGGCACAAGGGGAAGCGCTTATCATCTGTCCGACGATTGCTGCGACGGATGCGCCGACAAGTCACTCGGCCGTTCTTTATACTCCAGAAGGCGCCTTCGACGATTACGCCTATTTTAAACAAAGCCCGAGTGTCGTATTAGTCGACACCACTGTAATTGCCAATGCACCAACCCGATTCCTCGTATCAGGTATGGGTGATGCACTGTCGACATACTTTGAAGCCCGTGCGACCTCCCGCTCTTACTCCAGGGTCAACGCTGGACTGCCTAACGGAGTACGCGAGGGACAGTGTGCGCCAGCCGTAGGTACGAATGCGGCGTTGGCACTTGCAACGTTATGCTATGAAATGCTCTTAAAAGACGGTGCCAAAGCAAAAGCGGCATGCGATGAAAATCAAGTTACACAAGCACTCGAAAATATCATTGAAACTAATATTTTACTCTCAGGTCTTGGCTTCGAAAGCGGCGGACTTGCTGCGGCCCATGCGATTCATGATGGACTCACCATTTTGGAAGGCACGCATCATTATTATCATGGAGAAAAAGTCGCATTCGGTACGATCGCACAGCTGGTGCTCGAAAACGCACCGACGGAAGAATTACATCAGGTACTGGATTTCTGTTTAACCATCGGTTTGCCGGTCTGCTTGGCCGATATCGGTGTCGATCATATCAGCCGGGAAGAACTCATGGAAGTAGCTGCTAAAGCCTGCATTGAGGAGGAATCGATTCATGCCATGCCGTTTCCGATCACGGTGGAGCAGGTTGCAGCGGCAATTGCTGCGGCCGACCGGATCGGCAGCCAGTACAAAGCGGAGGTAAAATAGCATGAAAAAGGTCATCAACCGTACGGAAAACTTGGTTCTTGAGATGTGCAGCGGTATTGCGCTCGCGCATCCCGAGTTGGAATTCCTGCCAAAATATAAAGTGCTCAAGAAAAAGGAACTGAACACGGAGAAAGTAACGCTCATCAGCGGCGGCGGCAGTGGGCACGAGCCCGCTCACGCCGGCTTTGTCGGCAAAGGGATGCTCGATGCGGCGGTCTGTGGTGATGTTTTTGCCTCTCCTTCGCAAATTCAAGTGTATCAGGCCATTCGAGCAACCGCTGGGAAAAAAGGCACACTGCTGATTATCAAAAACTACAGCGGTGATATCATGAATTTTAGAAACGGCGCCCATTTGGCTGCTGAAGATGGTTTGGAAGTGGACTATGTAAAGGTTGAAGATGACATCGCTGTAGAAGACAGTCTATATACGGTCGGACGACGCGGTGTAGCGGGCACGGTACTTGTGCATAAGATCGCGGGTGCAGCAGCAGAAGAGGGCCGTAGTCTGGCGGAAGTCAAAGCAGTGGCGGAGAAAGCCGCTGCGAATGTACGCAGTATCGGATTCGCATTGACGTCGTGCACCGTGCCGGCGAAGGGCTCGCCAACGTTTGAGCTCGGGCCTGATGAAATTGAATACGGCGTTGGCATTCACGGCGAGCCTGGAATCAGACGCGAGAAGCTGACAGATGCGGATACGCTGGCACGCAGAATGGTAACCGACCTCCTTCGGGACATGCAGATCGAAAACGGATTTAGCGGAGAAATCGCTCTGCTGATCAATGGTTTTGGCGGTACGCCTCTACAAGAACTGTACCTTTTCAATTATGCGGTCACTCGCGAACTGGCAGCGAAGGGAATCAAGATCAATCGAGCTTTCGTCAACAATTATATGACAAGTATCGATATGGCGGGCATCTCAGTTTCTATCATGAAGCTGGACGGCGAGTTGAAAACGCTACTTTCCCATGAAAGCAACGCGCCGGCGTTCAAAGTGTCTGGACCTGTTGATCATGTTGAATTCACGGAGCTTTCAACTGTAGCAGACGAAAATCGGCAAGTATCTTTCGAGGTGGAAACCGCTCATGCCTTTGCAATTATTGAGGATAGCAAGATTACGTTGAACAATCTGATCTACCTGGTTGACAAAATGAGTGAGGTTATCATCAAGAATGAGGTGCCTTTCTGCGAGCTTGATTCTCATGCAGGCGATGGTGACTTTGGCATGAGTGTTGCTAAGGGATTTCGTCAGCTGAAACGGGAATGGAGCGACATCCTAAACCAAGATTCTTTGACGATGGGAACCTTTCTACATTCATGCTCGCTCGTCATCATGGAACACTGCGGCGGTGCTTCGGGCCCGATCTGGGGATCAGCATTTCGTGCAGCGGCCCGATCTGCGGGTGAACGAATCGAACTTACCGTTACTGAATTCGCGGATATAATGCAGGCTGCGGTGCAAGGCATACAGTCGACAGGCGAACGTTCTTTCGGCAGAGGAGCCGTCGTTGGTGATAAAACGCTTATTGATGCATTAGTGCCATGTGCGGATAGCTGGGTAGAGAGCGCGAAATCAAATGTTGACGTGAAGGCAGCCTTTGTACGAGGTGCTCAAGCTGCTGTACTGGGGGCCAAAAAGACAGAAAAGATCGTGGCGCGTATGGGACGTGCCGGAGCGGTCGGAGAGAGAAGCCTTGGTTATCCAGATGCGGGGGCTTATGCGCTTGGAGTAATTTTTACAGAGCTTGCTGAATGTTTGAATTGATTCGCTAATTCTTAAAAATTCAAGGTTTGTTCATTGCAATTGGGATGCATTAGGTTTATAATTTCAGACGGATTCAAAAGGCTTATCCCTGGATCCGTGGGAGTTCATCCCATCTGAGCAAGCATACTGCATGCTCAAATAAGAATTAAGCGAGGGATTTACAATGAAAACCTGCTGCACCATCCAAGTTGACGAAGACAGTTTAGTTATTGATTTGCCAGAAGAAGGAACCACGCTAGAGTCCCTGCTCGGTGATATTGAGAGTTGTGGAGGCAGTGAAGAACCTTGGCTACAACTTATAGACAAGGTAATGGGTAACTCATCTGAGACTGTACTGACAGATCAAGCGACGGATGGCGGCGATATGAACGAAGATCAGGCACCCCAAGAACCTCAAGCTGCCGCTAAGGGGTAATAGGGACATCATACATTAAGACGAATTGTTAATATTATCTGATCACATATAAGATCATGATAAGACTGCTGTACCGAGCCTAGGCATCGGGAAGCAGTCTTTTTTTAGGTTAAACTTAATAAGTAAATGAGACTTTTGTCCCTTCAGTACTCTACAGTAGCCAACTAAGGGGTACATATCCCAAAACCGTGACTTCTTGTTCATTTTCTGGGATAAAGTCGAAACGTAACATGAAACTAACTATAATAGTAGTAGCATCCATATACAGGTAAGTGACATCGAATGTTGGACCTGATCCCTTTATTGTATGAAAAAGGGGGCGAAAAAGCGGAGAACAACGTACTGATAAGTCTTATCTACTTTATTAAAAGGAAGGAATGTGTAAATGATGAACGGGCAATGGGTCCTGCCAAGGATCGCAAAAAGAGTAGCAGTAATGTTAACAGCAGTGTTGTTATTGACGTTAACGAATGGGTTCAACTGGAATGCGCCGACAGCAGAGGCGGCCGGGACGACCCCTGTGGAACGTTACGGACAACTTTCAGTAAAGAACGGTAAACTGGTGGATAAAAATGGACAACCTGTACAGCTCAAGGGCATTAGTTCTCATGGCGTTCAGTGGTTTGGGGATCTGGTGAATCAGGACACTATGAAATGGTTACGGGACGATTGGGGCATTTCCGTGTTTCGAGTTGCCTTGTATACTGAAGAAAACGGATATATTGCCAACCCTTCATTGAAAAATAAAGTGAAGGAAGCAATTGAGGCAGCACAGAAACTGGGCCTGTACGTCATTATTGACTGGCACATTCTCTCAGATGGTGATCCGAACACTCATAAAAATGAAGCCAAAGCTTTCTTTAATGAATTTTCCACTAAGTACGGTCATTTGCCTAACGTAATCTATGAACTTGCTAATGAGCCGAATGGGAATGTAAACTGGAACAATCAAATCCGACCTTATGCATCTGAGGTATCTCAGGTTATTCGAGCTAAAGACCCGGATAATATTATTATTGTAGGAACAGGTACTTGGAGTCAGGATGTACATGATGCAGCAGACCATCCGCTTCCAGATAAAAATACAATGTATACCGTGCATTTCTATGCGGGTACGCATGGACAATCTTTACGTGATCGGATTGATTATGCCCTGAACAAAGGTGTAGGCATTTTTGCTACCGAGTGGGGTACAAGTGACGCTTCGGGTAACGGTGGTCCGTTCCTGAATGAATCCAAAGTATGGACTGATTTTATGGCCAGTCGCAAAATCAGTTGGGCCAATTGGTCGCTTTCCGACAAAAATGAGACCTCTGCTGCCCTGTTGCCTGGTGCTGCCCGCAAGGGTGGATGGCCTGATTCACAATTAACGGCTTCCGGCAAATTTGTAAAACAGGCGATTCTGGAAGGCTCCAGCAATCATGGTGGAGGAAGCAACGGCGGGAATAGCGGCGGAGATGGCAACAATGGTAGTAATAACAATGGTGGAAACAACGGTGGCGATCACAGTGGAAGTACACCAGGCGGTAATAATGAAGGGATTGTGCTTCAATATCGCACTGATGACACGAACGCCAAGGATAATGCAATCCGGCCTCAATTTAATATCAAAAATACCGGAAAAACAGCTGTGAAGTTGAGTGACCTGAAAATTCGCTACTATTACACAGATGAGAGCAAACAAGCTCAGCAGTTTTTTGTAGATTGGGCCAAGATTGGTAATGAAAAGGTAAAAGCAACTTTTGTAACTTTGCCAAATCCGAAGTCCAAGGCTGATAAATATGTGGAGATTTCCTTCACAGATGGAGCGGGAACGATTCAGCCCGGCGGCGAAACCGGAGAAATTCAATCTCGTATTCATGCGGCGAATTGGAGCAACTTTGATGAGACTAACGATTACTCCTATGGAGCTGCCCAGACAAAGTTCGCAGACTGGGACCATGGCACCGTATATCAACAGGGTAAGCTGGTATGGGGCATAGAGCCCTAGAATTCAGCTATGACAAACTTGGCTGGAATGAGTAAAGAGACGGGACTTTTGGTTGTACTCTTTTGAAGAAATGAAGTATAGCGTATGCGCCTTTGGTATATGGATGATAGAACTTTAGAAGTAAACACTTATACTTCAGTTCCGATGGACATACTACTAAAGTACCATATGACATTCGACTTTTGTGGTATCTATATTACTTCTATAGTGCAGATGAGTTGGTTCTAATGAACCGATTCTCTACAACAAACCCCCGCTGTTGCCATTATAGGCAGGCGGGGGTTTTAATGTTTCTGAAAATTAGCCTCAGTTCAACCGTCGTTTATACCAAATTAAAAGCTTTGGCCAGCAGTCGGTAGGACTGAACACGTTTATCAAAGTCATGAATGGATGAAACGACCAGTAACTCATCGGTGCGATACTGCTCAGCCAGTCTCAGCAGCTGTTCCTTGCACTGTTCAGGAGTGCCAACAACACGCCATGCTGCGGACTGACGTAGCCGCTCACGATCAAATTCTGTATAGGGATAGGACATGGCTGTTTTCACCGATGGAAGAGAATTCATTTCTTTACCCTGCATGAGTAAAAGGAAATACAAACTAGCACTGGACGCCAGCTGCTCAGCTTCCTCTTCAGTTTCAGCGCAGGCTACCGTAACTGCTGCCATGGAGCGGGGCTTATCTCCTAAAATCGAAGGCATGAATTGCTCGTGGTAACGCGCGGTAGCTTCTACGCCGCCCGGAGTACCGAAAAATTGGGCAAAGGCATAGGAGGCACCCATCATCGCGGCCAATCTGGCGCTCTCCCCACTGGAGCCAAGCAACCATAATTCAGGAACGGTCGATATCATCGGGGAGGCGTGAAGACCAGCAAACCGATGATTGTCAGGCACCGAATCATGGAAGTAGTCGATTAAATCTAGAATCTGCTGTGGATATTGTTCGACAGCTTGGTATTTCCCTTCCTGCAAAGCGCGAGTAGCCAGCGGCAAGCCGCCTGGAGCACGCCCAATCCCCAAGTCAATGCGTCCTGGGTGGAGCGCCTCCAGCAGACGGAAGTTTTCAGCTACTTTATATGCGCTGTAGTGTGGTAGCATAATACCGCCTGAACCCACACGAATACGCGATGTATGAGCGGCCAAATGGGCAATCAATACCTCGGGACTGGAGTGTGCTAGTGTTTTGGACGCATGATGCTCGGATACCCAATAGCGGCTGTACCCCAGTTGATCAGCTTCACGCGCTAAATCTGTTGTATTAGACAATGCATCTTGAGCGGAACCGCCTTCAGGAATATGAGATTGGTCCAGTATACCCAGTTTAAGCATTTATAATCACCTCTTACACAACTGTATCAAACACAACTCATTTGGTCAAAATTCAAAAATGGATAGGTTGGAGTTTGTGGATCTTTTCGTTATAATAAAAGATGCATAAGGGATGAGAGAACATTCCTGCTCATGGAGAGGGGATTGAATTTGTGTTAAGAACACCTTTGGGGCGTGTCCGGCTCATGCTCTGGATTCAAGCTATAGCGTATTTGGCGATACTATTCACCCACCAGCCGCTGCAAGCTGCGGGCATGACCCAGGCGGTTATGGTGATTGGTAACATATACCGGGTGAGCTTTCTGTTGCTCCTCGTTGCTCTGATCTATGGAAAAACCGCATTGCATTGGTCTATACGGCGGCCTCTTTTCATTATGTTTGCATCCTTCATTCCGTTTGGCCTGATGATTATGGATTTTGTTTGGGTGCGAAAATGGACAGGGGATTCGGCAGCAGAACAGCGAACTGCATCGTAAACTTTGCAGAGATGCTTTGCTGTGAAGTGTCGAGGAGCTTGTCAGAGTAAGCAGGACTGGCTCCGATGCAGTTGAAAGAACATTACGCAGATAGATGCGTGGTGTTCTTTTTTTATGCACCGGAACCGGAGGAAACTGTTAACTCAATCTAATGCTAAGATTTGAACTAAAAATTCAGCCGTCTTGCGTCTATGGAAACCTTCTACCCAATGTCCGGTGAACGGATAAACTTCAATTGTTTTTGGTGATTCAATGCGGTTATAAGCAGCAAAAATCGTCTCTGGCATGCACACCGTATCCTTCAACCCTACAGATAACATGACCGGGATACGAATGCGATGAGCTAAATTCATCACGTCAAAATAACTCAATGTATGTAGTACCTGCTCCAAATGCTCGGGGAAGCGGTTTGCGAATTCGGCAGCTTCTGTCAGTGAACTGGTAGAATTCATCATGCCAAAATCCATATGACACATATTAGGAATATCCGCTACTATAGTAGCAGCTTTATCGCTGAGCGCGCCCACCATTAATGCAAGTCCACCACCCTGGCTGGCGCCACTGATTGCGATTTTATCTGCATCGACATCGGACTGCTCCGCCGCCCAATCTACGGCTCTAAGGGCATCGGTTGTAATCGTTTTGTAGTAGCAGGTATCCTTGTCCAATATTCCTTTCGTAACCCAGCCTTTAACGGTTCCGTGTGGATCATTCCGACGATCTCCCGTTTCTCCTCCCTGACCACGAACATCTACCGCCAATACAGCAAAACCAAGCATTAGCCAAGATGAATAATCTTCAGGATAGCCCTTTCCGCCGGTGTAGCCATGAAACAGAACGATGCATGGAAGTTTTTGATCTCCAGCATATCGGGGGCGTACATACCAGGCATGCAGAGGCGTATCATCGACCCCCTCAAAAGTGACCCGATAGGCCATCATATGAGGATACGGGGTTTCTACGGGTGTTTTGAATGCATGTACAGGTTTGACGTGAACTTCTCTCAGTGTTTTGTCCCAAAATAAATCCATATCTTTGGGGGTGGTAAGATCGGGACCGTACTGCTTCAATTCGGCAATTCTTTTTTCAATAACATTCATAATCAAAAATTCTCCTTCATATCGAATGAGTTCGCCTTAAGTTTTACTTGGTAAAGTGGACTTCTCCAGCTCTCTCAGCAGCTCAAATGCTCTTTCATTAGTTTCTCCGCATGTATCCTTATCCGCATGAAAGCCACTGCATACGGCAGGACGCTCGGGTTTTCCAAATAATTGGCAACGGTAATCAGGCGTGAGCTGAGGGCATGGAACACCAGCAGGTTTTCCGTCTGGCATGCCGGGAATAGGGGAAGAAATCGTAATGGCAATGCAACATGCAGCACATCCTACTCGACACTCCAGTGGGGGTCACTCCTTAATAATTTGTTATTTTTGTAACTTATGCATGAAGTGACTTCAGTGAAGCCATAATGTGAGGATGGCACAAAAAAAGCAGGAATACAAGGATAAACGAATAGGAGACACACTTTTCACACAAAGAGCATAAATAATCTGGGAGGCACGTAGGATGATATCAAGCCCCCAAATCAGCGTTCCATTGTGTGGTAATATTAACCAATTGGTCTCTGTGTGTTCAAAAGGAGTTCGAGTGGTTAATAATAGAACACAACGATAAAAACTTAAACGAGGTGACGCAAAATGAGTTGGTTATGGGCATTGATTGTTGGCGGTATTATTGGTTGGTTGGCAGGAATTATCGCAGGTCGTGATGTTCCGGGTGGCGTGATTGGTAACATCATCGCTGGTTTTATCGGTGGATGGTTGGGTAGCTTGATTCTGGGAGACTGGGGTCCTGAAATCGGATCGTTCTACATCGTTCCTGCATTAATTGGTGCGATTGTGCTAGTCGTGATTGTGAGCTTGATCTTCCGTTCCGTTGGACGGAGCAGAGGTTAACTTTACGAATTATTGAATAGACTCGTCCTATGGGACGCGAGTCAAAATGGAAAAAAGCTGCTTCCGCAAGGTTCACAAATGAACCTGTGGGAGCAGCTTTTTTTGAGAAAAGGTTACATATTCCCCTATTGAAACCGTCTGATATGAGGAACAATTAGCACGCCCAGCACGATACACATGCCGATGGTTGCAAACATACCAATGGTGAGGATGCCACCAAGCTTATCCGCCACGGCACCTACGGCCAGATAGCCGACAGGAAGCAGTGCAAAGGAAAACATCAAATCCAGACTGGCTACACGTCCAAAGGATTCAGCGGGAACTAATTCCTGCAGGCTTGTCTCCCAGATAATCGCAAAAATCATAATGCCAAATCCTTCGAGCATCATGCTCATAATTAATCCTGGCATCCAGGTGACTATAGACAACAGCAGTAAGGCGAGACCGCTGACAAAAGCTCCTAAGTAAGCGAGCAGACCGCGGTGTTTCCAATGCTTGCGTGATCCATACACAAAGGCTCCCAGCATGGCACCAATGCCACTACTTGCCATTGCAATGCCGTATACGACTGGATTATAGCCATGATGAACCTTGAACAGCCACGGGATGAGCACAGCGATAATACCTGAATAACAGATATTAATGAAAGAAAAGGCGAGAATCGTAATCCATAGCCAAGGATGACTTCTGAGAACAGCAAAGCCTGCTATAAAATCCTTGAGAAAATGTTGTCCACCCTGATCTTCCTGTTCTGAATCGGCCTGACGTTTACCGATGATGGAGGCCAAATGAGCACTTAGCATCCAAAAACAGGCAAAGGATACCAGATAAGCGATAGAATCCAGTCCAAAGCCGACACCTGGGGAGGAAAAGGATACAATAAAGCCTCCTAGCGGAGGACCGAGTAGACGAACGGCTTGTATACTGATTTGACTTAGCGCATTGGCAGCATTGCGGATGTCCGGTGTGAACACTTGTGCACGTAAGGCCGAATAAGCCGGATTAAAGATACCATCCATCAATCCGTACAACGCAAGGCCAACGAATAGGAACGGCAACTTCATCCCGTCCGTAAACATCAACACCGATGCAACGAACATCAGACCAAAGCGGGCGACATTCGTGAACAGAAGAAGGCGAATTCGGTCAATTCTGTCCACGATCATTCCTGCGAAAGGAAGAATAAGTACGTTTGGCAGCATATAAACCGTCATCGCCAATCCCATGATGGTGGTCGAGCCTGTCAGAGAATAGATAACCAGTGGCAAAATGACTGTCGTAACAGAACTTCCTAACATAGCGATCCAATGTCCAAGCCACAAGAGGGTGAACGCTTTGGATTGCTTTAAAGGTGAAGTAAAGGTAGCCCAGGCTGAGTGCCTTCCTTCGGGAGATAAAGTTGAATTTTGGGTATCCATGATCACACTCCGGTAAATATTTCTAATCTGCATATTAAAACCTATTATACGAAATCTCTTATGTAATGGTACACAAAAAGTTGCTGCGAGGGGAGTGAAAATGAATAGCCTGCCTATGATTGAGTCAACCTAGAATAGCCTTAGATGATAAAAAAATATAACTTACCTTTTGGATAGGGATTATTGGATAAAAGCATTGACGCGCGAAAATGAATGATGTACTATTCAATGACTAGCCTGCGCTAGGTGATCAAGAAAAAGGGAAAGAGTGTGGATAACATGAGAAAATTTAGTTTTTTACCGATTGTATTCATCGTGATGGCATTGCTGGTTTCGGCTTGCGGCAACAATGATAAAGGCGCTGGCACGAATAATGCATCTACTGGAGAGAACGGTTCTAATAATGGAAAAGCAGATACAACGGCTGCAGCTACTCTTGAATCTGTCAAAGCCAGTGGCAAGCTGAGAATCGGTACGGAAGGTACCTATGCTCCGTTTACTTACCATGATGCTGCTGGCAAACTGACAGGCTTTGACGTCGATATTGCAACTGAAGTAAGTAAGCGCCTGGGTGTGCAACCGGAATTTATCGAGACGCAATGGGACGGAATATTTGCAGGCTTGAATTCCAAGCGGTTTGACGCAGTATTCAATGAAGTGTCTATTACAGATGAGCGCAAGCAAAAATATGATTTCTCCGATCCGTACATTGTCTCTAAGGCAGTTCTGATCGTGAGTGAAGATAATACGGACATCCAGAAATTTGCGGATCTAAAAGGTAAAAAGGCAGGGCAATCTCTGACTAGCAACCTGACTCAAATCGCAAAAAGCAACGGTGCGGAAATTGTAGCAACCGAAGGATTCAACCAAGCTATTGATCTCCTCACTTCCAAACGGGTAGATGCGACCGTCAACGATGGATTGTCTTATCTGGATCTGAAAAAGCAAAAGCCTGATGCTCCGATCAAAAAGGTGGACGAATCTGCGGATGCTTCACACAGCGCAGCTGTATTTAATAAAGGCAGCGAAGATTTGATCAAGGAAGTCAACAAAGCGTTGGCTGATATGAAGGCTGACGGTACGTATATGAAAATTTCTGAAAAATATTTTGGAGCCGATGTGTCCAAATAATAAAGGATGTCTGTACAATGGATGATCGCCAAATACAAATTATTATGGATTCATTATTGCCTCTGCTAAAAGCAGGGGTTTCTTTTACGATTCCGCTCACGCTGATCTCTTTTGCTCTGGGACTCGTGCTGGCGCTGATTACTGCGCTCGCCCGGTTGTCCAAATGGAGAATACTTAAGCTGATCTTCGGCTTCTATGTATGGGTGATTCGAGGAACTCCTTTGCTGGTGCAATTGTATATTATTTTCTATGGTTTACCTTCGGTGGGTATTACACTGGACCCGTTTATTGCTTCAGTGATCGGCTTTACGCTCAGCGTGGGGGCCTATAGCTCTGAAATTATGCGTGCGGCTATTATTTCCATTCAGGAGGGTCAATGGGAGGCAGGATACTCCTTGGGGATGACACGCTGGCAAGTGTTGCGGCGGATCGTGCTCCCCCAAGCTTCCCGTGTGTCGGTGCCTCCGCTTGCCAATTCATTCATCAGCTTGGTAAAGGATACCTCACTGGCTGCCACTATCACCTATGTGGAAATGTTCAGAACGGCTAATCAGATTGTAGCTACCACATACGAACCGTTATTAGTGTATACCGAGGCTGGGGTTATTTACCTGCTGTTTAGCACGATATTGACGGTGCTGCAAAATTATTTGGAAAAGCGTCTGAGCCGTTTTTCCGTTAGATAAAGGAGATTGTACCGGTGATCCAAATTCGGAATATACACAAGTCGTTCGGCTCGCTGGAAGTGCTTAAGGGGATTGACGTGACGTTGGATAAGGGGAAAGTGCTTGTAATTATCGGTCCTTCCGGTTCGGGTAAAACAACGCTTTTACGCTGCTTGAACTTGCTGGAAGTTCCCGACCAGGGAGAAATTCAGGTAGGTGATATTGCCCTGAATTTTGCGAAAGGGACGAAGCTTCGGCAAGAAAACATTTTGGCGCTGCGTAAGCGGACAGGGATGGTATTTCAATCCTACAACCTTTTCCCCCATATGACCGCTGTGCAAAATGTGATGGAGGGGCAAGTCACGGTTCAGAAAAAAAGCAAGGACGAAGCGCGCAAACATGCATTGGAGCTGCTTAAGAAGGTGGGATTGGCTGATAAAGCGGAATCCTATCCACATCAATTGTCGGGAGGACAGCAGCAACGGGTCGGTATTGCCCGGGCAATGGCGGTCGAACCTGAGGTGCTTTTGTTTGACGAGCCGACCTCTGCTCTTGATCCCGAGTTGGTAGGTGAGGTGCTCAAGGTCATGAAGCAGTTGGCTGCCGAAGGGATGACGATGGTTATTGTCACCCATGAAATGAAGTTCGCGGCAGAGGTTGCTGACCATGTAATCTTAATGGATCAGGGCGTAATCATTGAGCAGGGTACGCCATATCAGGTGCTAGAGCAGCCAACCAGCCCACGGGCCATCCAGTTTTTGAACCGACTGAGTGGGGAAACGGAATAAACTGAACAGACAGGCAGCTACAGCTGGGCATTTGAAAAATAAAGCCTCGCACCCGTAGCTGCCTTTTGCTCATCAGTTGTCCTCTTTTATTTCATTTTTAATGTAATCAAGAAGGTAATCAAAAGAATGCAACAGCCTGTTAAAAATGGAGCGAACATATTCGCATCAAATAATAATCCCGCTAGAGTAGGACCTAAAATATTCCCGACACTCATATAGGCATTATTCATACCAGCTACATATCCTTGCTCATTTCCTGCCATCTTCGACAATTGTGTATTAAGAGCTGGACGAAGCGTAGCTGTAGCAAAGAAAATAAGGGAAGTCACAAGAAAGATACTCCAAAAATCTTTGGCGAAGAGAAATAAAATATAAGCAGCAGAGGTGAAGAGAAGCGAGCCTTTGATCAACCTTTTTTCACCAAACTGATGGATCATTTTAGCAACAACTAATGCCTGCATACCGACGCCGATCACAGCACCTGCAGTTAGAAGGATTGAAATATTTTGCGGTGAAAATTGGAAGCGATTCGTTACATATAAACCAAGAACGGATTCAAAATTAGCAAGTCCAAAAGTCATCACCAGGACAATGACAAAGAACATCGCATATTTTGATTTCAATGACCTTGCATACTGTTTGAAAATAGACTCTCTTTGATGATTAATTCTTGCTCGTGCTGCCTTCATTTGTTCTTTCGATAAACTTTCAGGTAAACAAACGATTGAAAAAATAACTGCAATCATAGCTGCACCTGTTGCTGTACACAGTGGCACTCTCGTTCCATATCCTGCAAGAAGGCCTCCAAGTCCTGGACCAATGACAAATCCAAATGACATCGCTGCCGCTAGTAGACTATTTCCTTTGCCACGTTCTTCGGTTGTTGTAATATCAGCTACATATGCCATCATGGGTGGAATAATCAGGGCTGCTGCAACTCCTTCCAGAAGTCTTGAGGTATACAGCATCGACAGCTCATCTCCAATAGCAAAGATCAATTTAGCCACAGCAAAAACAATAACACCTGCGACGATAAAAACTTTTCTCCCATATCGATCAGACAGCTGCCCAGTCATGGGCGAGAGCAGGAATTGCGTTATGCCATAGGCTGCCACCAATAAACCGATGGCCCGCCCACTGGCACCAAATTCAATGATCAGTTCCGGCAGAATAGGGGTGATCAAACCCACGCCGACCATCACAATGAATATATTGATCATGAGAATTGCGAGTATTCTTTTCATACAAAAAAACCTCCTTATCCATTAGTTTCTGGATAGGAGGCAGACATACAAACAAGAAGATACACTGCTCCCGTCAACGAAGCAATGCTCTTATCGTTAATACCCAAAAGCCTACACTAATCCTATCCAGAAAATTCGTAAGATTACGTTTTTTCTTTGGGAATAGGATTAGTAGATCATTGGCTTAAGGTCACCCTTTCGGTACTTTATTGTTTATCAATGTAACATAAATTTCATAATGAGGCAATAAAAGGATGAATCAGAAGAAGCCGACTCGTCCTTCGGATACATTTTTTAACCAGTCCTGCTTGCGGCTTTTATCAAGCTCGCCTCGCATGCCTTTAATAATCAGCTCAATATCGGCTTTTCCTTGCTCATGCCATTCTAGAGCCGTACTGACATACAGTTCTCCGAGCTGAGCCAGGGAGAAGCCATCTGTCATCGCTGCGGCCTTCTGTGTACCTGTCTCACCTGCAAAAACAAGGAAGTTACGCAGCTTGAGATACGCGAGTCGCAGCGCTTCGTCAGGCAAACTGATTTCATAAGCCCGGTCGAAGCGGCCCGCCCGGTTCATCAGACCTGGGTCGATTTTTTCTGGATAATTGGTCGTTCCGATCAGGAAGATGCCCTCCTTGGATGTAGCGCCGTCGAGCGTATTCAGGAAAAAGGAACGCACCTCCTGAGGCATGGAATCGATGTCTTCAATGACCAGCACCATCGGCGCCAGGCGAGTAGCTGCCTCGAACACCTCTTTGACCGATTCACTGGTTGTATATTCTGTAATTTGCCAGTAAGCGGCCGGACCTGGCACGCTATTGGCAATAGATTTCACTAGGGTTGTTTTACCGTTGCCTGGATGGCCGTATAGCAGAATCCCACGCTTGTAAGGAATGTTATAAGTCTGATAGAAGGTGCGATCTGCTTCAAAAAATTGATCAAGTGATCGGAAGATATCCCGCTTGATTTCCGCTTTCAAAATCACGTCATCCCGCGTAATTGCGCGGGTTATCGGTTCTGCTTGCCGGGAGAGTCCACGGCTTGTATCGGTAAAGACGGTGACACGCTTCATATTTTGCTTGCGTTCACGACCGCGTACTCCTGCGAGGAAGCTTTGCAGCTCCTGGTCGCCTATGGCAAACACATAATCTTCATTATATACGCCATTATCACGGAAAAAGGGAACTCGTGCCAGTGCAATCCCCCACTTGGGATAGGCGAATACATTGTTACGCATCGACAGATGCACACCGTATTCAGGAGTTGGCCCGTCATCGTCATACTGGATGGTGCGTTCCTCCAAACGATCGAACACCCGTGCCACATGCTCCAGCTCAGGGCTGCCTGAACGAATATCCTCCTCCAGCAAATCCCAATACTCAATATTGGGATCATCACTGGCGTACAACTCATATTTTACGCCATAGCGGTTATAAAGTGCTTCACTAATACCGTCGATCAGACGGGCATAAGCAGCATAACCGGTAATGCGTCCATCTGTACGTTCGTCAAATTCATAAATAGCTGGGGTGTCTATACTCAACATTATTTTGCTCCTTTCAGGGCGGCCAGCGGTCTACATTTGGCTACAACGGCTGCAAGTCCTGCCCCGGTAACACTTTCAATAATATCATCTACATTTTTGTAGGCTTGTGGAGATTCGTCGATAATACTTTCCAGAGATGCCTGGTTGACCACAATTTCGTCGTCTGTCCCTACACCCAGAGCGCCTGCAAAATCGTCCACACTCACGAGCCGTTTGGTTGCAGATCGCGAGCGAATACGGCCCGCTCCATGACAGATGGAGTGAAAGTTATCCTGACCGCCTGGTAAACCTACCATAATATAAGAGGCAGTCCCCATAGAACCGGGGATCAGGGCCGGATGCCCTGTCGACTGATAAGGTCGCGGATTGTCGGGGTGTCCTGCTGGAAGAGCGCGCGTCGCACCTTTACGATGTACAAACACGCTACCGTGATCCGGATGGGATTCCTTCCAAGCATAATTGTGCATCAGATCGTACAGAGTACGCAACTCGCACTTTGTACCAAAGACATCGCGGAAGGCTTCTCGCACGGAGTATGCAATCAGATGTCGGTTCACCACAGCATAATTCAGCGCTGAGTACATCATATCCACATAATGTGCTGCCTCGGGATGATTAAGCGGTGCGAATACCAGTCTCGGATCGGAGGTGCCGAGACCGAGACGGCTCATCGCTTTGGCAATGGCAGATGAACTGGTCTGACTGACTGCTCCCCCCCAAGCACGTGATCCGGAATGAATCATCACAGCCACCTGACCGTCGAACATCCCCCAAGCTTCAGCGACTTCTCTATTTTCTTCTGCAATTTCAATCGCCTGAATTTCGACAAAATGATTGCCTCCACCCAGCGTGCCGAGCTGCCGATGAGCCCGGTGCCAAGTACGATCTTCGACGAGATTCAGCACTTCCTCGTCAAAGGAGAACTTACTGTGCTCTACATGGGTCAGTGAGGTGGATTTCTTAGGAGTGTAGCTATCCGGAATATATTTATTAGGTAAGCCATGCAAACCCTTGCGTACAATATGCTCCAGCCGTATATCCGAATAATGTCCGCGTTGGTGGGCTTCCATCGGCAAGTATTTGTCGATCGTCTTAACCAGCTTGCGGCGCAGCTTGATTTCCTTCAAGGCATCCTTGTGCAGATTGGTCAGGTGTACGCGCATGCCACAGCCGATATCGCTACCGACGATGGAGGGAGATACATAGCCGTCTTCCATTCCCCATACCGCAGTTGTACCGATGCAGGTTCCGACGCCTACATGTACATCCGGTGTGTATCCCATATAGCGGATACCTGGAATTTGTAAATTGTTATTAGCCATCTCGAACACTTTGTAATCCAGTGAGGAAAAGAGTTGCTGCGAAGCGTACACGGTCAGATCCCCTGCCGGAAGCTTCATCAGGTGGCTGTATGGTCCTTCATGAAAAGATGAATTGGTCGTAGGTTGTATATTCATAATAAATGGGTAGTTCCCTTCTTCATGTAAATTCATAACATCGTAAAAAAAGATTTGAAAAAAACAAAAAAGCCGCAGACTTGTCGTCTACGGCTTCCTGCACCGAAAGTGTCATTACATTTTATGATTAGTACATCATAAAAATATAAATAACCTGTTCTTTCAATAGCATACAAAATAAAAAAAGCCTGGCATATCACGCCGTCAGACAGCGTGATACCCCCATCATGTTGCCCGAACGGGGCCGATGAGACGAAATTTCGAATATGTGATTGTATCATGCTGACTGATTGTCATTATCGTGTAAAGCTTGGTCATGTCTGTCGGCCCCCTTTTCTTAAAGTTAATTGTTATGTTAATGGAAACCTGTGGAAGCTGTCAACCCTGAAAGATAAAAGTGTGGAAAAATGTGACTATACGCATGGTGAAGTGTGAGTAACATCATAGTTCAATTGACCCAAAGCTGTTATTGTACTGAATATTCAAATATTCAGATATTGTTGATCGTTATGAAACAATTCTGTGAGGGGGACGGCGCAGGAATGGAAGGAGATCTCCAGAAGTTTAAGGCTGACTTTTTCAAAGCATTGGCTCACCCTCTGCGCATCCGCATTTTGGAGGTGCTGAGTGAAGGGGAACGGAATGTGAACGAGCTGCAGACTGCGCTTGGTTCCGAAGGTTCTGCCGTATCGCAGCAATTGGCTGTTTTACGGGCTAAAAATTTGGTGAACAGCTTCAAGGAAGGCACAACGGTCGTGTATTCACTACGTGATCCGCTCTTAACGGAGCTGCTAGCGGTGGCGCGGCGAATTTTTGACAATCATTTAGTCGAAGCGATCTCGTTGCTGGAAGGCATACGTAACGAGAAGTAATGCTACTACAGAAAAGAAGGGTTACAGGATGAAGTGGAGAGGAAGGTTTGAAGGCTATAACGCAGGGGCTTTACGAAAGGATTTAATTTCTGGAAGCATTGTGGCGATTGTGGCTATCCCGCTCGGTATGGCGTTTGCCATTGCATCGGGGGTAAAGCCGGAATATGGTCTGTACACAACCATCATAGCGGGAATTTTGATTTCACTACTGGGTGGGTCCAAATTTCAGATCGGAGGACCTACAGGTGCGTTTATTCCGATTTTGCTGGCTATAGTCATGCAGTACGGCTATGAGAATTTACTTATAGCTGGTTTTATGGCAGGCATTATGCTCATTCTAATGGGTGTTCTAAGGCTGGGGGCGTTGATCAAATTTATTCCCAAGCCCGTAACCATTGGCTTTACAGCCGGGATTGCCGTGACGATCTTCAGTGGTCAGATTGCTAACTTTCTCGGCTTGCGCGGGGTAGAGCGACATGAAACTTTTCTGCCTTCGATGGCAGAGATCATCCATCGGCTTCCTTCACTCAATGTGTACAGCATCCTGACAGCTTGTATCTGTCTTGCTGGACTTATTGTGGTGCCTAAAAAATGGCCCAAGATACCTGGCTCACTGGTCGGCCTACTCTTGTCAACGCTGGTGGCAGCTTTGTTTTTTCCAGGGCAGGTGGCTACGATTGGCTCTGCTTATGGCGCAATTCCGGCATCTTTGCCTGAGCTGCATATTCCTGCAATGACGTGGGAATTAATCGTGAAGCTCTTGCCGCCAGCACTTGTTATAGCGATGCTGGGGGCTATTGAATCACTGCTTTCAGCGGTGGTAGCTGACGGGATGACGGGAGACCGCCATAACAGCAATCGCGAACTGGTTGGACAAGGGATTGCCAATTTGCTGACACCACTATTCGGCGGTATTCCTGCGACAGGTGCCATTGCCCGTACGGCCACCAATATCCGCAACAACGCGGTTTCTCCTATGTCAGGTATTGTGCATGGGGTCGTTGTACTCCTCATTCTGATGCTTTTTGCACCTTATGCATCTAATATTCCGTTAGCTAGTATGGCACCGGTGTTGATGGTAGTGGCCTGGAATATGAGTGAGCGCAAGCATTTTGCGCACATCCTCAAAACACGGACAGCAGATTCTATTGTGCTGGTCGTCACCTTTTTGCTGACGGTTTTTACGACGCTGACAACGGCTGTGGAGGTCGGCCTGATTCTGGCAGTTGTATTGTTTGTCAAACGTATGAGTAATACGCTTTCAGTAGATAAGGTGCTTCCTGACCCTTCTGTAAAGCATGAAAAGGTAGGCGCACATATGGTCACAGAGCAGCATGATTGCCCGCAGGTGGCTATTTATAATGTGGAAGGCCCCCTATTTTTCGGTGCAGCTTCAGCGTTGGAAAACTCAGGTGTAGGGGGACAGACTGGTCTCCA
Source organism: Paenibacillus sp. AK121 (assembly GCF_019042715.1). NCBI lineage: Bacteria > Bacillati > Bacillota > Bacilli > Caryophanales > Paenibacillaceae > Paenibacillus > Paenibacillus sp. AK121. The sequence goes on from NZ_JAHPJM010000001.1 coordinate 152,883, forward strand.
GCAAGGGATTTTGTTGTTGCGTATGGGAAAGGTCCCTTTTATGGATATGACGGGAGAAGCTAACTTTACTGCACTAATACAAAAATACCGAAAGTCTGGTGGAACAGTGCTTGTGTCCGGACTCCAGCCTCAACCGCTGGAATTACTGCATAAAACCGGATGCTACGACATGATCGGACAAAATCATTTTTTTGAACATACAGGAGAGGCCTTAACAGCAGCTCTTGCAATGGTAAATCAGGATCGGTGCAGTGGGTGCAGACAAATGGCTTTTCGAGAATGTACGAGCCTGTGTCGTAGAACCCAGGAAACCAAATCTTCCTTTCCAGAAGGAGCCGTTTCGGTTCCCATACCTGTAAATAGCGGCAGATAGCGCTTTTCTACTTTTGCTGCTGAATGCCGAAAAACCTCTTCTATGATCCGAAACAAAATGCACGAAGAAGACCCGCATTTGTTTTGAAAATGGAAGAGGTTTTTCAATTTTTCAAGAAAAAAAGGAATAAAATTCAAAAAATGCTTGAATATCTGATTTTATGACACTATACTAGATTCAAAAGATACCATATGTTTCATTCTTTTGTTTTAAATTGTATTTTAATACATGCTTATCAACCTCCTCGATCACTTCTAGTATCCTACCCTACCTTTTTCTTCATTTTTTTCACTTACTTTCTTCCAGACTTGTCCACAGTTCTTAATTGAATGTCGTTCCTTGCGGTCTGCACCAAAGGTTATTCACCTTAGAATATGACCTATGGATTTCACCCCAGAATTTATTTTTTTAAAGGAGGTGAGTACCAGAGGCTATTTGTGAGCTTTTGACGCTGCTATCGGAAGGTTGTCTTTGAGAATCAAAAAGACCAAGTAAAGGGAGATGAAAAGTATTGATTAAGTCGAAAAATATCAAAAAGACACTGTCGGTCGGTTTTACCGCTATTCTTGCTTTTTCTCTGATTTCTCCGGTGTATGGAGATTCCAGCACAACCTCCTCAGCAGGAGCATCGACGATTTCCGCCAAGGTTTCAGCCAAGCTGAACCAGCAATTCAGCACCAGCGAGTATGTCACCTATCTGGTTAAATTAAAAGATCAGGTAGACACAGAGTCTGTTGCTAAGCACGCTTTTCAGAAGGCTTCCGCAGAGCAGATTTCCCCCGCTGCTGCTAAGCTTTCTGTACGTAAAACGGTTGTCAACTCTCTGATGGATACCGCAGAAAAAACTCAACCATCTGTGGAAGAATACTTAAAGAAGGAAGTCAATAACGGAAACGTAAAAAAATACAAGAGTTACTTTATCGTGAATGCATTTGCGGTAACCAGTACCAAAGAGGTCATGGATAATCTCGCAACCCTACCTGAGATCGACAAAATTTTACCAGATGAAAAGCGGGAGCTGCAAAAGGTAGAAATAGATAAGGATGCCCAGCCGGTAGGGGAGCAATCAACAGCAAACCAAGCAGTGGCAGATCAAACTGCTGTCGACCCGGCTGTGACGGAAGAGAATGCACAAAAATCGGTGCAAGAATCCGTATATAAAGATGCGGTAACGCCAAGTCGTGTCGAGTGGAATATTTCTAAAATCAAAGCACCGCAGGTTTGGGCCAAAGGTATTGACGGCAAAGGCATTGTCGTTGCCAATCTAGATACAGGTGTTGAATATACTCATCCAGCACTGAAAAGAAAATGGCGGGGGCTGAATGCTTCTGGTCAAGTCGTGAATCCTGAGCTGAGCTGGTATGATGCGGTTAATGGAGCATCGCTGCCCACAGATTCCAATGGACATGGTACACATACGATGGGGACAAGCGTTGGCTCAGACAGCAACGGTACGAATGAAATCGGTGTTGCTCCGGGGGCCAAGTGGATTGCCGTTCGAGTATTCAATCCAGATACCACAGACTCCATCTTGCTGGACGGCGGGCAGTGGATTCTTGCGCCTGTAGATAAAAACGGCAAAAAACACCCTGAGCTTGCACCGGATGTGGTGAATAATTCTTGGGGTGGTGGACCTGGTTTGGACGAATGGTATCGCCCAGTGACCAAGGCGTGGAGAGCGGCTCAAATCTTCCCTGAGTTCTCCGCAGGCAACACAACACTATCGAACCCGGGCGGACCTGGGTCTGTGGCTAATCCGGCAAATCTGCCTGAAGCCTACGCCACGGGAGCCACCGATATCAATAACAAGCTGGCCAGCTTCTCGTTGCGTGGTCCTTCTCCTTATGGCGAAGTGAAGCCAGAAATCTCGGCTCCTGGCGTGAACATCCGTTCTTCTGTACCGGGCGGGGTTTATGAGGGTGGATGGAACGGTACCTCTATGGCAGGCCCGCATACTGCTGGATTAGCGGCATTGCTGCTTCAGGCTAAACCCTCTTTGACCGTGGATCAATTAGAGGATGTTATTTCGAAAACAGCGACACCGCTGACAGACAGTCAGTATCGGACCTCACCCAACAATGGTTATGGATATGGTCTGATTGATGCGCTTGCTGCGGTGAACTCCGTACTTAACTAAGAATATCAGACAGGTTTAAAAAAAAGATCCCCGAAAATCCCTTGGGTGGCTCGTACAAGGATGCATGCACCTGCTAACCGTGTGTTGCACTCATGACGTAGCCGCTAAAAAGGGGTTTTCGTACATAAATGAACATAAAAGTCATAGAATTTCAAGAAAAATGCAAAAAAAATGACTTGTATATCTGTTTGGGTAACTTTATACTATCCATAATATATGATTTTATATCAATTTTTAATATAAAATGTAATGATATAACATGTAATGGTATATCATGTTTTTTTCTTCGAAATGCTCCTGCTTTTTCTCCTAGGTATCTACTGGATTTCATCGCTTTTCTATTGGATTATAAACTCACCTATGAAGTACTGCCATCTATGAACAGCCCAATACTTTTATATCTTTCTGTAATCTATGAAGGAGGTGGTCGCCAACACATCGTATTGCGCAAGCCGCGTGTTTGATGTGCAAGGCATGAGGTCTGACTCTGTACAGGTTATTTCGGAATCATTAAACCTAGTAAAAGGAGTGGAGAAGTAATTGATTAAACCTAGACGTTTCAAGAAATCGTTATCTATTGGACTCTCTTTGCTTATGGCCTTTTCATTTGTTCAACCCGCTTTAGCGAAAAACACACCGGATGGCTCCAAGCTGGAGCTGAAATCAGCCTCACACAAGGTCACGACCGCGAAGGTGTCCCCGAAACTGACCAAACAGTTTGAGGAGAACAACTATGTTACTTATTTGGTCAAATTAAAAGAACAGGTAGATACCAATAAGGTTTCCAAAAATGCTCTCCAAAAGGCTTCACTTGAGAAAATAACACCTTCCGCCGCAAAAATGGCTGTACGTAGCCATGTAATCAGCTCTTTGCGTGAAACGGCTTCCAGAACTCAATATGGGCTTGAAAGTTATTTGAATAAGGAATCAGAGAGCGGCGGAGTAAAAGAATATAAAAGCTATTTTATTGTCAATGCTTTGGCTGTCACGAGCACCAAGGAGGTGCTGGACCATATTTCGAAGCTGCCCGAGGTCGATAAAATTTTGCCGAATGAAACACGTTATCTGCAAAAGGTAACGGTTGATAAACAGCCAGAGGACACAGGTAACAAAGCGGCTGGAACAGCAACGGCAGCAACGGCAAAGTCTGACACAGCACAGAAGGCTGTAGAACCGGAAAAGGACGATAGCAAAACATCGGCATTGCCCGGCAATACAGGCAAGAACGCTGTGGATCCATCTACGGTGGAATGGAATATATCCCATATTAACGCACCACAAGTGTGGGAAAAAGGAATTGACGGAACCGGAATCGTGGTCGCCAATCTCGATACAGGCGTAGACTACACGCATCCGGCCCTTCATCGCAAATGGCGTGGTCTGGATGCGGCAGGCAATGTCGTAAATCCAGAACTGAGCTGGTATGATCCGCATAGTCATGCGGCGCTTCCGGTCGATCAGGAAGACGATTCCCATGGTACGCATACGATGGGCACGATGGTCGGCTCCGAGGAAAATGGAACGAACCGAGTGGGCGTTGCCCCTGGTGCAAAGTGGATTGCGGTTCGGATTTTTAATCCGGAAACGACGGATGCAATTATACTGGACGGCGGTCAATGGCTGCTTGCGCCAAAAGATGCTCAAGGTAATCTTCATCCCGAGCTTGCTCCAGATGTAGTGAACAACTCGTGGGGAGGCGGACCGGGTCTTGATGAATGGTTCCGGCCTGTAGTTCAGGCGTGGCGGGATGCTCAGATCTTTCCCGAATTCTCCGCAGGAAACACCTCTCTCTCCAATCCGGGCGGACCTGGATCGGTAGCCAATCCGGCCAACTATCCGGAATCCTTTGCCACTGGGGCAACCGATATCAATGATAAACTGGGAAGCTTTTCATTGCTGGGACCCTCACCTTACGGTGAGATCAAGCCCGAAGTTTCCGCGCCGGGTGTAAATATTCGTTCAACCGTGGCTGGTGGCGGTTATAAAGGTGGCTATAACGGTACTTCCATGGCCGGTCCTCATGTTGCGGGTCTGGCTGCTCTGCTGCTGCAAGCGAATCATTCTCTTACCGTGGACCAGCTGGAGGAAATTTTGGAAAACACGGCTACCCCTCGGACAGACAGCACATATCCAACTTCGCCAAACAATGGATATGGACATGGTGTCATTAATGCACTCGATGCAGTCGGATCTGTCATGCAGGGTCTGGGCTCTGTATCCGGTAAAGTCGTAACAGGTGGCGACGATCTGGAAGCGCCTGTTCTTGAGCATACACCGCCTGCAGCTGCATTTGAGGGTCTTGATATACCTTTGACGGCTCATGTTACGGATGATGTTGGCGTAACAGCCGTTGAGGCATTTGCCAAAACAGCGGGTTCGTCAAACTATGTATACATTCCGTTGGAGCGGACCTCCGGAGACAGCAAAGACGGTACATATCAAGCGTCCATTCCGACCTTTTTGGTGGATAGCGCAGGTCTGGAATACTATATCCGTGTAAATGATTTCGGCAATAATGGTTTTGAAACGGAAGTATATAAGGTGAATGTCTCCAAAGGTGTTAAACCAGGCTACACACAAGACTTTGAAAAAGACATCGCCGGTATTAATATCGGTGGTCAGGGTAGTGTTTGGAAATGGGGAACCCCCACAAGCGGCCCTAAAAGCGCACATTCGGGTACAAAGGTCATCGCGACCAATCTCGAAGGCCAATACCAGACCAACACCAACAGTTATTTTATGGCTCCTCCTATTGATCTGACCGAGAGTTCCAAGGGGGCACTGGTCAGCTTCAAGCATTGGTACGATCTTGAAAACAATTCTGATTTCGGCAAAGTGTATGTAGCGACCACCAACAATCAGAATGCGTTTGAGCAGGTATTATCGTTTACTGGAACCAGCAATGGCTGGAAAACACAATATCTTGATTTGCGAGCATTTGCGGGTCAAAAGGTATACCTCCTGTTCAACTTTACTAGTGACAATACGATCGTGAAAGATGGCTGGTATATTGACGATCTGTCCATTCAGGAACCAGACGCCGTTGCACCTGCTGCCCCTGGCCATTTGACTGCTGAAGCAGATAATGTGGGCAATGTTACACTCGCCTGGGGTGCTTCCTCTGATGAAGATGTGAAGCAGTACAAGGTGTATCGTTCAACCCAGTCTGGCAAAAATTATACTTCCATCGGTACAACTTCTGGGCTGACCTACACGGATACGATCACCGTCGGTGGTGCGACCTATCATTATGCAGTGGCAGCCGAGGATTATAGCGGTAACGAAGGTGTCAAGTCGAACGAGGCTTCACTAAGAGTGGATGTGCCGGATACGCTGTATAGCGATCATTTTGATGGCAGCTCAGACAATGGATGGACTCATTCCGGGACCAAGGATGAATGGGAACGCGGCATTCCTAAGGAAGTAGGACCGGGGAGCGCAGTGTCCAAGCCGAATGTGTGGGCCACCGATCTCGATAGCAACTATGAGAACGGTGCTGATTTTTCACTGGTTTCTCCAAAAATTAATTTGAATGGTATACGCAACGCAACACTGACTTTCAACCACTGGTTTGAAATTGAGGGCGGCTATGATTACGGATATGTAGAAGTGTCCAAAAACAATGGCGACACGTGGAGTGAGCTGGGTAAGTTCTCACATAATACAAGTGGTAAGAATTGGGCGCCTGTTTACTACAATCTGGATAGCTATACCGGCAACGAGATTCAAGTTCGTTTCCGCTTGAAATCGGATAACAGTGTGAACAAAAATGGCTGGTACATTGACGATTTCCGTGTGCTGGGTGTTCCAGCTTCGACAGTGACCAAGGATATCGTACCTGAGTCCAATATCAAGCTGGAAAAAGCGGAAGAACAATTCCCGCTATATAAAATTACAAGCACTGAAAAGAGTGAATTCCAGGAAAAAGTGAAGCCGACAGATGCATCCGTGGAGCGTGGACGTGTCGGTCTCGACAGTCTTCCAGCCAGTGCTACCGTTACGGTACTGGAAACCGGACGTTCGGTGAAAACAGACCCAACCACGGGCAAATACAGCTTCACTCATGTAGCAGGTGACTATACGCTGAAGGCCGAAGCCTACGGTTACGTGCCTCAGACGAAAGCAGTCACGATTGAAAATAACAAAGTCATCAGAGCAAACTTTAGTCTCCAGGCTGTCCCTCACGGTACGATTCACGGGGTTATTACCGACAAGCAATCCGGTGAACCGATCCAAAAAGCGAAAGTATTGGTGCTGGAAGATGCACGTATTGCTCCTGTAGAGACGAATGAGGCTGGAGAATTTACACTGGACGTGCTGGAAGGAACATACACATTGTCCATTGCAGCCGAAAATTATTACAGTGACAGTGTTTCCGTGACTGCTCCTCCAAACGGCAGTGTTGAAGCGAATGTCACGTTGAAGCCTTTCATCGGTTTCCAAGGAGGCATTGCCTATGATGACGGTACAGGAGAAAATGCCAGAGCCTTTAACGCGGCAGGCAATTCATGGGCAGTGAGAATGACACCTGAGTCGGAAGTGGCACAAGTGACAGGAGCATCCCTTTTGTTCTGGAACTCTGCTTTCCCGAATCCGGGGGGAACGGCATTCCAATATTCTATCTATGACGCCTCCGGTACAGCAGGAGCACCTGGACGACTAGTGGCTGGTCCATTCGACGGGACTGCTGTCCGGGATGAGACACAATGGACGACGGTGCAGCTCCCAGAGCCGGTGACGGTTCAAGGTGATTTCTACATCGTATATACACAGTCTGCGGTAGGGACACAGTCACCAGGTCTGGCTACAGATGAAAACAGTCCCAATGCGCTTCGCAGCTGGCAAGGTGTAAGCGGCACATGGAGCCAATCACCTGAAGAGGAAGGGAACTACATGATCCGGGCTATCGTCAGATATCCGGTGAATGCTCCAACGATTACGACTCCTACGAAGGCTACGTATACGCAGGAGGAAACGATTACCGTAACAGGAACTTCCCCGGCAGAAGGAGCTGATATTCAGCTCTTTAACGGTAAGGAGCTGACTGGCACAACGAAAGTGAAGGATCGTCAATTCAGTTTGTCGGTCGATCTTCAGCCAGGTGCTAATCCGCTAAGTGTTCAAGCGGCGGTATACGGCAAAGTAACGGATCGTTCTGAGCCGGTGGTTGTAACGCTCGATCAGACTAAACCGGGTCTGATCCTGACTTCACCTGATGAAGGAGCTCGTACAAATGCGGGTGTGGTCAGTGTAACCGGTACGGTGTATGACGAGTTCCTCACCGAATTGACGATTAACGGCGAGCCCGCTGAATTCGGAAGTGACGGTAGCTTTAATAAACGGCTGCTTATCAATGAAGGTGAAAATCAAGTTACGGTAACGGCCAAAGATCTTGCCGAAAACGAAACGACTGTTACACGCTCGGTGTATGTCGATACAGCGCTGCCGAAGCTTGAAAATATTAGCCCTGCTGAGGATGTACGTATTACTCCAGGACAGCCGGTACGAGTAGCTTTTGACAGTGCATCCGGTTTAGAGGCATCCTTCCATGTGGAGCTGCCCTTTAACCTGTCCACTTTGGCCCGTAATGAAATTCCATTAAATGAAACTTCGTCAGGCCACTATGAAGGTACTTATCTCACTTCATCTTCTCTGAACCTGGAAGGCGGAGTCATCGTGATCCGGGTAAGGGATGCAGCGGGGAATGAAGTGGAGACGGAGGCGCCGGGGAGGTTGTATGTAACCCATGGTGGAGGAGAGGGCCCAGGTCCGAATCCACCTACATCGAATGAAAAGCCGGTAGCTATTATCCAGGCGAATGACTCAGCCAAGAAGAACAAAAATGTACAATTTAACGCCAAAGCTTCCCGCGATACAGATGGTGAGATCATCAGCTACAGTTGGAATTTTGGTGATGGCGATACGGCAGTTGGTTCCAAGGTGAAGCATAAATTCACCACAGCCGGAACGTATACCGTGGAGCTAACAGTAACGGATAATGACGGCGCAACGGGTAAGGCAGTGCATACCATCACAATCCGTTAACAGCAAGTAAGAGGATGGGAGTTTTTTTAGAATACAATAAAGGTCTACAGCAAGCCACTGTTAATAGAGGCTGCTGTGGGCCTTTTTAAATTTGTCCAACAGTTCAGGAAGCGATACAATGAATGGTACTCTATGAAGTGAATCGTTTCACAATAATATTTTTAGCAGGAGAGGATCATATGATTCATTTGGAAAAAGAAAGCGGACGTATCCGTCTTGTGCTGGATGCCTATTTTATGGGGGAAGATATCGTTGTGCTCATATCAGGCGGTGATCAGCCTCACTTGGGGACGATTACTGCGGGGGCTAGGCTTGAGCCTATTCAAACCGTGCAATTGCAAAACCACAAGGAATTTTATATTACTGAAGAAATTGCAGTTCGCTTGCGTAAAGAGTTTGCGGGTAACTTCGCCATTTGCTGCGGGACGCATTTGGATCATGCAACCAAGGATGAAATCCGAGTGCTGACAGACATGGCTATACAAATGGGAAAAGAGCTCATTGAAGAACTTAAGCAAGTGCGCTTGTAGCGACCTTTTTAAGTGAACTCTCGAAAAAGTAGATTGCGATAGGGGTACTTACTAAAGGGATACTCAAAAAGCAATGCAAAACCATCATCCTCAATGTCTACAGATTTTAGCGCAGAGGATGGAATTAAACTACGGATCATTACATGAACTGCACGCTGGTCTTGCCTGTTGATCGCTTTGGCTAGGGCAGAAGCAAAGCATTCATTGCGTGCCAATTCGCGATACAGCGGAAAAACGGCTTTGGCAATGGCGCGATGAACCTTTGGCTCAAATGTAAACTGCACCGTCCCGGGTGGAATCGTCGTACCGTTCGTGTAATAGAGCATCGGCGGCTGAGCTAAAAAGGAAACAAAGTAGCCAATCCCATTCGTACCTAAGCCTTGTTTGGCGGCAAATGGCGCTACCGAGCAGAGAAGGGATTTCATCCGATCCAAATTACCCTGAACGACAGCTCGTGACCATTGGACGGCAAAAGCACGTTGGGTTGCAATAGCTTTGTAAAATGGCAGCATGGCGGCGGATATTTTCCGAAGTGTCTCTGCATGTAAACGTTGGTGAGACGAGCCCTTTCTGCGGGCTGTTCCACGATATAACATAGCTCCGTCCTCCTTGGCAGGATGCTCTCTTGGAGCGTAATTTATCTGTAATAGGTACAGTACTGTGTATGCCCGATTATCTCAAAAAGTGCTAAGATGCTACGCTTCTTCTTTTTAACGTTCTAATTTAAAAAATTGAAATAAGTACTGTCCTGATTTGTAAGATTGTGGTACCCTAGAACTTATATATTGCTATTATAATTATTGGAGTTGAATTAAACAGATGAGTGACTTGTACAAGGAGCCTCGATCTTCCGATCCTTTTCAGGAGCCGAACGATTATAACGCTCCATTTAACCAGCCCCCAGTAGTTCCACCTACAAACAGTAAAGCTGTTGCCTCGATGGTGCTCGGGATTTTATCTGTTGTCATTCCCTATCTTGGGTTGATTATCGGAATTGTGGGTATTATTTTGTCCAGTCTTTCCCTGAAGGAAATTAACCGTCATGGCGAGCAAGGCAGAGGTATGGCCATTGCTGGACTGGTATGTAGTATTATCGGCACACTGATTTATGCACTGATTATTATTTTCTTGGTTATTGTTTTTGTTGTGGCGGCCTCCAGTGGCGATCCGGATATTTTTTCAGACATTTAATGAATTAAAGAATGTTTGAGTCAGACAAACCATTCACGATTTGCCTATTGGATGCTATGATACAGGGAGTCCAATCAAGGAGAGTGAAGCAGTATGGCACGTACTCAAACACAAAAGGCGTTAAGCAAGGCGAAACGCGCCGGGATCTATTGCGCGGCACAGAGTCGTAAAACGAATGATCATTATGGCGAAATTTCACAGCACACGCGAATGAAGCCAACCAAGCAGGAACAATTACAAAAGGTCAAGCACAAGAAGCGACTCGTTCAGGGTGACGCTTCTTTTTTTGTCTTAAGCGAAGTCGAAAAACTTCGAGGAAGTGAATGTATAGGAGCGGATAGCATTTTCCATAACATAGGCCAAAAAGAACTTGATAATAATTATCATTCTTGTTAGAATCATAAGAAAGAAGGAACCCTGGCAGGGGCTCCTTCATGATAAAGCTATGGTTTGGCTTGAAAACTAAGGTCTATTTTGCTTCAAAGGTTTTGCAGTCTGTTTCTTCGGACGTGTGAGTGTTTGCAGGCTTGTTGCTTACGATATAAATAGAGCTTGCGCTGCATTTATTATCCTGAGCCCAGTACGTGCATGAGTTGACTTCGCACAGAACGTCTTTTGCCATATTGTTCACCTCCTTACAGGGATGTGATGGGCTGAGCAAAAATAATCACGGTCAGTCAAGGTAGGACTTGTCCAACTGTGCTTACCCTCTTGGTAAGAAGAGGGATTTTGCTATGCCTACTTGTACAATATCAAATGAATTTTAAAATTGCAATGTTTACACATTTTGCAGTTCAAAATAGACACAAGTGTTCCTTTTTAGTTAGAAAACAAAAAGCTGTCCTTGTGCAGAAGAGAATGTTCTTCTGCCAGAGACAGCTTTTTTATATTTTTCTAACAGAATGGCAGCACTAAAAGACTTAGCGTGCGTTAGGAATATTTACGATCGGATCAATATCAGCATCATAGTCCACACCCTCAAACTCAAAGCCGAACAGCTGGAAAAATTCGCGACGATATCCTTCAAGATCGGACAATTCATAGATATTATGGGTTGTCAGTACCTCCCATATTTTCGCGACTTCTGCCTGCACATCCTCGCGCAGTTCCCAATCATCAATGCGAATACGACCTTCTTCATCTACAGCAGTTTCTGGTGCGTACAGACGCTCGGCAAACAGGCGGTAGCTCTGTTCTATGCACCCTTCATGCAGCCCTTTCTCCTTCATCACCTTATATAAAGCGGAAATATACAGAGGAACGACAGGGATGGCCGAACTGGATTGGGTAACGAGTCCTTTGGTGACTGCGACGAAGGCGCGTCCACCCGTGGTTTTCATCTGGTCGTTCAGCTGACGTGCTGTCGCCTCCAGATGATCTTTTGCACTTCCGATACTGCCTTCTCGGTAGATGGCTTGGGTAATATCTGAACCGATATACGAAAAAGAGAAGGTAGTGGCGTTATCAGCGAGCACGCCGCCTGCACGCAAGGCGTCAATCCACAATTTCCAATCCTCACCGCCCATAACCTCTACAGTCCCCTGTACTTCTTCTTCTGTAGCCGGTTCGAGCGTCACGCTGCTGACTTCACCGGTGTGGAAGTTAACGGTCTTATTCGTGTAAGGCTCACCAATAGGTTTGAGCACGGAATTAGACGTTTCGCCTGTGCGGGGATTAGTACGGCGACCTGAAGCCACACTGTAAACCACCAGATCGACTTGTCCCAGTTCTTCGCGAATGGCTTCCACCGTTTTGGCTTTGACCTCATCCGAGAAGGCATCTCCTGTCACGCTTAAAGATTTAAGCCCAGCATCCTGAGCTGCTTTTTCAAATGCAGCAGAATTATACCAGCCTGCTGATGATGTGCGTGTAGCCGTAGCATTGCTAGGACGATACACGCCAATTGTATTGGCACGCGCACCGAAAGCGGCCGTAATTCGAGAAGCCAACCCATATCCGGCCGATGCCCCGATCACAAGCACATTACGAGGTCCCTGGATAGCAGGACGGGCTTGTACATAGTCAATTTGCTCCTGAACATGTTGGGCACAGCCCACCGGATGAGCAGTGGTGCAGATAAAGCCACGTGTTCTTGGTTTGATAATCATGTTATTGTAGTTCCTCTCTTCTTGTAGCAATCTTCACCCTTACTATTTTAACTTTTAACAATTTTTTTTCAAACGTGGATTTCAGTAAGTATCCTTTTTACCCAAAAGTGAATCTCTGTACAGGGTGGCAAGTGCCTAAGAGTCTGCATATGATGCTGTAACGATAAACATGAGAAGGGAGAGAGCTGCTTGAAGAACAAGAGCCGCAAAACCAACAGAAACAAAAAGCCGCTCTATCGTGTAATTGACCCGGATATGAATGAGTTAAGTATGATACAACGCTCAAAACCACTGCCTGCGGAGAGGGAGACAGAAGCAAGACTTCATCAAGTTGCTTCTCCGCCTCCCCCAACTACAGAGGAGTCGGAGCTACAGACAGTTATCGAGCCTGAAGTCGAGGCTCTGCACGAGAAAGAGATTGAGGTTGCAGATGTAGAGGAGACTCCAGCTTTGATGGAAGAACCCCCACTGCCAGAGCTAGAACCAGAGCAAGAACTAGATCCAGAACCGGAGCCGGAACCAGAGCCAGAACCAGAACCTGATCCAATTGATGTGGAAGAAATTTTGAACAATAAGAAGGCTCCGCATGTAAACAATGCTTTCATCTATACAGACGATTTGAGTGATTTCGCTGTGACAGGTGAAAAGATCGCTCCCGCTTCCATAGATTCCAGCAAGCTGAAACAAGAGAGTATCCAAACGGAATTTCTAGCAGATTATGCTGTTCATACAATTAAAATAGCTGACGGTGCTGTGACTGCTTCGAAGATTGCTCCCGACTCCATTACGGTCGAGCATCTGTCGGACGCATCAGTGGCAGGCAGTAAATTGCAGGATCGCTCTATTAGTGGTGAAAAACTTCGTGATGGCAGCATCACTCCAGAAAAGCTGGCGGATAAAATTATCAGCGGCGATCATATTGCCAATGGCTCGATTGAAAGCCGTCATTTCAAGCAATGGATCGTGTCTTCAGATATGCTTCAAGATCAGTCGGTCACCTCCGATAAAATTCGCAGCGGTACGATTCAATCGAACAATTTGGCGAATGAAGCTGTTGATAGCTCCAAGCTGGGCGATCAGTCTGTGACCACCTCCAAACTGCGGGATGGGGCTGTGGATGGAACTAAAATCCAGGCAGGCAGCATTGAGAGCGCACACCTGACCGAGCATGCCGTTCATGCCCGGCACCTAGCTCCGGGTTCGATTAATCGCAAGCAACTATCCGACGGACTAGTGGGCAGGGAACAATTGGAGGAAGGTGTTGTCAGCGGGCGTCATCTGGAGTCTGAGGCAGTCACCAGTACGCACATTCAGGCAGGAGCGATTGAAAGAAAGCATCTCAGTCCTGGCTCCATCGGGGAAGAGCAGCTTGGAACGGGTCAAGTGACAGCCCGGCATATCGCGGATCGGAGTATTCAATCCAATAAACTGGCAGATCAGTCTGTAGGCTCATTGCAGATTGTTGATCAATCCGTCACTTCATCCAAAATATCGGATCAGAGCATTCTCCCACACAAAATTGCCGATGAGGCAGTACTTACCAGACATATTGCAACAGCAGCCATACAAGGACCTCAGATTTCTCCAGAGGCAGTTTCTTCCGTGCATCTTCAATCCGAAATTATTCGGAAAGATCATATTGCACCAGAGGCGGTTACGGAGCAACATTTGCATTCCGGGGCTGTGACAAGCGAGAAAATAGGGAAAGGTGCAGTTCTGGATTACCATGTGGCGAATCAGGCTATCAAGGAAAATCACATCGCTTCGAGCGCTATTAAGTCTGACAAAATCGCTGACGAGGCGGTTATAGAAACTAAAATTGGCACAGGGGCGGTAACCGGAAATAAAGTTGCGTCTCAAGCCATTACCCACGTACACATTGCAACGGGAGTAATCCGTGAAAACCACCTTGCCGACAACAGTGTGGGCGGAAAGGCGTTACAGGCTCAATCGGTGGATTCAACCCATTTGGCCCAGAGCTCTGTACAGAGCAAGCATCTTGGGGAAGACAGTGTCGGAACCGCGGCGTTGCAGGAACAGTCCGTTACCGCAGACATACTAGGCGAAGGCGCTGTTCATACCGCGCATTTGGCCAGTGGTGCGGTATACTCCCACCATTTACAGGATCATGCCGTTACTTCGTTGAAACTATCGCCGGAAAGTGTGGCTACGGATAAAATTAATGATTTGGCGATTACTGCGCCTAAGCTAGCTGAGGGCAGTGTCACTTCCTCCAAGCTGTCTGCTCGTTCGGTGCAGCCATGGCATATTACGGATAAAGCAGTACTGAGCAACCATCTGGCTGTTGAAGCAGTGGAGGCGAATCATCTCGCGCCGGAATCCGTCACCTCCAACCATTTGCAGTCTGCTTCGGTCCAAACCAAACATCTCGCCCCAGATAGTGTGTCCGGCCATGCACTTCAGTCGGAAAGCGTCACTTCCGAGAAGTTAGCGGCTCGAGCTGTGCAGGCTTCCAACCTGGCGGAAAACAGCGTGGGACCTGGGCATTTGGCTGCACAGGCCGTACACACCAGACATTTGGCCGCAGGATCAGTAGAGGACACGATATTAGCCCAGAATGCTGTGAAGTCTGAGCATCTTGCAGCAGAATCCATCCGATCCGAGCATTTGCAAAGCGGGATCATTCAAGGAGAGCATATTGCATTGCAGGCGATAGCGACTCCGGCCATACAGGATGAAGCGGTTACCTCTGCCAAACTATCAGAGGAAAGTGTAACCTCTACCAAGCTGTCAGCCCATGCAGTGCAGTCCGGGCATATTATGGATGAAGCTGTACAAAGCAACCACTTGGCCGTAGCGGTTGTGGACTCGACCCATCTGGCATCTGGAGCGGTCACCTCGGTGCACCTACAGGCCTCCTCGGTGCTAACGAGACATTTGGCTCCGGATAGTGTGTCCGGTCGTGCACTTCAAGCGGAAAGTGTAACCTCGGAAAAACTGGCAGCCCGCTCGGTACAAGGAATGAACCTTGCAGAAGGCAGTATCGGCCCTTCACATCTATCTGTGCAGTCCGTACACACGCGGCATTTGGCAGCTGGAGCGGTACAGGATAGAGTGCTGGCAGAGGGAGCGGTGAAGTCCGTGCACATTGCCCCGGAATCGATCCAACCACACCATCTGCATACTGAAATCATTCAGGGCGAGCATATTGCATCCCAGGCCATATCGACCGATGCTTTACAAGATGAGTCTGTGACATCTGACAAACTGGCAGATGAGGGCGTGACTGCCGCCAAGCTGTCGGCCCACTCCGTACAGTCGTGGCACATTACAGACGAAGCAGTGCAAGGAAATCATTTGGCAGCAGAAGCTATCCAGTCGAACCATCTGGCCCCGGAAAGTGTCACTTCAGCCCACTTGCAGTCTTCGTCAGTGCTCACGAGCCATCTGGCCCCGGATAGTGTGTCCGGCCGTGCGCTACAAGCGGAAAGCATCACCTCGGAAAAGTTGGCAGCCCACTCGGTGCAAGGAGCGAATCTTGCGGAAGACAGCGTCGGCCCGTCACATTTGTCTGCACAGTCGGTACACGCCCGGCATTTGGCAACTGGCGCAGTACAGGATACAACGCTGGCAAAGGGAGCAGTGAAGTCGGTACACATTACCGCGGGGTCAATCCAGCCGCATCACCTGCACACAGGAAGCATTCAGGGCGAGCATATCGCATCCCAGGCCATATCGACCGATGCTTTGCAGGATGCGTCTGTTACCTCCGATAAATTGGTGGATGAGGGTGTGACTGCCGCCAAGCTGTCGGTCAACTCGGTACAGCCGTGGCACATTACAGACGAAGCAGTGCAAGGAAATCATTTGGCAGCAGAAGCCATCCAGTCAAGCCATCTGGCTTCCGAATCCGTTACCTCTCGCCATTTGCAGGCTTCCTCAGTGCTTACGAGTCATCTGGCGCCAGATAGTGTATCCGGTCGTGCACTACAGGCGGAAAGCGTCACCTCAGAAAAGCTGGCAGCGCGCTCGGTACAAGGGACGAATCTTGCGGAAGGCAGCATCGGCCCGTCCCATCTGTCTGCACAGTCCGTACACAGCCGGCATCTGGTAGCCGGAGCGGTACAGGATAGAGCGTTGGCAGAGGGAGCAGTGAAATCCGTGCATATCGCTCCAGAATCGATCCAATCGCACCATCTGCACCCTGGAACCATTCAGGGCGAGCATCTGGCATCTCAGTCGATATCGACTGATGTTTTACAGGATGAGTCTGTGACATCTGATAAATTGGCCGATGAGGGTGTGACTGCCGCTAAGTTGTCGGCTCACTCGGTACAGCCGTGGCACATTACAGATGAAGCAGTGCAAGCTAATCATTTGGCAGAAGAGGCCGTTCAATCGAGTCATCTGGCGCCGGAATCTGTCACCTCAGCCCACTTACAGTCTTCGGTGATACTTGCGAGTCATTTGGCGCCGGATAGTGTATCCGGTCTTGCGCTACAAGCGGAAAGCGTCACTTCAGAAAAGCTGGCAGCACGCTCGGTGCAAGGGACGAATCTTGCGGAAGACAGCGTCGGTCCTTCGCATTTATCTTCACAGTCGGTACACACTCAGCATTTGGCAGTCGGCGCAGTGCAGGATACAGCGCTAGCCGAGGGGGCAGTGAAGTCGGTACACATTGCCCCGGAATCCATCCAGCCGCATCACCTGCACCCTGGAACTATTCAGAGCGAGCATCTGGCATCCCTGTCGGTATCGACCGATGCATTACAGGATGAGTCCGTTACGTCTGATAAATTAGCGAATGAGGGTGTGACTGCTGCCAAACTGTCGGCTCACTCGGTACAACCGTGGCACATTGCGGACGAAGCAGTGCAAGCCAATCATTTGGCAGAAGAGACCATCCAGTCGAGCCATCTGTCACCGGAATCTGTCACTTCAGCCCACTTGCAGTCTTCGGCGGTACTTGCGAGCCATCTGGCCCCGGATAGTGTGTCCGGGCGTGCGTTACAAGCGGAAAGCGTCACCTCGGAGAAGCTGGCAGCCCACTCGGTGCAAGGAACGAATCTGGCGGAAGACAGCATCGGCCCGTCCCATCTGTCTGCACAGTCGGTACACACCCAGCATTTGGCAATCGGTGCAGTACAGGATACAGCACTGGCAGAAGGGGCAGTGAAATCCGTGCATATTGCCCCGGAATCGATCCAGCCGCACCATCTACACCCCGGAACCATTCAGGGCGAGCATCTGGCATACCAGTCGATATCGACTAATGCTCTGCAGGATGAGTCTGTTACGTCCGATAAATTGGCAGATGAGGTCGTAACTGCCGCCAAAATATCTCCACATTCCGTACAGCCATGGCACATTACGGATGAAGCAGTGCAAGCCAATCATTTGGCAGAAGAGGTCGTTCAGTCGAGCCATCTGTCACCGGAATCTGTCACCTCAGCCCACTTGCAGTCTTCGGCGGTACTTGCGAGCCATCTGGCCCCGGATAGTGTGTCTAGTCATGCGTTACAAGCGGAAAGCGTCACCTCGGAGAAGCTGGCGGCCCATTCGGTACAAGGGGCGAATCTTGCTGAAGGCAGCGTCGGTCCTGCGCATTTGTCTGCTCATTCGGTACACACCCAGCATTTGGCAATCGGTGCAGTACAGGATACAGCACTGGCAGAAGGGGCAGTGAAATCCGTGCATATTGCCCCGGAATCGATCCAGCCGCACCATCTACACCCCGGAACCATTCAGGGCGAGCATCTGGCATACCAGTCGATATCGACTAATGCTCTGCAGGATGAGTCTGTTACGTCCGATAAACTGGCAGATGAGGTCGTGACAGCTGCCAAAATATCTCCACATTCCGTACAGCCGTGGCACATTACGGACGAAGCAGTGCAAGCCCATCATTTGGCAGAAGAGACCATCCAGTCGAGCCATCTGGCGCCGGAATCCGTCACCTCAGCCCACTTGCAGCCTTCGGCAGTGACGATCCAGCATATTGCGCCAGGGAGTGTATCTGTTCACGCGCTCCAGGCAGGCAGCGTGAACGCTGAGAAGCTTGCGCTTCGGGCGGTCCGAGCTTCGAATCTGGCGGAAGCCAGCGTAAGCTCTGTACATTTGACAGAACATGCCGTGCAAGCCCAGCATTTGTCCGATGGAGCGATTCAAGAGTCAGCACTGGCAGAGGGGGCAGTGCAGTCCCGCCACATTTCACCGGATTCTGTCCAATCCGAGCATTTGCAAGCAGGAGCTATTCAGTCACAGCATATCGGCTGGCAGGCGGTGTCAGAGGAAGCTATACTGGATGGAGCGGTGACGTCCGGCAAACTCGCAGATGGAACGGTGGAGTCCCGCCATGTGGCTGAGGAGGTAATTGAAGGCCACCATATTGCAGAGGAAGTCATTGATTCGCACCATCTGAAACCCGGCTCAGTAACACTGAATCAATTGTCCACAGATATTCATCTCTCGGGACTTTTGCCTGAGGAAGGAATCAGTGGCGACAAACTTCAGGCAAACAGTATATCCCGCAGCCATCTGCAGGATCAGGTCGTCGACAGTGAGGTGCTGAGTCCAGAAGCTGTAGGTCCGAAGCATCTACAAGCTGCTGCGATACAAAGTCATCATGTGGCAGAGCAGAGCATCGAAGGTCATCATCTGGTAGAAGGTTCCGTGGGCTCACGTGAGCTGGAACTGAACGCAGTGACACCAGAGCATTTGAGCATCACCCCGGTCCGTACTTGTACAAATCAGCCTGCATTGCAGCAGTTTGGCAGAGCGCCGTTTCTTTTAAAGGGAAGCGAAGGAGAGACAGAAGTAACCATTGTATTCGGGGAGCCATTTGTGAACCCGGATTACACATTGGTAGCGATGACGAACCATCCTCTCTTCCATGCAACGCTGAAATCTCAGACGACTCATGGAGCGGTGATCGTTGTAACCAAGTGGAGTGAAACCGCGCATAACTACGGTATTGTTTCCTGGATTGCCATCGGTTAGTGGAGATGATGGTTGCAACATTTATAGCGTGCAGACTCATGTATTTTTCAGATACAGAGCTGCACGCTTTTTCATATACTTTTCACATATTTGCTCCACAATTATCCCGAATTCTCCTGATAAGCTAAAGATACTTTAAAGGAGAGGTGATTCAATCATGAAAAAATGGACTAAAAATGCAGCAGCTGTATTGACCGTAGTAAGTGTACTGGGAGGAGCAAGCAGCGCATTCGCCGCTACAGCAACCACAACTCCAGTCACCACTGCACCAGCCATCAAAGCTCCTGCGGTTACGACTCCTGCTAGCAAAACACCGTCAAAAGCGCCTGCAACGAAAACACCTGTGGTGAAAGCACCTGTTAAAAAAGCTCCTGCCAAAAAAGCCAGTGCGAAAAAAGTGGCAAGCCACAAAGCAAAAGCAGTGAAAGCAAAACACCGCACAGTTAAACATCATGCGAAAAAACATAATGCTGTTCAACGCAAGGTAGCGGCACATAAAACTCGTGCACAACATGTTGTATCTAAAAAAGTAACCCATAAAGCTCCAGTAAAAAAAGCAGTCCCAGCTAAAACAGCTCCAAAAACGGTGAAAACAGCTCCAAAAGCAGCAGCTAAAGTAGTAACAAACAAAAAATAAGGTAGAAGGTAGAAGTTAGTTAGCTTTCAGTTCACCTAGCATATACAGCAGCGATTCATGATAAGAAAAGACGGGACCGGGAACGGTATACCCGTCTTTTGTCTATTCTGTGGGGCTTCTGATAAGCTTAAGAAAGGATGCTAGCATTCAGAACAACAGCAAGGAGTTAAGGCTATGACAAAAATAGTAGTAGTAGATGACGATGTATTCATTTTGCAACTAATATCTGAATATTTGAAAAAAGAGTCCTACGAGGTAACTTCCTTTTCCAGTGGGAAAACACTGGTAGAGCATATCCGAACCAACCGTCCGGATTGTCTCGTGCTTGATATTATGATGCCAGGCATTGACGGGCTTTCTCTATTGACTCAGCTTCGTGAGTTTACAGAAATGCCAATCATTATGATCTCCGCGCGCGGAGAGGAAAATGACCGCATCCATGGGCTGGAATTGGGATGCAGTGACTTTCTGACCAAGCCCTTTAATCCAAGGGAGCTGGTGGGAAGGGTCAAAGCGATGCTGAGACTGAGCAAGGCGGGCACGTCTGCATCTGATGACAAGCAAGCAGCAGAGGACGCAAATCTTTGCCATGCAGGCAATCTGTGCATTTTTGCTGACTTTCGTAAAGTTACAGTAGACGGACGAGCGGTGAATTTGACCTCGCGTGAATTCGATCTGTTGCTGTTTCTTGCGAATCATTTGGAACGGCCTTTTGGCAGAGAGCATTTGATTCAGCAGGTGTGGAGCTATGATTTTATAGGGGATGTGAGGGTCGTAGATGATCTGGTCAAACGTATTCGAAAAAAGTTGGCAGAATACCACTCCACGCTCGTCATTAACACGGTATGGGGATTTGGATATAAAGCAACGGTTCAGGAGATGTAGCCATGCGTACGATGAGAGCCAAAATTCTGCTGTCCCTGTCTATTGCAATGCTGATTACTGTCTGTATTACGGTGGTCTTATTTATCAGGCTCATCGACGACATTCTGGTGAATCAGGCCAAATCCAAGCTCCATGAGCAGGCACGCAAAGCCGTCCATATTATGAGTGACGGGGGCTTTGATCGACTGGATAATGCTGAACTTAACTATGTTATCAAGGGTGTGCTTTTATCTGCCGATTACTTTATTTTAAGCACGGATAACCGCATCATCGACTCCAGCGTCTCTGGAATGGAAGGCAAAAAGCTCGAGCGTTTGCTTTTGACCCGCCAGGGCTTTTTTGCATCGGTTCATCCGTCTGCCCACGATCTGGTTACTACACATGAAGGCGTTGCTGTCCTTCAAGGTAAAAAGATACTGTTTACGAATGAAGAATTGCCCGGACAACCTTTTCGGATCTTTGTATACTCACCCTTATCTTCTTTGAGAGCACTCTATGTACCATTAATGAGAACTACGCTGCTGTCAATCGTCGCGAGTTTTCTGGTGATTCTCGTTATTGGTCTGATGGTTGTTTCACGTCTGGTGCGTCCGCTCAAGCGATTGAAAGAGGCGGTAGGCAACTATGAGCCGAATCAGCCGCAGGATAGTGATTTTCCGCAGGCGGACAAAAGCGAAATTGGCGAACTGATAGGCACCTTTCATTCCATGTCCGCCCGCATTCAGCAGCACCACCACAGCCAAATTGAATTTCTACAAAATGTATCACACGAGCTAAGGACACCGTTAATGTCCATTCAAGGCTATGTATATGCCATTCAGGATCAAGTAGTATCGCAGGACGAGGGACTGAGCATTATTAAAGTGCAATCCCAGCGATTAATTGATATGGTGGAAAAGTTGCTTCAGCTATCGAGGTTGGAGGCGCTGAATGAGGAATGGCCCGTCTCTTTGATTGATCTGAGAAGTATGGCGGAGGACGCTGTTCATCTGTTGATGCCGATGGCCAGCGAACGCTCTATCTCGCTGCGAGTGGAGGGAGAGGGTCTGCATGTGGCCGTTCCGGCCGAGCAATTATTCCGTATGATATTGAATTTGCTGCAAAATGCAGTTCGACACACCTCCACAGAGGTAGTCATTCATTTGGAGACGGGGACAACACCGGAGGTTGTGTGGGTTATGCATGTAGATGATGATGGGGAAGGTCTAACCGAATCTGAAGCAGCCGAGGTGTTCGGAAGATTCTATACCGGATCAAATGGTGCGACGGGACTAGGATTGGCCATCTGCCGTCAAATAGCCTCCCGACTGAATGGAGAATTACTTTGTACACGATCGCCATTAGGTGGGGCACGCTTCAGCTACATTCAACGCATGTCATGACGCATGTTATAAATGAGGCAAAAATGGTTAAAAATGATCAATTTTTCGCTAAAACGTGCCATTAATATGACATTTCATGATAGGTTTTTGGTGATATTTTAGATATTGCTTGACTGGCAGGTACTAAAATGAGTAAAATTATTCGTATATACCTTGACTCATGAACGTCGTTTTTTTAGATAGTGGTCAATAATAGTGATGAATAATAAATGAAAGAGTGATGAGATGAACCGCCTTTTGGAAGTGAAGGACTTAACGATATCTTTCAAGACCCGTCAGGGACTAGTGCAGGCCATTCGTGGCGTAAACTTTCATGTCAATAAAGGAGAGACGCTGGCGATTGTCGGTGAATCCGGCTCAGGCAAAAGCGTAACCTCACAAGCTGTTATGAAGCTGATCCCGACTCCTCCGGGCGTTTATCAAAAGGGTCAAATTATGTTTGACGGACAAGAGCTGATTAATAAAACGGAAAAGCAGATGCAAAAAATTCGTGGTAAGGAAATTGGTCTGATTTCTCAGGACCCTATGACTTCACTTAACCCGACGATGAAAGTCGGTAAGCAGATCACGGAAGTGCTTTTCAAGCATGAAAAGATATCCAAGGACGCTGCTCGCAAGCGGGGTATTGAGTTGCTGAATCTGGTAGGTATTCCACATCCTGAACAGCGTTTTAACCAATATCCACATGAATTTAGTGGCGGTATGCGTCAACGTGTCGTCATTGCAATGGCATTGGCTGCTAATCCGAAACTTCTGATTGCCGATGAGCCGACGACTGCGTTGGATGTAACCATTCAAGCTCAAATCTTGGAACTGATGAAGGATCTTCAGAAAAAAATTGATACTTCTATCATCTTTATTACTCATGATCTCGGTGTTGTGGCGAAGATGGCGGATCGCGTTGCTGTTATGTATGCAGGGCAAATCGTGGAAACAGGTACGGTTAATGAAATTTTCTATAACCCAAAACATCCATATACATGGGGACTCCTCGCTTCCATGCCTAGTTTGGACAGCCATGGTCAGAAGCTGGCTGCGATCCCGGGAACACCACCGGATCTGCTTCACCCACCTGTAGGGGATGCTTTTGCAGCCCGTAGTTCTTATGCCATGAAAATTGACTTTGAGAAAGAGCCTCCACTCTATCAATTGTCTGATACACACTTTGTGAAATCATGGCTGCTTCATCCAGATGCACCTGCGGTTGAGCCACCAGAAGCGGTGAAGGCTAAACTTCGCAAGCTGGATAACGCATTTGAAAAGCCAGTTTTAGTTGAACAATACGGCAGTTAAAGCACGATATCATTTGTAAATAATCAAATAATAAATAAAAAAAGGCTGTTTCTCCATGTGAATTAATATTACGGAGGAACAGCCTTTTTGGTGTAACACCACAGGTTGTATGAGTCTGTGGTGATTTATATTAGACGGCAGCGCTTACAACTTGCCGGAACCGGCTTGGGAAGTGACTTCTGTCTTCACGCTGGCGGACGGGGAAATTTTATCGTTCAAGGATGGCTTCCAGCCTACAGAGGAGCTAAGCCCCGCGCTGGAGCCTGCGTTTACGGCCTGTCCATTCAGAAGTGTGCCAGTGTCTGACAGGGCAGTTCCACCAAAAACAGTCACAATTTTGGCTGCGGACAGTCCCGCAACGTCAATGACATTGTTTTCAGCAAAGATTTTAGAGGCTTTGCCCGCGCCCCATATATACAGTGTAGGGTATTCAGAGCGTTTTACATCACCTGTATAGTAATTGTTATATAGATGGACTTGTCCATAACGTACGCGCGGTGTGCGTTGTACTGTATTCTCATAATAATTGTGATGCAGGGTTACACGTAAAGCCCCTTCATCTGCTGTTTTACTGTCGCTGTTGCCGATAATGGATGTTTTGTCATGATCGTAAAAGTGATTGTATGAAATGGTAACCAGATCACCTTGGTTAATCACATCGAGCAGTCCATCATGATGTTGGTATTCTTGACCGTAGAAGGTGCCGTTTCCGCTATCGGGGTGAGCCCCGTCATTGAACGTATTGTGATCCACCCATACATGCGTAGCTCCGTTAATTGTAATGCTGTCATATTCTGAATTCCAGTTGCCTGTACTGCCATCAGTTGGGTCCCATTGTGGGAAATAATCGTAGGCATCCTGAAACTCAATATTACGGATAATGACGTTGTCTGTACCCTTTTTTAATTGGAAGTTTGCCCCATTAATGACGGCATTGTTGCCCAGACCGACAATCGTTGTATTGGATGGAATTTCAATAACGATACGACTGGCTTGATTCTTCTGTGATGCCTTACGTGCATCTTCCAATGTACCAGAAGGAACCTTTTTCCCCCATGTAGACGGATCATACGCCTTGAGATACGCATTGAAATCATACTTAGAGTCCTTGTAATCGTTCAATCCTAATGGTTTATTATTGTCATCGACGTTAGCATTGATTGTACCTTTGACATAAATAATTTTAGGTGTAGTGTTGCTGCTCTTGCCTAACGCATCGACAAGTTGTTTACGGTTCGTTACGGTGAAAGTATTGGAGGAAGTAGCAGTAGCTCCACCTGTTGTGCCAGTAGAAAAGGCGGCCCAGCCGTTTTTGCTGCCGAGTGTCTCCTTGCCAATATCGCTGGCTGCATGAGCAGGTGCACCCATAGGAGCCAGAGTAGCGAACAGTAACACGGCTGCGATTCCGAGTGAAAATCTCTTTTTCATAAAATACCTCCGTATATTGGATAAATGGAGTAGACGAACGAAGGGAGTCCCGGGTGCTCCTGTAGTTTCTACATGTTCTATCATACTTTGTGTTCCAGTATTTGTTAATATAATAAAAGTTACATACTAAAATTTTTGTCGAATTTTTTATATAATTCAATAGAGCCCTTCTTTTTCCAATCAAAACGCATATGCCAGAATGAAAACGTTAACAATCATACCGAACAGAAAATGTATATATGATTATATGGAATTTTCCTGGTGAATTTCTTTCAAAATCAGTCTGTTCATCTTCATATTAAAGCAAAGAAAAATTGAACGGTTTTTCTCATAATGTTAACGATTTCAAAACCAAAATGCGAAGGAGAAGGACAGGGGATTTATGGATTTTTGTAGCATCCTCAGGTACAATGCTTGTAATAAAGCTGAGGAGGAATGGGCATCATGGCAGAGCATTTAGCAGATATCCTGAAATTGTTGAAGCAAAAAGAGTGGGTGGACTTGTCCCATGCCTTTTATCCCGAAATTCCCCATTTTCCGGTTTTCGATAATGTTCAGGTGGATACCCTGTTTACCCACGACGATGGCTTTTTTGTAAAACAATACTGCTTTCCAGGGCAATATGGAACTCATATCGACGCCCCCGTTCATTTTGTGAAGGGTAAACGTTATTTACATGAGCTTTCGTTGAAGGAACTGGTTTTGCCGCTGGTTGTCATTGACCGTTCAGCAGCCGTTGCAGCCAATTCCGACTATGAGCTTACGGTTGCGGATATTCTGGATTTTGAAAAAGAGCACGGACGCATTGCCAATCAGTCCTTTGTCGCCTTTCGTAGTGATTGGAGCAAGCGTTGGCCTGATCCTGATGCCTTCTCGAACAAGGACAACGCTGGAGATGCACATTGCCCGGGTTGGTCGCTGGATGCGCTGCGCTTTTTGGTAGAGGAACGAAATGTTGCTGCTATTGGACATGAAACACTGGATACTGACTCCTCTGTAGCTTATCGAAAAGAGGGCAAGCTGGTAGGAGAATATTACATATTGGAGCAGGATCGATATCAAGTTGAGGTGCTGACGAATTTGGACAAGCTGCCCCCGAAGGGTGCAGTCATTTATAATATTGTACCGAGCATTCAGGATTCTCCGGGATTTCCGGTGCGCTCCTTTGCTATTTTGCCTTAATCTTGAGCTTAAAAGACCGATTCAGATCTGGACTTCTGAATCGGTCTTTTTCTAGCATATACGGGGTAGTGTACAGCGTGAATGACCATTCAGTCCGGCTTGGTTCAAAATCATTGAAACGCCTTATGTGATAATCGTTACGGTAGGGGCAGAGATGGTAGGCTGAGTTGTGATAGTAGAGGTTGTGCCGCTAAAATCAGATATTTCTATGACAGCGGGGACACCTGGTGTAATATCTACGGAGGCAATGACCAGACTTGCCGTGGTTAGAGTGAATAAGGAGCTCTGCTGAATAACTCCGTTAATATAATAATTAGCAGAATCAGTAGCCGTTAATGTTGGCAGGGCAACGACTGGAGCATCGGCGTCATCTACGAAGCTGGCAGCAGGAATAGTTGTTGTTGTTGCTCCGATCATCCCGGCTGTAATGGTTGCAAAAAAACGAGTCACGGCTGGGGTTACAGTCGTGCTTATGGCACCACCAGTAGCTACTGGAGCAGTAGCTACTGCTGTGTATACAGGTTTTATGATGGGCATCGTTTTCATCTCCTTTCTTTACTGGTATGAGCCACTGCTGGCTCTTAATCAATAAATGATTTTTCAACCTCTTCGGAAACGGCATATGAACCTTCCTATTAATAATAGGGTAAATGGATAAAGCCCTATTTTACTGCGCAAAAAATGAAAGCGAATACTTGGAATCTGCATGCTACAAATGCCTAAGACCCTAATGGGAGATGTGCATACAATACATAAGCATGAGAGGAGGAGGTGTGTACGGCTGTTATGAAAAGACGCGATGCATCACTAAGGAGGCAAGGAAAGAGACCGGTACATTGCAAGATCAACAAACGAAAAAAGTGCAAGCCCCGGTATTCATTCAAAGGTAAAACAAAAACGGGGCTCCATGCTCAAAAGCATCCAAAACTAATTATTATACAACGACGCTTCAGAAATACTCCTGCCAAACGGAAGAGGATGGAGCATACAGGAAAGCAAGGTCTGCCAGGCGAAGCCGGGGTGACAGGAGCGCCAGGAGTACCGGGAATTGCGGGAACACCAGGAATACCTGGAATACAGGGTCCAGCAGGAACACAGGGAGCACCGGGAGTGCCAGGTCCAGCTGGGGCTCCCGGTAGTGCAGGAGCAACAGGTGCACCTGGTCCTACCGGAGCACAGGGCATACCCGGCCCTACCGGAGCCCAAGGCATAACTGGTCCAACAGGTCCGGCTCCTGACATCTCCAATGTTGAAATTGTCCCTAGGGCTGAGCGGTATTTTTATTTTACTCCTGATCCGATTGAATCTTCAGTCACGATTATGGCGGATCAATTTTCTGTAGATGGTGTGCAGGGGGCTTTTCAGAGGTTTCATGTCGGAAGCAATAGTTATGCCAATCTGTATATTAACGGGATGTTACAAGAAAGAACGTTGTTCAGCTTGACACCTTCATCGCTGACGATTCACCTCAGCGAAGGGGAGACTATTTCCTCCGGCACACCTATTATTGTGGAAATTGTTCAATTTAGTGTGCGATACAGTGCATGACATTGCTCGCGATGAACGCTTCATGTGATGGACATTATTTTAAAACCAAAAAGCAGATCCTTCAATACGAACACCGAGTTGCTCGGCTGCCTGTCTGGGCCAGAATGGATTTAGCCAGGAGCGTCCGACATGCCAAAGCTGGAGACCGGCTTTAGAGCCTTGGTCATGGATGGCCTGCACCACTTTTTGCAGCGGGGAAATGTGCTCGTCGCTCCATATGCCAAGGCTGCCTGAATCTTTTCCCTGCTGGGTGACTGCATGCACTTCAAGCATGATTAGCCCGACTTGTCCTAGCGCCGAGCGCCGTAATGCAGCGTATGCCAATCGGTTGCTTTTCCGTCCTCTTTATTTACGGTTCAGAACACCCGCTTTTATTCGGTTACATATGTATTTTATAGGAATAAAATGAGGCGATACACGTATTATTTAACGTATTTATGACCATTCACTTATAAAAACATGGTATTTTAGGTTTATTACGATGGAATTTAAATTCAAGCATACAGACAGGTTGAAACTGTATAAATATGATTTGAAATTTGGTTAGCAATCACTTACTATAATCCTATGAATAAGAAAACACATGTAGACAGTAAAAAGAAGGATATTCTGCAGGCAGCGATGTGCTTATTTGCAACCAAAGGAATTGATGGGATTTCGGTCAAAGAAATTGCAGAGGCTGCCGGTGTGACAGATGCTGCGATTTATAAGCATTTTAAGAGTAAAGACGCGATGGCCTTGGAGGTATTCGGGCAGTATTGCAATAGCTATACCACCTTAATTGACTTTTATCGCAAGCAGAATGGGAGCTTTCTCAGTCGTTTCCACCAACTGGTGGATGAAGTGCTGAATATGCATGATGAGGACCAATATGGATTGCTTCTACTATCACAGCATCATGAGCTGTATGTTGAAGCAAGCCAGAACCAGAATGTGCGTCAGCCGCTGGAGGCGTTGACTGAATTCATCGAACAGGGGATTCAACAAGGTGAACTGCCGAAGCAGGATGTTCAGCTATCCGGTGTGCTCATCATTGGAGCCATTACACGCTTGTCCGTGTCTAGCCTGGAAGGTGAACTTCCACAGCAGCTGGTTCCATTTGCCGTAGAGATCAAACAACGTTTAACTGCTTTATTAAGTAAAGGTCAGTAGTGACCTTTTCTTTTTAAATATAAAGTTAGTGTTTTCTAACTAAAATCATAATATGAAGGTAGGAAGTGGCTTATATGTCTAAAAAAATATTGGTGATTCAGGGGAATCCGGTCGCTGACAGTTATGGAGAAGCGCTGGCTCAAGCCTATGTAAAAGGAGCCGAAGGCGCAGGGGCTGAGGTTCGCTTATTGCAGCTGTCCGCGTTGGAGTTTAAACCAAATCTATCAGGTGGATATCGGAATAAATTGCCGCTTGAACCTGATTTGATTCAAGCACAGGAATGGATTAAATGGGCAGAACATCTCGTTTTTGTCTTTCCGATCTGGTGGGGTAGCTTGCCTGCGTTAATGAAGGGATTTATTGACCGTACCTTTATGCCGGGATTCGCGTTTAAATATCAAAAAGGAAAACCCTTGCCTGACAAGCTTTTAAAGGGAAGAACAGCCCGCCTTATCAGCACGATGGATGGTCCGCACTGGTATTACCGATTTTTCCAAGGACAGCCTGGGCACCGGATGATGAAGGATTCCACGTTACATTTATGTGGAGTCAAACCAGTACGTTCTACAACCATTGATCTCATGAATAAGAGGACAGAGCAACAGCGTAACGAATGGCTGAGCAAGGTTGAGCAGCTAGGACGAAGCATGAGCTAGGTTTTTGCCTGCATTCGGAAAACTACATTCTAAGAGGATAGAAATGAGGCACAGAAAAATGGAACCAATCATAAATCATGAATGGGATCTAGATGAAAAAGAAGCGGTGAAATTACAGCAGGAGTTATCTTTAAAAGTTACAAAAGAAGATCGATTCCCTGAAATTCAATATGTTGCTGGGGTAGACGTGGCATACAGTGAACAAAGTGATCTCTTAGTTGCGGCCATCGTGATTTTAGATGCTAGCTCATTACAAGTAGTGGAATCCATAGTGGTTGAAGATGCTGTCCATTTTCCCTACATCCCCGGATTGTTTTCATTCAGGGAGCTGCCGCCTATAGTAAAAGCATTGAAGCAAATCAAGACCTCTCCCCAGCTGGTGGTCTGTGATGGACAAGGAATTGCCCATCCTAGACGATTCGGATTAGCCAGTCATTTAGGTGTTATATTTGATATTCCTACAATTGGATGTGGTAAAACGAGGCTATGGGGTGAATTCGAAGAGCCATCTCGAGAACGAGGGGCATGTTCGTTATTAATGGATTATGAGGAGATTATCGGCGGGGCGTTAAGAACCCAGGACAACATTAAACCTTTGTTTGTATCTGTAGGGCATCGTATTTCATTAGAAACGGCCTGCAACTGGATATTAAAGCTTTGCCCACAATATCGCTTACCTGAGACCACTCGACAAGCTGATCAGCTTGTGAGAAAAGCTTTATCACAAATAAACCAGGGGAGTATCTGATCATAATCGCTCTACATAAGGAAAAACACCACAGTGGAGCAACTAGCTCGCATTGTGGTGTTTGGAATAGCTCATGTTTTGCAATCAACGTTATATAAATATCGATGCAACGATTAAAATAAATCCGATCGCTAGACCGGCAGGGCCCCAATAATGCATAGGGATAAAAAACAGACTGTGCTGCGTTCCCATTCGATAGCGTTGTCCTGTTTCCATATCAACGAGCACCTTGTCCGAGTCGGCGTTAAGTACTTTACCCAAATACCAGATAATAACTCCCGACACAATGAACACAAAAGCCATCGGCAGCCGGGAATCTATGGAGTCAAGCCCAAGAGCGGATACTAAACTGCCGACAATAACGAATAAAATTCCTGGAATAATGATATTTAAAATACCAAAGCCCTTCCAAATAATCACATGAAAACTTCCTTCCTAATTATGTTTACGTTCATGGTGAGTCTCTCGTCGAAATGATTTTCACATCCAACATATGTATTTATCGGTTAAAAGAGAGATTTAGTTTACAATATGACCCATTCAATGGGGAATTTACAAGGTGTAAAACTGGAAAATAAAAAAAGCCGTTTCTCCACCTTTTCGTAGTCCCAGCACAAGCTGGACTGAAGGAGGAAAAATCGGCTTTTTTAATAAACGGATTGAAGTTCTGTGCCTATTCGGCGCTTGCTTTCACTTGCTCTGCTATGAAATTTACAGGTTTCATAATCCGGCTCAGCATATCCTGCTTTGGACGATTCCAGGTAACCCAGTCATCCAGCAGCAGACCGCCTGTGTCGCCGCTATTCGGATTCAGGGACCAATACGTAAAGTACAGGTTGTTGGCACCAATATAGTCTACGAGTGCATTTTGCCATTTACCCTCAGGGGAAGACGAATCGACATTGCGACCGCCGAATTCACCAACCAGCACTGGAGCTATGTTTTGCTTACTGATGTAGCCCCAGGTTTGATCCCAGATTGCTGGGAGGTTGGACGGGAAGGTCGAGTCGTTGAACCATGGCTGCGAAGACACACCAGGACCATAGTCATGTGGTGAATATACGACACGGTTCGGCACGTCCAGTACGACAGGATAATTAGCCACACCTGTCAGGTTGCCGCCCCACCAATATTGGCTGTTGTTGCCTTGTACATTATGGTCCACACCTTCTACGAGAATCAGCCAATTTGGATTCACGGACAGAATGGCATTCCCTGCACGCTGCGCCGCGAGACGCCAGTCTGTGGAGACAACGCCTGTTCCCCAGCTTGCCTGACCGTGTGGCTCGTTGTGTAAATCTGCACCGATGACGGTAGGATTGTTTTTATAACGTTCAGCTAACATCTTCCAGTCGCTGATCCAGCGGGACTCAGGGTACTGAGAGGTATACCATAGCTCGGATTGTCCACCTGAGCCTGGGCGGTGACGGTCAAGGATAATCTGAATACCGCGTTGTCCAGCTTTTTCGATCAGCTTGTCCATAATTTGAATCGGAGTCAATCCGACCAGATCAGGATTTTTGTAGTAATCAATACTGTCAGCACGGGAGCTGGAATCAAATAACTGATTGCTGTAAGGCAGACGGATGAGATTATAGCCTTCCTTTTTCACCTGATCCAGCATGTCGTCCATTGAGCGGCTCCACAGTCCATGCAAGGTGTAATTAGGGGTTTCCAGGCCGAACCAGTTCAGACCGTTAAATGCGGCCTCTTTCCCGGATTCATCTACAATCTTGTTTCCTTGGGTGTGATAATATCCTTTCACGCTGGCTGCATCTGCCGAAGGTGGAGTGTACCCATACAGTGTGAGGCCCATGACGAGGGAGGCAATGACGAAAAATGTTTTTTTGAACCCTTTTTTCTTCATGATTCTTGCTTCCTCCTTTATATAAATGATATTGTAACCGATTACATTTTCATTTTATGTTCAAATCTTCCATCAAACAAGTTCATAAAATTCGTATATTTTTAAGATTTTGTTCGAAATTATTAGATTTGCAACAAGGTATATTTAGGTTAGGAGTCCAGCATTTATGGGGTAGGGGTATGGGGTGAAGGCACGTTTCAACTCATATTTATTATATTTTCCTCCTGTAAAAGAAGGTATATAATAAAGGAAATTCACATTACATACAGGTTGCAGAGTACATATATAGTGAAAATGAGCACATGCCTAATACGCAAATATAGAAAGGGGGGGAATCATGGTAACAACGATGAAAGAAGTCGCAGAACGTGCAGGGGTGTCGAAGAGCACAGTTTCGCAGTTTCTGAACAAAAGATACAACTATATGAGTGAAAGCACCAAGAAGAAGATTGAGCAAGCGATTGAGGAGCTCAGTTATATTCCCAATGAGGTGGCGCGCAGTCTCAAGCAAAAGAAGACTTTTATTGTGGGGGTTATTTCTTCAACTATTTTGTCGAGATTTACAACAGAGATTGTGCGCGCGATTGAAGATGAATGCCAACTGGAAAATGTCCAGGTCATTGTCTGCAATACCGATGATGATTCCCTCAAAGAGAAAAAGTACGTCCAGTCGATGATTGCTCGGCAAGTGGATGGACTTATTATTTTTCCTACAGAAGAGAACAAAAAATTATATGTTTCCCTTGTCAAAAGTGGCTATCCGTTCGTGTTTGTGGACCGAAAAATTGATGAAATCAGCGTAGACACGGTGCTGTTGAATAATGAAAAAGCTAGCGAGCTTGCGATTGAAGCACTGATTGAGCATGGTCACAAAAACATTGGCATCATCACGTTTCCTCTAGGCAAAAAAGCGATTACTACACGAAGTGAGCGGCTATCCGGCTATAGGAATACACTCAGCAAACATGATATATCCGTGCATGAAAACTATATCAAAAGCGGCAGGCTGGATGAAATGCCTGATCTTATTAGACAACTATTTCATATGGAGAACCCGCCTACCGCAATTCTTGCTACGAATGACATGATTTTGGAGCAGGTGCTGATCTATGCCAAAAATAATCATCTGACCATACCCAACGATTTTTCCTTGATTGGGATAGATGATGTATCCTTTGCATCTTTTTATAATCCGCCGATCACTACCGTTTCCCAGCCGAGTTTTGAAATGGGAAAAAGAAGTGCGAGGCTACTGCTCGATAAAATCGATCAAAAAGAGCAGGAGCAGCCCTCAGAAATCATCCGTTTGAATCCGGTCATTAACCACAGAGAATCTGTCCAAAAGTTAAACTGAATAGTTGAATAAGTATTTTTTCTTTTTGAAAACGTTTTTATGGATTCTATTGTAAAAAGAAAATAAAGAGCTATAATGATCTTATGATTCGAGTCATGAATACCCTTTCATGTATGTATGTTGCTGAGTGTAGTGATGACTGCAACTTAAAAGAGGGGAGGAGTGAACCCTAAACGGAAATTTATGATTTAACTTGTACTAAAATTCACAAAAGGCAGTTCTACTTCTTTTTACATTCCCGGAAGGGAAATTTTTTTCAAGCATTACTAAATCGATTTAGTAAGAATGAAAAATATGATAAAAGAAGGTCGGAGATCACTATGGAAATGTTTATGAGCATTATCAGGGAGCCATCCATCATTATTGCGATTGTGACATTACTCGGTCTCGTATTCCAGAGGAAGAAAGTATCCGAGATCATAACGGGAACCACCCTTTCTTTCATGGGCTTCACCATGATCAAGGTCGGCGGCGGAATTTTAGGAGGCGTGCTCACAAACTTCAGCCAAATATTTTCTTTTGCGTTCAACCTTAAAGGTGTCGTACCAAGTAATGAAGCTATCATGGCACTGACCATTGATCAGATCGGGGCGGATGCTGCACTCATTTTACTCTTTTCCATGATCCTTAACATCGTGCTTGCGCGCCTGACCAAGTTCAAGTACATTTATTTGTCTCTTCACTTGATTCTGTTCATGAGCTTTGCCGCTACAGCCGTTATGAAAGGTCTGGGTCTCAGTTCGCTGACTACAATTATCGTTGGTTCTTTGGTCATTGGGAGCTACATGGCGGTGTTTCCTTACCTGCTCCGGAATGCCAGCAAAAATATTATCAAATCAGATGAATATACAATTGCTCATGCTTCCATGACTTCTTACATCCTCGGTACCTATCTAGGAAAAGTTTTAGGCAATCGTGAACATGACACCGAAAATGTAAAAATAAATGACCGCATCAGTTTTTTGCGTGATCCCAATGTGGCAACGACCTTGACGATGCTGGTGCTTTTGCTGGTATCTGGACTGGTTGCTGGTTCTGATTATGTCAGCAAATTATCTGATGGCAAAGAATACCTCGTCTTTATCCTCGAACAATCAGCTACTTTTGCTGCCGGCTTGTATATCGCAAAAGCAGGTGTTAAGCTGTTCACGACTGAAATTGTACCCGCTTTCAAAGGCTTCTCCCAAGTGTTCGCACCTGGAGCAATCCCTGGTGTAGATGTTCTGGTACTGTTCGACAAATCACCCAATTCCGCGTTGGTAGGCTTCTTGGTCAGCTTTTTCACAGGTGTTGCCTGCGTCTTTCTTTTCCCTCTTATCGGACTGCCTGTTATTGTACCGGGGATCATGGCCTGTTTTCTCGCTGGCGGTGCAGCCGCGATATTTGGCAATTCCAGCGGTGGTTTTAGAGGAGCAGTCATTTCCAGTTGTCTTAATGGATTTTTGCTCTGTCTGCTGCCGGCTCTCACCTTACCGCTCTTTTCTTTTTTGGGTGCCGAAGGAGTGACATTCGCCGATCCCGACTTTACTATCCTTTCCGGATTACTTTGGCTTATTTTCTGCTGGTTTTAAACTAAACCGATTTATGAATTTTTAAAAATAACTCATCTTAAATAGATTGGGTTCTAAATGAGGAGGAATGATTCATGTTTTATTACGATCAAGATATTCAAATGGACACAGTAGACAGTAATACGACCCGGAAAGTGTTGGCCCACAGTGACCAGTTGATGTATGTCAAAGTGATGTTTGCTAAAGCTCAAACTGGGGAGATCCTGTTGCATAAGCATGTCCATGAACAGGTCACTTATGTATTGAAGGGAAGCTTTAAGTTCATGATCGATCATGGCGAAACCAAGGATGTGCAGATTGTTAAAGAAGGAGACAGCATCCATTTTCCATCCGACACTCTTCATGGCTGTATCCCGCTGGAGGATGACGGAATTTTGCTAGATGCATTTACACCAGCACGTGCCGATTTTCTATAAATTTTCTTACTAAATATGGCTATTATCGAGCATGCCGAATATAAAAAAACTGTACCAACGCAGGTTTTCAGTTGTTAATCTGCACCAGTGAGCCTGAGGCGGAGCCTTGGGTTCTTTTTTTGTTCGTATTATTGGCTGCAGCTCCAATACACTTCATAATGATCTTTTTTAGTAGAAGACCTGCAAGTATGTTATATTTAACAAACGGCAATCGTGATGAACAGCAGTGTAGTGATTTTTAGAAAAGGATGAGATTATTTTGGAAAACAACGAAACTCAGCAGGAATTTGCAGAAGTATATGAGCAGCTTAAGGTGGCTGCAAACCGAACCTCCGATTGGAAAGCGCGCCTAGCAGCGGTGAATGAATTGGGTGCATGGAAGAACCAGCAGACGATTGACTTGCTGACGCACCGAATGAATAATGATATGGTATATGCCGTTCAGGAAGCTGCTTACCACAAGCTACAGGAATGGGGCGAAAACGTACAGCCACCTGTGCGCAAAGAGGGTGAGCTTGTTAAGGGGTTGACGAAGATTCTAGTGCGGATTAAAAAAAGCCTGCCAGCCGACCATACCTACAACGATTTTCGCGAGAAGCTGCGTAAGATGAGAGTCGATATTTATGATATCTATGAAGGCAACAAGGGTACTGAATTCGATCAGTGGCTGGAGCAAAAATGGGCTTCGTTATCGACAAGATAATGCCTGAACCCTGCCATTGATGTACTTCTGAGGACTGCTTTGGTAATGCAAACCAAGTCTTAACAAGGATAAGGTGTTATCTTTGTTAAGGCTTTTTTAATATATATATCGTTATTACGTGTTATTATCAAACGCAATGATTTCAAAGAGGGCTGGCCGTTTTAATTAATTTCTGCTAAAAAGATGCCAACAAAGGGGAACGATGCGCTAGAATAGAAAATAGAAAGCGTTATCATTATTGACTTTTCTGCGATGATTCAGGGGGAGAAGGCTTATGCGTTCAAGGTTTCAACCATTAAACACGTTGCGTAATCAGATCTTTATCGGCTTTATATTGGTAATGCTCATTATGATGAGTGTGGCGGGAGCGTTTATTTATCTTAATGTCTCTCACCTGTTGAAAGACAGTGCCGAACGGCATATTGGTCAAACCGCAGTACAAGCAAGCGGCAGACTGGATGCATTAATCGGCCAGATGGACAGCCTGACGGAACAAGTGGCGAATCATCCATCTGTTCAGCATATTTTGCTGGAGGAGCGTAATGGGGGCAAGGTGACTTTCGGACAGCGTCAATCGCTACTGCAAGTGATGCATAGCTATCAGGCTTATATGCCGAGCGTTGGCTCGCTGGAGCTGTATACCGCTGAAGGGAAGATGTTGTTTCCGATTAGAGAAGGCAGTCTGGAGGATCGTATCGGACAGGCGGACATTCGGGAAGCAAATGAGATGAAAGGCAGGCTGGTCTGGATCGGCATAGATCCTGAAAATCCCCAGTCGCTGCTGGCGATTCGGCAGGTGAGCCTGGTGGATCGCTGGTTTTCACGCGGAGGATATCTGATTACCCGCATGGAACGAAGTTATTTTGGGCTAAATGGTACGTCAGTGACCCATGAAGAAGCAAATGAAACTATGCTGCTTGTAGATCGCCGAGGGCAGCTGCTGTCGGGTGAGCCTATGAGTCAGATTAATTTGTTAGATGTATTGCACAGCAAGACACAGACGGTTCATATTGGAGAGCGCGAGTATGTGAAGGCAGTTCAGCAATCGGAACGGACCGGCTGGTCGCTGCTGATCCTGATTCCAGTTAGCGTCGTCACAGACGGAATTACGGTTTTACGGACGACACTTATTATTTCGGCGTCTCTAGGTGCCGTGTTATTCCTGTTCATGTCCTTTATGCTGTCAACGTTGATTACCAGACCGATAGGTCACTTGATTCAGGCGATGCGCCGTTCACGGGAAGGAGCGTTGGCCTTGAATCCTGAACCTGCAGCAGCGGTTGAATTACGGGAATTAAATGCAGAGTACAACACGATGATTGTCGATATCAATGAATTGATCCGTGTCATTTGCGAGAAGGAGGCTTTACAAAGCCAGACCGAGCTTAAAGCACTGCAAGCGCAGATTAACCCGCATTTTCTTTTTAATACGCTAGATGCATTCAATTGGTCGCTACAAGAAAAAGGAGAGGAGGAGCTTGCCGGGCTGATGGTGTCCATGTCGCGGCTGTTTCGTTATGTGATCGAACCGGCTCACCATGACTCTTGGGTGACACTTGGGGAAGAAATAGCACAAGTCCGTCGTTATCTGGAATTGATGGAGATGCGTCTTGGCGAACGTCTGAGCTGGCAAATTCATATGCCACCAGAGGCAGTAAGCATTCCGCTTCCTAAGCTGCTGATCCAGCCCATTCTAGAAAATGCAATTTTACACGGTGTCGAAAATCGCATCGGCAATGGCCGTGTTGAAATTCGAATCACTCCTTCGGCGAGGTTGGGTTGGACTAGGATCGAGGTTGTAGATAACGGACCTGGAATGACACAGGAGGAACTTGCAGCTGTGCGTACAGCGTTGATCGAGGGATCTGCCTGTCAGAGCAAGGGAACCGGTATGGGACTGGTTAATGTGCAGCGCAGGCTTGCTCTCTATTATGACAGTGCATCTTATCCAACGGACGGCGTGCTGATCTACAGTGCTGTGCAGGAAGGAACGGTGGTCGCTTTTGAAATTCCTGATGAATACGGGGGGCGGTAGGAATGAGTTTTTCATCCAAGACCATTGTTATTGTGGACGATGAACAAAGAACACGTCAGGGGATACATCAGACACTGGAGCAGTGGGCCGCCGGGAAATACCGGATTATGACATCGGGGAATGGCCTGGAGGCATTACATATGCTGCAAGCGGAGAAGGTGCATCTACTGATTACAGATGTCCGGTTGCCGGAATTCAGCGGGCTGGATTTAATCCGTTCTCTGGAACGGGATTCACATCGCCCGGCGATCATTGTGATCT
The DNA here is from genome assembly GCF_019042715.1 of Paenibacillus sp. AK121. Classification (NCBI taxonomy): domain Bacteria; kingdom Bacillati; phylum Bacillota; class Bacilli; order Caryophanales; family Paenibacillaceae; genus Paenibacillus; species Paenibacillus sp. AK121. The sequence continues at coordinate 191,345 of NZ_JAHPJM010000001.1, forward strand.
CGGGATATGCGGAGTTTGATTATGTCCAGCAGGCGCTTCGTCTCGGAGCCGTTAATTATTTGCTCAAGCCGATTGATAAGCAGGAGCTGCTGAATGCGGTAAATGAAGCACTTCAACTGGAAGAGGAACGGCAGCGGTACATGAAGCTGGACAAGCTGGCTGACCCTGTTCTGCTAGAGCTTGACCTCCAAGCGACTACGCTTAGCGATCCGGTACGGCGAGCCTTCACCTTTATGGCAGAGCATCTTCACGAACCCATTACGATGGCGCAGACTGCGGCGCATTCACACCTGAATGCGAGCTATTTTAGTGTTTTATTTAAGGAGCAAAGTGGTTTGTCCTTCAGCGAATATCTACACAGGCTACGGATACAACGGGCTAAGGAGCTGCTGCTGCATACCCAGTTGACGATTGCCCAAATCGGTGAGCGCTCAGGCTACCGGACAGATAAATATTTTATTAAAGTATTCAAAGCGACCGAGGGGGTAAGTCCCAGCCGCTATAGACAGCAGATGCGTAAAGGACCAGAGAATATCGACTGACATATAGGCTGCTCACAACCCAATAAAAGTGGAATTATACCCAATGAGCGTACCCTGTTGGAAGCAGAAATAGAGTGCTAAACTTACAAATGATAACGGTTACAAAAAATATAATTACAATAACGGAGGTCTAACGATGTCCAACGAGTATTCAGTTCGTAAGCGCTCACATCGAAAATGGGTTGCTGGGTTGACCCTGCTGCTGTCATTCATGCTAGTGCTGTCCGGTTGTGGTGTTGGTAAGGATGGGCAAGGCGGTTCCAGTGGAGCTGGGGGCAAGGTTACGCTCAAAATGATGCACTTATGGCCAGAGGGAAGCTCGGCACAGCAAAGCAAGCTTGTAACTCAGATTATAGATCAATACCAAAAGGATCATCCGAATGTCGTCATTCAGCAGGAAGTGCTGGAAAATGAACAATACAAAAACAAACTCAAAGTGCTGTCAGCTTCCAACGAATTGCCAGATATCGGCATCACTTGGGCCGCCGGTTTCATGGAGCCTTACGTTAAAGGTGGATTATTTACGCCGATGGATGACCTGCTGCAAGGTTCCAAGCTGAAGGACAAATTCGTACCGGGAACGACCGATGCCTATGCGCTGGATGGTAAAACGTATGCGCTTCCGATCGAATTGAACATAACACCCATTTATTACAATAAAGCCATATTCCAAAAATACAACTTGAAGGTACCTGCGACATTTGATGAATTTAAGCAGGTGGTGAAAACACTTGTAGATCATGGAGTTGCACCGATTGCATTGGGCAATAAAGACCGCTGGACGGGTTCGCTTTGGTACATGTATCTGGCAGACCGTATAGCAGGTAGCGAAACGCTGAAAAAAGCAATTGACGGCTCAGGATCATTCGATGACCCTGGTTTAATTCAGGCGGCCTCCGAAATTCAGACGCTGGTGGATATGAACGCCTTTAACAAAGGATTTAACGGCTTGTCCAATGATGAAGGAAAATCCGAGTTTATGAACGACAAAGCGGCGATGTATTTGATGGCTACTTGGGAGTTGCCGAATTTTACGACTAATCCCGAAATCCCGCAAGCGTTTAAAGATCAAGTCGGCTTCTTTAAATTCCCGATGGTTGCAGGCGGCAAGGGCAACGAGAACAGTTGGGTAGGAGGTCCGGGAGTAGGTTTGTTCGTTTCGGAAAATTCCAAAGTAAAAGAAGAAGCCAAAGCGTTCGTGGAATACTTCGTAGAAAAATGGGGAGAGCAATCGGTCACACAGGCGGGCGTTATTCCAGCGACGAAAGTGGACACCTCCAAAGAAAAATTGCCCAAGCTGTATGTCGATCTCCTGAATGGGCTGAACCAAGCCAGCAACATTACATTGTTCGCTGATGTACAAATGAAGCCGAATGCAGCGCAGGTACATTTGAATATGATTCAGGCGTTATTTGGTAAAGCGGTGACACCGCAACAATTTGCCGACCAGCATAAGGCTGCCATCGAGAAAGGAAATTGAAATTGACCACCTAAGGAGGTCTGACCGTGGAAAAGGTCATGTCCAATAAGCTCGTCATTGCTCTCTATGTGTTGCCTTCCCTGCTGCTGTTATTTGCCGTGATTTATGTGCCCATCGTACTGACCGGCTATTACGGCCTGAATCAGTGGAATGGAATCGGCCCTATGACTTTCGTAGGGCTGGATAACTATCAACATTTGTTCACAGACGCGGCATTCTGGCAAAGTGCCTGGCATTCGCTGCTGCTGGCCTTGTTTTCAGGCATCAGTCTGATCGGTTATCTGGTCGTTGCGATGATTCTGTCAGGAAAAATCAAGGGAGCGAATCTGCTGCGGAAAATTTATTTAATTCCCATGCTGCTGTCTTCTGTAGCGATCGCTCAATTGTGGCTCAAAATGTATCACCCGACCAACGGAGTGCTGAATTCTTTGCTGGCATCGGTCGGAGTTCACAATCCGCCCGAGTGGTTGGCTAATCCGTCTCTGGTTCTGCTTGCCTTATTCATTCCGATTATTTGGCAATATGCAGGCTTTTATATCCTGATCTATTATGCCGGGCTGAAAAACATTCCCGAAACGCTGATGGAGGCTGCACGGATCGACGGAGCCAGTGCCTGGCAGATTGCGACTCGTATCAAATTGCCTCTGCTGCGCGAGGTGATCAACGTGACGATCATATTGTCCATTGTCGGCTCACTCAAATATTTTGACCTGATCTACGTCATGACGGACGGTGGGCCGAACGGGGCCAGTGAAGTGATGGCTTCGTACATGTACCACCAGGCGTTCCGCAGCTTCGATTTCGGATATGGCAGCGCTACAGCCTTTGCCCTGCTGCTCATCTGTCTGGTTGCTACGTGGGTGATTCGCAAGGTGACCGCTACTAGTGACACCATCCAGTATTCATAGAACACTCATGCCATTAGAACAGGGGTAACAAAGGACAGAAAGAGGGAGGAAAGGATATGAAAACCCAGGCAGCCGCCAACTATCCGCTTGGAGTCGCTACTCGCGGCAAAATGTTAACTCGGGTCGGTTATGCCGCTTTGTATATACTTTTGATCATCTTAGCGGTGACGCAGCTTTTACCGCTGGTGTGGCTGATGCTTTTTTCGCTTAAAAATAATCAGGAAGTGTTTAACCTTCCACCGTTTGCACTCCCGTCCCAGCCGCATTGGGAAAACTATATGAATGTGTGGACCAGCGGCAATATCGGACGGTATTTCTTCAATAGTGTGTGGATCACAGTCATATCTGTGGTGCTAACGGTGCTGCTGGCCAGCTTTGTTACGTTTGCCATTACACGTATGCGGTGGAAAGGGAGTCAGCTGGTTCTCGGGCTCTTTATGGTCGGACTCATGATTCCGGTCCATTCCACCTTGATCCCGTTGTTCAGTATGTTTCTCAAACTGCATCTAACAGATACTTCAGTATCCATCATCCTGTCGTATGTCGCTTTTAATCTGCCAACAACGATGATGATCTTGCTGGGATTTTATTACGCCCTGCCCCGTGAAGTGGAAGAAGCGGCCGTTATGGACGGCTGCTCCGTCAACCGGATGTTCTTCCGGATTGTGCTGCCCATGACCACCCCCGTCATGGCAACGACGTCTATTATTAATATGATCTACAACTGGAACGAGTTTATTTTCGTCAATACGTTCATTAGCTCTGACGAAAATAAAACACTGACCGTCGGCGTTCAGAACTTTATCGGTCAATATACGACCGACTGGGGAGCAATCGGAGCCACGTTGATGATCAGCATTTTGCCCATTTTGCTCGTGTTCCTCATCATGAGTGACCGGATTGTGGAAGGGATCGCAGCCGGGTCGGTTAAGGGGTAAAGCAAATTTCCCTCCATTAGAAGAGGACCCCCTAGTATAGATATTGGATCAAACCTCTTGGTTTGTCCGATGAGTGCTAGGGGGTGCATTTTTGTTGAGTTTAGTTTTGGATTGAAGGAGAATGAAGTGGAAAATTTATAAATTTAAGCTTTTTCAGAAAGTAAATGTTGAGCAAACATGTTGATATTTATGATGCCGACCAATTGCGTGAATCCATCAGACGTTATGATGTGGTTGTTAAATCTAATAGGAGGAATGGCAAGGTCTTTGAAAGAGGACAATCAAAAATTGCTGAATATTTAAAGCAGAAGATGGATGAAAAAAGATAGAAAAAGACTTTTCTCAAGTAAATCTCTTAACCTATCAAGTTGGCAACTTTTTATAGCACCTCCAATGGATTTCGCACTTTGAACTTTATACATTTTAGTTTCTCCTTTGAATTTTATCTTCTAGAAGCAGCCTGTTTCCAAGGACCTCCAGTATTTGTATAATATCATCTAAGTCTGCGTCTGCCGCATCAACTGCCTTTAAGTTATTAACGACATTTTCCAACGTGGAAAAATCATATTGTCAGGCACTGGGGAGGAACCTTTTAAGAAGCCGCCTCACCAGTCCACAGACTAAAAAAAGGCCACAATACGGGCGGTAGCTCACATTGTGGCGTGTTTACAAACTCTGGACCGACAGTCTACTATTTCTGAAAATGCCCAATTACTAATCAGTCATCTTATTTTCATCTTCTAAAATAATAATCCTATAAGTTTTATCTTTGATAATTAGTTTATTATCAACATAAATGTCAATATCATCAAACTTTGTATCTATAATGGTTTTCAGTTCATTCAGATCTGGTATTTCGTTGACAAATAAATAAAGGTCATTGATTTTTAAACTTTCAATGTCAATATCCATTTCTATTTTAGATATATCTTGATCTTTACGTTCAACGTTTTTGACTCTACAAATAATTTTGTCTCCATTATCCATACCTGCCTTACCTTTACCAAACCGTCTTTCAAACTCTTCTTTTTCTTTTCGAGCAGTTTCTAATCCATAACGAGATATCAAATATCCTTGTACTATTTCATAACTCATGCTAAAAAGTGAAGAAAGCTCGTAGTAGTTTGGCAGTCCTTCTTTGAAAATATGAACCAATTCACATATAAGGTCAGCAAAGTTACTCTCCTTTATGATTCTCTCTAATTGCCCCCTCTCGTCATTCCCAAACCAATCAAACCCATTTGAATCTGTGTCTACAATCACTCCGGCAAAATAGGGTTTAGCATATAGGAACTTTCTTTCTTCACTATTATTTGTATACATTAAAACTACCTCCCATCAATTCAGCAAATTCTTTCATCCATGCCATATCTAGCGCCGCTTGATCTCTTTGCCTTAATAATTCTGCGTACTCTGGTTTAGTAAGTACATTCTGTTTTGCTTTATTCAGAGTTATTTGTGTATCCATATTTTCCCAATTCCAGCCATTTGGTCCCCGTTCTATACTAAGTGTTGTTCCATTCGGTAATGTAGCTCTTATTTCTGCCATATCAAAACCCCTTGCTGTCTCCAAATCCTGCCAACTAAACACACCATTATTAGGATGGTTATGTGTATATACTCCATCTTTAGACAAAGCTTTATATTTTGATACATCAATCTTACCTGGATGATAGTCTGTGATAAGTTTACTTATCGGGTTACCATTTTTATCGAATATAAGACCCCACTCATGGGGTTCAACTGCATCTCCATCTCTCGTCATTTTAAAGTAATCCTCTGCGTTCTTAACATTTGGTGGTGATGGGTCATTAATTGCAAATCGACTGTAGTCCCGTCCTGTTTTACCTTCAAATGTAGCCCCACTACCACCCGTCCCCCCAATCTCTTTTCCTTTATTGAGCTTCAGATTTGGAGATTGGGGTGGTTCTGTTTTTCCATTTATGATTTTAGGACCTGCATGAATAGGTTCTTTAACGGGTGATTTTAGTGTAGGTTTCGGCTTGAAAAATGAACCGGTTCCCTCAATAATCCCCACTAGACCAATGATGTTGGACCAGTGTTCTGCTGACAAAGGATCTTTAGGTGTCAACGCTCCACGTATAGTCTCTGTTATTCCGAACGTAGCAAAATTGATAGCATCGCTACCAGAATTGCCCTGATTACGTGCACGCTCCATATAAGCCTGATAGATTCCCTTAGGGATACCGTACGACAAGTAATCCAAATATGCGCCAACTGAATCGTAGCGTTTTTGGATCCTTTCCATATTAGCTTCATAAATTCCTGTTCCTATTTCAGTTAGGCTATCTGCCGACTTTGCAGTCACATTTTGTGCTGTGTGTGCCTGTTCCATGGCTATTTGACTTTTTATCATTGCGCTACTACCCGTATATTCCAGGTAACGATCCCACCAAGACTTAGGCTTCTCAACTTGTTGTTTAGGCTGTTGCTGTGCCAGGCGGCTGTCGTAATTGGCTCTCCAGCGTTTTCTTATATCTTCCGGAACCTGCTGATACGCATGAAACATGGCATTTGATTCTTTCAGTAGGTTTTGAACTAGTTCCAATGTGCCACCGGAATTCACAATATGACGTGCACTCGTATACACTTTGCCTAGAATCCACTTGTTATAATAGGCTTGTTTAGCTTTCTCATGCTCGTGTATACTAATCAACCCTTGCATGGCCAAACCAGCCAAGTGTTTCAACGGATGAATGCCGTTCCCCTTACTGCCTCCAACGGTAGGGGTTCCTTTGCTCCGAACAGGGATCGCTGCGGTTGCTTTCAGAATTACACCTCCTGCAGGTCCACTTAGCGCTCCCGCTACAACACCAGCCACTTTTCCCATCACTGGAATGGAGCCTAATAGCTTGGACACCGTACCCAACAAAGAATTAGCCTGTTGATGTGCAGCCGGACTTGTCACTTTGGCGGTAGGAGTGCTGCTTGATGAAGTCTTGGCTGCTGATGGAGTTTGCGCCGCCTCGTATGCTTTGATGCTCATCAATGGTGGTTCCGGCACAGGAGGGAGGTCGGCTACGAAAACAGGTGCCTTCACCGTACCTTCCTGATATATCACCGGAGCCTTGGTATCCGTCTCACCATCCAATACCATGCTACTGGCTCCGCCTTTTAAATACAGTGCCATTCCAGCTTCAAGTGAAAGCTCCTGCCCAGCATCGAGCTTCACGTGACCACCCTGAATTTGCACATTCCCGGGACTGTCAATCGTAATGCCATTACTTTCATGCAGTGTAATGGAAAATTCACCGGAGGTGGATAGGTTCAGTTCATGCTCAGACATTTCGACACCGCTACCTTGCACATGTTGCCATACCTTTACATTTAGCTGTCCATTTGTGTGGCGTTGTTGTCGTAGCGAATCCGTGACATAGGCATCCTGTTCGCGGTGTGTGGGCAGATACAATTCCACCTGTTCCCCGATCTCAGGCATATCGTACCAGCCACTGTGTTCTTCGGCGACATAACGGGTGGACACCGGAAACCAGCACGATTTAGCAGGATCTTGCTTTGGGTCAATGTCTAGTTGAAGCTGTACGAAATCCTGTTGTACCTTTAGCACCGTTCCTGTCAGTGCAATTCCAGTAGCCCGATCGTTTTCATACCGGGCATAGCAGATATCTTGTTCAGCTTGAAGATCATAGCGAGTACGTAGTAAGCCATCCGCCAGTGTAGTCACGGCTCGAACCACGACCAGTTCTTTGTCTTGCCCGATAGGTAACGTGATGAGGTCGCCCAACGCATAGTATTGCAGGCTTTCGATCATATAGGTGATATATGAGCCAGCACGTTCTCTCGGCTTTTCCGCATCCCGTTCATGAAACGTTTTTCGTACACGATAAAATACATCCCGTTCTACCTTATGCTGCTTGCCTTCTGGCATCCCGAAGAAAACCTTGGGTGAGGCTGCGGTTACCTCTGGCACAAGTATGGAACCAAAGCGAGAAGCGAGGCGTTTTAAAAACGCCCAATCGGTCTCATCATATTGTAAAACAAATGTCTCCAGTTTGGCATAGTGGCTCACCGTATCAATGGCATCTCCGTACTGATATTTTCGCACCAGCGCAGTGACCAGATCATCATAAGTGCGGTGAATATCTTGATAGGAGCGTCTTTTACGTTTGATATCCATCTGATATGAATGGGAAGCGGCCTCCAGTTCAAACGTATACACGCCTCGCACACAGCGTACGGACATACGTGTAACAATCCCATGGAATAGCCTTCTCAGCGATTGTCCCTGATCATCCAACTGACGAATCACAATCGGCTCTTGCTCCATATCCTGTCCGATGCATACAGCTCCTTGTTCTTCGGAGAGCATGCCACTGATATGTAAAAAGGCATGATCGTTAATGGTACGTGTTATTTGAAGTTGATCGATGTGTAGTGGCTGAAAGGGACCATAAAAGCGTAGGCTTTCATATCCGATCCCATCTGATAATACGCTCAAGTGAGTTCATAACTCCTTTCTAGATGCGATGGGCATTTCCACGTAAAGTACGTCATCTTGCATTTGCTTCTGATTACAGATGCAGTAGATGAGTACAATTTGTGAGTCAAGATAGATATGTAATTAATTCTGGGGGTGTTTTGTATTAAGAAATGAGAGGTGATATTTAATAAACAACCCAGCATATGTATTTATCGGTTAAAAGAGAGATTTAGTTTACAGAATGACCCATACATTATGGTATTTACTATGTGTAAATCTGGAATTTGGAGATATGAGAGGGAAGTATAAGATGGAAAAAAGCATATAATAGGTGGTAAGAGGGAGTATAAAGTGATATTTATAAAAGATTGAGCTTTAATGAGAGAGGAGGGTTCATATTATGCCAAAAAACGATAATATGCTGGCCATTTTATGGATGCTGAATTCGGGTGTAAAAATGACAGCAAAACAAATATCCGAAAAGTTAGAAATAAATATAAGGACAGTTTATCGGTATATTGACGCACTATGCGCCAGTGGAGTGCCTATAATATCCGACACGGGTCATCATGGCGGGTATCGCTTGCTGAATAATTTTATCAGAGCACCTCTACTATTTGATATGGAGGAAAAAAAGGCACTCCTTCATGCTGCGGTTTTTGCAAAAGAGGCTGGATACCCTTTGAGTGAGGCATTAAGCAATGCGACGTCAAAATTGAAAATGTATTCGAATCAAGAGCAGGAAAGTATACTTAGTCGTCATTTAGCCGGATTTGAAGTGATAAATCGCATGGGAGATCCTTCTCTTCAGCCGATATTGGCAGAATTGGAGCAGGCTGTAGCCAACGAATTCTCTGTCGAAATGGATTATCGCACAAGCCATGAAGAACAACCCAAGAATAGAATGATAGACCCCTACGGAATGGTTTACTGGAACAACAAATGGTATACTGTTGCATTTTGTCACCTAAGGAATGAGATCCGTAGCTTTCGGGCAGATCGGATTCTACAGATTAAGCGTACTCCAAGCCTATTTAAGCGGCCTGAGGCTTTTTCGGCTCGTGAATTTTTTATGCAAAATCTGTTACCTAATTTAGTGGGCAAGGACGGTTTAATTTCTTTAATGATCGAAGGCAAGTCAGAGGCATTGGATGACTTATGTCTGCATTGGTTTTTGGGGCATCATCTGAAAGAACGAACCGCTAACCAAGCCATCTTTTTGCTTGAGGAAAAATCACTTCATACATATGTCCCTTATTTACTCCTCCCCTATGGGAAATCCATTCAAGTCATCGAACCACAGAGCTTGAAGGAAAAACTAGTTGCTGTTGCGTCGGAGTTAGTAGAATATTATCAGCGCTAAAAAGCTTCACTGACAGCAGATGTCAGTGAAGCTTTTTTATAATGGGGATAATCACGGGTTACCGAGGTTGGTATCACTTGATAAATTATAAAATAAGGAGAACCTGTGAATGAATAGTACGGTATATCTTTATGTATTTGACACTATGGCAGACTGGGAGATCGGTTACTTAACTGCCGAACTGAACTCGGGGAGATATTATAAAAAGGGGCTGGTCCCATCCAAAATAGTTACCGTGGGAATGGAGAAGACTCCTGTCACTACCATGGGTGGATTGAAAATCCTGCCTGACATCAAACTGGATGAGTGCAGTATTGAAAGCACGGATTTATTGATTTTACCCGGTGGAAATACATGGACAGAAGCCATTCACCAACCGATCTTAAAAGTCGCTGAGAGGTGTTTAGAAGAAGGTATATGGGTTGCAGCGATTTGTGGTGCTACCATGGGACTTGCCCAGGCAGGACTGCTGAATTTACGTTCGCATACAAGTAATGATCTGGGATACCTTAAAATGATCTGTCCCACCTATACGGGCGAAAAGTATTACAAAATGGAGTCTGCTGTAACGGATGGAAAACTAATCACTGCATCTGGAATGGCTCCGTTGGAATTCTCCGTACACGTGTTGAAAGCTCTGGGTGTGTTTTCTTCTAAAACATTAGAAGCCTGGTATAGTCTTAATAAGACACGTGCTTCCAAACATTACTATGAATTGATGAATTCAATCCAATGAAGGTAAGCATAAAACTGAACTGTTACGATCATTTAAAGGAGGAGTTAAAATGACTGAAAGCAGAGAATATGTGGGAGTGTCAGGTAAATATACAAAGAAGGGAATACCCAACGGCTTTACATCTATTACCCCGTTTATTACCGTGAAGAATCCTTCGGAAGCAATAGAGTTTTATAAAGCGGTTTTCAATGCGAGGGTTAAGGATATTACTGAATTTCCTGATGAGAATGGCAATACAATCATTGTTCATGCGGAATTAGATTTTGGAAATGGTTTTTTGCAGCTGGGAGCAGCGAATCCGACATATCAATTGGTCTTGCCGCCAGATGAAGGAAATGCGTGTTATTCTTTCGGAATTTACGTAATGAATGTGGATCAGGTCATTGAAAATGCGGTAGCAAGAGGGGCGAAAGTAAGGGAGCCCGTTACAAACTTTGTTTCAGGTGATCGATTCGCAAGTATACTGGATCCTTGTGGAGTAAGATGGTCTATTATGACCAGGATCGAGGATTTGTCAGAAGAAGAAAGCAGTCGTAGGGTTGCTGAATGGGCCAAAAGCTTTAGTGGAGAATAACAGGATGCATCGGTGTTTTAGCTTCTCAATGAGGGGCTAGTTGATAAATGGGGAGAGGTAATAAACCATGTTAAAACGTATAATTTTACCCTTAGCTGTTATCTTTGTGTTCGTTTCTTCTGTCTCAGTTGAGAACGCTTATGCGGGATCTAAATTTAGGTATAATGTTGAAGTTGCTGTAAATAACAGCGTTTTGACATTAGATCCATTTGGAGAGAAATCCACAAATGAAAATAATAGCATTTTGACAACAGACACCAGTCCGTATATAGAGAAATCCACAAACACCGTATATGTCCCTATTAAATTCATATCTGAGGGCTTGGGAGGGTCTGTCTCGTGGAACAGACCTACACAAGAAGTTACAATTAAATCGACGAATGGTACAATTGTACGATTAACCGTGGGTAGCAAAGTTGCGTACGTGAACGATGAAGAAAAGATGATGCCAAGTGCTCCCGTTATGCCGGAATATCCGAATCGGGTTATGGTTCCTCTTAGATTTGTTTCGGAAGTTCTGGGAGCTATAGTAAATACAACGACGATCAATGGAACATTACATGTTGACATTAAGAAATAATGCTTGATTGCTTGGGAATAGGTAACAAACCAAGGACTCTTCTAATCTTGGATCGTAGGTTTGAGGAGTGAAAATTTTTAATGCATATTAAAAAGTTCGGAACAGGGGGGCAACTCCCCATGTCTCTATACTGAAACCCGCTCTTGAGCGGGTTTTTGCTTTAAATATTTAAGACATCGAGTTAAGTGAGCTTGTAGTTGTAGAATTCTGCTACGTTAGTACAGCTGTTGTAATCCTTCGAGAAACTAATCTAGCCAATGGGCGAGGTAGCATAAGAAAAGCCATGACTCAAGACATACTCTTATCAGTTAAAGAGCTAAGGGCCTTTTAATTGATTTTTAGTATTGTATATCTATTTGACAGAGTCTGTTCAGACCGACTACCAAGCATTTGTATTGAGATTAAACTTCTCCAATATTACTATTTTCGTTCGTTCTTCGTTTTTAATGTTCTTCCGGCAGCTAGCATATACTGCAAAGGGTCATTTATTTTAAGATACGACAGACTTTGAGACACGCGGTCTTCTTGATTAACTTTTGGACGTTTTCGATCCGGGATATCTATAGACGCGAAGTCTGCATCCATATCCAACGTTTGATTAAATAAGCAAATGATGTGCAAATCTTCTTTCCCTTCTCTAATCGTAGAGCCTGTCCGATTTAATCCACTCACCGTAATACTCCCTCTGGTTTCGCCTGCTGAGTTTTTCTCTTCCACAAGCTTGAAATTTTGAATATCCAGTGCAGAAGGATTGTCAAGAATGAATCTTCCTCGGTCCGCTTCTATTACTTCTTGAAAAATCTTGCTTTGGTCAAAAGACGGATTTTTTAAAATCACTTTGTTGTTCCTGTACTCAAACGGGATATCCATACTTCTCAGCAATACTCCAAGCGGAATGACAAAGGCATCCTGAATCACTTCGGGCTGAGTGTCCATCTGTGCTGGAGTATTGTTCAGTTTATATGTTTTTGCTCCCTTTTGAAACACAATTTCATTTGAACTCCACCTGATTTTTGCTTCCTGAAGTTTACCGTTATAATCAACTTTTGCGCCAAGAAGCTCGGCAACGGAACGAAGCGGAACCATGAGACGTTTTTCTTCATTAACGTAGGGACCAATCGGTGTGCAGTACAAAACATCATAATCATTCACTTTGAGCAAAGAGGTTCCTTTGACATGAATAGAGTGATTAATCGGTGCTGCATTAGCGTTATAAGAAGAGGTTCCAAATATAGCACTCACAAGAACTGCAAGAGATACTACAGCCGTTCTATAAAAATATTTTCGCTTCATTTTTCACCCTCCGTGAATTGAGATAGGTTGCGTAAGATCGCATGTTTGCTTTGGAGCAGTGATAGTTTGTCCTTCTTTGACACATGTGGAGTGCGTACGTTTTAGGATTGAGTGCTGTTCATTGTTACTGCATTGTACAATGGCAAATAATTTGGAAGATGTCTGGGAAAACAGTAAAGAGGGGCGGCGTGCCCCTCTTATTTTCGTAATGCTGAGCATTTTTATCTATTTACAGAAAGTGTAGCACTTCATTTTCACAATTGAACATCACAAAAAAACTTTTTTCTCATTCAATGATCTTGCTATATTCGATAAAAGCTGAACTGTATTTCTTATCTCATCTTCCCTAGTGTCCGGGTGAATTGCGCAGATTCTGAGAACCGTTTTTCCATTGAGTTGTGTCGTAAGCACTGTGGCGTACCCGTTCGTCACCATTTCTTGGGAGATCCTTTTATTGAGTGAATCTAATTCCTGATCGGATAGCCCAGGTGGTGCATATCGAAAATTAACAATCGCTAATTGCGCGGGGCATACAATTTCCCAATGATTATGTTTTTTGATTTCATCTTCAGCCCATTCTGCGAGTTGAACTCCATGCTCTATGGCTTCACCGACAGCATCAGTCCCCAAAGCTTGCAGTGTCACCCATAGTTTCAAACTTCGAGCAGGCCGGGTTAACTCTGGACCCAAATCCCAATAATTAATATGTTCTTCATCAGTCTCGGCATCCTTCAAATATTCTGGGCGTGTGCTGAAGCAGTTTTTGAGTTGCTGCTTATCTTTGGCTAAAACCACGCTACAGGAATAGGTCTGCATTAGCCATTTGTGTGCATCCCAGGTGATACTATCTGAACGCAATATCCCGCTCAAAAGAGACTTATATTTCGAAGAAGCCAAAATCGACGCACCGTAAGCTCCATCCACGTGTAACCAAATATTATGTTTTTCACATAGGTCAGCAATTTTGTTTAGCGGGTCAATGCTTCCTGTATTGGTTGTGCCTGCCGTGGCAATGACCGCAAAAGGTTTCATGCCAGCCGCCTGATCATCCATTATTTTTTTCTCTAAGGCTGAAACATCCATACGAAAATTTTTATCACTTGGAACCTTCCTGATTTGATCACTACGGAATCCGAGGATGCGTAGCCCTTTGGCGACCGATGAATGAGTTTGATCTGAAACATAAGCAGTTCCAATGGCATATTCCTGCTCGGATAACTTTGCATTGCGGGCAGCCGCTAAAGCGGTCAAATTCGACAGCGATCCGCCCGACAGAAATAAACCCCCGGCAGTATCTGGATATCCTGCTTGGTCACACATCCATCGGATTACTTCTCCCTCTAAAAGGCTTGCGCTCGAACTCTGCATCCAGCTTCCGGCGTGGGTATTATAAGCACAGGTCATGATATCTCCTAACCAAGAGTAAAGAGACATTGGGCTAGGAACCATTGCGAAAAAACGAGGGTGTTGCATGAAGGCTTGATGAGGATAGACGTTTTTCCTCATTTCATCGACAACCTCTTTTACGGGTCTTCCTTTTTTGGGAAAGCCAATTTCCCTTAAATGAGCTATTGTATCCTCATCTGCAATGTTGATTACTTTTTGAGATCGAATGTTATTGTTTTCTGCCATGTATGAATGTATGAACTCCTCAATAATCTCACCTAATTGCTGATTTGGTTCTTGATTCATCATAAGCATCTCCTTTGTTTAACTTCAACCAAAGTATAATATAACATCTGTTGTCATTTTGTGATATTTACCGATTTCATCATTACGTTTATTTTTAGGCACTTCGCTATACGTAAAGTAATTTTCAAGGGCAAAGATGGCTGTAAAATCGCCGTTCAGTGCAAATGCTGGAAACGTGATGTTGGGAACCGATATAGTACTCCGACTCAAACCTGGTAAGCAGGCAGATACATAGTTGCTGTGTTGATTGGATGGTAACGACGTAATTTTACAAGGCAGCAAGGAGGCGGGGGAGCTTGAATATAGGAGGGGGAACCTTAGTTATCTGAAAAGTATTAAAAAAAGAATGTATAGTACTTGTAAGAAAAGTGTTTGAAAACGCTTTGCCAGATGTTGCAAATGAGCTGCTTGAAAATTTGAAAAATGACTCCAATTAGTGCTCCAAATTCTTAAGGATTTTTATATCCAATGATTAAACTGGGACTAAAAAAATACTGGTGGCCCTTAATGATGTGTTAGGAGCCACCAGTAAAAACTATTTATGATATTGTTACATAATAAGAGCCATCTTTCGGTACATATCTTAACTTTGACTAAGAATTATTGTCCGATTTGTTCTAAGATTTGTGTGTAAGCATTCCTATAATGATCAGGGTTAGGATCTTCTCCTATGATCTTGGGTACGTCAAAGTCAGACAGCAGGAAATGGTGTTTGGGTTGAACCTCATGCCTTGCTAAGCAACTCTTGCAACAGGACAAGGGACAGCCGTCAATTGCAATGATGTCACGTCCCGATTTCGCTGTTCTGACAAGGGGTTTAACATCACCACCAACACCAGCTATACAGGACATTTCAGCGACTTTTTCTCGATCCATTTGTATAGCGATCATGTTAGCGGTTTGTGCTGCGGAGGAACATCCAGAACATGAATAGACAAGAGGTAAATCAGTTCTTTTCATCTTTGTACACTTCCTTGTTTTTTCTTTGTGATCGATCACGGTACTTTGACTTCAGCTGAAATAAATTTAAAATTGTTTGTATTTTAACTTAAATTTACAGTCTAAACCGTGATTGTGATCACGACATTGTTTTTGTGAAATCTGCTATAGGGCTAACTGTGTGTATATAAATCAGCCAGATCTCTAATTATTCATCCATCTCCCAACGAAAATATGTAGATAGGTTTTTGTATGCCTTATTAATATCATCATCTGTGCATTTATTAATGATACGGTTTAATGTTGTTTCAAGTGTATTTTCATTAAAGTCCTTTGCTATAAAATGACCATGCCCGATAATAATATCACCTTGATCTGCCATTCTATCTAACCTTTTTGGACTTATTAGTTCAAGTGAAAACATGTCTGATGCTCCATTTATTTCACTGGGTCCGATATCTACATTATAAGTAATATAGAAATCGTCTATATCTTCACCCCAATCCTCATACATCTTTGTTAAAGCCTTTATTATAAGCATTTAATTATTCTCCTATTCTTCAATATCAATATGAATATTACTTATCTGCTTTGGTGCCTATGCTTTACCAGCACTGTATTCTTCGAACACTTTCTCTTGTAAGTCAAACACGTTAAGATGTGGAGGGATCTCAAGTCATTGTTTTAGGGGAAAGATAGGAGCGTGTTCTATACAAAACAAAACAACTCTCGCAGTGACTTCTTTGGCGCTATGTTTTTATTTTGGTAGAGTGTAAATAACATCAAATGGGTTCTTATCTTCAAAAAACTCGGTGTATAGCTTTGCAACTTCGTTTGAACTCAAGTTCATATTAAGTCGCAATAAGCCCCCTAATTTCACCAATATATCAGCTTCTTTTGAGGTTACTATCTTCTTTTGTACTATATGTTCTGTATTTTTTGGGGTTACCCACGCCCAATCATTCATAGCCGCTTCAGTAAATGGATATCCAAAAGATAACGAACTGACATGAGTGTATTCTGAACACAGGGGATGAACAATTAATAAAAAGGCTGCAATTATTCCTGAACGATATTTTATCCTCTGTGCTTTTTGAACCTCCTGAGAAAATGATTCTAAGTAATGAGGGATTTCTCCCCAATTAGAACGTCCCATTGAAACTAGTATTTCAACGGCAAATTTATCATTTAATTTATCGGCCAATTGTAAGAATATCTGATTGTTTGTACAGCCAGAGGAGGTAAATGCACCTAAACATCTTACAGCTTCCTGAACGTTAGTCGCACTTTCTGATATAAGTTTCACATATTCGTCCAACATCGTATCGTCGCTAACGAATTCTGGAGATTCCACAATTGTTTCGATTAAAAGTGCCTTTGTGCTCTGTTCTTTAACCAGAGGAATCATACTAACAAGTTTAGCAAAGTAGTCACCTTCTAATTCTTCTAAATTGCAATCATTCTTTAATAACTTTAGAGCAGCTACTATAACACTATCATCTTTATCTAAAGACGCGTTTGTTATTAGGTGCATAATTTTCCCAATCACATATTTCTTCCTCTCAGGATTAGATTAAAAGGCTCATCCTCCTCATTGTTTCAGAATAAGCCATTATATGGTTCTTCTATTTAACATTTGAACTACTCACTCTTAATAGCTCTTCTCCCAGATCTAAAATACTCTTGGAAAAAGTCGAAATCAAACAACTTCCCTTGAGATTTCATATGTTTAGACTCTACTTTTTTTAAATTTGCTTGCTCTATGCTACTGCTATTCATGAAATTAAAAGGAACTGTCTCCTCAATATTAAATGTTAATGTTATTTTAGGCTTACTTTCAGTAACAATCATTAATGCTACGTAGCAATCCTCTAGGAAAGATAACTTCCCCCCGCATTTACATACAATATCACCGCTATCAATTGTATAGGGCCAACTGTAATATTGCTCACGTCCTGCAAGAAGGTTACCTTCAATTAGTTTGAAATCCGCACCTTTGACCCCTTCAATTCGAACTTTCATTTTTCCAAATACAAAAAGTGAATCATCTTTTACATGAAGTCCCTGATTTTGTATTTGATCTTTAAAATTATAAATATCTATCACTGTATTTATGAGTTTAAATTCGTATAATCCTCTAATATCACTTGGAAAATTCAAAAAAATAGTCGGTGTAAATTCTCCATCACCATCTATAATTCCATCAAATTCTTCATTACTTATATCAAGAGTAAGTATCATTTCACTATAACCTCACTTTCTTATAAAGGTGTACTAATCTAGCATTGGTGATTTTATATTTTCACCATCTGTAGTTAAATAGCTGCCATTGGGGATCTCTCGTCTTTCACCTTTATCCTCAACCCTCTATCCTCTAATGTTCTCACCAGCTTGTTCATATTACCAAACGGCATTAGGGGCAAGAGGAAAGTAAAAAGAACAAGTCAATCATGGTAGTATCTGACCATAATCGACTCGTTCGACGTAATTGAAAAATGTTATTTAGGATACTCTGATTCCACTTTTATCATATAATAAACAGGAAAAAGTTACCTTTTACATTCGCTATCTTTAAAAAAATCTTCTTCTAAATAAGGGTAATTCAGTAGCTTTAGATTTTCTTTAGTGATATACCTGGTTTGATATTCATCCAGATTATTATTGATAAATAAACGCACCTTAATTCTTTTTAATAGTGGGTATGAGGAATCATCTTCAACAACCAAATCTTTATCGTTTAATCGTAATAGTTTTCCAATAACTTCTAGTAGCTTTAACCATCCAATGCCAAAAGTACGCGATACAAATTGAATACTAATAAGAACATTTGTATCTACGCCGTGATCTTCGAGGTTCATTTCTCGAAAACGTTCTAAATAGTCATCCTCATCATCTAAATTAATGCTTATAGAAAAATAAGTACAACTAATACTCACTTGTCGAGCATCAGACCAATCTTTTACTTCTACTTTATAAAAATTTATTTCCATTACTAACACTTCACATATCATATTGTAAAGCAACTTCCCCAAGGCTTCTCTAGACAAATCAGAGCCAATGGATAACCTAAAGTCCATTTTACTCAAACCTCCAGTACGCTCTAGTCTAGAGTTAATGCGGTGAGGTCATATTCCTCCACCTAATCTGCTCTGGGCTTCCCAATCCTCCCTTATACCATCCGGTAAGTACGTCAGCAATATTTCTTTTTTTTGCATGCTTGCTATCTATATCTGTTTTGACATTAATTTCGTCTTCTTTTGATTTTGAGTATAAAAAAAGCTCATCCTACTCATAGATTCAATTCGAAATAAGCCTTTTAAAGTTTACTAATTTTATGTCTTTTTTAATGTCTGGTTTTTAGTTGCACTGTACGATCTTGTTGTCACATTGTACTTATAAGTTAGTTTTTGGGATTCTTATAGCACCAATCTGGGTCATACGGTAATGATTTTAATTTTTGAATGTCTTCCCAACTGTAAACCCAATCATAATCTGCAATCCAAAAATAATCATCAGGATTTAGCTTGAGGTATTCGTAAATAAAATTGAATATCAACTCTTGATTACCATAAATATCCTCGATATGACCGACTTGACATAGCAATAAATTTGTATCTAATCCTAAATCTTCGTGATAGTAAAAATCAATACTTGAACTATTTATACTATGAATATAAAAGATTAATGAAGATTCGTTGTTCTTCGCAAAGGATCTATTATTAATATTCAGCGTTGTATATGAAAACTTCCCCTCATTTGAGTAATTTTTATTATTGTAGAAGTAGAGCGATGCATCCGAGTGAAAGGCTGCAACTATACTATCTGCTAACAACTTCTCAGGAGAATATCTCTCTTTATTCGTTAAAATAACTGCCGGAGTCCCCATCTTTACTTTAATACCCCCTTGAGTTCATCTATAGAGTTTACAATAGTAACACCTTTAGATTTAATGATTTCCAATTTTATTAGATCGTTCTGATGTAATTTAGTCAATGGTTTGTCAATATATAAAATGACTTTCTTCTGCTTATGATTAAAATAACCGTCATGATTTACATTAACGTATTTATCAAACTGTTCAACGTTTGTAACGGCTTTTAATGATTTCTTAACTTCAATAATTTCATCCTTAGTGACTACGTCAAAATCGCCCGCCGGGTTACCATCTGCCCTTTGAATTTTCTGGCCAAATGCTGTTACTTCCTTATTTTCTCTAACAGCGGAAGCTACTTTTGCCTCAGTAGCTTTTCCCGGGTCTTTACTGTTTAAAAGATTATCAATATCGCGATTAATATTTTTCGGATGTTGATCATCCCAAATTAACTCATTACCAGCTGAATTCGTATATTTTGTTTTATTTCCACTCTTGACTACACTACCAACATTAGAAGCTTTTAGAGTATCTTTAGGAAGCTTGCTCGAATTCGGTAGTTTAGGTGACTCCTTGGGTCTACTTGAATTTGCCCCATTATAAACCGCCGAATCATTGAACTCATCAATGGGTCTGTTTACACCTGGGCCACCCTTTGGATTGGGTTTTCCAGGCGGATTTTCTGCAATAGGTGGTTGGCTGGACCTGGCAGGAGAACTTCCAGCACTCCCTATACCGATTCGGGTTGCCACAATTCCATAGGTCGTATCTTCGACTAAATCGCTTAAGCCTGTCCTTTCCATGTAATCTCCAGATTTTTGTCCAATGAAGCCTTGATTGTATCGAGAAATGAGTGCATCCATTTTCTCTTTGTCCAACTCAATAGCATTTGAAGAATCCACACCCATCGATACCAAACCATCTTCAATGGCATTGAGAGTTCCTTCATCCCATACTTGCGTTCGTTTTGCGTTGACGATACGCTGGATGGCGGCCAATTTATTAGGATCTTTAATATCATACAGTGATAGTTTGCGCTTCATTGTAATTTCAGTGCGCAGTGCTTGCTCTGCTTGTTTTAGCTTATTTTCATCCTGCCACCAGTTGGCTGTAAAATAATCAGTTTGATTCCAATATGAAGTATATTCACTAGTTTTTCTTTCTCGCCATAATGCAAGTTTAGAATTCTCATGTTTCTGTGTTTGTGCTGCTTGAATGCGTTGTTTTTCTTCATTATCCCGGAGCCATTTCTCCTGAATATTTTTAGGAACCTGCTGATATGCATGAGCCATGGCATTTGACTCTTTTAACAGGTTTTGGACCAGTTCCAGTGGGCCACCCGAAAGCGCTAAGTGACGTGCACTCGTATACACTTTGCCTAAAATCCACTTGCTATAATAAGCTTCCTTAGCCCGTTCATGCTCGTATTGGTTTATTAGCCCTTGGAGCGCTAAACTAGCCAGATGCTTCAGTGGATGCAAACCACCTTTAGGAGCACTACCTACAGCGTGATTTGTACCTTTGCTCCGAACAGGGATCGCTGCGGTTGCTCTCAGAATCATACCACCCGCAGGTCCACTCAGCGCACCCGCTACAACACCAGCCACTTTTCCCATCACTGGAATGGAGCCTAATAGCTTGGATACTGTCCCCATCATGGCATTCGCCTGTTGAAGCTTTGCTGGACTGGTGACTTTTGCTTTAGGAGGAGAGGCTTGGCTGCTTGATGATGTCTTAGCTGCTGATGGAGCTTGCGCCGCCTCGTATGCTTTGATGCTCATCAATGGAGGTTCTGGAACAGGAGGGAGGTCAGCCACGAAAACAGGAGCCTTCACTGTACCTTCCTGATAAATCACCGGAGCCTTGGTATCTGTCTCACCATCCAATACCATGCTGCTGGCTCCACCTTTTAGATACAGCGCCGTTCCAGCTTCCAGTGAAAGTTCCTGTCCAGCATCAAGCTTCACGTGACCACCCTGAATTTGCACATTCCCCGGACTGTCAATCGTAATGCCGTTACCTTCATGCAGTGTAATGGAAAATTCACCGGAGGTGGATAGGGTCAGTTCATGCTCAGACATTTCGACGACGCTACCTTGCACATGTTGCCATACCTTCACATTCGGCTTTCCATTTGCGTGGCGTTGTTGTCGGAGCGAATCCGTTACATAGGCATCCTGTTCGCGGTGGGTGGGCAGATACAATTCCACCTGTTCCCCGATCTCAGGCATATCGTACCAGCCACTATGTTCTTCCGCGACATAACGGGTGGCGATGGGAAACCAGCACGCTTTGGCAGGATCTTGCTTCGGGTCAATGTCCAGTTGAAGCTGTACAAAATCCTGCTGTACCTTGAGCACCGTTCCTGTCAGCGAAATTCCAGTAGCCTGATCGTTTTCATACCGCGCATAGCGGATATCTTGTTCGGCTTGAAGATCATAACGGGTGCGGAGTAAGCCATCTGCTAAGGTTGTCACTGCTCGAACCACGACCAGTTCTTTGCCTTGTCCAATAGGTAACGTGATGAGGTCGCCTAGTGCATAGTATTGCAGGCTTTCAATCATATAGGTGACATACGAGCCAGCACGTTCTCCCGGCTTTTTCACATCCAACCCATGAAACGTTTTCCGTACTCGATAAAATACATCCCGCTCCACCTTATGCTGCTTGCCTTCTGGCATACCGAAGAAAACCTTGGGCGAGGCTGCGGTTACCTCTGGTACAAGTACGGAGCCGAAGCGAGAAGCGAGGCGTTTTAAAAACGCCCAATCCGTCTCCTCATATTGTAAAACAAACGTCTCCAATTTGGCATGGTTGCTTACCGTATCAATGGCATCTCCGTACTGATATTTTCGAACCAGCGCAGTGACCAGATCATCATAGGTGCGGTGAATATCTTGATAGGAGCGCCTTTTACGCTTAATATCCATCTGGTATGAATGGGAAGCAGCTTCCAGTTCAAACGTATATACGCCTCGCACACAATGTACGGACATACGCGTGACAATCCCATGGAATAGCCTTCTCAGCGATTGTCCCTGATCATTCAACTGACGAATCGAAATCGGCTCTTGCTCTATATTATGACCGATACAAGCTGCTCCCTGTTCTTCGGAGAGCATGCCACTGATATGTAAATAGGCATGATCGTTAATTGTACGTGTTATTTGAAGTTGTTCGATGTGTAGGGGCTGAAAGGGACCATAAAAGCGTAGGCTTTCATAGCCAATCCCATCTGATAATACGCTCAAGTGAGTTCATAACTCCTTTCTATATGTGATGGGTATTTCCAAGTAAAGCACGTCATCTTGCATTCACTTCTGATTAAAGAAGCAGCAGATGAGTACAACAGTGAGTCCATATAGATATGTATAACAAGGTTTGTACGCTAAAAAGGAACGAGAGGTGATATTTAATAAACAACCCAGCATATGTATTTATCGGTTAAAAGAAAGATTTAGTTTACAGAATGACCCATTGGTTGGGGGATTTACAATGTTTATTTTTGGAAGTAGGAGGATAAGAGGGAAGTGTAACATGAGTTAATATAGGAATATGGTAATATGCAAGTGCCGAGATCGGATACCATTTTTGAACGTAAGGATTTGGAGTTGAACAAAATAAGGTTATTCCCTTCTGTGACGTGCAATCAACTTGCTGTGGTTCAATTACTTTAATAAAACAGATGCAGGGAAGGTGAACCTCTTGGATAAATTTAAAGATCTGGAGAAATTGATTAAGCTTACAGGAGATCGCGCCAAGTTGGATGCGAAAGCGAACGATACCTATATTGTATATAAAACGCCGGATGGCCAAATTGTAAAAGAATACAACGATGGAGACATTGTTCCTGTTGCGGATACGGATGTTCTCATGCATAAACATATACCAATGATGTATGTATTTGCGGGGAATAATGGAAGCGGTAAAAGTGCGATTCAGAACCTGGTTGTTGACCCGACTGGGAATTAGCGTAAATATTGATCCTGATGCCTTGCTCAGAGGAATCGAAGAGACTTTCTGAGATGGATATTGTGAACAGACCTGAATTCTCGGAATGGGAGGATAAGCATCAATACAAGCAAGCATTGGAGAATGAAGCTTTGTACTGGCAGGGCATGAAGTACGGAGCACAGTTTGTATATGTTGTATTAGAGAAGATGCTTCATGATGAAAAAGAGAAAGAAGAATAGCCAATGGAGATTAGATGGTTATAGAGAATATTAAAAAAGATGCTGGGCACCTACCAACCTGGTCATACCCCTGTCAAGTAGACAGGGTATGACCAGGTTGGTAGGTGTTTTAATTTGTCTTACGTTATGGGACACAGGCTCAGGCTTTTTAGTTGAATTCGTCTTGATTGACTATGCTTGCAACTTACCCGCACGAATATCATCTGTCATGCCCGCGTAAGGTGCCTGGGCAATCAACTTCTCGTTGTTCACACCTGCATTTTCAATGAAAGTAATATATGCGAATTTAGGAACTACATGCTTCGGATAAGTCTCATGCTTTTCACGCGATTCTTCCATTAGAGGGAAAATCATTTTGATAGCGTACTTTAATCTCTGGATGCTCATGCACCCATTTCGGAAAGAAAATAATACCATGCATGGTCAATGAAATGGCTGGATGGGTTCAGTATTGGAGAAGCTTCGCCGAAAGAATCATAAACTTTAAGTCGGTATAAGTCGATTAAATAATTAAGGGCTTATATATACACAAATTTCTATATTAGAACATACCTAGCAGTGAACTTAGGCCCAAGCGTAGAAGCTGTATCTAAAAATAGAATTCATTCCAGGAGGTAAGCTATGAATAAGAGAACAGGCTTTAGATTTTTAGTTGTAATTATGATGATTTATGTATTTACTTTTAATCTGGGTGTGGAAACTGTAAAGGCAAATTCCGTATATTATGTTTCTACAACGGGGAATGACATCACTGGAACCGGTACACTATCAAATCCATGGAAAACCATACAAAAGGCAGCAGATACCATGACAGCCGGAGATACCTGCATCATACGAGGTGGTACATACCGGGAAACAGTAACACTTCATACTTCCGGAACTTCTGCAAAACCCATAAACTTTGAGGCTTATACAGGAGAGAACGTAACGGTATCCGGTGCCGATCCGGTTACTGGCTGGAAAAATTACTCCGGATCCATCTATTATGCGGAAATGAGGGGTTCCCTTGGAACAAAAAATCAGATATTTGTTAATAAGCAAATGCAATTTGAAGCCAGATGGCCCAATTCACCAACACTCGATCCCTTAAATTCAACATATGCAACAGTTGATTCCGGTTCCACTACAACCATCAAGGATGGAAACTTAACTCAGGCACCTGGATACTGGGTTGGCAAAACGGTTTGGAGTGTTCCGGGAACAGGCTACAAATCTTATAAAAGTACCATTACCAGCTCAAGTGACGGCTCCATTACCTTTGATCAAATAGATACTGCAGCGACAGGCGGTAATAGCTATTATATTACTGGTAATCTTAAAGATCTTGACAGTGCGGGAGAATGGTATTATGACAGCATTACTGGCAGACTTTATTTATGGGCACCTGGTGGAGTTGATCCGAATACTTTGACAGTAGAAGCAAAGAAGCGGACTTATGCATTTGATTTAAGTTCCCACTCTTACATAAATATTACCGGAATTAATATCTTTGCCTCCAGCATTAAAATGTCTAATTCTAATTACTGTAAAATTTCTAATATGATTGCGGAATATGTCAGTCATGATTCGGATGTTACCAGACAATACAGTACAGGGATATTTATGTCCGGTACCAATAATGAGCTTAGAGACAGTACTTTGACCTACAGTTCCGGTAATCTGGTGAGTATAGAGGGAACAGGAAATAAGGTAATTAATAATCTTATTCATGAAGCAAATTATTCGGCAGCGGATATTCCGGCAATCTATCTATTGGGGGCAAACCATCTAATCAGTCATAATACGGTATATAACGCTGGGCGTTATCTGATATTTATGCCTACCCAAAACAGCCAGATACAATATAATAATCTGTACAATGCAGGAAAGCTGACAAAAGACTGCGGAATACTCTATGAATTTGCCTGGGATGGGCAAGGGACGGTAATTCATCATAATTACATCCATGATAATCTGGCAAAGAATTATTCCGGCACTGGTATCTATCTGGATAACGGTAGCAAGGGCTATATTGTGCATCATAATGTTGTATGGGGAAACTATACAGGGATAAGATTGAATACACCCAGTAATTTTAACCTGATTTATAACAATACCACCTACAGTAACGGAAATGTAGGATATTGGGGAAGTAATTTTCAGTCAGATATGTACGGCGACAGAATTTTCAACAATATCTTTACTACAGCCTTTACACTGCCTGGTACTCATATAGAGGGAAATAATATTACCTCAGAAACCAATCCGTTATTTGTGAATCCCACAGCATATGATTTCAGGTTGCAGTCTACTTCTCCAGCTATTAATGCAGGGGTTGTAATATCTGGAATCACGAATGATTATGTTGGTGCGGCACCGGATATTGGAGCATATGAGTTCGGTGGAACTGACTGGACTGCCGGGCATGATTTTTCTTCACCTCCGGACCCGGTTTTTGAGAGTGTCAGCTTACTTTATGTTAATAACGTAAGGCAATCTGATTTCGAGAAAGGGATAATCTCACCATGGGCAGCAACATATTCAGATACTGCTGCAAGTGTATCGGTACCAAGAAGCGGCTCTAAGAGTGTTAGATTGGGACCCGGAGAAGATGGTATCGAGCAGGTACTTACGGGGCTAAGTCCTAATACCAGCTATATGTGTACCGCCTGGGTTAAGGCAGACATAGGAGAGCGGATTCAAATTGGTGTTAATGGCTTTGAAGGAACGGATGCATCTGCAACATCTGACAGTACATCCTGGACAATGGTAAACATTCCTTTTACAACCGGAGCAGGCGCTACCAGGGCAACAGTGTATGCTTACAAGAATCCTGGTACAGGATATGTTTATGTGGATGATTTTGGGGTAGTTGAGCAATAAATTATTTTACTGGTTTTATGTTTGACAGGATTGTCAGAAAGTCAGAAAAACCAAGACTGCCTTGGGGCAGATGGATCAGGAGGGACACTTTCAGTAGAAAATAAAAAAAGAAAGACATAAAGACTCCGATCTAAAAACGATAGATTTTCCGCCAAGGGGCGACCAGGCCTTAGGGTCATCATTTTTGTACACTCAAGGCATGTGGAGTGCGTGGTAGTAATATATCGAGATGAGATGAGTGGCTAGACCATAATTATACAATGATAATGAAACAAGAAGCCTACACGTTACAATGGCCTGAAGACAAAGATATGAGTATCCCTGATAGGTACGTCAAACGACAGGATGCGAAGCTCGATGATCTCATGGACTAATAAAATTTCCTTGGTAAGCAGCGAAAAAAAGCATGGAATCCCAAAAAAGTAGCTGAGTAAATAGTGGGAGAAACGTATACCTTGTTTGATGACCGAGGCTGGCTTGGTGTGGCTGAAGGATTGAGTATTGCTCGCAAAACAGGAGATTCCATCCTCAATTGCAATATGAATAAGTCGATCACCATTAAACATATTATTAAGACAACGAAGGCTTCCATCACTTGTCTAGCAGACTTCCGAGCATAACCATGTGGCTTGTCAGCCGTTAGAGAGGGATGTGGGAGAATTCACCTTTCACATTCCAATCACTTATTTAGATGAGGAGGTCAAATATGGAAAGCCATACAATTGTCATTACCCACGGAATCAGATTGATGAGATTGTATATAATGAAGAGACGAACAGACAGACTTTCCAGTGAACTCAACGAGTTAAGGCAATAGATGGTGATATTAGAGGAGGAAGAGGATCAGAAGGAAAAAATTAAAGAGCGAGTCGATGAAGTCATACAAATCCTAAGCTTACGGGAAGATATATTGGAACAATTTGTTGATAAATTATTCAATGCGTTGGTGAAGAAGATAACCGTTCTCTCATCAGCGCATTTTGTTTTTACCTTGAAAAGTAGAATGAGCATAGATGAAATTATCGAGCATTAATAGATCATTGTTAAATGAGTTTATGAACTAGAGAACCATAGACTAAAACGGATCAATAGGCTAACGAATATTTGTGGGTTGTATGACGGGAAGGATCAATCGAATTCCGTCTTTCACTCCTTCCATATAGATGGATTGTTTGTCTTGACTTAGTTGATAGCCTATGGCTTCTTCCCATTCAGATAGTAGATGTTGAATATCTTCAGTTTGATTACCTTTCAGTTGCTCAATTTGAGTGAATAGATGTTCATCTTCTGATCTGATAAATATGAAGCGTTTTGTTCACTGGCTAATTCTAATACATAAAATCGTTGCCGTAATGCTTCGAGAAACCATTCTGGCTAATCTGACATAGTATATTTTCCCTCCTGTGGTTGAAGTGTGTATGTTAACTCTGATGTGGAGGGATGGCAAATCATTGTTTTGTGTAAAGGGATGTCTGTTATAGAGGCATCTCTCTAGTATTAAGTAGTTTGAACAGAATTACATAAAATATTCTATTTCTTTTTTATTACAAATAAAAATATTGATTCTGTAAATGTTATCCACTATAATGCACGTAGTGTCATTTTTATGAATAAATTTCCATAATTGAAGAAACGCTGGCCAGCTTTCGATTATAGCATTACATTAAAACGTGGAGTGTGAATTTATTATTATGTTGAAGAAAACGAAGATTACTCTTTCTATTCTACTTATGGCTGTTTCCATTCCGAGCTTGGCTGCAAATGCTCAAGGGCAAGAACCCTCGTCGAATGAATTTAACCAGTACATTAAAGAAGCTATTGAGCAAGAAATCCAACTGGAGGCTCCTGCGGCTGCAAAAGGGATATCAACATTAAGCAACAAAGTTTTTGACCATTCTGTTGATAGCCTTTTGGAAAAAGGAGTACTTAAACAGGATACAATTCAAAAAATCGAAAAGTTGCAGGATGCCGAAGTGGTTATATTGAATATTAACGAAGCTGGCGATCTGGTTGATGCTACTTCTTCAAAACAAGGAGATATTAAAGACCAATTTGAAAAGAAAGTTACTGATGCAACTTATAAAGGAGATGAACTGGGCGAGAGCAAAGTGAGTGACCATAAAATCACCCTTCAGTCTACTTTGTCGAATAGAGGTAATACTGCTGGAAAGGAAACGGGAGCATTTCATCGACTTCAAACGCCAGCAAGCAATTCGTCCATCGTGTATAATGGTGTAATGGCAGATTCTATCACCCTACCAACTTATGATATTGCAAATGCCGATGATGATAATGAAGCCGCTTATATGTATACAGGAATAGATGGAGTCGCGGAAGTTGGGTTTGAGGGTTTGAGATCTAAGACTACTCCAGCCGGGTGGTATCCTGTTTTCCATGCAAAGGTACTCCATACTGTCAACGAAGGAGATGACAACGGCTATAGCCAGCCGAATTCTAGAGATACAACCTATGTTTATAGATCTAAAAGATTTGATAATGGCGCTACTATAAATGGATACAAAGTATTTTACTATGCTGGAAAATCTGATGAGCCTACTTTAACCATTAGAGAGCAAATTAATTATTCCAATATTTATGTGGTTAAATTTAATGGGCTGGGGACGACTGGACGGTCTGTTAAGAGAGTGACTGCCATAGCTATGAATGGAGTATCAAATAGTGGTATTCCTTTTAAGCATGGATTCACATCTGCCGTTTGGAATAATATGCGCTTTCTAGTTAACAATAGCGCCAGTGCGAAATATCCTCAAAATGTTACCAATTTAAGTGATGACGTATGGAATCACGGCGGAAGAATTGATTATACGAATAGTAATAATGTCGAGAAATACTCATTCTATGTCCGATAAAAATATAATATTTTAATATTCCTAGTGTAATAATTAGAAATTCAGTTCATTGGGCAGTTAATCTAAAAAATAGCGAAGAGGCTCTGGTTGATGAATGAAGAGAGGTGGTACACTATGTTAAAACGTATAATTTTGCCCTTAGCTTTTATCTTTGTGTTCGTTTCTTCTGTCTCAGTTGAGAGCGCGCATGCGGGATCCAAATTTAGTTATAATGTTGAAGTTTCTGTGAATAACAGCACTTTGACATTAGATCCATTTAGAGAGAAATCCACAAACGAAAATAATAGCATTTTGACGACAGACGTCAGTCCGTATATAGATAGATCCACAAACACAGTGTATGTCCCTATTAAATTCATATCTGAGGGCTTGGGAGAGTCTGTCTCGTGGAACAGACCTAAACAAGAAGTTACAATTAAATCGAAGAATGGTACAATTATACGATTAACCGTGGGTAGCAAAGTTGCATATGTGAACGATGAAGAAAAGATGATGCCAAGTGCTCCCGATATGCCGGAATATCCAAATCGGGTTATGGTTCCTCTTAGATTTGTTTCGGAAGTTCTAGGAGCTACAGTAAATTCAACTACGATCAATGGAACATTACATGTTGATATTAAGAAATAATGCTTGATTGTTTGGGAATGAGTAACAAACCAACTGCTCTTCAAGTGTGGTACACAAGGCTTGAGGAGCAATAATAACAATTAATGCATAGCAGAAAAAGTTTGGAATAGGGGTTCAACTCCCCACGTCTCTATGCTGAAACCCGCTCATTGAGTGGGTTTTTGTTTTTAATTAGAGTAAATGTAGACATGGAATATTTAAGGTACAGAGTTTGGTGAAGCTCGTAGGCATTCTGCTACGTTTAAATCATGTTGTTGATAAAACTGCTGGCGTAATGCTTCGAGAAACCAATCCGGCCAATTTGACATAGTGAATTTCCCTCCCTTAGTCGTTTGAGTGTGTGTATGTTAACTCTGATGGGGAGGGATGGCAAGTCATTGGTTTTGTGTGGAATAAAATTTCATCCCTACTAATAAAACAAGTTGGAATGAGCTTTTGTAAGTTTATCGAGTGCTTGAATCAGTTAGTGTTTGGTTTGTTGGTAAGTATTCGAATTTACTCTAAGAACCTTTTTTCTGCTTGAATCTGTTCAAACGATTCCATTGAAGTATCATCTGCAGTTTTAACCGGATGATTAATGTGTACTGATTCATAGTTGTAATTTATTAAGAAACTCCCTACATATTCTACCTGACATATTATCAATTGATGCCATTTCCCTCAATTTTTCCATAAGTTCATTGTTATTTATTATACAATCTTTATTATTTTCATTAATTAAAAATCTTAAAGAATCGATACCCATTTCAAATAGTTCTTTGTCTGTTGTATCAATAAGTGTTAATATTATATTAATTTCTCTTGGATCATTTTCTTCTTCAAAGCAATATACTACTCTTTTTTGCCACTCTAACGACTTATCCATTATATTTTTTTTAAGAAGTTCCCAATCTAATTCGGAGAAATTCTCCAACAAGTTCATCGCGTCATTTACTCCAACATCATACCAATAATCATCTGAAGCATTCTCTCCAGACATTTCAGTTATTAATTTGTCAAATTGTTCATATTTCATAAATTTGCCTCCACTAATTTATTGGCTCAAATCCTGGCGTTGGTTTACCTCCCACCGGATATCCAGCAGTAATGTTATTGCCTTCTTTAATAACATCTATTTCAACACCATCTACAGTACCGCTATGCAAAGTTGTAGTTGCCCCATCTGATGTACGGCTCCCAACTGCTGGCGTTTCGCTAATTTTTTTTATGGAGCCTATAATTTTCTCATCACTCCATGAATCAGGGAATACTGTGCTTTTTTTAAGCTTTGCTAGAGTTCCATCCGGAAACTGATGATAAAATTGAACAAAGTTAGTTCCATCTGGATTCTCTCTGAGAACTTCT
This sequence comes from Paenibacillus sp. AK121, assembly GCF_019042715.1. NCBI lineage: Bacteria > Bacillati > Bacillota > Bacilli > Caryophanales > Paenibacillaceae > Paenibacillus > Paenibacillus sp. AK121. The sequence continues at coordinate 222,616 of NZ_JAHPJM010000001.1, forward strand.
ACTGCATAATTAGGATTTTTATTATTTACCACATTAGGTGAATGACCCCCTCTAACTCCATTTTTACCTGGTATTCTCTCTCCCCCTAATATTTTTTGCTCCATCTCTGATGATAAGTAAGATTCACTAGCTTTACCCGTCCCCTCAGTTTTAGGAAGTTTCTCCTTGAGTTTACCTGCTTTTGAAGGCATAACTTCTGATACGTCCTCAATAGGCTCGGATGCATTTTTTGTGGTGATGCTTTTCTGATCTATTCGCTGTTGGATTCTCCTCACATTTTCTCTTGCGAGCCTAGCGTTCTCGAATGCCCCTTCTTTGCTCATTTTGGAGAATTCATTTTTAAGGGCTCTACCTTCACCACCTCGACCGTCAAGTGGCACTGGCTCTGCAAATATGTTTGCATAGCTCATCCATCGTTGTTCTTCCGGTGTGATGCCCTCTTGATTAGATAGAATCAAAAAATCTCCTTGATAGTTTTGTTTCCAGTCATCGTAGTATTTAAAATCTGGATTTCCATTCGCTGTACGAACCACCCCGTCCTCAGCACGGTAGCTTCCTAGCGGAATTTCAGGTCTGCGATTTTCTAATGAAGACCAATAGACATAATCTCTTTGAATTTTCTCATATTCTTCATCTGTAAGCTCTGGTGGCGCAGCTTCTTTTTTCGCTTTAAGGGCTTTAGCTCTAGCTTCTTTTTCTGCTTTAAGAGCAGCTTCAGCCCTAGCTTTTTCTTGTTCTTTATATTCCCTCAGCATTCTATCTTTAACACTTTTAGGTACCTGTTGATAGGCATGAACCATGGTTTTCGATGTTGTCAGCAAGTTTTGGATCAGCTCTAATCGGCTGCCGGAATGTACTATTTGACGTGCGCTTGTATACACTTTCCCCAGAATCCATTTGCTATAGTAGGCATGTCTCGCTTGCTCATGTTCATACTGAGTGATTAACCCTTGTAATGCTAGACCAGCCAAGTGTTTCAACGGATGAATGCCGTTCCCCTTACTGCCTCCAACGGTAGGGGTTCCTTTGCTCCGAACAGGGATCGCTGCGGTTGCTCTCAGAATCACACCTCCTGCAGGTCCACTTAGCGCTCCTGCAACAACGCCAGCCACTTTTCCCATCACTGGAATGGAGCCTAATAGCTTGGACACCGTACCCATCAAGGCATTCGCCTGTTTAAGCTCTGCTGGACTTGTGACTTTTGCTTTAGGGGTAGAGGCTTGGCTGCTCGATGATGTCTTAGCTGCTGATGCAGCTTGTGCGGCCTCATAGGCTTTAATGCTCATCAGTGGCGGCTCAGGCACAGGAGGGAGGTCAGCAACGAAAACAGGTGCTTTTACCGTTCCTTCCTGATAAATCACTGGAGCTTTGGTATCCGTCTCACCATCCAATACCATGCTACTGGCTCCGCCTTTTAAATACAGTGCCATTCCAGCTTCAAGTGAAAGCTCCTGCCCAGCATCGAGCTTCACGTGACCACCCTGAATCAGCACATTCCCGGGACTATCAATTGTAATGCCGTTACTTTCATGCAGTGTAATGGAAAATTCACCGGAGGTGGATAGGTTCAGCTCATGCTCAGACATTTCGACACCGCTACCTTGCATATGTTGCCATACCTTTACATTTGGCTGTCCATTTGTGTGGCGTTGTTGTCGCAGCGAATCCGTTACATAGGCATCCTGTTCGCGGTGAGTAGGCAGATACAATTCCACTTGTTCCCCGATTTCAGGCATATCGTACCAGCCACTATGTTCTTCGGCGACATAACGGGTGGACACCGGAAACCAGCAGGCTTTGGAAGGATCTTGCTTCGGGTCAATGTCCAGTTGAAGCTGTACAAAATCCTGTTTTACCTTGAGCACCGTTCCTGCCAGCGAAATCCCGGTCGCCTGATCGTTGTCATACCGGGCATAGCGAATATCCTGTTCAGCTTGAAGATCATAGCGGGTACGTAGTAAGCCATCTGCTAACTGTGTCACTGCGCGAACCACGACCAGTTCTTTTCCTTGTCCGATGGGTAACGTAATGAGGTCGCCGAGCGCATAGTATTGCAGACATTCAATCATATAGGTGATATACGAGCCAGCACGTTGTTCTCCTAGCTTTTCGGCATCCAGTTCATGAAACGTTTTACGTACTCGATAAAATACATCTCGCTCCACCTTATGCTGTTTGCCTTCAGGCATTCCGAAGAAAACCTTGGGCGAGGCTGCGGTTACTTCTGGCACGAGTACGGAACCAAAGCGAGAAGCGAGACGTTTTAAAAACGCCCAATCGGTCTCCTCATATTGTAAAACAAATGTCTCCAGTTTGGCATGGTTGCTTACCGTATCAATGGCATCTCCGTACTGATATTTCCGAACCAGCGCAGTGACCAAATCATCATAAGTGCGGTGAATATCTTGATAGGAGCGCCTTTTACGCTTAATATCCATCTGATACGAATGGGAAGCGGCCTCCAGTTCAAAGGTATATACTCCACGTGTGCAATTCACAGACATTTGCGTAACGATCCCGTGGAACAGTCCTCTTAGCGATTGTCCCTGATCATTCAACTGACGAATCACAATCGGCTCTTGCTCCATATTTTGACCAATACAAGCCGCTCCCTGTTCTTCGGAGAGCATGCCACTGATGTGTAAATAGGCATGATCGTTGATGGCACGTGTTATTTGAAGTAGTTCAATGTGTAGTGGCTGAAAGGGACCATAAAAGCGTAGGCTTTCATATCCGATCCCATCTGATATTACGCTCAAGTGAGTTCATGACTCCTTTCTAGATGCGATGGGTATTTCCAAGTGAAGCACGTCATCTTGAATTTGCTTCTCATAATAGAAGCCGCAGATTAGGTACAAATTTGAGTCAAGATAGATATGTATGCTCATAAAGGGACGAGAGGGGATATTTAATAAACAACCCAGCATATGTATTTATCGGTTGAAAGAGAGATTTAGTTTACAGAATGACCCATTGGTTGGGGGATTTACTATGTTTATTTTTGGAGAAAGGGGAAATGGGAGAGAGGACGTAGCAAAAACCCCCTTGAGTAGTCATACATATGTGATGTATGTCAAAGGGAGCTCTTGTATAAAATTTATAGTTTGCAGCTTCTAAGACTTAGTCTGTTTGTTCCATCCAATTTAGAATAACATGCAAAGCCAGTCCAATATTACCAATCTGGCAGTGAGTATCAGATGTTTCATGAGGAGTAAACATTCTTGCTGAGAGTGATCGAACATTTGTTAGCGTCAAAATTTGATCTGTAAGCTGATTGATTGGCACGTAATGATCGTTTTGTCCTGCAAGCAGCAAGACGTCCTGAGTTACTAAATGAGAGAATTGATTTGCGTTTTAGGCCTTTGTGCCATTAATGAAGTCATAAGGAGTGTTGCTTCCTGTAACATGCATGCCTTGAGCAAGAGCCCATTCTAGCATTAAACTCTGCTTCATCAATTGAGCTAAGGTATCATTTACGGTTTGCCAATCTCCTTCATCAATCATGGTTTTGAGCTTATTCCGGAAGGAAGGAGGGATTTGATGCGTTAACACTTCAAAAAAATCCGTTAATATATTATAGGCAACTGCTTCTTTAACTCTTGGTTCATAAGCAGCTGCTCTCAAAACAAGATTGCCGCCTAAAGAGAGGCCTATAAGTGTTACATTTTCAACCTTGAAATAGTCAAGCAAACTTTTAACTGGTTTTTCCCATTCATGTGTCATTGGAATATTGTAGGTTTCCAAGACACTGCCTTGTCCTGGACCTTCAAACATAATTACATCATATCCAGCATCTCTGAATACCATAGACATTCGGAAAAGCTCTTCAATATAACTGTCGAAACCTCCAAATAAAACCAAAGTCTTCTTCGGATTTTCTGCCGAAAGGCGATAAGCGGAAAGATAGCCTTATTCATAGGGAATTAAATAGTGCTGTTCATCTGTAATACCATAAGCTTCTTTGGAGAGCTGAATAAACTGATCACGTAAATTTTGTTTGAGTGAATTTGATTGTGGACTAAAAAACTCAGCGCCTCTGAAATAAAAGGCTGCACGTAATCTTGCACCTTTTTTCAAAGACTCGTCTCCAAGTTCTATAAAGCGTTTAATTAATGTTTCATAGTTGTGAGCAGTTTTGCCTACTTCGCGCATTTCTTCAAGTAAGACGTTATCATTGGTCCAGTTATAGAACACATTCATATGGAAGTTGACGCTTGCATCAGGATGCAGCTCATAGAGTCCTACCGGAAAATCATCAGGTTGCCATTTCTTTGTCATATTAAAACTCCTTTCAAATAAGTATGAACACAGCATAATATTCTTGTGTAATAGTCTTCAATCATTGACATATAGGGATTTGTTGCTTATACGACACGAATCTCATATATGATGATTATTATGAATATAGTAGACAGGAGGTATTAAAATGATTCGAAATAAGGACTTACGTATTATAAAAACACAAAAAGTCATTCGGGATGCATTTATTGATTTGCTGCAAAAAACAGCGGACCAAGCGTTAGCTAATATCATAGAACTGGTAGCCCCTGAAACACATATTGTTGATGGAGAACTAGAATATAGCAGCTTCAAAGAAAATATTCGTGGAATTCTTAAAGTTGTGGAAGATGATGCGGTGCTATACAAGGTACTGCTTAACGATCCGCAGATGATAGACATTAATCAAAAGTTTCAGCAAGCCCTCATGGGAAAAATGGATAGCAGCTTCCCGAATCATATCTTAATATCCCGGGATTTATTCTTGGAATGGATGACATCTTTGTATATGTCAGTGATACGATGGTGGCTGAACCAAAACATGAAATATTCATCAAACTTCATCGCTGAAGAATTCATAAAATTATTAGTGATTGGCCCTGTAAAAACGGTTGGTTTTTAGGAGTATAAAGAAATCTTTCAGTATAAACTTGATGAACTATATACGTCTGCCCGTTTTTCTCGGCCATTTTTTCTTCAACTAAAACCTTTTACAGCATTCTATCTTTAACATTTTAGAATCTGTTTATAGGCATTATCTATAGTTTTTGATGGTGTTACCAGCAAGTTTTAATCTAGCTCTAAAGGGTCACCTAAATACGTTATATTACATTTGGACAAAGTGAAAATAATTAACCTACGATTTTTTCTTTTCCTAAGCTGTTGTTATGTGCCAAAAAAAGGAGTACATTCAAATTGAACAAGAAATATTTGTTTTACCAAAATTACAGGAGGCATGAAGATGGATAAGCTTACAAAGGGTACCTGGATTGTAAACACGGTTAAACATCTGGCTGAACTTAAGCAGTATACAACCGAGCTTGCTTTTTATGAGGCAACAGAACAAGCAGGAAAAGCTGGAGCCTTTCTTGGTAGGTTGGTGGCAGATAAACAAGAAATTATACCTATACAGAATGCAAAAGTTTTTGCTCGCCAATCTAGTATTTCACCTGCAGAATTGAATACATATTTGAGCTACTTACGGCAAGCTGAGAAAGTCGATTATTCAGTTGATGCAATGAACAGACCGAAAGAAATTGAAATCTATTGTTTCTCTGGTAAGGAAGCTCTGGAAAGCGTATCAACCATTTATGAGACGCTTGAACCCCAACAAGAAGAGAATGCGAGTTTAATCGGTCTAAATCACACCTTTCATTTACCAAGAACTACAGATGAACTCAAGCAGTATTTGACAACCAGTAATATATCTGAAGAATGTGCTGAAACAACTATCAAGTTACAGCAATCTTTTGGACTAGTTAGAGAGAGTGGTCAGAGTGGTGAAAAAGTACTGTTTAACGAATACTCGTTTAATGGAGATCCACAAAGGGTAGTAAAAGCATTGTCGTCACTGGACAACAATGAACGAGATATGGTAATTGAAATTCAAAATTTGATTTCTGAGACACAGGGTTTTCTAATTGAACATATTCCATCGCATATCCCTACGTATATTGTGGAGATGATGGAAGGAGTGGGGCTTGTTGATGGTATTACTGTACAATCTGCAATAGGATCGGCCACTTTCCTAACAACACCTCAAATTAAAGGTCAAGGTATAGGAAATTTTTCACTGTCTGAGGATGTTTTCCATAAGGCGAAAATACTATTAAGTTGTTTGCGTTTTGGACAAACAAAGTCGACATGGGGGAGAGGGAAAATTTCTACTCTTGACAAGATGATGAATATTCTGAATAAGTTACTCCGTGGACAGTGGGTTGGTCCTGCAACAGCTATAGGTCAGGATTATGCATTATTGGAAATTGATGGTGTAATACAAACAAGACCAGCAAAGCCATATGGTTTTGAAATGAAGTTACGCCAACTTGAGGTGGGGGAACTTGTTCGACAAATGATTACTTACAATAAAGTTGCCCTTGAAGCGGAGGCAAATATTGGAGATCTATTAAAAGATCAGCCAAGTGGCTGTATTATTCCTGAAACAAGGAAAAGCGAGATTTTTGCAAAATCTACAGCTCCAGTAGAAGCCTTGCGAAATAAGTTGCTAACTACTATTCGTACTTCGTCGGGGGTGTAAAGTGTGGTTTATAATAATAAATCTGATCAGAAGGGCTTTGGGTTTGAATATGATGTTTCTAGTATGTTTCAGAGCCAGGGTTACTTAACTAGAAGAGGAGTCCCCTTATCCTATGGCAATGATGCGACTGATATAGATGTTTTGGGAATTGTATTTACTAATCCCTTTCAAGGTCATAAGATAATATGCGATTGCAAAAACAAAACTAGAGCTAAGCCTTTTGAGAGGGTATTTTGGGCAAAAGGTCTTGGTGAATTTGTTAATGCTTCTAATGTATTCGTAGCTCTCAACAAAACACAATGGGAAATTATTCGTTTTGCAGCTTCAGGTGGAGTGAAAGTTCTTACAAGTGATAGTATGAGTGAATACCGAAATAATCAATCTTCTTACGGTTTAGCTGACGGGGAATTTTATACTCACTATGAACAGAAAATAAAGAATGCTGCAAAGTCAAGTTCTCTTTTGAATAATATCATTTTGAATACTAAAAAGTTATATCTTCATAAGAATCCTTACGTTGCTATTAACATATGTATGGAGTTTCTTACTAACATTGCAAAAGGCTTTCAACATGGAGGGAATCATAGCAACGATCATTATGATGCCCTAAAGTATCTCGCATGTGAACTAACAGTTTTAGTTGGGTTACAGATATTGTGGATAAGTTCAGATATACTAGGTCTACCAGAAAAGGCTAGAAGAGAACATATTTCATCAAAGCTTACTTATGGAGAACTAGACCCAGGTACTGCTAGAAATCTAATAAACACTGCCAAAGAACTTGCAAATGAAATAATAAAAACTTCAGTTCCGAAGGCAATGATGCCAAAAGATGTTGACTTTGGAGAGATTGTACCCCCCCCTTACACTTCTAGTCTAATTGGTCTCATTGAAAGAGCATTGGCTCGTCCAAATGCATACTTGTCAATGCCTCAGCATCTCGATTTCTTACTTTTTGAGCAAGGTATAAAGGGTAGGGATTACACAGATGATGAAATTAGGAATTTGTTCGGATATACGTTATCAGATGAAAAATTTAAAGTATCGCGTAATATACTTTCTTTTGTGAGAGAATCTTGTGGATTAGATTGGAAGTCAATGTGGAGTAAAATAGAAAATAACTCAGAATCACCAAAATCTGGGGTTAAGGAGCAAGAAGAGAGTAAACCTAACGAAAGATTAAAAGATGCACTTAAAGAGATAGGATTAGAAGGTTCAAAGTTTGAGAAGCAAGATAAAGAGCCTAAAATGGCAGGGAGTGTTCCTAATGAGACCAATTTAAAGGGCGAAAAATCTGATCATGACGAACAAATAAAACAGAATTATAGCGTTAAAGAAGGTAAGGAAGTTAAGTCTGAAAATGGAAATGGTCAATAATAAAAAATTAACACATTTTTTAACTTGATTTGGATTAAAAGAGGAATATTTAATAATTCCTGTTGTACTTATTTTGTCCGAAAGAATTGGCAGCCCCTGTCGAATAACACTCACAGGGGATTTTTTTGTTTATGTTTTGATTTTGCTATTATCCAGATTTTTTAATGATTAATAGAAAGTTTCTTACGTGAAATATAGAAAGAAGCTTACATAGTGCTTAATTTTATCTATTGAAACATAATGTAATACAATTTTCGACATTTTTTTCAGTCAAACTGAGTTATTATTTATATAGGACTTAATTACTGAGTCAAATGTCATGAATATTTTAAAAAGGAAGAGAAAATATATGTTAGAGGTAAAAATGTTTCCTGCATCGTATGGTGATAGTTTTCTTATTTCTTGTAGAGGGAAAGCAATTAATCATATTTTAGTGGATATGGGCTTTGCTACTACCTATGAAAAGTTTATTAGTGAGGAGCTTCAGAAAATAAAAGCAGAGGGTATATCTTTGTTAATTTTTACTCATGTAGATGAAGATCATATTCTAGGCGGAGTTAGATTCTTTAAGAAAAACGGTCATTCTGATAATCCAAATTCAATTGACATAAGAGAAATTTGGTATAACAGTTTTCGACACTTACAGTTTAATAAGATTCAAACTAAAGGGGAACTCTCTATTAACAGTGGAATGAAAAACATTCTTTCCATAGGATATCCACGGGAAATAGGAGTAAGAGAAGTAGCAGATATAGGATATAAGCAAGGCTCAACTTTGGGATCACTAATACTACAAAATGGTTATGAGAACAAGTGGAATACTAGCTTTAATCATAAAGCTGTAGTAGTTGATGAAAACGAGATCAAGGTAAACTATACGAATGAAGAATTATCAATAACTTTATTATCTCCTAATATTGAAAATCTTCAATTGCTTTCTAATAAATGGGCTGAGAAATTATCATCACTCGGTTATCAAGATAAAGTTAATAGTGATCAGACATTGGACGATGCTTTCGAATTTTATATGTCGAATATCCAAATGGAACAAAAACAGAGAAAGGTCCAAGATATAAATTCTACTAGATACACATTGGAAGAAATAGCACAACAGTCTTTTGAACCAGATAGAGCAGAAGTGAACGGAAGTTCTATTGCATTTATATTGGAGTTCAACTCTAAGAAACTGCTTTTCTTAGGAGATTGTCATTCGGAAATTATTGAAAATAATTTAAAAAAATTATTGAATCAGAGAAAAGAAGAGAAAATGTGGTTTGATATGGTTAAAGTTTCTCATCACGGAAGTAAACACAATACTAGTGTTAGTATGTTAGAACTGATACATTCCAATAAATATATTTTTTCAACAAACGGTAAAGGCAAGAACTTTAGTCATCCTGATATTGAAACGATCTATAGAATAATATCGACTGACAACACCCCTGATAAGGAGCTAATTTTCAACTATAAACCTTTCAGGATTTTAAATAAATTTAATGTTCCAAATTTGATGGAAAAGTATAGCTACAGTATTCATTACACCAATGATTTGGCAAACACATTGGATGATGTTCCTACAATAATTTCATTTCAAAAAAACGAAAAAGTTAAGGAGGAAGTTTAGCATAGATACTATTAAATATTTATATAAAACTACAGCGAAAATTATCTGCCGTAACCAAGGTACTGCATTTTTAATTGATGAAAAACGTGCTATTACAGCAAGACATTGTATAAAAGAGCATATTGACAATAATGAGCCAATAGAACTTGAATTTTATCCTGGAAGTACGAAATCTTTTAAAAGGTATGCGAATTTAATAGCTGATTCACTCGAAGATGATATGGCTCTGCTTGAAATTACTGATAAAGTAACGCATATTGAAGAATGGCTAGCAATTGACGTAAATAGTTATGATAGCAGGGAGATTGAATGGGAGAGTATGGGGTATCCCAAAGATTGGAATACTGATGCCGAGGGAGATGCTTATTGTTATCTCAGAGGGCAACTCTACTTTGATAGCAGTTTTGATGACAGTAAAGAGTATGATAAGCAATTAACAAGTAATTATATAAAAGAAGACTGGCCGTACGGTCTTTCAGGCCTATCAGGTGCCCCATTATTGGTTGATAAGAAAATAGTTGGTATCTTAATTAAAGAGGAGTACAGCCTTTTAAAGAATCAACTGAAGTCAGTTAGCTTTTTCAAGTGTGCAAATTTCTTGCTACAAAATGGAATTTTGATTAATTCTTCGCTAGCAAATTCCAATAACTTATTGAAGCAAAGATTGGATATACAAAAGAGAGTATGTAACGATATATTCAACAAAATAAACCATTCGATGATAAATCAGGAATTGAATATGGATGTTGATTTCTACTATGTAAAATATCATGAATCAGGAAATAAAAGAATTAGTGAACTAGCTGAACATTTAACACTTGTTTTACAACAGTATGCTAATAGTCTAACCATTATTAGTTCATCATCAAATGACCTACGTAAACAATTAGAGATTTTTAAGAATAATAATAAAATAGTTAGTGAAATTAGCAAAAGTGGAAAACTTGGTTCTATGCTCTTGTGGATGTTGATAGAAGGAATTTTAGAAATGCCTAAAATGTATACAAGAATTAGAAGCGACATCCCATCTACAGAACTGAATTATATTTCAGATGATGTGCATGCAGGCTTGAAGAATGGGCAGTTGGCGCTATTTATTGGTGGAGGCATTCTACATGATAATTTTGAAGTAGCTATTACTACAATTCTTAAAGAATTAGAGGAAATAGTGAATATGGAGAATGATTTTCTCTTTTATGATGATTATTCATATGAGACTTTAAATCATGGTCCGTTGAAGACTCTAATTGACAAATTCTTTGATTCAAGGGATTGGACCAAAGTTAACGTAGAAATGACTGTATTTACAGGTTATAATTCTGAACTTTTGAATATGTTTGAAAAAGATGGAATAAACGGTCCAACCTTAGAGAAACATTTAAATCAATATTTTATTAGTGAATTGAAGAAGAACTACGAATCTATTTGCCATCAATTATTAAAAACAAGCAGTATTAAAAACGTAAAGATTAATTGGTTTATACTTCCTTTTAATAAAATTATTGATTTCGAGAATCAATTTATGCATAAAATTGGAATGGAGGTGTGATTTATGAGCTTCGAGTCCCTAATATATAGAATGGAATACTCAGGAAATATAGATTTTTTAATAAAAAAAATAAAGAAAATGGAAATTCAACTAGAATTCTTTAATCAAACTGATGAAGAGTTATCGGGTGAAGAAACTAGGATACTTTTGGAGTCTGCAAATATATTAGCTGGATCAGTTAAAATTAAAAATAAACAAAAAGCATTAAACATTGCTACCACTCTTCCTTTGATCAAACCGTCGAATTCGATTGTAATGGCTTCTTCATTAATATTGAGGAAACTTGGAAATTACCCTGGAATAAAATTGTTAGAAGATCGAAATAAACTAAGTAATTATAAAAGACAATTAAATGGGATGGCGCTTTTCGAAGCACATGTGTTTGAGAATGCTAACACTAGAAATTTATCAGGGAAAGATTATCTTTTAACTAATTTTCAGAAAAGAGTAGTTGACATGATCGAGGAAGAGGTAGATGGGATTAGTATTTCTGCTCCTACATCTGCTGGAAAGTCATTTGTATATCTCAAAGTGTTATTAGATAAGATAGTTAAACAGAAGGGTACTACTGCTATTTATATTGTGCCAACAAGAGCACTAATTAAGCAAGTTATGAACGATTTCCTTTCAAGTATATCGGAAATGGGACTAAAGAATATCTTTGTAGGATGTTCTTCGGAAATTGAAGTCCTAATCGAGCATCCAGAACGATCGAATATACTAGTTTTAACTCAAGAAAGGTTATATCAACTTTGTAACAGAAAAGATGTAAACAGAGTTAAAACAAATATTATTGTAGTGGACGAGGCTCATAACATTCAATATGGTGGGAGAGGAGTATTACTTGAAAACGCAGTTAAATTTTCTCGTTTACTCTGGCCAGAGACAAAGATACTGTTTTCAAGCCCGCTTGTTAAAAATCCACAAAAATTATTGGAAACATTTGAGTTCGAGAATGGGGCAAATGAAAGAGATAATTTGCCACTGGTACGTCAGAACATCATAACAGTAAAGTTGTTAGAAGATACGTTGTTGGTTACCGCATTATTTAACAAAGAAGAAATAGCTATAGGGAAGAAAAGTTATACTTATTCGGGAAGTAAAACAATTTCTAAAGTTCTTTCCAGTGCAACATTAGACCTTTGGAATAATCAAACTTCAATTGTCTACTCAAATGAGCCAATGCTTTCCACTGATGTAATCAGAGAGTTATATAACAATGGAAATTTTCCTCTTCTAGATGATGTGCGTTTAAATGATTTTGCTGACTTTATTGAAGAATATATTACAGAAAGCTATGAACTTGCAAATTTTATAAGAAGGGGACTAGCATTCCATTTTGGTTCTTTGCCTGCAATTATAAGATCCGGTATTGAAGATCTATTTAAATTAGGACTCTTAAAAATAGTGAGTTGTACGTCAACCTTATTAGAAGGTGTAAACATGCCAGCTAAGAATATTTTTGTTTACAAACCTAAAAAAGGTAGAAAAAACCCTATTGATAACCTTAGTTTTTGGAATTTAGTGGGGAGAGCTGGACGAATCGGAAATGACTTTTCTGGTAACGTTATATGTATAGAATTAGAAAGTTGGGTCACAAATCCAGTTATAGGAGAAAGATATCAGGATATAATTCCCTCTTCTGAAATCAGGTTAGTTAAGGAACCAGAAAAATTTAAAGATTTTATCAAGAGCGAAAATCCAAAAAGGCAAGAAAGTGATGATTATAACGAGCAGTTATTCTCGCTAGTTATTAAAGAGCATCTGCTTGGCGAAAGATTGGAAAATTCTTTGTATAGTACAGATCAAAATTTAGATATTTTAAAAGAGATTGACACTATAACTGGTTCAACAATAAACGCATTTAAGCCTCCTACAGAGTTATTGAATAAGAATCCTGGGGTTATGCCCCAGAAAATAAATGCATTGTGGGATTTTTTGGTTGATAATAAGAGTGAGATTGATTATCTCTGCCCAGTTTTCCCATTAAACGAAAGTGGCTATGAACGTTTTGACTTGATAGTTAATGCTATCAATGTTTTCTTTAATGATAGTTTATGGACTGAAAAACAGGTTAAAAGAATCACTACAGTAGGAGATAAATGGATGAAAGGCGTTTCTTTGACAAGTCTTATTTTTTACGATAGACAGATTCTAAACAGAGAACAAAGAGAAATTACTAAGCATGTTAAAGACCAGATTGAATTTATAAATAAAACAATCAGATATCAAATAGTTAAATATACTCAAACATATATCGAAGTATTAAAAACCTTCCTTATTAGCATTAATAGAAGAGAGGATTCTGAAAAAATAATAAATATATCGGCATATTTAGAGTATGGAGCTTGCGCTACTTCTGCATTAGAGTTTATGGCAATTGGTTTACATCGTGAAGCTGCAATCAAGTTGTCTCGTATTATGGGATTTCACGATAATATTACTACAGATACTTGTATAGAGTGGTTAAAGAATCTAGATGTAGAATCAATTGATGTAGCAAATTATTTAAAAAAAGAGATTTATGGATTACAGATGACTTTGTAACCGCAACAATATCCGTTGTTTTTTGGTCACACTTTTGCTTTGTTGAGCATTACGTTAAACTCGAACGTATAACAAAGAAAGTTAAAGAAAGCCTTGTTGGACAAGGCTTTCCAATGTATTTCCCTAACGCACAAAGACTTATCGATCCACTGACAAAGAAGAGGTCAAAAATGTGCTCTCCAATGTTGTGTATGCCATTTTTCACTAAATTTGTTCCATTGAAATTATTTAATATTCAAGTTTCAGGGCCTAGGAGATATGCTGGGCCTTTTCATCATACTTCCCCTAGTTTTCGAAACATGACTTTCCCCTCTTTAAGGACGGTTTTTCCAAAATGAGTTTTTAATAGGAATGTATAATCGATATGATATAGGGATATTTATTATGTTTGTTAAAGTATTAGAGGAGGAATTTTCACTTTAAACACAACAAAAATCAACTAATTTTGTTCTACCTCACTAACCAGATCAATAATTTCCCGAATATCTTCAATATTCATGGCTTCGGCTATTCTTTCGATATGATTAAAATTAATGCTCTCACGTTTACCTGATTGAAGTTCACTGAGAGCGGCGTGACGAACATCTGATAAACGTGATAGTTCTCTCAAGGAGATATTGTGTTTTCTCGTAATTTCGTTTATTTTCACAACTACTTTCTTTGCCATTAGGGTTCCCACCTTATTTTACAAATTTTTCTTGACGATACGCATAAACGTAACATATAATTTTTGTAAAACTGGTACTCATATACGTACCAAAAGGTGGGGAATATTTTGACTTCTCAGAGTGACATGGTAGCGGAGTATGAAAAGTTAGTAGAACTTGAAGAGCAATACACAGAGAGGATTCAAACTTGTATTAAATTACTTGGAGATGCGTTTAACATTATCGCTGCCAAAGCAGGAGCGTTGAGCATGGATTCAGTTAAGGAAGCGACCTATTATTTACACTCAACGGAGATTGAACTAAACCATGTTTTGTACTATATCCGTTTAGAGAAAAGCATTTTAACTAATCAGTTAGAAATTGAAACAAAATGAAACAAACCCAAGCATAACAGCGGAGGGGACGGAATCGTTCTGAAGAAGCGGAGCGTTCGCCTTTGACCCCGGATTTTACCGTTAGAAATATAATCAAAAAAATCTGGGGGCAACAGCGATCGGAAGAATGATCCGTCCACGTAGCGTCCTTAGTTGCACGTACTTGCTCAATTCACCCAGTAATCAAGCAACTCAAGCTAACCCGACATGGCCCTTCACGGTCTTATCGGGTTTTCTCATTTCAATCCCTCCATCCCCGCGCATAAATCTTCACGCCCCTCCCAACACCGTCACCCAGATAGTTACACCCACTCCCACATCATGTATAGTAAAGTTATGGGAAATAAGCATGAACCCGCATATGTTCTTGATCGCTTAGACGTACAATATGAAACATGGCAAAAATGAGGAGGAACGTGATGATACATCCAACACAGATTCAGGATATGCTGCAAGCCGCGCTGGAGACGGGCGGGGATTTTGCAGAGGTGTTTGTCGAGGACCGCACCAATGGTCAACTGGGCATGACTGGAGGCATCGTGGATACGGCGCTGTCAGGCCGGGATTTTGGGATTGGCATTCGGATTATGAAGGAGCATTTTTCGGTGTATGCGTACACCAGCGATATGAGCGAACAGAGCCTGATCCGACTGGCCAAATCGGCCGCCAAGGCTATTCGCGGCGGTGGAGCACCAGGTACACACACCATTACACTCCATCCTCATGCGATTCCTAACCAACATCCGATTGCGATCATTCCTGACGGTTTGCAGAAACGCGCCAAGATCGACATGATGAGACGGGCGCATGAGGCGGCAAGCCAATACGATCCTTCCATCACGCAAACCTCTGTTGGGATTAGCAACTCGATCCAGAACGTCTTGATCGCCAATAGCAACGGGCTATTGGTGGAGGATACCCGTACGTATACACGCATGAGAATAAGCGCGATTGCGACGGATGGGGAGCATAGACAGTCCGGGTTCCGTGGGCCGGGAGCGTATGCTGGGACTGAATTTCTGGAGAATCTGAATATCGAAGAAAATGCCAGACACGCCGCTCGGATTGCGTCCACGATGGTCAAAGCGGGATATGCTCCTAGTGGTAGACTGCCTGTCGTGATTGAGAATGGCTTCGGCGGCGTCCTTTTTCACGAGGCGTGTGGACACGGGCTGGAATCTACAGCGGTGGCGCATGGAACTTCCGTGTTTGCGAATAAAATCGGGCAGCAGGTGGCTTCACCGCTCGTTACAGCTATAGATGATGGAACGATTCCGAATGCATGGGGTTCGCTCAATATCGATGACGAAGGGGCGCCAACACAGCGCAACGTACTGATCGAGAACGGTATTTTAAAAGGATATCTGATCGACCGCATGGGCTCGCGCCAGATGGGTGTACCTGCGACAGGATCGGGACGAAGACAGTCCTATAAATTCGCGCCTGCATCCCGTATGAACAATACGTTTATTGCGAACGGGGATTCGACCCGTGAAGAGATCATTGCGAATACGGAGTACGGAATCTATGCCAAATCGCTGGGCGGCGGTTCGGTGAATACTTCGACGAGCGACTTCAATTTTGCAGTCGAAGAGGCTTACATGATTCGCAACGGCAAAATTGCCGAGCCGGTCAAAGGCGCAACGCTGATCGGCAAAGGGATTGAAACCCTGCAAAATATTGATATGGTCGGCAACAATCTGGATCATGGTCAGGGCATGTGCGGCTCGGTTAGTGGAAGTCTTCCGGTGAACTGTGGACAACCGACGATTCGTGTATCCGAGATGACCGTCGGTGGACGGAAAGGGGAATAGGCGATGAATATTCAGCAGTTTCAGGAAGCGTTGTTCGCCAAAGGTCGGGAAATGGGCTATGCGGATATGGAAATCTACTATGTAAATGGACGTTCTACCTCGGTAAAGGTGCTGAAGGGAGAGATTGACCAATATACCATCGTTGAGAATGGCGGACTTTCCTTCCGTGGTGTCATTAACGGGAAAATGGGCTATGCCTCTACGGAAAAGCTGGAACCGGATGTGATCGACTTCTTATTGGAGGAAGCACGCAGCAACGCGGACATATTGGAGAGCGAGGAGCAGGATGAGCTGTTTGCAGGCTCTGAGAGCTATCCTGAGCAGCCTGATTATGCCTCAACGCTTGCTGACACAGTTCCTGAGATTCTGATTGAAGCGGCGCTGGAAATGGAGCGTACAGCGCTTGCCGCAGACCCACGGATTGTGATGGCTCGGCATTGTTCGGTCAGCATTCGTGAAAATGAAGTCCTGATTGTGAATACCAAAGGGTTACACTGCCATCGTCGTAAAAGCCTAGCGAACGCTTATGTGTATGTGATTGCAGCAGACCATGGCGAGACGGTTACCGGGGGCTGGCATGATTATTCGCTCCGGAGCGTGGAGGAGATCGATATTGCGGATGTGGCGCATAAAGCCGTACAAGAGGCCGTTTCCAAGCTGGGTGCGCACACGATTCAATCGGATAACTATCCGGTCATCTTCCGTCATGATGCAGCAGCGCAATTGCTAGCTGCGTATACGTCGGTATTTTCAGCGGAGTCAGTGGATAAAGGCTTTTCACGCTTAGCTGGGAAACTGGGACAAAAGGTGGCAAGCGAACATATCACACTGATCGATGATCCGCTGATGGAGAATGTTCCGGCAGGCAGTACGTTTGATGCCGAAGGCAGTGCGACACGCCGCAACGAGATTATCAAGGATGGCGAACTACGGACGTATTTCCATAACCGCAAGACAGCCCGCAAGGCTGGGGTGCAGAGTACCTCTCATGCTTCCAAAGGCAGCTATAACGGTAAAATTGGGGTGTCGTATCATAATCTGTACGTGGCTCCAGGCACGTCTACGTTGGAAGACATGATTCGCAAGACGGATCGCGGGCTGATGATCGTCGAGCTGCAAGGGCTGCATGCAGGTACGAATACGGCGTCTGGTAATTTTTCGCTGGCTTGTCTGGGCTACTGGATTGAGCAAGGGCAAGTGGTCAGAGCGGTCAATCAGATTACGGTATCAGGCAACTTCTTTGACGTGCTACAGCAGGTAGAAGAAGTTGGCAACGATTTGCGTTTTACAGGAAGCTGCACTTCTCCTTCGCTCAAGCTGGCTGCACTCTCGATTTCAGGCTCGTAATGGCTGGAGTAGCCTTCCTTTTCACACTTACGGCCTGTTCCTGACGTTCTAATTGACTAGTGATGATAGATGCTTGATGCATCAGGGTATGGTAAAGTAGGAGAAAGTCTTTGAAATATGAAAAAAAGGCTTGGTTACAGCACCGCGACAGGGTATTATAGACAATAATATATTCGAAAAAGGTTCGAATTGAATTTTTATTGGGGGATGTATATGAGATATATAAGCACTAGAGGTCGAGTAGAAGCCAAGGGATTTATTGATACCGTGCTCATGGGGTTAGCTGACGATGGAGGTCTGATGGTACCGGAGCAGATTCCGACCGTGTCGGGAGCTACGCTGGAGCAATGGGCTACATTGAGCTACAGAGAGCTGCTGCTGGAAGTTTTTGCGCTGTATATCAATGATGAGATTCCTCGTGAAGATTTGGAACAACTGGTGGAGCGCAGCTATGCGAGCTTCCGTCATCCGGAAGTTACGCCAGTGAAGAAGATCAACGATTCCCTGTCTATTTTGGAGCTGTTCCATGGACCTACGTTCGCGTTCAAGGATGTGGCGCTGCAATTTATGGGTGAATTTTATTCCTACGTGTCCAAAAAGCAGAATGAAATCATTCACATTTTGGGTGCAACCTCAGGCGATACCGGGGCGGCAGCCATTCAAGGCGTGCGAGGCAAGGAAGGCATCAAAATCTGTATTTTGCACCCACACCAAAAGGTGAGCAAGGTACAAGAACTGCAAATGACGACGGTAGACGATGAGAACGTGCTGAATCTATCTGTAAAAGGGAACTTTGACGATTGTCAAAAAGTGATTAAGGACCTGTTTGCCGATTTGGACTTCAAAGCCAAACATCATCTGCGGGCGATTAACTCGATTAACTTTGTGCGTATTTTGGCGCAGACGGTATATTATTTCTATGCTTATTTCCGGGCGCAGGAGTCATCGGGTGCAAAGAAGATCAATGTCAGCGTGCCTTCCGGCAACTTTGGCAATATCTTTTCCGGCTTTCTCGCAAAGGAAATGGGTCTGCCAATCCATAAGCTGATCATTGCCACGAACGAAAATAATATTTTGGAGCGCTTCGTGAAGACAGGCGAATATAAGCCAGGAGACTTCAAAAGCACATACAGTCCTTCGATGGACATTCAAGTGGCGAGCAATTTCGAAAGATACCTGTACTACTTCCTCGGAGAGGATGCAGCCAAGGTATCTGAATACATGAATAACCTCAAAACCGAGGGACGGATTGTGATCGGGGCAGAGGATTTGAAACGGGTACAGCAGGATTTTGAAGCGCTTGGTGCTTCGAATGAGCAGTGTCTGGAGCTGATCAAAAAATACAAGGCTGAATACGATTATTTGCTCGATCCGCATACAGCTTGCGGTATTGCCGCGTATGAGGCGTATAATGGCGCGGACGAAGTCTGTGTGACCTTCGCGACAGCACATCCGGCCAAATTCGATGAGGCGATCCGTCTGGTGGATATTAAGCAGGAGTTCCCGGCGCAAATTGAACAATTGTTCTCCAAGCCGCAGCACCAGCAGGTGGTAGAGCATGACGAGGCCGAAATTGTGCATCAGCTTGAAGCCTTTTATGTGTAACAGAATATTTCCGTAACGGTGAGTGGTTACATTCTTGCTGATGAGAAAAGAGGCTGCGCCTTGTGCGCTAGCCTCTTTTTTTATAATCCATATTTTCCAGATATAATGTATGTTTTAGTTTCAATTTGTTCACATTATAATGCCATACAAAGTAAGGTGTGAAAGCCTTAGAAATCGTGAAAAAAGCCCGTAAATCAAGGGATTTGGCTTTAGGAATATAACAGGCAATGGTAGGTTCATAGAGTTATTTAATGAAGGATACAAAAATCTTTTATAGGCGAATTGGATGTATTTATATAAAAAATCATGTATAGTTAACTAAATTTTATGAATACATAAAGTTCCACTCTCAAGGGTGCAGAATAAAGTCATTCCGTCATTTAACAGAGGGGCTAATTATAAAAGGGGTGTATTAAATAATGACCATGATCCGTCCAGAGCAGAGTCAACAAGCAGCAGCTGAATATGTGCAGTCCGTTTTTGAGAAGGTTATCGCGCGCAATCCTCATGAGAATGAATTCCATCAGGCCGTCAAGGAAATTTTGGATTCGCTAATTCCGGTATTGGCTAAGCATCCTAAGTATATGCAGCAGGGGCTTTTGGAACGGCTGGTGGAGCCAGAGCGTGTCATTACCTTCCGTGTACCCTGGGTAGACGATGCAGGCAATGTACAGGTCAACCGTGGCTTCCGCGTACAGTTTAATAGTGCGATTGGTCCTTATAAAGGTGGACTCCGTTTCCATCCGTCCGTGTATCTGGGTATCGTCAAATTTTTGGGTTTTGAACAAATTTTCAAAAATGCGTTGACGGGTCTTCCCATCGGTGGTGGTAAAGGCGGTTCGGACTTTGACCCCAAAGGTAAATCAGATAACGAAGTGATGCGTTTTACACAAAGCTTTATGACGGAGCTGTATAAATATATTGGCCCAGATGCCGACGTTCCGGCAGGGGATATTGGCGTAGGTGGCCGTGAGATCGGATACATGTTTGGGCAGTACAAGCGAATTCGCGGAGGACATGAAGGCGGCGTCCTGACGGGTAAAGGGATTCATTACGGAGGTAGTCTTACACGTACGGAAGCAACTGGCTACGGTTGTGTGTATTTTGTCAATGAGATGCTGCAAGCTCAAGGTTTGTCCTTTGAAGGACAACGTGTCGTTGTGTCGGGCTCGGGTAACGTATCCATTTATGCGATTGAAAAAGCCCAGCAACTCGGTGCTACAGTCGTGGCATGTAGCGACTCGAATGGTTATGTTTATGATCCAGACGGTATTGATCTCAAGCTGGTGAAGCAGCTTAAAGAAGTGAATCGTCTGCGAATTAGCGAGTATACAAAAGAGCGTCCAGGCGCAATCTATACAGAAGGCTGCTCAGGGATCTGGTCAATCCCATGCGACATTGCATTGCCATGTGCGACACAGAATGAAATTGACGAGCATGCAGCGCAGTTGCTGGTAAGCAATGGCGTAAAAGCTATAGGTGAAGGTGCGAATATGCCGTCCTCGCTACAGGCTATTGAAGTATTTTTGGAGAACAGAGTTCTGTTTGGACCAGCCAAAGCTGCTAATGCAGGCGGAGTAGCAGTCTCGGCGCTCGAAATGTCGCAGAACAGCATGCGCCTGTCATGGACCTTTGAAGAAGTGGATGCCAAACTCCATGATATTATGAAAAATATCTATGCTAACAGCGTGAAGGCAGCTGAGGAGTACGGCGTACCGGGCAACCTGGTGGCTGGAGCGAACATCGCCGGATTTGTGCGTGTAGCTGATGCTATGCTGTCTCACGGAATTATCTAATTGAAATCTAATTGAACGCTACAATTCCTTTTCTCAACTGTACAATGATTAATAACCTAGCTAATAAAAGCAAACTTGAAGCTGAGCGGCTCCGTGGGAGTCGCTCAGCTTTTATTTGGAATGAGGCACTTTATTTTTCTCAGGGACTTGATTTATTGTTAAAGAGGATGTATATTACTTGATAGATCAATAATTGATGGATCAAAGATTGAATCACGAGACCCAGCGATATGCTAAAGGGAGGAGAGATTGATATCACCCAGACACCATCCGAGGCTGAGTATATTTTTGATATGCTGCTGCTGCTGAACAAGCAGATTAGCTCCAAGTTTGAGCGGTGTGCGGGGATCAGCGCATCCAGATTGCAGTTGTTATGCAAGTTGTATCAAGTGGAGGAGATTAGCCAAACGCTGCTGCAAAAAGAGATTGGCATCGACGGTGCGGCCGTAACGCGCCATTTGAAACAACTCGAGGCGACAGAAATGGTCACACGACGCACGAAACCAGAGGACAACAGGGTTACTTTGGTAAGCTTGACCGATTATGGACGTGCGCGTATTGTCATCTTTAAGCAGGAGCGCTCGCAGTTTGTAGCTCAGCTTCTACAGAGCTTTGATGAGACCCAGCGGAATCAACTAGCCGATATGCTGCAAGTGATGAATAGTCATATATCCAGTATGGACTGACAACATTGTCATATTACGATTACCCACAGAGGAACAAAGGAGAGATTGGAATGAGTAATACGAATACATCCAATATTGTAAAAACGAATGATTTTAAGGAAATCGCACTGGGACGCCGTTCGGTAAAAGTATACGATCCGTCCGTGAAGATTAGCCGCGAGGAAATGACAGAGATTCTAGCGGAAGCTACACGCGCACCATCCTCCATTAATCTGCAACCTTGGCGTTTCCTTGTTATTGATAGCCCAGAAGGTAAAGCAACCCTGGCGCCATTGGCTCGTTTCAACCAACGTCAAGTGGAGACCTCTTCGGCAGTGATCGCTGTGTTTGGGGATCTGAACAACTTTGATAATTTCGAACAAATCTTCGGAGAAGCTGTAGAACTGGGCTATATGCCACAAGACATTAAAGAAATGCAACAGGAAAAGGTAACAGCCCATTTTGCTGCCCTTGATCCAGTGGTGAACAGAGAAACGGTCCTGATTGACGGTGGATTGGTGTCTATGCAGCTTATGCTGGTGGCACGTGCTCATGGGTACGACACTAATGCTATCGGCGGTTATGAAAAGGATAAAATTGCTGAGGCCTTTGGTATGGACAAAGACCGTTATGTCCCTGTTATGCTCATTTCGATGGGTAAAGGAATCAACGAGGGTCATCCGTCCACACGTCTACCAATTGATCAAATTGCACAGTGGAAATAAGTTGAGTTAACATCTATACGCAACATAAAATATAAGCAACATAAAAAAACAGGTGGAGCAAGGACATCTCTTTGCTCTCACCTGTTTTTTATTTGCCTGGATGCAATGTAGATCCGGGGCTTGATGACGTGTCGATCCTCTGGTTATTTTTGTACTATATTCGCTCCCGACGTCTGTGTTGGGTCAGCGATGTCATTCTGAGTAGGATGGTAGCGCTTGGGCCATATAATCTGGTGCGAAGTATGGCTAAGCTCCTCATAAAATAACAGGCCTTTCTTGAATAGGCGTATGACTAGATGGAAAAAGAACCATCCGTTCATCACCAACAGCACAAGGCTGATCAGAACACTTATCCAAGGAGACAGATGAGATCCCAGTACAGATCCACCTAGTACGTAATTCAGTCCAAAATACAACCAATACAAGAGACTGTAGCGCTTCATGAGCTCCCACAGGGAAACTCTTTTTCCTCTCCCTGTAAGATGAATGCGTACCATCCACTTCCCCGGAGTTCGTCCATTCGTCAGGTAAGGAACCACCATAAAGTAAATTCCACTGGAAACCCAGAAAGCAGCAGATACATGCAGGGACTCCATAATGCTGAGCAACCCCGCCCAAAGGATAGAATCCACTAAATAGGCTACTCCTCGTCTCGTATAGGACACCCGTTTGGTCGTAATGTCCAAGTGCTTGTCCAGATGTTCCAAACGGGGAAGGAAGCGTGAGAACCATTCGCCGAGCAGAAAGCCCAGCATACCGCCCAATGTGTTAGCCATCAGATCATCCACGTCAAACACACGATACGCATGGTCAAAAAATCCATACAATCCTGTCAACTGTGTCACCTCAAAGAAGAGGGACAAGGTGAAGGACAGAATGAGACACCATCTCCATCGTGCACGGAAATAATAACGTAAGAACATACCGAAAGGCATGGTCATCATCACGTTAAAAACCACTTGCAGAAAAGCACGCTCCTTCAGCAAATGAACATAACTGGAGGGATGAGCAGGTGAAACGGATGTTTCTCTTATAATGTCTTGCACGAACTGCAAGGGCATCAATTGCAACGCTCCCCCGGCCAAGGCTGCATTATGACGCGATGCTGGAAGCGGTAGTATGACCAGAAAGAAGGCGTTCATCAAGTATAACAGCATCAAGTAAAGCAGCCACGCTCTAGCCTTGTGAATATAGCCATGTCTGCGATATTGCACGATGAGAAATGGTAGTGTAAACAGTAACGCAGCAACAGGGAAGGCTAGAAAAGCATATGAAACTGGAAACAGATACGATTGAATCATGAGCTGTTTAAGCCTGCTTTCTCCGGAACTTCACCAAAGACCAGATGATTAAAAATGCCATAAAAGCCACGCATACACTGATGCTGATCCGATTTTGCGGGTCAATCAAGAACAGGAAGGCAATGACCCATAGGCATCCCACTGTTACCGCCGTTATATAAGGATATCCCCATATCTTGAAAGTAGGCTCTACTGGATAAGATTTGCGCAGTTTCAATTGAGACAGGCAGATACAGCTCCAGACAAGCAGCACGACAAAGCCAGGTACAGCCATCAAAATACGGAACAGCCCGTCCTGAGCGACGTATGCGACCATGGAGCCAACAATCAGGATGACTGCGCACAGTTTGAGACTGTTCACCGGAACTCCATTTGAAGACAGGCGCGCGAGTGACTTGGGACCTTCTCCATTAATCGCCAGCGAATGGAGCATGCGTGTAGCCCCGTAAATTCCCGAATTGGCGGCAGACAGTACAGCAGTGATCAGAATAAAGTTCATGACATGAGCTGAGCCTTGAAGCCCTACAGAAGACAATACCTGTACAAACGGGCTGGTACTTGCATCCAATTGGTTCCAGGGAATCAAGCCACAAATAATGAGAATTGGCAGCGTATAGAACAAAACAACGCGAAGAATAAAACTTTTAACCACTTTAGGCAGTACCTTTTCTGGATTTTCAGTCTCCGTCAACGTCAATCCGATCAGCTCAGACCCTCCGTAAGAAAAGGTAACGACCAGCAACGCCGAAAAGATAGCCAGCCAGCCATTGGGGAGAAACCCGCCGTGCTGCGCGTAGTTGCTCAGATAAGGTGGAGTTTCAGTGGGAATAATTCCGAATAGTATACAGCCACCCAAGGCGATAAAGATAATAATCATGGCGATCTTAATACCCGCCAACCAAAATTCTAGCTCCCCTAAACCGCCGACACTCAGCATGTTGACGACAATAATGAAAGCCGCACTTGCTAAGCTGAGGAGCCATAGAGGAACATCTGGCAACCAATATTGCAGAAAGCTTCCAGCAGCAATGACCTCAATGACACAGACGGCCAGCCACATGAAGCAATACAACCAGCCGATAATAAAAGAAAGTCGCTCTCCAAAAGCCTTGCGAATAAAATCCTTCATATTCATGTTGGGATAGACGGTAGCCATCTCGGCAATCGCGCCCATAACGACCAGGAGCAGGAGTCCTGCGAAGACATAGGACAAAATAACTCCAGGTCCTGCCAGGCTAATCGTCTCGGTACTTCCTTTAAAAATACCCGTTCCGATGACTCCACCCATAGCCATAAAGGTAATATGCCGTGGTCGAAGCTTTTTGTGTAAAGTTGCTTCATTTGATTTCAATATGAAATCCTCCTTCATCATAGTGTATAGCTTCAGCATAGCCCAAGCAGGGTTACTTCAATTAGACTTATACTACATGAAAATATCCAATTAGGAAATGAAAGAAATAGGATCTGGTAGGAAGAATGACATAGATAGGGGACAAACTGGTGAACAGAGGCAGAATGATATCGTTGACGATTGTTGTATTATGATATCATTCTGTCTTTATGATATATAATGAGGTTGGTTTGAAAAAAAGTATGATATTTAAGAAGCGGAGGCTTGGATACGTGAAGCAGGATCGGCAAAAGCAGACAGGTTCCCATTCCGGGATGAGTAAGGGACATGAAGCTGATGAGCTGAACAAGCTGCTGTCCGTATGGCTTCACTCGTCGATCCGTGTCATGGATGTCCGGCACATTCGAATGGAAGCGGGAGAGCTGGTTCAATCGTATCGTCTCCCAGCGCATGCTTTTGTGTTTATGCTACAAGGTAGCGTACGCTTGGCTGGTGATTGGGAGGATGAATCCCATTCAGGGTATGTACTGCATGGCAGCAAAGGCTTTGAACTGAATATAAAGCCCTCGCCATGCGGAATCGAATATATTCTTGTACTATATAAAGCAAACTCTTTTTCGGGAAACACGGTGTATAATCATCCTTCGATAGCTTATGGTTTCAGACCGTCCTATCCGGTTATACTTTATCAAAAGCTGCAACTACTGGCCGACGCCTGGCAGGATCAAGAGGCGTTATCGAAGATTCAGGCTCAGGGTCGGTTCTATGATTTTGCATATGAATGTATGCGTCAATGGCAGGAGCCGCAGGCTCGGACTTCCACGCGGGATGTCGTGGCACAGGCGATTCGATTTATGCAGGCTCATTATGCGGAGTCCATCACGCTGGAACGTCTGGCTGGATTATTGGAATGCAGCCCGCGACACCTGACCCGATTATTTAAAAAACAAACGGATTGCAGCCCGATTATGTATCTGATTCAATTACGGATGGACAAGGCGAAGGAGCTTTTGCGGAAGACGGATGCCACTTTACAGGATATTGCTGTGAGTGTGGGGTATCCGGACGTCTATTTCTTTAGCCGGGCATTCAAAAAATATACTGGTGTATCCCCGGTTCATTATCGGGACAGCTTATATTCATCTGCTTTTATTAGTAATATGCGTCTGGATAATCCATCAAGCATGTCTGAATGTTCCATTGATTCGAAAAGTGGCGCCCTGCATACTGTTATTGAGGATAATAATCATTATCAAAATCATGATGAAGGGATTTTACGAATGAATAGAAACGCAAAGCATTCCATGGCATTTATTTTATTGCTTAGTTTTACCCTCCTGCTGAGCGCATGCTCAGACTCATCCAGTCCTGCGGCAACCGATGGCGCTTCGCAAGGGAACAATAATACATCAGCGGAACCAACATCACAGGAAAGAGTGCTGAAGGATGCACTTGGGCATGAGGTGAAGGTTCCGGCTCAGCCTCAGCGTGTGCTCGCTTCTTATCTGGAGGATCATCTGGTGGCGTTGGGTGTTAAACCGGTAGCCCAATGGTCGGTAGGTAAAAATTCAGTTCAAGCTTACCTGCAAAAAGAATTGAAGGATGTTCCTGCCATCGCTTCAGATCTTCCGTTCGAGGCGGTTCTGAACTTCAAACCTGATCTGATCATTATGGACAGTGCGAGTATGGTCGAAGGTGACAAATATGATCAATACTCCAAAATTGCTCCGACCTATGTTGTAGGTAGTAATATGAATAATGATTGGCGCCAAGAGCTGCTGACCGTGGGTGAGGTGCTGAATAAGAGCAGTGAAGCGAAGCAGGCATTGAGCGAGTACGACAAAAAAGCAGCAGAAGCGAAAGCCAAGCTAAGTCAGAAGGTAGGACAAAAAACCGCTGCGGCATTGTGGGTAACGGATAAAAACGTATATGTGGTGAACCAGAATCTATCCAGCGGTGATGTATTATACAAGGATTTGGGATTCAAGATTCCACAGGTCGTACAGGAGATTTCAAAAACAGCCAAGGCGAACTGGAGTAACTTATCCCTGGAAAAACTGGCTGAGCTGGACGCTGATTATATCTTTATCGTGAACAGCAAAAAAGTGAGCAAGGATGAGATTATTAAAGATCCAGTCTGGGCAGGAATATCGGCAGTTAAAGAAGGGCACGTATACGATTTTGGTAAGGATTCCAGCTGGTTGTATACAGGTACAATCGCAAACAGTCAAATGATTGACGATGTTCTGAAAAATGTAATGAAGTAAGCAAAACGGTAATCAAAAAAACGCTGCTCATCTTGACGACAGTATGTCGCAGGAAGGAGAGCGTTTTTTTATATAAAAAGATGCCTGCAAAGGGCAGACATCTGATTTATATTCGATATTAGGATTGCGGAGATACCAGGATTTTAACCTGATTTTTCTCTTTCAGGAGACCTTCAAAACCTTGCTCGATCACTTCTTCGAGCTTAATACGTTTGGTCACAAGTTTGTCAGCAGGGAAATATCCTTTTTCCATCAAGCTGATGACAGCCGGGAACACATCACGGTAGCCGATAATACCAGTCAGATTGCGTTCCTTCATGACAATATTGTTCGGTTTGATCGGAGCTTCTTTTTCAAAAATGCTGACGATCATGATTTGTCCGCTGATTTTAGTGGATTCAATCGCTTGAGTCAGCACAGGAGGTACTCCAGTGACTTCATAGGCTACATCTACGCCACCGTTGGTCCGTTTGTGCAGCTCTTCCACAACATCATAAGTCTTAGGATCAAGCACGATAGCACCCAGCTCTTCAGCTTTAGCTTTACGCTCTTCGGAAAGCTCTACTGCATAAATCTCAGATGCGCCTGAAGCTTTCAACGCTTCAATTACGAGCAAGCCGATAGGACCAGCGCCAAATACGACAGCTTTATCGCCGACTTTCAATTGGCTTTGACGTATAGCATACAAAGCAACAGCCGATGGCTCTACCAAAGCGCCTTGCTCGAAAGATACGCTTTCTGGAATTTTGTGAACCATGTGCTCGTCAGCAGCCACATATTCAGAAAATCCACCGCCGCCGCCTGCCAAACCGAGGAAGCCCATTTTATCGCAAAGGTTATATTTACCTTGTTTACATGCATCACATTCTCCACATGCAAAAACGGGTTCAACGACTACACGGTCGCCAACCTGAATTTTGGTTACGCCTTCACCGATTTCAACGACTTGTCCAGAAAATTCATGTCCCATCACGACCGGAGCTTTTTCACCAGTCAATGGATGCTGAGCATTTTCAGGAATGAAGATCGGTCCTGCTACATATTCGTGGAGATCACTTCCGCAAATACCACACCATTCGACTTTGATTTTTACTTTTCCGGGAAGAGCAGCGGGCTGCTCAATGTTTTCCAAACGTAAATCTTTTACTCCATGCCATCTCAATGCTTGCATGTTTTGTCATCTCCTTGATGATTATATGATCATTGCCGCTATAAAAGTGAATGAATTAGGAAACGTTTCCGAAAAATAATATGTCACAATTTTTACACATTGTCAAACCAAATTAATGCAAAAAGCACTTGATTTTTTTGTGAATATAATCACTTGTGACTATGGCGCTATATTTGACTCATTGCTTAGTACAAAAGAATTTTTGCGAATTTTGCAAGTGAAGCAGAGGCTAGAAGAAAACGAATTCAATTTTTAGAGACCCATTCTGTGGTATAATATCTATATTAGAGAGTTTATGTGCATAGAGAGAAAACGATTCCGAGCGTGAAAGGATTTTGGGTGTGTCAGAGCAAAAGAAAGTAACCATAGAGGATGTAGCCAAGCGGGCAGGGGTCGGTATTGCGACTGTCTCTAGGGCTATTAATGATAGTGAGGGCATCAGCCCCAAGACGAAAGCATTTATTTTGCAAGTAATTGAAGAAATGGGCTTTACGCCCAATACCTCGGCTCAGAGTTTAAAGGTGCGGCAGACACGGCAAATTGCGCTGGCTGTACCGGATATTCGGAACGCGATCATTCCAGAGATTGCTTGGTCTGTAGAACAGGCTGCCAAGCAGCACGGTTATCGTGTCGTGCAGATCAATACGGCCGGGAATGCCAGAATGGAGCTTGAAACAGTGCGTGAGGTTAAGAAGCTGCATGTAGACGGGCTCATCATTATGCCGCTGGCGTATCCCAAAATGTTGGTTGATCTGATTAATAGAGCCAGCGTTCCGGTGTCGATTATTAACTATGGTAAGAAGCTGGGTGAAGACGTTAAGGCGGATATCGTCAGTCTGGCCCGGCAAGAGGGAAGACTTGTGATGGAGCATTTGCTTAAAATCGGGAGAACGAGAATTGCTTATGCAGGTGCGGCGAAGGACAAAATCGAAGAGAGATACTTTGCTTATGAGCAGTCTCTCCAGCACGTGGACCCTTCGCTTGTGTATTTTGGCGATGATTTTTCCTTTGAAACCGGGCTGCGGGCAGCCGATTATTTTTACAGTTTGAAAAACATGCCGGATGCGATTTATGCAGTTAATGATATGGTGGCTATAGGAATCGTGAATCGCTTTAAGGATTTGGGTGTAAAAGTACCGCAAGAGGTAGCAGTGGTCGGTATTGATAACAATTTGTGGGCTACGGTCACAACCCCGCAGATCAGCTCAGTTTCCATCATGGGGGAAGAGGTGGCGCGTCTGGCTGCGGAACTGCTGCTTAAGCGAATTCAGGACCAGACCGTGGGAGATTATGAGCGTGTACAGTTCGAGCCTCGTTTGATTGTCAGGGAATCCAGCGTCTCCGTGATCCGTAAGCCTACGGTTGGGCGTGACGAGTAGAAGATAAGTCTAGATCTGAATCCTGCTCCGTCATACCAATAGATGAGCGGTCGCAGGTGTAAAAGGTGTGGATAGGAGAGTGGATTCGTGTCAAAAGGTAGCGTGTTTGTTTCTGTAGCTTGTACTATACTATTGCTGGCTGTAATCATAGGGTGTACTCCCCATGCTGACCCTGCGGCGCCGTCTGGAGCAAGCAATGAGGTGTCTAAGCAAAGCGCAGTCAGTACGCAGCGTGCCCAGCAAAGTAAAGAGGAGCTTGTGCTGTCCTTTTATAAGGATTCCTCTCTCAATGATGAAGTAAAGGTACGTCACATTACGGACCAATTGGCAGGTATTGATTGGAGGAAGATGAACGAAATCAGTGAACATCAAAGCATGGAAATTATCGAATATTTGTATAAGCAGCGTGCTTTGATTCCTTCGGAAAGTTTCCCCAATGTGATTAAGGGCACTGCCGGCTTGGATGGAGCGTTAACTGAAGAATACGATAATCTTATGGGAGATTTGTTTACAAGGGACAAAACTGCGATGACCCGAGCATTGGCAAATATGGACAAAACCAACCGTGTACATGGTATAGGGGGCATCGGGTATGCTCTCAGCTATAGCGACCCCAAGGAAGTCAAGAAAGAGATTCAGCAATGGCAGGCAGGACAGCAGCTGACTGCGGCAGAGAAGGATGTTATTCGTGCCCTGTTCGCCAAGCTGGATAATCCCTATTGATGCTGAATGAGTGATGAGCTTTGCCTCGAAGTATATAAAATGAAAAGCTGCTTCTCTACCCGGGGCAGCTTTTTGTGCTGTTTTTACATCCTGCGATTATGATTGGAGGTGATCCTGATCTACACGCAAGCGCTTGATGTCACGAATTGGAGGCAGGCCGAACAAGCGAGCGTATTCACGACTGAATTGAGAGGGACTCTCGTAGCCTACCTGAAAACCGACATCTGCCGCATCTGCTGATTCAGATAACAACAGGCGACGAGCTTCTTGCAGACGTAATTGTTTTTGATATTGCATGGGGCTCATAGCCGTAACCTCTTTAAAATGACGATGTAGCGACGAAGGACTCATACTAGCCAGTTGGGACAATTCCTCAATTCGCAACGGCTTATCATAATCTTGTTTAATTCGCTTTATGACTTCTGCGATCCGGCTTGAATGGCTGCCAGTCATGACCAGTTGTTTTAAGGATTCCCCCTGCTTCCCCTGTAAAATCCTATACAATATCTCACGATTGACTAATGGAGCCAGCACCGGAATATCCTGCGGTCTTTCCAAAAGATGTACGAGCCTTACCACGGCATCCAGCAGTAGGGAGTTGGTTTGACTTACATACAAGCCTCGTCTGGAATCAGGTATTGAGGTAGTAGGAAAAGTAGACTCCTTGATGAGATCCAAAACCTGATGCGGATCAAAATTGAGCCGGAGGCACAAGTACGGGGCTTCTGCTGAGGCTTGTATCACCTGTCCGGAAATTGGTAAATCCACCGAAACCACAAGGTAGTCGGATGTGCCGTAATAGTAACTTTCCTCTGCGAGTATCACAACTTTTCTCCCCTGAGCCACAATGCATAAGGCGGGTTCATGAACCTGATAAATCGGAACGGTGGTATTCGAACTTCGGACGAAGTAAAGTGAAGGGATATCTGTAGCGTGAACTCCGTCGTGACTTGTAAATTGTTCTATGAGACTGGGCAATTCGGCTTGCTTTTCCGTAGTAGAACTCTCAATTTCGGTTGCTTTCACTAGGACCCTCCCTTTTTCACAACGTAGCTAATCTTCACTCTTCAGTGGACAATTCACTTTAAGATGCGCTTTTTTTTCGATATCGATTTGAATTCATATTAAGTGTATTTGGAGGATTAGGCAATAATTTGCTCTGATTCTTCTACCAGCCCGATGGACATTCCTCTCATAATTAGATGCAGATACAACACCTAATGAGCAATTAAGAAAAAATAAAAGTGCAAAGGAGTGAAATAGTCATGGAGAGCAACAAAGCGGAAAAAAGTGTACACGCTTCTCAGTATCCTATATAGGGATGTGGGTAACTTATCGTTTTTCAGTAACATTTTAAACTAAAGGAGGAGCAAGCATGTTAAATATTAAAGGGAAAGTCGCAGCTATTACAGGGGCAAGCAGTGGGATCGGTGAAGCTACTGCTCGTTTACTTGCTCAACATGGGGCTCATGTGGTATTAGGGGCCAGACGCACAGAACGATTGGAGGTTCTTACCTCTGAAATTCGTTCAAAAGGGGGATACGCTGATTATCTGCAACTGGATGTGACCCAAAGGGAGCAGATGGAAGCGTTCATTAAGTATACTGAAAAACGATTTGGACGTGTGGATGTCATTGTGAACAATGCGGGAGTGATGCCTCTTTCAAAATTGGAAGCCCTGAAGGTAGAAGAATGGGACCGCATGATTGATGTTAATATACGAGGCGTTCTGCATGGGATCGCGGCAGGGCTTCCCATTATGAAAAAGCAAGGATTTGGTCAGTTTATCAATATTGCCTCTATTGGCGCGTATAGTGTAACTCCGACTGCAGCAGTATACTGCGCAACGAAGTATGCAGTTCGGGCCATTTCCGAAGGATTGCGTATGGAGGTTGGAGGAAATATTCGTGTAACACTGGTATCACCGGGAGTAACTGAATCCGAGCTTGCCGACAGTATTTCTGATGAAGAGGCCCGGCAGGGAATGAAAGAATACCGCCGTATTTCAATTTCGCCGGATGCCATTGCTCGTTCCATTGTGTATGCCATGGAGCAGCCTACAGATGTAGATGTGAATGAAATCATTGTCAGACCCACGGGAAGTCCGAATTAACACCATGAAATGAAATCCGTAGTTCATCTTTGCATTTAGATTGTTTGGTCCTCTATCTTTATGGATGGGGGATTATTTTATTATAAGATGAG
Source organism: Paenibacillus sp. AK121 (assembly GCF_019042715.1). NCBI lineage: Bacteria > Bacillati > Bacillota > Bacilli > Caryophanales > Paenibacillaceae > Paenibacillus > Paenibacillus sp. AK121. The sequence goes on from NZ_JAHPJM010000001.1 coordinate 255,639, forward strand.
AAAGACCATTATTCACACTATAGAGTTCAAAAAAGATGTGACTTTACCATAACGGGTTTACTTTTACCAAAGTTTGTGTTAACTTAATTTCGACAAACATCGAAATTAAGGCTGGAACTGAAGGGAGACGAACAGGGTGAAAGATACAACAGAGATGCAGCAAGCTGTAAAAATATATAAAGCACTTGGAGAACCGACTCGTCTCAAGATAGCACTTCTGTTAAAAGAGGAAAGTGACCAATGCTGCTCTGTGCTGGGCGAGAAGCTAAACAGTGTAGCTATTTCAACGCTATCGCACCATCTGAAGCAAATGGCAGAGTCGGGGCTGCTCACATACCGTAAAGAGGGGACGTTTATTTATTACAGTTTGGATGTGGAAGCAGCACAGAAATATGCCCCGTTCCTGATCACATAATTTTTTTTAGTCTCAATTTCGATATTTGTAAAAATATAAAAATATAAAAATATAAAAAGGAAAGAGGCGTTATTTACAAAATGCAGAGCACGTGGAAAGTGTATATTTTGGCAATTATTAGTTTTTTGGTAGGCACATCCGAATATATTATCTCAGGCATTTTGGATCAGATTGCGACAACCATGGGGATTACGGTGTCCGCAGCGGGCCAGCTGATTACAGTCTTTTCTCTTGCTTACGCGATTGGCACGCCGTTTCTGATGGCAGTAACCGCTAAATGGGACAGACGCAAGCTGCTCTTGAGTTCCCTCGGATTATTTGCCGTAGCCAATGTCCTCTCCTTTGTTTTGCCGGGTTTTGTAATGTTTATCGCTGCACGTATTCTTATGGCCCTCGGGGCAGGGATAGTCGTGGTTACAGCATTGAGCATTGCTGCGAAAATTGCCCCAGCTGGCAAGCAGGCTAGTTCTATTGCTACGGTCACTATGGGTTTTACAGCCTCGCTGATTATCGGGGTGCCGCTTGGAAGAATGATATCTTCTGCATATGGCTGGAAAACCGTATTTCTCGGCATCGCTTTGACAGGGATTATTGCTTTGATCGTTATCGCTATGACAATCCCTCGTTTAAAAGGAGATCAACCGATTCCCTTACTACAGCAGTTTGCTCTTCTGAAGAAGCCTGAAGTTGCTTTGGGATTGGCGATTACTTTCTTTTGGGGAGGGGGATATTCCCTCGCGTATACTTACATTTCACCGTACTTGCTGAATGTATCAGGTGTAGGGGATAATATGCTAAGCTCAGTATTACTTGCCTTCGGGATTGCCAGCCTGATCGGGTCGAAAATCGGTGGATACAGCGCAGATAAAAAGGGTATTTCCTTTACATTATTCGGGGGCATGGTGTTGCATGTCTTTTCCTTGCTTTTACTTCCTGTCGCCGCTCATTCTCTAGGTGTATTATTTGTCTTACTGATGCTGTGGTCGTTCGCAGCCTGGACAACCGGACCTACTCAACAATATAACTTGGTCACTCTCGTACCGGAATCTTCCGGTGTGATGCTGAGTCTCAATCAGTCTATGATGCAGCTTGCTATGGCAGCCGGAGCTGGAATTGGTGGTGTGGCTGTTAGCCAGGTTTCGCTGGCTTCTATCACTTGGTTTGGAGCAGCTGGTGTCGCCATCGCCATGGTAGCTGTATATTTACTTTCACGAAGATCTTCGGTTCACACGGAATTGGGTGTGATAGAATAAAGAATTATAGATAATTGAAGGATGAGCCCAGCGATAGATGGCATCGCTGGGCTTGTTTATTTTGAATGAGCAATCATATGCTCTCTTACAGCAGGAGGGTTTATCCAAACGCAATATCAGTAATTCTGCTGCCTCCGCAGCTGAAATTTGACTTGCTGGATCAACTGAATGGTCTAAAGCCTCCTCTGCAAAGCCAGCTAGAAACTGGGCAACTAACTGTACGTCCTTTGAAATGGCTTGTCGCAGAATTCCCCCAACGCCTAAAGGTTTTTTGTATTCAGGACAGAAATAAGATTCCATGACCATGTGTGTATGTACCTGAGCAGTGTGCCGCTCGGCGTAAGCATTTGCGAACTTCTCGACGGTTTCGACATCACCACAGACACCTGGTAGGTTGTTTCCTTTTAAATAACGTAATAGTTGTTCGATATAGGTTAACTGATGGTTGCCGATGATTTGCTGTGAAATCCATAGCCAAGCCTTATGTCCGGGTGATTGAGCGAAAATCATATTTCCATCAGACGTTTTAAGGCATGTTGATTCTTCTGACTCACATATTCGATGAAGCAAATTATATCGAACCTCATCAGCCAAAAATGGATTGTGATTTAATAGATCGTCGTATGGGACTAGCTGCTCAATCATGGATTTGCCTCCCTAAAAATGAGGTTTGATCTAATGTACTTGTATATGCTATGAAAATTAAACTGCTACGAAGTACTGTTGTTATATCTACTAGGACTTAAACTTCCGCGCTATAAGCTTCTTATTCTTTTGTCGCCAAATCCATCTTTCGATAAAGTTTTTTTCTTTTCTTTCCTGAAGCGTTTCTTTCATACCCTTAATGAGAAATTCGGATCTTCGCTTGTCGTTCCTGCTAATTTCACGTAGTTCCTCAATAAATTTATCGTCCATGTCTACATCTCCGTTAGTTCAGGATTTTCCAAATTGCTAAGCTAGATTATACAGAACGTATGTTCCTTTTTCAAGTCTGCATCTGCTCTATTCAATCACATAACCATTTTTAGATGGATGCTGCGAGGCCCGCGCCAATCGGATGGTGAAGCATAAGATAAAGTTGAAAGGAGGAATTACAATATGGACAACAAAGCATATGTATCTCAAACGTATCCACGTCTTACAGTTTACAACGAAGAAAATTTTCGGGGTTCCAGGAGAGTATTCAGAGGAAACCTAGGCATTCGTAATACCGATAATATTCTCGACGGTATCGAAAGTCTGCGTTTCTTTTCTACCAGCAGCAATGCTACACTTGTACTCTTTACTGGCACGCGGTTTAGAGGTAACTTCCGTGTGTTTAGAGGCAATCGCAACATTGCCGACCTGGATGATCTGATTCGCGGGAATGATGTGGAATCTATTATCTCTACCAATCAACGTTTGACGTTGCAGCAAATCCGTAATATCCGCAGTACTGGCAGACTGCCAGCTGGCTATCGGATCATCTAACGGACTCCATTCGACACAATAAACATTTTACAAGACTACTTCAGGAGCTTGCAACTTTCGGGCTTCTGGAGCAGTTTTTCTATTTGTACACAATGCCTACATAATAGAACGATGAGAAGAACTGTATGGAAGAATGAATGGAATGTTATTTTCATGAAAATAAAATAAGGAGGGCATACGATATGCTCTCCTTATTACGTATATGGTTATTTACTTCATTTCCCAATTAGTTACTTTGATTATGGCTGCATCTGCGTTCTTAAGATCTGTTTCGCCAGAAGCTAAAAGAGAACTCCATTGTTTCACCCGATTCTTACCATTAGGAGGTTGGTTATAATCGTTGGTATCGACAACCAATGTACGCTTAGCATAGAAGTTAGTCATGAATGTCTTTTCATTCGTGCTATTGCCAGATCGTGAGAGGACTCCTTCAAGACTACCGTCATCACCCGTAGCACCTTGATTGAGTGCAGTGTCGACAAATGATCCAATCGTCAGAGCAGTATTAAATCCGCGCTTCCGGGCTTGCTGCACACTATATTCGATATAGGTGTCATAGAACGTACGCCACATGGCTTCTCTCCAAGCTTCATTATTTTGGAGAGCTTTGATCTTCTTTTTGATTACACTATCGCTATCGCTGAGTTTTAAAATCGAGCCACTCATTTTCCCCTTCAGTCCAGCACGGGCTAATCCACCTGCAATGGAAGGATTGCTAGCTCCACTAGCAGCATCAAAAGCTTTGAATAAGGCCGGACCGTCTGGTCCCGTATCATTGGAACCGCCTGTTGTTGCTCCAAAAATACCAATGGTATATCCACGATCATCGCCAATATCTTCGGCATAGCCATAGAATTCAGTCCATTTCAAAGAATCCTGCTCTGGCTTGTTCACTAGCTTCATAATATTATCCCATTGCTCACCGTCGAGTCCTGTATTATCCTTCAGAAACTGAAGTGTTGAAGGTGAGAAATTAGCATCATGATCAATAGCTGTAACCGCTGTTTGGCTAGTAGTCTCCTCGCTGGTGAGGGGGATTTGCTGTATATTTGATTCATTTGTTTCTTGTACTGGAGTTCCGTTTTCTTCAGCAAGAGCCTTGGCGGGTAAGGGGCCGTACAAGCTAGAGAATGAAGCGATTACAGAAAAGCTTAGCAATATCATAAAAAACTTCGTTTTATGGGAAATGAGTTTACTCCTGATTTTAAACATATAACTCCTCCTCTAATAATGTAATTGTGAAAGGCTAAAAGAAATGTTACATATAAAAAAAGTGATGCTGTGTCAGTAGTAAGTAGCAACACCAAATACACTTTTAAAGCTTACGTAGATTAGCATCTAACTCGAATTAATTTAGCAAGATTATAGATAAGAAACATATGATTGAACAGTGCTCGAATAACCATTTTTATTCCAGTTTTGTGAATTCTAACTGGATACATTGGCCTAAATCTTCTGTTTTTTAATTCAAAATTAGATTCGTAGAGTGTATGGAAAACAGAAGGAACACTTTAACAGCTCGTTTGAATTCAAGTAATTAGATTAACACAGACCATAAAAGCAAGAATGAGGACGAAAACCAATACAGCCTCTTGATAGAATGAGATACATCACCTAACAGGAGGTTATAAATTGAACAAAATACAAGAATTTAACGATTTGCATACATCAGAGGAAATTTTATTTCTAGGGAACGCCTGGGATTTGCTATCTGCCCTGGCTCTGGAAAAAGCAGGCTTTAAGGCGATAGGTACGACAAGTTGGGGAATTGCCAATACGCTTGGGTTTTCAGATGGAGAGCTTATTGATTTTGAACAGCATGTAAGCATCATTCGGACGATTGCAGAGCATGTTCAGATTCCAGTGTCGGCAGATATTGAGGCAGGATATGGGAAGGATGTAGCAACGATTGTTGAGCATGTATTAAGGACAGCCGATGTCGGAGTGGCAGGGATTAATATTGAGGATTCATTAAAACAGCAAAAAGGGCTTCGAGAAGTGAGGGCGCACAGTAACCTGCTGTCCAAAATAAGAGCTGCCTTGGATGTTCATGGGTTTAAAGATTTTTTTATAAACGCAAGAACGGATACATTTTTGCAGATAGAAGCTCCACTTTCGGAGAACATAGAAAGGGCCAAAGCGTATGTGGAAAGTGGTGCGAACGGCATTTTTGTGCCAGGGTTAAAGAATGATGAAGAGATCAGAAAAGTTGTATATCATATACATGCTCCGCTTAATGTTTTATCCTTGCCAGGTCTGACGAATGTCCGCCAGCTTCAGCAGTTAGGAGTCAAAAGGTTTAGCTTTGGAAATGCGTTTTCTGATAAGATAATAGTTGCTTTGCAAAAGAATGCGGAACAGTTGATCAACCTTCGAGATACATCACATTTATATGATGATTTTGCAAATCCTGAACTAGATGAGTATGAACTATAGAAGGGACGGAATCTTCGATCATGGCTAACCTTAGTCTTTCTTTTGAAGAAATGTGGGATAAAATTATAGCATGTGATCGTAAATATGACGGGGTGTTTTTTACCGCTGTGAAAACAACCCGTATATATTGCCGACCTTCCTGTCGATCCCGAAAACCGAAAAAAATCAATGTCGAGTTTTACTTTGATGTGGACACCGTGGAAAAAGCAGGTTTTCGCGCTTGCAAAAGATGCCAGCCTCATATAGATCATTCGCCGTATATCAGGCTTGTCCAGAATGTGGTTGCTTTTTTAATCAATCATTATAAAGAAAAACTAGTATTGCAGGATATTGCAGACCATGTTGGAATAAGCCCTTTTTATTTGGATCGGATTTTTAAACAGGAAACCTCCGAAACCCCGCGTACGTATTTGGAAAATATAAGAGTAGATAAGGCGTCCTATCTTCTTAAAAATACAGATCTTACGAATCTTGAAATTTGCTATGAGACAGGCTTCCAAAGTCCCTCAAATTTCTATAAGTCGTTTCGCAGCTTGAACCAATGTTCTCCTAGTGAGTATAGGAAGTTACATAAAGATTAGGAATGGAAGGTGGTTATCTTTTTATGAGCAAGCTATCCGTATTGAATTATGTATCGCCGATTGGAGAGATAGAGATACAGGGCACCAAAGAGGCTGTCTATTCTATTATGTTCTCTAATCGGAATGAGCCCTTAACGAGGCTTACAGAAGAGGCTCCAGTCCAAGTATTAGAGGAATGCGCCAGCCAGCTTGACGAGTATTTTAAAGGTGAGCGTTTTAAATTTTCGTTTCCTTATGCTTTTGAAGGTACAGACTTCCAGCAAAAAGTATGGAATGCGCTGGTGACCGTAGGTTACGGTAGAACGACAGCTTATAAAGATATTGCTCTTGCTATTGGAAATGAAAAAGCAATCCGAGCTGTTGGCAGTGCGAATGGCAAAAATAAGCTGAGCATTGTGATTCCATGTCACCGAATTATCGGATCGAATCAGAAACTAACTGGCTATGCAGGGGGCCTATGGAGAAAAGAATGGTTGCTTCAGCATGAGAAGCGTTGTCTGGGATCAAAAGGAGGGCTCATGGATGAGAGAGATATATTTGAAAGAGTTTAAGCCGGAAAGCTGGGCCAACATGGTTCAAATCTATCAGGAGCGATATGATCAGGTAGATCCAGCGGTAAGAGCAAAGGTGGCCAAGAGTGAAATTCCAAAGGAGATTCAGATTGTGCTGCTGCCTGACATGGGCGAATATTTGCTGACTTGGATGGATCGAAAGGTTCCCGCACTTGGTCACGAAACACCGTCGGATTATTTAAAAAGCGAAGAAGGGACCAAAGCACTGAAGGCAGCCATTCTGCGTATGCCGCGTTAAACAACTGACACAAGGAGATACATATGAACACGTCCAAACCCCAATCAAGCTATACAAAGGGAGCCGTTGCCGTGCTCCCTCTGGCGATCACAAGCAACCTGTGATAAAAGAGTTCTAATTGGCTGAAAGCTCACTCTCCGTCACCCATTTATGATTTTTGACAGGCTCTCCTCCTGTAGTCGGCGTGTAATCTACCATATATACGGTCGTTGGTTCAGCGGAATCTATGGTAGCCTTAGCCCCATCCATCCCCTTCATATGATCTGCCGCCAGGATAACTTCCGTTCCCGGTTCATAGGGCTCGCTGCTTGCATCCTTAATCTCTTCATGGATAACCCACTTATGATTAGTCACTTTTTCTCCTCCAGTAGTTGGAGTATAGGAGACTGTATAAGTAGTAGTCGTATAAGCACCCACAATCGTGGCCGTAGCGCCGTTCATGCCTGCCATATGATCGGCTTGCATGGTCGCTTGACTGCCAATTTTGAAGGCTGGATGTTCAGCTTCTTTTAGCTCAGCAGGAAGCTCACTGGAAGTGGAATGGTTCATATCTGATGTGTCGTGCTGTTGACTGCTGTTTGTCGTATGCTCCTGATCTGGCGTGTTACTGTTCCCGCACCCACTCAAAATAATCATGACTGCACCAGCAAGCAAAGCCCATTGTTTTTTCATATTTAAATAGCTCCTTTAGGATTGTATTTACACACTCAATTATACCCCCTGGGGGTATAATTGAAACAGAATTATATTACAAACTTGTGAAGTGTTTTGCCTTCAAGCGGAGCGCCTGATGTGATCCTTTTGAGTTATGCGGAAGATGCCTAATTAAATATTGTTGACAGTGAATAAAAAATCATTGTAATATCTACAAAACATATCAAATTACTATGTTTTAAAAAGCTGTAAACATTTTAACTCACTAAACGTAGATCATATCAAGGAGCAGGGGGAGACATCAAAATGAAGAAACAATGGATTTCATTTATATTGCTACTGGGAGTAGTCGTGCTCTTTATTTCAGGCTGTGGCAGCAAGAATACGTCGGGCGGCGCTGCTGGTGAAGAAAAGAAAACACTGCATATCAGCTTTAATCCCGGCCCATATAGCGATCAGTTTAAGAATGGTGTGGCTCCATATTTGGAGAAGAAGGGGTATAAGATTACATATAAAGAGTTTACAGACGGGGTTCAGCCCAATGTAGCCGTGGCTAATGGTGATATTGATGCCAATGTGTTCCAGCATTCGCTCTATCTGGATTCTATGAATAAGCGGGAGAATATTGATCTGGTTGGTGCTGTGCAGGTCCCGACTCCTCCAATGGGATTGTACTCCAGCAAGCACACCAGCCTTGACGAAATCAGCGCTGGCGCCCAAATCAACCTGCCCAACGAGCCAGTTAATATGCTGCGCGCGCTGAACATTTTGAAGGAAGTAGGTTGGATTACGTTAAAGGACAATATCGATCCATTGCAAACCTCGGTGAATGACATCACCTCTAATCCGCATCATCTGCAATTTGTTGCTACCGACCCGGCACAGGGGCCACGTGTACTGGAGGATGTTGATTTTGCGGCTATACAAGGGAACTTTGCTGTATCGAATGGAATGAAGTTGACCTCGGCATTAAAGCTTGAAAATATGACAGACCCGTTCACGAACGTGGTGGCTGTGGACAGCAAGAATAAGGACAAGCCATTTGTCAAAGACATTATTGAGGGATATCATTCAGATGAATTCCAACAGTACATCAAATCGAATCCTGCGTATGAAGGCTACAAGCTGCCAAGCTATTTTAAATAAATGGGTATGATCCTGGCGGGCTGACATTCTCAGTCTATATCTTATGGATAGAAGGTGGAGATAAACGTGATTTTTTCATCCTCTGATCTCGTCAAGGCTCTGCCTGACAACTATTTCAGCGCAATCGATGACAAAGTGAATCTGTATAAAAGCAAAGGAATAGATGTAATTAATTTGGCAGCCGGCAACCCGGATCAGCCAACACCGCCGCATATCATCAGCGCTTTGAAGGATGCGGTCGATCAACCGATTAATCAGGGCTACCCGCCTTTTCATGGAAAAAAAAGCACGCTGGAGGCAGTCGCTGCGTTCTATAAACGGGAGTATCAGGTGGAGCTGGACCCTGAACGGGAAGTTGCCGTATTCAACGGCTCTGCCATAGGTGTAATGGGGATTCCACAGGCGTTGCTGAATCCTGGTGATTGGTTATTGACCACCGATCCGGCATATCCCCAATATTATTCCGCTACTGCGCTGGCAAGAGCCCATATTCATACGATTCCACTGAAAGAGAAGCATGGATTCTTGCCTGATTATACAACCGTGCCGGAAGAAATCGCAGAGCAGGTCAAACTGCTCATGATTAATTATCCGAACAATCCGACAGGAGCCGTAGCTACTGTAGATTTTCTGACGAAGACACTCGATTATGCTGCTCGGTACCAGTTTCCGGTTATGAATGATTTTGCTTACGGTGCTCTTGGCTTTGGCGGACATAAGCCGATTAGTCTATTGCAAATCCCTGGCGGCAAGGAGTATGGTGTCGAGACGTATACAGCTTCCAAAACGTATAACATGGCTGGATGGCGCTTCGGCTTTGCGGTTGGAAATGCGTCCGTCATTGGTGCACTCAAGCATTATCATACGCATGCCTACAGCACTGTTTTTGGTGCGGTACAGGATGCAGGAGCTGTCGCATTGCTGGGCACCCAAGAGCCAGTACGGGAACTCGCGGCGTTATATGAGCGGCGACGTGATGTTCTCATTGCAGCGTTACGAAATATTGGCTGGGATGTAGCTGCTCCCCAAGGGTCCTTTTTTGCCTGGTTCAAGGTGCCGGAGGGGTATACATCGGCTTCCTTTGCAAACTTTTTATTGGATGAGGCGCATGTTGCGGTTGCCCCTGGAGAAGGCTTTGGTCGTGCAGGAGCTTCTCATGTGAGGGTCAGTCTGGTGAATAGTGAAGAAAGACTGCTGGAGGCGGTACAGCGCATCGCAGCAACGGGTGTTTTTCAAGCTTAAGCTGGAATAAAAGAAATTCATGGAGGGATCGAGAAACGAACTTTGAGTATAGCCATATCGGAGCCATGGAAGAAGAAATAGCAGGTTTGAGAGCGCAAATCGAAGGGATAAAGATGACCCGGATTGCGAACGGGATTTTTTATACGGGTCATCTTCAAGGCAAGGAAGTTATTGTGCTGCGTCCATGCAATGTTCAGGAACGTATTTTCTTTGGCTTGCCATACTGGTTAATGAGAGTTCGAAGTTGTTTCCCGGCTTGATTCAATTCCATATCATTCAACACATAATCGGTGCTGACTTCCCAGGTGCTGCGGTCATTCAGATAAAAAATAAAGGCGGGGAAGCGAGGGCGCAGCCATTTACGGATGGAGGCCCCCTCGAATTCGACTTTAGTGATTGCAGACCACGGGACAGTTCGAATACCATCGGAAATACTGTGTTCGTCAAAGATGAACAGGAAGGGTTCCTTACGAAGCGTTCTGCTCAAACAGACCACCAAATAACTACCGAAAAAAGGAATTCCAATAATGGCGGACGTAATAAAAAAGAAGATTTGCAGAGCAGAGATATCTTCGTCGATAAAAATGAGCAACAGCAAAAACAGACAAATCACCACAAACATCAAGCTGCCCAGGGCTTTCCAAAATGCCAAAGATCTGCGATATACAATTTTATCCACGGAATACCGCCTCGTCGGGTACAAACGTCTGAATGAAATGAGTGATCCGTTCTCTCCAGTCTGATTCGGTCACACTTTCAATTCGCAGGCATGGGGTGGCCTGCATATCCAGTTCTGTATTTCTTACAACCCACACATCATTCGTTCCTTTAAGAACAAATAGCAGATTCGTAACGGAAGGACCCTCTTCATCCGTGTCCGTGTATACCATCTGGCTCAAATTATCCAGGCTGCAGTGATTACGATTAAAATCCTCTCGCCAGTCTTGTATCATTTGTTGATCCAACTCTTGAAGTTTCCACGTTGCCATTTGCTGCATCGTGAAGTTGGATGAGGTCAACTCATTCCACTGTTCTTCTGTCAGATCGACGTATCGGCTGTGACCATTGAAGCTGGGAGCCGACAGGCCGAACAATTGATCAATATCGTGATGCCAGTCTTCTGGAGAAGACCAGCGAAAGAAATGGAGTTCATTGTGGCTGGAAAAGTGATACAGAAAACGTTCGTTTCCATGGTGTATCGTTAATGTATTTTGCTTGTCCTGCTGCTCCTTGTATCCACGCAGCATTTGGCGGCTTTGTACCAGATGAGCTAGCATTTCAACAATGAACGCATCAAATTCAAGCTGCTGTTGCCCGTCATCCTGCTGTTCCAACAAGCCTTTGGATACGAGGCTATGTGTTGCAGCATGAAAAAGCAGTTCCCAGCGATCTTCGGTTAGTTCCCCGTAATAGGATTGGAGCAGACCCGAAGCCATATCCTCTGCACCCAGCGCGGTCAAGGCAAAGCCTAGTTCCTCAAGCGTTAAAATTACCGTTTGTTTGTCCATAGTCAGGCTCCTTCTCCATCTGTTAAGTGTATGTTTATTTAAATAGTTTGCTGGCCCAGCGTATCCCTTTTTCGGCGAATTTGGCGACTTTTCCACCTGCCCAGCTCCCCACTGTACCGCCGACGTATGCACCGACGGCTGCACCAACCGGACCGCCGATAGCACCGCCTATGGACCCCAAAACGACAGCTCCGCCATAAGTTGCGGCGGTTTTAATCGCTACGTTAGAAGCAGATACAGCCACATCCGTTCCGGTAAGCTTCCCGCTTTTCCATTTTCCAGCCAGACTGATGCCTTCGCCCACAATATTCATGGTGGCATTAATTGGATATAGCTTTTTGGCGATCATGCCGGGAATTTGGCGTGTTGCTATGCCGTAGCGTCCTTTTTCCACCCCGGCGATGACGTTGCGCGTCCACTGAGGAAAGCTGTTGGCTTTGTTAAACCCAAGGCCGAGCTTACCCATTTGCAGCTTTCCAGCTAAACGATCGAAACCTTTCAAGCCCTTCATCACAATACCTGGTTTAGCGAACTGGCGGTTTATGCTTTTGCCCAAATTACGCATAAAAGCATTGTTACCTTTGCCTTTCACCCATGCCGCATTATGTATAACCGCTCGAGTAGGATTTTTCAGACTTTTCTTGAATTCTACTGTTTTGGTGAGCACAAGTGTGGAAGCCAGACCGCTATAGATCGCTGTTCCAGCAAAGCCCAGTTGCCCTCGCCATTTATTGGCCTCTGACAGGCTGTTAATGGCTATATCTGCGGGATCGTTTCCTTTTTTTCCGGAAGTTGCTCCTTCACTGCTCTTAATCTGTCCGCTTTGATCTCCTTGGTTAATCCCTGTGTCTGCTTGGGTATCTATTTCCTTGAATTTTACTGCAATCGAACACAGCTCTGTGCTGACAGAACCGACGGTTTGAGTAAAAGCGTCCATTTGTCCACGTGCTTTGTGAAAATCCTGATAAAAGCGCTGCTGTGTCGTTCCTGCCCAGCTATTCTCTAGCATTTGAATATGCTGTGACAGTTGTCCGCAAATTTGTGCCCCCAGCTCACGTGCCTGCGCGAACTGCCTGGAAACCGCCTCTAGTTTCTCAGGAGGAACCATAATTTTAGCCATGATGTCCACCTCGGATGATTAAAATAATTACTTTATATTTTAGTGATTCTAGCGGGAGTTAGCAAAAAAAGGAGGGGGTTTGAGCGAAAAATAAGTCATTTGTATGAGTTCATTGATGGGCATAAGGGAGAATAGTAGGAGTCGTTATGATCCGAAGTTCTTATATGTCATTTATGAAGAAAATGGAAAAAGACTCTCTTTCTTGTAGGAATTTCTATAAGAAAGAGAGGGCTTCTTGCGTAGAGGCTATTTATATACTGTGCGATACTCTAACTTATTTGAGAGGGACCTGCTTGGACAGCTTTTCAAACTGCTGCAAGTGAGGGGTGACCTTGGCGGTAATCCCTTTGAGATACTTGATGGCCGCTTGTCTTTGACGTTCTTTGGTTGCGACCTCTTCAGGGAACATGGAGTATTCCTTTTGAACAGAGCCATTTTTATAATTTACGGAGAAGAGCTCTCCTTGCTGCCATCTTTGGACCAGATCCTGATTACTGTGCAAGATGTTTAGCACTTCTTTTCCATTTTTATAAGTGAAGCTATAGTCTGGATCGGCTACAGCATGGATCACTTGGTAGCCGTTCTGTAATCCATTATCCTGAAAAGTACCTACTTGGATCTGATTCGAACGGATCGTTCCATCCGATTGCGTCACTTTTTCAGTCTGCGTACCCTTACCGCTCATCGTGTCATTGCTCCATGTTCCGTTGTATACGACTTTATGATGTTGTCCATCTGCATCTGTGTATTGATTCATATATTTTCCAGTTCCTGATCGCTTGCCATTCACAAAATCGCCCGAATACTGCTTGTATTCGCTCCATTTGATCGTACCACGTCCGTTTGGCTGTCCATTCTCAACCTCTCCGTAGTAAGTCGTCTGTCCGGATAACTGAAGCAGTTCCTTGGTCGCAGCCGCATTCACCGTAGGTATATTATTTACCAACAGCGTTCCTGAAATCAGCGATGCAGACACCACTATAGGCAGGGACAGAGCCTTTCCTTTTTGCCAAAGTTTTTGCATCATGAGTTCTCCCCTTTCGAAGCTTTGAGTTTCTACGAGTCATGTTCAACAACCCAGCACTTTTAACCTATTTTGTGCTTGGTGGTTTATAGTTTAATATAGATTGAGAATTATAGGAAACTATAAAGTAAAAAATAGGTAATAAGGAGGAAGGATTTTGATTTTACCTGAATATGGAAGTGAGGATGTATCGAGCATCCTTGCCGTAGAGTTGGATCATGGGTCTAGAAAGACAATAAAAGGAGTCCATGAAGTGGAGCCTGATTCTAATATCTACTGGCTGATTGATGTGGAATTCAATGGTTTTACGTTGTCAGATGAAGACATTTTGCAATTGCTCAAAGGATATATCGTATACGGGCATGTCCAAGATTTGCAGATATGGACTAGCGTCGGGCGTAGACTAGAAGGCGAATGCCGTTATGATAAAATCTGTATTTGTGTGGATATATTCAACAATGTAGAGATGCAGATTTGTTTGGAAGAAGCCAAGGTTGCTGATTTTATGAACACACTACCGGCGCGATTTCAGGAGAAGGGGACCATTCGTGTGCTTCCTCGGGAGGATGCTGCCCATGCACGTGCAAAAGCGGAAAAGCTACAAGCCTTTACAGATCAGGAGGGTGAGAGGGAACACTTTGTCATGCTTAGGCTGGTAGCGGATCAAGGTCAATCTTATCGTGGAGCGGACATTTGGGATGTCATGCTGAGCCTTGGAATGAAGTGGGGAGATATGGATATTTTCCATGCACACCATCACGGTCCGGGAGGCAATGATGAACTATTTAGCGTACATACGGGAACAGAGCCTGGATTTTTTTGGCTGAGTACACTTGCAGAGGATCGCTTTGCAGATTTGATTTTCAGTATGGATGTGGTAAGAACGGTGCAGCCGCAAGCTGTGTTTGAGGCGATGTGGAAAAGTGCCGAATATGCACGCGCCAGACTCGGCGGAACATTAGTCAATGAACAGGATCTGCCAGCTGTACCGGAAGATTATCTTTGTCAAATTCAAGGGATGGAAGACCGATTAAGTGAGTTTGGATTTAAAGCAGGCTCGTATGCTGTTGCGTTTCTACTCTAGCCTAGAAAGGGGTGATTTCGTTGTCCAGCAACTCTATCGAGAAGCTAAGAACGATTCTAAAGCGTAAAGCTACTATTTTTCATACAGGGGGCCACAGACCGTTAGATTCCCTGGAACAGAGCTGGATTGGCAGAGTTGCAGTGGCTTTGCCGGCGGAAGAACAACCCGTTGATGTACAGGGGAATGTTATGGCTCCGATCATGCAATTGTATTTGCCTGCTATGCCTTTTGTTCCACAAGCTATATGTGATGTCAAGCTGTTGACGGTCTTCCTGTCTCCCGATGTTCTGGATCATGAGGACATGGAAGGATATATGTGTATTCGTGAGTATACGTCGGTAGAGAATTTGGTAGAAAAAGATTTTAGTCCGGTATTTATGCATATCAAGGCATTCCCGTTATTCCCCGAGCTCATAGAGAATGACTATCCCGTTTGGGACGGGGAAGATATCCCTGAGGAATATGGTGATGCCCTCAACAACATGGATGAGGAAGAACCCGACTATTTTGAGGACATCGTGGAGGAAATACATGCGGTTCACAAAATCGGTGGCTATCCCAGCTTTATTCAACCAGGCATCGACTTTGGCGAAGGCTATGAATTTATGTTTCAGATTGCGTCAGATGCCAAAGCTGGATTGAATATTGTCGATGGGGGCAGCTTTTATTTTGCCAAGCATCAGAATGAAGGAATCTGGCGGGGGTACTTTGATTTTTACTAAATATTGAAATGGGGTAAAAAAGAGATGAATGTTTTAGGTCAGTTAGGATCTGCCATCCAGAACAGTCTATTTATTCAATCCGAACTGAAGAAAGCACATGCCTTGATTCAGAAGCACGACCTGCCTGTAGAGCAGGTGGAGGATGATTTTCACAAGCAGATCATCTTGCTGGAGCAATATGCCGGCACTCGCATTTTTCAGCAAGGGCTTGCCAGATACAAAGTAATTAATACAATGCTTTTGATCATATCTGTGATTATATTGCTGGCAGCAGTTATCGTTGCGGCGGTGGAATATTTGCAGCCGGAACGACATCTGCTGCAAGTGTTGGTGAATGCCATGTTCGACTACTGGGTTCCCTCTATTACCATACTTAGTGTTGTATTTGTGGGTGTGATCGTTCTTGCCATCGTTAGAAATGTTTTTGCCAGACGATTACATACGCGTGTGCTGGATCGGTCCTGGCAGGCCATTTTCCAACATGTGGACAAATGAGGCTAGAGAGCAACTAGTAGATTGTCATACCAGCTTAAGGAGTGGCAGCAATGAATGACTGGGAATCGGGAATCATTCAAGTTGATAATGAGCACGCGATTTATTCTTCTTTAACGGAAGATCAGTTGTTAGAGACTGCTTTGTACACGAAATATTTTCATTCTGTAAGAAAGCTAGGAAATGGGTACATTTGGTACCATTTTGATCAGGTTCCTTTGCTGCACCGGCATTTTTTTGTGTCTGTATGCTTTAAGGATACAACCCTAATTGTTGTGGAGATTTCGCTCCAGGGCAACGAATTTCCAACCTCATGGGATAATTGGTCTGAGGAAGGGGAGAGAAAGCGGCAAAGGGAGCATGATCGTTTGTTAGAACAACATTTGTCCATGAAGCCAAGCTATCGTCAAACCAAGCCTTACCCCTATATGGAATATGAACTGAACTGGGGGAAAATCTCTTCTTATTTTGACCCCCGGTCGGGAAATACGGCCATTGCTTTTAAGTATAAAGATGATTGTTGAAGGTGAGAGTGTCAGACGAGTAAGGAGAAGTGTGATGGATAAAAAAGCTAAGAAAATACTTATGAACACTTTCTGGTCCTCCAGCGGCTGGAAGCAGGAGAGGGAACCTTTTTCGGGTGAGGATTTTGAATATGCCAAAAGTATGGGCTTGATGTTCGATCCGATCACCATTACACATGATGAGATTATAAAAAGGTTATATGAGCTGCACCAGCAAAAGGCTACAAAAGAGCGAGTGGCAGCAGCGTTTTTACACAGTCTTTCCACGAAAAAAGTCCATTTACGAAGCGCCTTATCGAGCTGGGCATTAACCGCAAAACTGCCTTTGCACACCTATAGGGAGCGGCCTGTCGTCCTGCCCAACTACAGTAGCTGTGGGGATTGTAATTTTAATAAACTAATGTCCGATAAGGAATACGTCAATAAGGATTTGAATGTACTGAATTTTGAACGAATCAAATGGGGAGGTATTCGGCTGAATCACCTTCTTTATTGCTGGATGGACCTTGAATTGTTCAGTCAAGAGGAGGAGTTCCAGGTTACTGATGAGGATCTTGTAATACTTCACAACATGCTGGAAGCGGTTCAGGACTGTGAGGCTCAGAACGGTCCACGACAATTGGAGAAGCGCTGGAAAGATGTGCTCCCATCCAGTAAAAATGAACGCGATGTGGCTATGGAAGTATGGGGATATGCAGGATTGCTCACACCACGGGACACACCTCGCAGGCGCCGCGGCGGCAATGATGATTTTTGTTCAGTAGCAGCCTGGCAAGGAGATGACGGATACTCACAGGAAGCGCTCGACTATTACTTCGGTACGTTTTTATAAAGAAAGTGAAGGTTTATCTTCAGGTTAGGCTATTCCCCCAAACAAATAAGGGAACTCCCTGATTGGTTCAATTGGACAGAATACTTAGAATTAAAGTAGGGTGAAAAATTGAACTTTGGGGGAATGGATGATGAGTCGATTAACCGTAGCTACAAAGATGTTACACATTGTGAAAAAAGGATCAAGACTTTGAAAGGGATCAGTAGATACATCCCCAATCAGCATGGAGCTTGGGCAATGCTCATTCTTCCATTTTTGTTTGGCTTAGCTGCTTCTCCAAAACAATTCATTCATATACCTCTATTCGTATGCTGGTTTTTTATCTATTTATTTAGTTTTCCTGTTCTCCAATGGATCAAAACAGGAAACAGTAAAAGATACCGTAAACCTGTTGTTATTTACGGAGCAATACTCCTTCCTCTTTTAGCTTCTCTAGTATGGGTTAAACCTGCGTTGATCTGGTACGGAGTTCTGCTTCTGTTCTTTTTTATGGCTAATATGTATTACGCCAAAATGAAGAATGAGCGTGCTTTGTTAAATGACATTGCCGCGATTCTGCTTTTCTGCTCTTTTATATATCCTGTTGTTCATATTGGAGAAGGCGGAGATTGGACGCTAACCACAGAGCTGTTTTTGCTGTTGGTGTGTTATTTCATAGGAACGGCTCTTTATGTTAAAACGATCATCCGTGAAAGAAAAAATCCACGTTACTATTATGCGTCTATTATCTATCATTTGATCATTGTGCTGTTTGCCGCCTGGATCAAGGTGTTTTTGGTTATTCCATTTTTAATTTTGTTCATACGAGCTATATGGCTTCCTAAGTTCGAGTTAAAGGCAAAGCATGTAGGCATGGCTGAAATTGGATTTTCATTGATGCTCTATGTATCTGTGCTGTTTTTATATTTTTAAAAAGGAGAGACATCAATGATATCTTTGCAAACGCCACGAGATTATCGCGTAGACCCGTTTATCGTCATTTGGGAGGTAACAAGAGCTTGCGCATTAAAATGCCTTCACTGTAGAGCGGAAGCCCAATATAAGCCTGACCCTCGTCAGCTGACATTTGAAGAGGGCAAAAAGCTGCTTGATCAAATCGCCGAGATGAATCATCCATTAGTGGTTTTCACAGGTGGAGATCCGTTATCGCGTCCTGATTTGTTTGAGCTGGCTCAATATGCAATTGAGGAAAAAAAGTTATCGGTTTCAATGACGCCCAGTGCTACCCCGAAAGTGACACGAGCAGCAGTCGAAAAAGCAAAGCAGGTTGGTTTATCACGGTGGGCTTTTAGCCTGGACGGTTCATGCGCGGACATTCACGATCATTTTCGAGGGACTGTGGGTTCTTATAATACGACCATGCGGGGAATTGGCTATTTGAAGGAATTGAACATTCCTATCCAAGTGAACACAACCGTGTCCCGATACAATCTTCACGATCTGGAGCGAATTGCAGAGAAGGTAAAGGAAATGCAGGCGGTGTTATGGAGCTTGTTTTTTCTCGTTCCCACCGGGCGTGGTATGGAAAAAGATATGATTACTCCTGATGAGCATGAGGCTGTAATGAAGTGGTTGTATCAGATACAGCAACAGATGCCCTACGGTGTAAAGGCTACCGAAGCACCTCACTATCGAAGGGTGGTCCTACAGGAAAAGCACAAAGCAGGACAGCATAGTGCAACGTTCGAACAAAAAAGGGCAGATGTTCTAGGGCGTGCCCCTAAAGGTGTAAATGATGGAGATGGATTTGTTTTTATCAGTCATATCGGCGAAGTGTACCCGAGTGGTTTCCTGCCGCTAACATGCGGGAATGTACGAAAGGATAGTTTGGCCCATATTTATCGGAACTCTCCGATTATGAATAATCTTCGGGATAAATCTCTGCTTAAAGGAAAATGTGGAGTCTGCGAATTCAATACAGTCTGTGGAGGCTCCAGAGCAAGGGCTTTTGCCATCACAGGAGATTACTTAGAGAGTGATCCATATTGTGCATATATGCCTGGAGTGGGGAAGGAAACGTGCGCTTATGAATAAAAATGCTAAAAAAGTTGTGATCCTTGGTGGAGGAATAAGCGGTTTAAGTGCCGCTTTTTATGTGAAAAAGCTGGCAGAGGACAGGCAGCTTGAAGTGGAGATTACACTGGTGGAGAAAAGCGATCGCCTGGGAGGAAAGCTGCAAACGGTTCGCCAAAATCATTTTATGATCGAAAAAGGACCGGATGCTTTCCTGGCCAGAAAGACGGCTATATTGGATTTGACTATGGAATTGGGACTGGAAGCTGATTTGGTGTCAACAAATCCGAAGGCCAAGTCGGCCTCCATTTTGCATAAAGGCAAGCTGCACACCATGCCGATGGGCTTTATTTTAGGTATTCCAACCAAGCTAACTCCCTTCATTCGGACAAGGTTAATTTCTCCATTGGGAAAAGCGCGCGCAGCCATGGATTTGATCATTCCAGCCAAGCAAGGCGATATGGATGAATCTCTGGGAGATTTTATCAAGCGGCGTCTAGGTAAAGAGGTGTTGGAGCAGATTACAGAGCCTTTGTTATCTGGTATTTACGCTGGCGATACGTATTCTCTTAGCCTCAAGTCAACCTTCCCTCAATTTAAGCAGATGGAACAAAAGCATGGAAGTCTGATTATAGGTATGGCTAAAGGGGCGGGGAGAAAGTCGGGTGCACCTAACAAATTGCCGGAAATTGCCAAGAAAAGCATGTTTCTTTCCTATCGACATGGATTATCGACCATCGTGGAGCGGTTAAAGGAAAAGCTCGACACTGTCCAATTTGTGATGGAGCAGCGTGTGGCTGACATAAGAAAAGAGAACGGTTATCAGGTAGTCCTGGACCAAGGACAAATCATAGATGCAGATGCAATAATCTGCGCTATTCCAGCCTTTGAGGCAGCTAAATTATTTTCCGATATCGCAAGTGTAAGTTGGCTCCATAAGATCAATTACGTTTCGGTAGCGAATATTTCCTTGGCGTATAAAAATTCAGACCTTCATCTTTCCTATGAGGGTACAGGATTTTTAGTTCCTCGTAAGGAAGGAAAAATGATTACGGCCTGTACTTGGTCATCTACAAAGTGGAGCCATACCGCACCTGAAGGGTATACACTCTTGCGGACTTACATTGGCCATGCAGGTGCACAGGAATGGGTTCAGATGACAGACGAGGAACTAGTGGAAGCAGCCCGCAAAGACCTGAAAGATCTAATGGGGATCGATGCTCAACCTGAAATGACCGAGGTCAGTCGGTGTAATCAATCCATGCCACAATATCCGATTGGGCACCAAGAACAGATGGCGAAGGTGAGACATGATTTGTCACAGTATTTTCCGAATGTGTTTCTTTGTGGCGCTGGTTATGGAGGAGTTGGCATTCCAGATTGTATTGCTCAAGGCAAAGAAGCAGCTGAACAGCTGGTCTCAGGTTTCTTATAATCAGGCTCTTTCCACGAGTGAAAAAGGGATCACCCTAATTGGTTCAGCCTTGAGAGAGACATAGAATGAGAGTTGAGTATAAAACTGAAGTAAGATGGGGGAATGAAAAATGAGCCAGTTAACGGAAGAAACATGGGTAGCGGACATTGTGAAAGAAGTACCCAAAACAAGTGACTTGTTCCGTAAACTACGGATTGACTTCTGCTGTGGCGGGAAAATATCGCTCCGTGAAGCAGCTGCCAGCCGGGGGCTTCACGCTGGTGAACTGCTGGCGCGGGTGCATGAAGTGGAGGAAAATCAGGCACAGCACAAGCAAATGCAACCTTCCTCACTCGAACCTAAAGAACTGATCGCCTATATTCAGAATGAGTATCACACAAAGTTATGTGAAGAACTAGCGGCGCTCACACCGTATATTACCAAACTAACGCGGGTTCATGGCGAACGTTATTCGCACCTAAAGCGAGTGAATGAACTTTATACCTTGCTTAAACAGAAGTTAACGATACATATTCAATTCAAGGAAAGCCTCCTGTTTCCGTTGATTCAAGCGTTTTTTCAAGACTCGGCATTTGAGCGTGTGGACGCACTTCACTTTCATTTATCCGAGTTGCAAGAGGAGCATCAAGCGGTTGTGGATATACTGCAGGAGCTGCGCTTGATTACCAATGGCTTTGAGCCGCTGCAGGAAGCTTGTGGTACGCATCGACTTGTATTGAAGCGTTTGGAGGATCTGGAAGCGGACATTTATAATCATATTCTTCTTGAGAATTGTACCTTAGTTGAACGTACCAGACAGGCACAACTCCATTCATAATGTACTCTCACTTAATGACAGGCTGAACGTAAGGAGCCAATAAAATGAAGAAATTTGTTAAACATAGTCAGGCACTCTTTTTTATTTTTGCCATTGTGTTATTACTTGCGGGGTGCGGTGCGGGGCAACAATCAGCTTCAAGTGGTAGCAGCACGGTCCAGAATGAGGTCTCCGGCCAAGATTCATCGAACAAGGCTGAAACTGTTGATCTGACCATTTCCGCAGCCGCGAGCTTAACAGATGCACTCAAAGAAATTCAACCGTTGTACGAATCATCCCATAAAGGTATTAAATTGAATTTCAACTTTGGTGGTTCTGGTGCACTGGAAAAGCAGATTGAGCAAGGAGCTCCAACGGATTTGTTTTTGTCTGCTTCGAAGAAAAACATGAAGTCTCTCGTAGATCAGCAGTTAATCGAGAGCAATCAACAAAAAACATGGCTGACGAACGAGTTGGTAGTGGTGATCCCTGCAGACGGGACGATGAGCATCACGAGTGTAAAGGATTTAACGCAAAGCGAAGTGAAAAAGGTAGCAATCGGTATTCCTGAGAGTGTTCCTGCAGGCAAATATGCACAGGAAGCACTGACGAACGTAAAGCTTTGGGATGTGCTACAGGACAAGCTCGTTCAGGCAAAAGATGTTAGACAAGTGCTGCAATATGTGGAAACGGGTAACGCAGATGTCGGATTCGTGTATAAGACAGATGCGTTGACTTCGCAAAAGGCGAAAATTGCCTTTGAGGTGGACTCTAAAACTTATTCAACGGTTGAGTACCCTATCGGGATTATCAAAGCTTCCAAGCACATCCAAGAAGCCGAAAGCTTCTATGAATACCTTCAATCGCAAGAAGCTCTGAATATTATGGCTAAGTATGGATTTACCATACCGAAGTGAGCATGCAGGCTATAGATTGGAACGAATATTGGCCTCCGATCCGATTATCGTTACAGGTTGCACTGTTATCCAGCGTTTTGGTGATCCTATTAGGCTTGTTTGCGGCATGGTCCATGTCGCGGTTAGGATTATTCAAAGGGAAAACACTCGTTGAAACCGTGCTTATGCTGCCTTTGGTACTCCCACCAACGGTAGTTGGATTTTTACTGTTAATCTTACTCGGACGAAAAAGTTGGTTTGGACGTTTGGTGGAGCAATGGTTTGGCGAGCCTATTGTATTTTCATGGTGGGCTGGGGTTGTGGCCGCGGTGGTTGTGGCTTTTCCTCTAGTCTATCGAACACTGAGAATGGGATTCGCTTCCGTGGATCAGGACTTGGAAAATGCGGGACGCTCAATGGGGGCAAATGAATGGCAGGTCTTTCGATATATCACCTTTCCATTGATTTTCCCTTCTTTTAAAGCGGCCTTTATACTCGGGTTTGCCCGTGGGCTGGGCGAATTCGGGGCTACGCTGATGATTGCCGGAAATATTCCGGGTAAAACACAAACGATCCCCACAGCCATCTATATTGCAGTAGATTCTGGTCATCTTCCTATGGCCTGGGTATGGACATGCTCTATTATACTGATTTCCTTTATGATGCTCCTGTTAACAGGCCAAAAGAACAATTAATTTATTCATACAAGCTTCCCTCTGGTAGAGGGGGCTTTTTTTGTATCTTTCCATAGAACGAGGGATTTTCTATAGCGCTATAGGACATTCCCTAATGGGAACGGAGATGAATGAATTACATAATGAGAGTAAGCGAATGAATCTTCCCCGTGAGTTTGCGATGGGCTGATTCATTCTGAAAAGGAGCGTTGATCACCGATGAAAAAAAAATACAGTCTCAACTTCTTCAAGCCAATCGAGAGCTATTCTGGAAATTGGTCAATCCTTGAAGAAAAAAATAGAGAATGGGAAAACGTGTATCGCCAGCGTTGGTCTCATGACAAAGTGATTCGTACGACGCATGGTGTTAACTGTACCGGCTCCTGTAGCTGGAAGGTTTTTGTTAAGAATGGCATCATCACCTGGGAAAATCAGCAAATCGATTACCCCTCCTGCGGTCCAGACATGCCGGAATTTGAGCCGCGTGGATGCCCGCGTGGGGCTTCATTTTCTTGGTATGAATACAGCCCGTTACGTGTGAAATATCCATATATGCGCGGTAAGTTATTGCGACTCTGGCAAGCTGCCCTCAAGGAGCATAGCAATCCGGTAGACGCATGGGCCAGCATTGTGGAAGATCCAGAGAAAGCCAAACTCTACAAATCGGCTCGCGGCAAAGGCGGCCATGTTCGTGTGGCTTGGGATGATGTTCTGCACCTGATTTCGGCTCAATTAATTTACACAATCCGTAAGTACGGTCCTGACCGGATTGCAGGCTTCACCCCCATTCCGGCGATGTCAATGATTAGCTACGCCTCGGGAGCTCGGTTCATTTCTCTGCTTGGTGGGGAGATGTTGAGCTTTTACGATTGGTATGCCGATCTTCCGCCTGCTTCTCCTCAAATTTGGGGTGAGCAAACGGACGTACCTGAATCCTCAGATTGGTACAACGCAGGTTATCTGATCATGTGGGGCTCGAACGTGCCGCTTACCCGGACGCCAGATGCCCATTTTATGACGGAAGTACGCTATAAAGGAACGAAGGTTGTATCCGTGGCTCCGGATTTGGCGGAAAACGTAAAGTTCGCTGATAACTGGCTTGCACCCAATCCAGGTACAGACGCCGCTGTGGCACAGGCGATGACGCATGTCATTCTGGATGAGTTCTATCAAGAACGCCAGGAACCTATGTTCATTAACTATGCCAAGCAATATACAGATATGCCATTCATGATTCTGCTTGATCCCCACGAAGGAGCCTGGAAAGGCGGACGTTTTCTGCGGGCCAGCGATCTGGGGGATGATTCACAACATGCAGATTGGAAACCGGTCATATTCGATGAAGTAGCAGGCGAAATGATGGTTCCGAACGGTACAATGGGACAGCGCTGGGAGCAAGATAAGAAATGGAATCTGATCTTGGAGCGGGAAGACGGAACAAAGGTTGAACCTGCGCTCACGGTGGTAGGTCATGACGAGCAATGGGAAGAAATCGTATTCCCTTATTTTGATAACGCAGGTAACGGAACGTTCAAACGTGTCATTCCGGCGAAAAAAGTACGTCTGGCTGATGGTTCAGAGCGTTTCGTAGCCACCGTATATGATTTGATGATGAGCCAGTATGGTGTCGCTCGTAATGATAGCCCTCATAATGCAAAGGACTATTACGATGCAGCTTGTCATTATACTCCTGCCTGGCAGGAAAAGATCACGGGAGTCAAGGCATCGGTTGTAGTGCAAGTTGCTCGCGAATTTGCTCAAAACGCAATCGACACCCAAGGACGTTCTATGATCATTATGGGGGCGGGTATCAATCACTGGTTCAACAGTGATACCATTTATCGCTCCATCTTGAACCTGGTCGTGCTGACTGCTTCTCAAGGTGTCAACGGCGGAGGCTGGGCGCATTATGTAGGTCAAGAGAAGTGCCGTCCTATTGAAGGCTGGTCAACGATTGCCTTTGCAAAAGACTGGCAGGGACCGGCTCGATTGCAAAATGCTACTTCATTTTTCTATTTTGCAACAGAACAGTGGCGCTATGAAGAAAGTGGCACCGACACATTGAAATCGCCGACTGCGGGAGATGTCAGTTACCAGCATCCGGCGGACTACAATGTGCTTGCTGCCCGGTTGGGTTGGATGCCTTCTTACCCACAGTTTAATAAAAACAGCCTGCTATTCGCTGAAGAAGCAGCGCAATTAGGCAAGAAGTCAAACGAGGAAATCATTAACCACACTGTGGAAGAGATTAAATCGCGTAAGACCCGTTTCGCTATTGAAGATCCAGGGGCAGCAGAGAACTTCCCGCGTTCACTCTTTATTTGGCGATCCAACCTCATTTCCAGCTCGGCCAAGGGACAGGAATATTTCATGAAGCATTTGCTCGGAGCCTCCGACGCACTGCTTGCCCGACCGAACGAAGATCAGAAGCCAGAGGAAATCGTTTGGCGGGAAGATGTAGAAGGAAAGCTTGATTTGATGGTCGCACTTGATTTCCGGATGACCACAACGCCATTGTACGCGGATGTCGTACTTCCGGCGGCAACCTGGTATGAGAAGACGGATTTGTCCTCAACAGACATGCACCCGTTCGTACATCCATTTAATCCGGCGGTAAATCCGCTTTGGGAATCCCGCTCAGACTGGGATATTTACCGTCAGCTGTCTGAAACCTTCTCGAACATGGCCAAAGTGCATCTGCCGGGAATATATAAAGACCTTGTAACTGCACCGCTTGGACATGATTCTATAGGCGAAATTTCGCAGCCGATGGGTCTTGTCAAGGATTGGACGAAGGGCGAGGTCGCTGCTGTACCGGGTAAAACTATGCCTAATTTCAGCATCGTAGAACGCGATTACACGAAAATCTACGATAAGTATGTCTCGCTCGGTCCCAATTTGGCTACAGGAAAAACGGGCGCGCACGGCGTTAGCTTCTCGGTAGCGGAGGAATATGAGGAATTGAAGAAGCTGAACGGGGTCTATTACGATGAGTCCATCAAAGATGGACTGCCGAAAATCCAGACAGCTCGCCAAGTGGCCGATACGATTCTCCATCTGTCGTCGGCAACCAATGGTCGTGTCTCCCAAAAAGCCTACGAAGAGGCGGAAAAGGATCACGGGGTGAAGCTGATGGACATCTCAGCCGACCGCGCAGCCGAGAAAATCACGTTCCAAAGCATTACAGCGCAGCCGCGTGAAGTTATACCGACACCGGTATTCAGTGGCTCCAACAAACAGGGACGTCGCTACTCGCCATTTACCACAAATATTGAGCGTCTCGTTCCGTTCCGGACTTTGACAGGCAGACAGCATTTCTATATCGATCATGAAATCTTCCAGCAGTTTGGGGAGTCGCTGCCTATCTATAAACCGACTTTGCCACCGATGGTATTCGGCACGCGTGATCGGGAAATCAAGGGTGGTCAGGATTCACTGGTGCTTCGTTATCTGACCCCACACGGGAAATGGAATATTCACTCCACCTACCAGGATAATCAGCATATGCTTACGCTATTCCGCGGAGGTCCTACGGTATGGATCAATAACGAAGATGCAGCGACTCATGCTATTGCCGACAATGACTGGCTGGAGGTGTACAACCGTAACGGTGTCGTAACCGCCCGGGCAGTTGTCAGCCACCGGATGCCAAGAGGAACGATGTTTATGTACCATGCTCAAGATAAGCACATTCAAGTGCCAGGCTCCGAAATCACGGATACACGCGGGGGCAGTCATAATGCGCCAACAAGAATTCATCTCAAACCGACCCAGATGGTTGGTGGATACGCTCAGCTTAGCTACGGATTCAACTATTACGGTCCGATCGGCAACCAGCGCGATGTGTACGTAGCGGTACGTAAAATGAAGGAGGTTAACTGGCTTGAAGATTAAAGCTCAAATTGCCATGGTCATGAACCTGGATAAATGTATTGGCTGCCATACGTGCAGCGTGACGTGTAAAACAACTTGGACAAACCGCAAAGGTGCGGAATATATGTGGTTCAACAACGTGGAAACCAAACCTGGTATTGGGTATCCAAAACGCTGGGAAGACCAGGAGCAGTATAAGGGCGGCTGGCAGCTTCGCAAAGGGAAGCTTGAACTGAAGTCAGGGAACAAGCTGTCCAAGATAGCGCTAGGTAAAATTTTCTACAACCCCGATATGCCTGAAATGAAAGATTATTATGAGCCGTGGACCTACAATTATGAACATTTGACCAACGCTAAAGAGCAGAAGCATTCTCCGGTAGCACGTGCACAATCTGCTGTAACAGGCGAAAAAATGGATCTGAATTGGGGACCAAACTGGGAAGACGATTTGGCAGGCACCCATGTGACAGGACCTCTTGATCCCAATATTCAGAAAATCGAAGAAGAGATTAA
Organism: Paenibacillus sp. AK121; assembly: GCF_019042715.1. Lineage (NCBI taxonomy): Bacteria > Bacillati > Bacillota > Bacilli > Caryophanales > Paenibacillaceae > Paenibacillus > Paenibacillus sp. AK121. The sequence continues at coordinate 283,152 of NZ_JAHPJM010000001.1, forward strand.
ATTCAATTTCGAAAAGTCGTTCATGTTGTATCTCCCTCGGCTTTGCGAGCACTGTCTGAATCCGAGCTGTGTCGCATCCTGCCCTTCGGGTGCTATGTACAAACGGGACGAGGATGGCATCGTGCTCGTGGATCAGGAAGCATGTCGCGGCTGGCGATATTGCATGACGGGTTGTCCATACAAGAAAGTGTACTTCAACTGGCAGACGAACAAAGCAGAAAAATGTACCTTCTGCTTCCCGCGCGTGGAAGCCGGGTTGCCAACCGTCTGCTCCGAGACATGTACTGGACGAATTCGTTACCTTGGCGTTCTATTGTATGACGCGGATAAGGTGCAAGAGGCTGCTTCTAAAGAGGATGAGAAAGATCTGTATAAAGCACAGTGTGATTTATTCTTGGACCCAAGTGATCCGGCAGTGATTGCGCAGGCCAAAAAAGATGGGATCTCGCAAGACTGGATTGAGGCAGCGCAGAACTCACCGGTCTACAAGCTTGCGATTGAATATAAGCTGGCATTCCCGCTTCATCCGGAATACCGCACGTTGCCGATGGTCTGGTATGTACCACCACTTAGTCCGATCATGAATTACTTTGAAGGGAAAGACTCCATCGAGAATCCGGATATGATCTTTCCAGCTATCGAAGAAATGCGCACGCCTATTCAGTATCTTGCCAATATGTTGACGGCGGGCGACACCCAGACGGTGAAAGAATCGCTGCAGCGGATGGCTATGATGCGCTCCTATATGCGCGCCCAGTCCACAGGACAATCTTTCGATGAAAGCCGTCTGGAACGCACTGGCATGACAGCACGTCAAGCAGAGCAAATGTACCGGCTTCTGGCCATTGCCAAATACGAGGACCGTTTCGTCATTCCGACATCGCATAAAGAGGGTTATGCCAATCCATATCGCGCCCAAGGAGCTGCCGGTTACGGTGATACTTTAGGGACTATGGATAGTTGTGGAACTCAAGGAGCTGGCTGTAGCGGTTGTAGCCTGGGAAGCTCCACAGGAATGGAAGAGCCTTCGAAAACAGGCAAGCAAATGTATGAAGAAAACTTCTACGGGGGTATTTGGCGTGATTAATGTAGCGAAACTGTATGAATTCAAGCCTTCATTCGGGTTTTTCGCCCAACAACTCATGTACCCAGAAAAGCTGGATTTTCATCCGGCTTTTCTGGAAGCATCCTTTAATCCGGATCATCCTGCGTATACGCATGCTAATATGTACTGGTCTTTGATGCAAGAGTTTAGTATGGAAGAAATCCAGGAAATGTATACGGAAACTTTTGATTTTCAAAAAAATTGCGCACTATATATGACTTACTTCAAGTTCGAAGATGCAAAGGAAAGAGGACAAATGCTGGTCAAGTTAAAGGTCCTCTATGAAATGTATGGTCTTGAAATGCCAGATGGAGAGCTGCCTGATTATCTGCCGCTCATGTGTGAATTTTTATATGCCGCTGAATGGGTGCAGGATGCAAAGACGACAGAAAACTTCCGCATGCCCATCGCGATTTTGGAAGACGGCACCTATCATTTGCTTAAAGCACTGGAAAAAATGGAAAGCCCGTATTTTCATCTGGTCAAGGGACTGCGCGAAACGCTTAAAGCTTGCGTAGAACAGGAGGCAGCCGCGTTATGATGATGGAGCAGTTTTTATGGGTCATTTTCCCTTATATGTGCGTGGTCATCTTTATCGTAGGTCATATCTTCCGCTATAGAACTGACCAGTTCAATTGGACGGCAAAATCGAGTGAATTTATTGAAAAGAAACAATTGATGATTGGAAGTCTCTTATTCCACTTGGGGATTATTCCTGTTATATTTGGTCATGTGTCTGGTCTGGGCATACCCAAAACCTGGATGCATGCGCTGGGTGTAAACGATCATCTATATCACATTGGAGCGGTCTATATTGGTGGAATATTTGGGGCTATGACGTTCCTGGGGATGTTGATACTTACCTCTCGACGTTTTACAATTCGTAATGTGCGCCGTTTAAGTACAGCTTCTGATTTGATTGTAAATGTATTGCTGTTGGCGCTTGTATGCATGGGGATGTTTGCAACTCTCGTAACGAATGCGGTACAGCCTGAATTCGATTATCGGGAGACGATCTCAATCTGGTTCCGCGGCCTGTTCATATTCCGTGTCGACCCGACACTGATGAGAGATGTACCGATTTCTTTCAAGCTTCATGTACTTATGGGTTTTGCGATTTTTGCGTTCTGGCCGTTTACCCGGCTTGTACATGTGTGGAGCGTTCCGTTGAATTATGTGCGCAGAAGTTATATCCTGTACAGAAGACATAAATCGAACTAGGAAAGCGGGCCCTGCCTTCTTTCCTAGTTTTATTAGGAGAGAGTGATGAATAATAAGATGGATTATCAAAGGGAGCTTGAGCGAATACGCGAACATTTCGGTTATGATTTTATGGCACTTGCTCTGGTTGAACCGGCCGAATATCAATACGTCATTAAATGGAAAAATGCCGCTGGCAATTTAAATGATCGATTTAAGCGGATTGTGCTGCAATCTGGAAAGGGCATAGCAGGAGTCGTGTTTAAAACCGGGAAGTCTGTCTTTATTCCATCTGTTCATCAATATGTTGGGGCAGAGAACCTATTTAACTATCCGATCGTTCAATCCGAAAAGCTCAAGAGTCTCGGGGCTGTGCCTCTGTGGAACGATGCTCGCGTCGCGGGCGTACTATTGGGTGGATTTCGAGAAGAACAACTGATGACCGAAGCCATGATGCGTGATTTGGAAGCCTTGGCACATGAGGGATTTGGAGAGTTGAACGGGAAGGAAGTGATTTGAATTGACATTGTCTATAGGGACAGACTCTTTGAGTGCGCTAATGGTGAAGATGTTTGAGAACAGCACAGAAGCTATCTTCTTTTTTGATAGGGAAGGGAAAACCCTAGCCATGAACCCAGCGGCTGAGGAGATTGTAGACGATGACGTTCTCATTCAACTCTATGAAGGACAGGACAAGGCTTTATGCGGAACATGCAGGGGTTATACAAGCGACACAGAGCCCCGCACCTGCCTTGACTGTTACTTCAATGTGCCTGAATCCGACAAATTTGCTTCTTTTCAAGTCTATTTGGAAACAAAAAGCAATGGTATGGTTCCCTATGCCGCTTCTTTTCACACCGTTGATTCTACAAATGGAATCCGGGTGCTGATGCTGAGAGACTTGACCCCGCAATTTCAGACACAGGAAAAATTATATCAAAACAAAATGATGAAGCATGTCATTGAAGCACAGGAAAACGAGCGTAAACGGCTTTCCAGAGAGCTGCACGACAGCGTCGCCCAGGAATTGATGAGCGCGGTTGTTGAACTACGAGTGTTAAAATACATGACGAATGATGATCAGCTCATTAAAAACATGAAGCAGACGGAAGCATCCATGACACGCTTGCTGGATGATATCCGTAACCTGTCTGTGGAACTCCGGCCTGCCACCCTTGATGATTTTGGACTTGAAGCGGCATTCCGTTCCCACTTTAAGCGGGTCGAGCAAAGCTTTGGCCTAGTGGTTGAGTTCGTATCTGATCTTCCCCAAAAGCGGTATGGAAGTGAAAAAGAAACAGTCATTTACCGCGTCTGCCAGGAGGCTGTGCTCAATGCGTTGAAGTATGCCCAGGTCGACACCATTAAAGTTTCTTTGTCCGAGCATGAACATTCGCTTCGTTTAACTGTAGAGGATGATGGGATTGGCTTTGATAAAGGGGGCAAACCTATTGGAACGGGACTTGGTCTGTATGGTATGCAGGAGCGAGCAGAGCTGGTAGGCGGAAGTTTTGGCGTCCTTTCTAATGTTGGTCAAGGAACCAAAGTCTTTTTACAAATTCCGATTGGGCATGAGGAGGAATAGAAACTTGATCAAAATTGTATTAGCGGATGACCATGCCATTGTACGAAGTGGATTTTCCATGATCCTCAACTTCCAATCGGATATGGAGGTTGTGGGAACGGCTGCGGACGGTATTGAAGCGTATACTATGGTAGCTAAACATAAGCCGGATATTCTCATTATGGACCTTAGTATGCCTCCAGGCGAAAGTGGATTGATCGCTACAGGCAAAATTAAAGAGGACCACCCCGATACTAAAATTCTGATTTTAACAATGCATGATGACGAAGAATATTTATTTCATATTTTGAAGAACGGTGCTTCAGGGTATGTTTTGAAAAATGCACCCGATGAGGAGCTATTGCTTGCCATACGCACCATTCATGGGGGCGGGACGTATATCCATCCTAAAATGGCCACTTCTCTCGTGCGTGAGTTCATCAAAAAAGATACAACATCACAAACAGAGGATCCGTATGAGATCCTGTCCAAGCGTGAGTTGGAGATTCTCCCTCTGGTCGCAAAGGGATACGGTAACAAGGAAGTTGCCGAAAAGCTGTTCATCTCTGTCAAGACCGTGGAAGCAAACAAAGCTAAAATCATGGAAAAGCTGAATTTAAAAAGCCGGCCTGAACTGGTTCAATATGCCTTAAAGAAAAAAATGCTGGATTTTTAGCCGATGAAGAAGATCATCTTTCATCCAATAATATACCTGGAATAAATCAAGTAGCTTCTTACGAGAAGCTGCTTTTTTATTTTCAGGGACTCCCCTGACCGGGAAAGGGGAGTCCCCTATATTCGAAAGGAAGGCTAGCGGCTACAATGGGAACAGAAAAATACAAATCAAACATTCGACAGAATAAAGTTGAAAAGGTGAGTTAAATGATTAGAAAAATGCAGTTGCCACTACAAACATTGAACCTGATTCTTGGATTTATGGTATGGGTCATCATTTCATCTCTCATGCCGTTCATTACGGAGGATATTGCTATTCCACCCGGAAAATTGGCTATGGTTACGGCGATTCCGGTCGTGCTTGGATCGATTTTGCGCATTCCGCTTGGTTATTATGCCAATATTTTCGGGGCAAGAATCGTTTTTCTCGTTAGCTTTGTTTTGCTTTTGTTTCCGGTCTACTATATCAGTGAAGCTTCTACGATGACGGATTTAATTATCGGTGGCTTGTTCCTTGGAATTGGGGGAGCGGTGTTCTCGGTTGGGGTGACTTCGTTGCCAAAGTATTATCCGAAGGAAAGACATGGCTTTGTCAACGGGATGTATGGTGTGGGCAACCTGGGGACAGCGGTAACGACCTTCTCCGCTCCGATTGTAGCGACGCAGGTAGGATGGGCACTTACAGTTAAGCTGTATCTGATCCTGTTGCTTGTTTTTATCGTTTTGAATTTCTTCTTTGGGGACCGTCATGAAACTAAAGTCAAAACCCCCATTATGGAGCAAATCAAAGGGGTTTACAAAAATGAAAAGCTTTGGTTTTTCTCGCTCTTTTATTTTATTACGTTTGGTTCATTTGTAGCGTTCACGGTGTATCTACCGAATTTCCTCGTATCGAACTTTGAACTGGATAAAGTGGATGCCGGGATGCGTACAGCAGGCTTTATCGCGATTGCTACATTCTTCCGTCCAATCGGTGGCTGGCTGGCGGATCGTTTTCAGCCCTTGTTCCTGCTGGTAGGTACGTTTGCTGTGTATACGGTTGCTGCGATTCTTCTGGCTTTTTCTCCAGACATCACCTTGTATACCGTAGGGTGCTTGGCTATCGCTGTGAGTGCAGGAATCGGGAACGGTGTCATTTTCAAGCTAGTTCCATTTTATTTTAATAAACAGGCAGGTATAGTGAACGGAATTGTATCCATGATGGGTGGCCTGGGGGGCTTTTTCCCTCCGATCTTGCTATCGACGATTCATGCCGCTACTGGCCAATATTCCATTGGGTTCATGCTGCTCTCCCAAGTGGCACTGGCTAGCCTGATTCTCGTCATATGGCTATATTATCAAGCACGTTTCCCTGTAGCTGCCGAGCAGAACCACTTTGAGAAACAAAAGGAACTTCAGCAGTAAAGCATTAAGAGTGAAGAAATTATAAAGGCACCTTTAACGTTTCTAGCGAGAGCCACAGGAATAAGCACAAAGTTAACGATCGCTCTTCAACGTTAGGGGGACATTGTGATGAAGGAACGTTATTCAAGACAGATCTTATTTAGACCCATCGGCGGTGAAGGACAGCGTAATCTGGCTGAAGCTGTTGTCACCATTATCGGCTGCGGGGCACTAGGTTCCGCCATTGCTGAAACATTAGTAAGAGCGGGCGTCGGAGAGATTCACCTGGTTGACCGTGATTATGTGGAGACGTCGAATCTGCAACGCCAGCAGTTATTCACGGAGCAGGATGCTGTACAAATGCTCCCCAAGGTTATGGCTGCTGAAAAAAGACTGAAGGCGATACGAGAAGACGTACGCTTGTATACCTATCTCGACAGCCTGGATGCCGGGCTTGCTCAAGAGCTTGCTGGTAAAAGCACATTGCTGATGGATGCAACGGACAATTTTGAAACTCGGTTACTTATAAACGATGCTGCACTAAAGGCTGAAATTCCATGGATTTACGGCGCCTGTGTTGGAAGCACAGGCGTTGTTTTTCCATTTGTGCCGGGCAAGTCGGCATGTTTTCGCTGCCTTCTGCCTTCGCTGCCAGCGATCAATCAGACCTGTGATACGGCTGGAATCATATCGCCTGCTGTCCAAGTGACGGCCGCCCTCCAATGTGCAGAAGCCATGAAGTGGCTGAGCGGCAAACGTGATAAGATGCGCAGCAAGGTTCATCTATTCGATCTATGGGAAAATACGCAAATGGACATAGGGATTTCCCGCATCCGGAATCAGGATTGTCCAACCTGTGGAGAACAGCCTGAGTTTCCTGCACTGACAGCAACCCATCGCTCGGCATATGCGGCGCTGTGCGGGCGGGATGTGGTGCAGGTTCTTCCAGACCCTCATCGTCCGATCACGCTGGACGATGCAGAGAAGATGGGCAGGCTTATGGCGGAACATGTAAAAAGGACCCCTTATTTCGTTGAATTTTATGCCTTTAAGCATCGAATGATTTTATTTAAAAACGGAAGACTCCTCATTCACGGGATCGGAAGTGTTGCCAGAGGTCAAAAGCTATACCATCAGTTGTTTGGTTGAACAAGAGATATAGATCCGATAAATGTAAATAATGTATAGAGTTTTCATAGCAGAGTAGCTTGTTAGGTGGCTGGAAGGTGGAAAAGATGAGAGTATTTGAAATCGTGACGGAGCCCATTCTTCCGCAGACTTATGCAGACTATGTCTTAAGACCGGAAGCGGGAGCGGTGACCGTGTTTACGGGGCATGTAAGAGAGTGGACCCAAGGCGTACGGACATTATATCTTGCTTACGAGGCCTATGTGCCTATGGCCGAGAAAAAGCTTGCAGAGATTGGCCGCGAAATTGAACAGAAATGGGAAGGGACAAGAGTAGCAATTGCACATCGGATTGGTGAGCTTCAGATCGGTGATATTGCCGTTGTCATTGCTGTTTCTTCACCACACCGCTCGGATGCGTATAAGGCGAATGAATACGCAATCGAACGAATCAAGGAAATCGTTCCGATCTGGAAGCGAGAGATATGGGAAAACGGAACACAATGGATCGGACAACAAAAGAAAAAGCCGGAGGAAATCAGTCATGATTAAGCTGTACTATTTTGCGGGACTCCGTGAAGTAACAGGAAAATTCGAAGAAATGGCAGATTTGGCAGGCCAAACTGTAGGGGAATTATACAGTTGGATCACAGATAAATACCCGGATATGCCGATCAATTCTACACGAATTGCAGTAAACGAGGAGTACGCGTTGCTTACAGATGTACTGCAGGATGGAGATATCGCAGCTTTTATTCCGCCTGTCAGCGGCGGCTAGTGAAAGTGCTCGTCATGTGTCCATGTCCGCAACGTCAAATACAGCTAATGAAAAAAAGAAGGTGGTCACATGAGTTCACATCCGCTGAAGGACCCATTGCGGCGTCCGATTCGTGATTTACGTATATCTGTTACGGATCGCTGCAATTTTCGCTGTTCCTACTGTATGCCAAAAGAAATTTTCGGCGACGATTTTGCCTTTCTTCCCAAAAGCGAATGCCTATCGTTTGAAGAGATCCATCGCCTTACGGAGCTCTTTGTAGGCCTTGGGGTCAAAAAAATCCGGCTCACAGGCGGTGAGCCATTAATGCGGCAGAATCTTCCCGACCTTGTCTCCCGAATTTTGTCTATCAACGGAGTGGAGGATATGGGGTTGACCACAAATGGCTTGCTACTAGGGCAACAGGCTCAGCGCCTCTATGATGCGGGGCTGCGACGACTGAATGTCAGTGTAGACGCTCTGAACCCCGAGCTATTTGGGCGAATGAATGGACGGGGCATTAAGCCTGCTTTTATTTTGAAGCAGATTGATTGTGCAAGAAAAATCGGATTTGAGATCAAGGTCAATATGGTGGTTCAAAAAGGTGTTAATGATTCTGAAATTTTGCCGATGGCCGCTTATTTTAAGGAGCAGGGAATAACCCTTCGTTTTATTGAGTTTATGGATGTAGGTAACGATACCGGGTGGAGCTTCAAAAAGGTAGTAACAAAAGAAGAAATTATTGAGCGTCTTAAGAATGCGTACGAGCTGGAGCCGATAGATCAAAATTACTTTGGAGAAGTGGCAAAACGTTACCGTTATAAAGACAGCGACGCGCAAGTTGGCTTTATTACTTCGGTTTCTGATTCATTTTGCTCATCCTGCACGCGTGCCCGTTTATCTTCTGATGGCAAGTTTTATACGTGTTTATTTGCTTCAGACGGATTCGATTTGCGCCAGATGCTTCGTAACGGGGCGAATAATGAGGAACTACTCGATGCGATTACTTCAGTATGGGAACAACGCTTAGATCGGTATTCCGATGAACGTACTGAAGAGACTGCAAACAACCAAAAAAAAATTAACATGTCCTATATTGGGGGCTGACATTTTTATCATGGCAATGGGACGTATTCAAGGTGTTGCCCCCAAAGAGAAAGCGCAAACATTTTTGTTGGCAAAACTTAAATTTGATGTTATTATGATCTTGGGATTGTTACTGAAAAGGCAAAACCCGGGACATGGAACTGGATTTCCATGTGTTGGGTTTTGCCTTTTCTTTTTGTATACAGATTTGCAATATCACAGAAAGGTGAGTGATGATGTAGGGCTTATCTCTCTTTATGAATGCGCTTTCAATACAATGGAGTTGTAGATCTTTACTGCACTTTACAGTTTGGTTTGCAATGAAAGTTGATCGGCTATTACCGTCTTGTGACCTATCTGAAATATCGCCCAGCATCTAAATCCTTTTTTAAATTATTACGGGATCAGGGGGCAGCCAGAATGATCATAACAAAGATATTTAATAATAACGCCATAATAGCCAAAGATTCAAAAAGGCATGAATTTGTTGTTATGGGTCGTGGAATTGCATTCAAAAAGAATGCAGGAGAACAAGTAGAAGAGCATTTAATTGAAAAGGTGTTTGTACTTAAACAAAAAGATGCTTCAGAAAAATTTAAATTATTGTTAGAGGATGTCCCTACAGAATATGTTTCGTTATGCTATGACATCATTGAATATGGAAAAAGCATATTGGAAGCACAACTGAGTGACTATGTATATGTTTCGCTTACAGATCACATGAACAATGCATTTAAAATGTTTGATGAAGGGTTTAAAAATGCGAACCCGCTCATCTGGGAAATTAAAAAATTTTATCCTAAAGAATTTGGAGTTGGCTTAAAAGCACTGGAGTTTATTGAAGACGAAACAGGTAAACGATTGTCTGAAGATGAAGCAGGGAATATAGCTCTTCATTTAATCAATGCTCAAGTAAACGGCTCCAACCATAAAGTAACTGATGTCGCTCAGCAAACTCAAAAAATACAGGATATCTTAAATATTATTAAGTACTCTTACAATATTACGCTAGACGAACACTCGACCAGCTATGAACGATTTATTACACATTTAAGGTTTTTCTTTCAGCGGTTAATTCAAAAAGAAAAATTAGCACTGGAAGATGATTTTCTATTAAGGCAAGTGAAAGCAAAGTACAAAAAAGCTTACAGCTGTATGCTGAAGATTGAGAAATACTTGGACACGGTATTATCAGATGAAGAAAAACTGTATATAACGATTCATATTCAGCGCGTAACTCAATGACCAATTGAATAACTCCTTGGATTGTTACTGGTAATGCAGGCGAAACCAACCTAGATCGAATTTGATCTATTTTGGTTTTGCCTTTTTTTATAAATACAAATAAAGGGGCAGTTACAATGAAGTATGAGACATTAGCACAAGACATCATCAGAAATGTCGGCGGCAAAGAAAATGTAAATAGTCTAACTCATTGTATTACACGCTTGCGATTCAAGCTAAAAGATGAAAATAAGGCCAATACAGAGGTTCTGAAAAACATGGATGGTGTTGTCACTGTGGTAAAAAGCGGCGGGCAATACCAAGTGGTGATCGGTAATCATGTGCCCGAGGTTTATGCGGATGTTGCCACGATAGGTGGTTTCCAGGCAGGTGACTCCGAAGAAGCATCAGGTGAAAAAGTGAGTTTGTTCAATAGGTTTATTGATACCATTTCAGGTGTATTTACACCCACGCTGGGTGTCTTGAGTGCCACGGGTATGATTAAGGGCTTTACAGCATTGTTTGTAGCCTTGGGCTGGTTGACCGCAACATCAGGTACCTATCAAATTCTCAATGCTTTAGGAGATTGCTTGTTCTACTTCTTCCCTATTTTCCTGGGGTATACGTCGGCCAAAAAGTTCAATGCCAACATTTTTATAGGTATGGCGATCGGGGCGTCACTTGTTTATCCAACCTTTAGCACGATAACAGCCTCGGGTAAACCGCTATACACTCTATTTAGCGGCACTATATTTGAGTCACCAGTATACATCACCTTCTTAGGTATTCCGGTCATTCTGATGAGCTATGCATCAACTGTTCTTCCGATTATCATATCCACCTATGTAGGCGCAAAAATAGAAAATTTCTTTAAAAAGGTCATCCCTAGCGTAGTGAGAACATTCTTGGTACCGTTTTTCACCTTGTTAGTTATTGTTCCATTAGCACTGATTGTGATTGGACCGCTCTCGACTTGGGCAGGTCAACTGCTTGGCGCAGCAACGCTCTTTGTGTATAACTTAAGCCCAATTATAGAAGGTACCATCATGGGTGCTTTCTGGCAAGTATTTGTTATTTTTGGATTACACTGGGGTCTTGTTCCTATCGCTATGAACAACTTGGCGGTGCTCAAATTCGATCCGATCCTTGCTGCGACGCTGGGAGCTTCCTTTGCTCAAACAGGTGTTGTGCTGGCGATTTTGTTCAAAACCAAAAACGTAAAGCTGAGATCCCTTTCCATTCCAGCGGTCATCTCCGGGATCTTTGGTGTGACAGAACCAGCGATTTACGGGATTACATTACCACGTAAGAAACCATTCATTTTAAGCTGTATAGCGTCTGCGGTAGGTGGCGGTATTATAGGCATGATGGGAACGAAAGGCTATATTATTGGCGGCTTGGGCATTTTCGCGATTCCGAGCTATATCAGTCCGTCAGGAATAGACAGCGGATTTTATGGAGCTGTTATCGGTATCCTGGTAAGTTTCGTATTAGGCTTCTTGCTTATGTTCTTTGGCGGATTCAAAGATGATGAAGTGAAAGAAACGAAAAAGGAAGCGAGTACTACAGGGGTAGCAAAAGGAGGAGAAGTATTAGTAAGGCAGGAGACGGTGATCAGTCCGTTAATGGGTGACGTAAAGCCTTTATCTGAGGTAACTGATGAAGCCTTTTCCACAGGTGCTTTGGGTAAAGGGATTGCCATTGAGCCTTCCGAAGGCAAGGTTGTTTCACCTGTAGATGGTGTATTAACATCCTTATTTTCGTCAGGTCATGCCATCGGAATTACCAGTGATCAGGGCGTGGAGATCCTCATCCATGTAGGCAAGGATACGGTCAAATTAAAAGGTAAACATTTTTATCCCAAAGTAAAACAAGGGGAAGCCGTCAAAAAAGGGCAATTGCTCATGGAGTTTGATATGGAGGCGATCAAAAAGGCAGGTTACGTTCTGACTACCCCTGTGATCGTTGCCAACACTACAAGTTACTTGGATGTCATTGAAACGGAGAAAAAGACGATTGGTTATAAAGAGGATTTATTGACGGTCATGGTCTAAGCTACCAATATTTTAGGAGGAATGAGCAATGAACAATATTATAACCAAGAAGTTTCCACAAGGATTTTTATGGGGAGGGGCCACGGCTGCTAACCAATTTGAGGGTGGATATAACGTGGATGGTAAGGGACTAAGCACTGCTGATGTCATAACAGCCGGGACTCATACTGTTTCCCGAAGAATTACGCCTGTGTTGGAAGAAGGCATGAACTATCCAAGTCACGAGGCGATTGATTTCTACCATCATTATAAAGAGGATATCCGATTATTTGCTGAAATGGGTTTCAAGGTCTTTAGAATGTCGATTGCTTGGTCCAGAATATTTCCTAACGGAGATGATACAGAGCCGAATGAGCAAGGCTTGCAGTTCTATGATCGTGTGTTCGCAGAATTGAAAAAGTACAACATTGAGCCTTTGGTTACAATCTCACATTATGAAGCACCATTCCATTTAGCCCAAAAATATAATGGCTGGTCAGACCGCAGAGTCGTCGATTTTTATGTAAGATATTGTGAAGTGCTTTTTAACAGATACAAAGATGTCGTAAAATACTGGCTCACCTTTAATGAAATCAATATCTTAACCTTGTCTTTCGGAGCGTTCATGGCCGGAGCGATGATGCCAGAGGGAAATGGAGAGCTTGCCCATGCTACAGTGAAGGATGAGCAGGTACTGTATCAAGCTTTGCATCATCAATTTGTAGCCAGCGCAAAGGCGGTAAAGCTGGGACATGAGATCAATAAGGATTTTAAAATTGGCTGTATGATTGCTTATATGTGTTCATATCCACTTACCTGTAACCCTGATGATGTTTTGCTGGCTCAACAAAAGGATAATTTGAGTAATTTCCTATGCTCAGATGTTCAAGTAAGAGGTGCTTATCCGGGATATGCTAAACGATATTTTAAAGAACATAATATCCAAATTACGATGCAGGACAATGATGAGGATGTCTTAAAAGAAGGTTGCGTAGATTTTTATACCTTCAGTTATTATTCATCTACTTGTGTCAGTGCAGACCCCAATCAGGAGAAGGTGGGTGGCAATTTATCCATGGGATTAAAGAATCCCTACTTAAAAGCAAGCGCCTGGGACTGGCAAATCGATCCACAGGGATTGAGATGGTCCCTCAATAACATTTATAACCGATATGAAATTCCGTTAATGGTTGTGGAGAATGGCCTGGGTGCTGTGGATACCGTGGAAGAAGATGGCTCCATTCAGGATGATTATCGAATTGATTATTTGAAGCAACACATTGAGCAAATGAAAGAAGCTATTGCTGATGGAGTAGATTTAATAGGTTATACGCCTTGGGGATGTATTGATCTGGTAAGTGCGGGAACCGGTGAAATGAAAAAACGCTATGGATTCATATACGTCGATAAGGATAATGAAGGTAAAGGAACACTTGCCAGATCCAGAAAGAAGAGCTTCTATTGGTATAAGAGCGTGATCGAAACCAATGGAGAACAGCTGGATTAATGCTTCGTGTGTGTCTTCAAAAAGTTGTACAGTCAGCGCGTGCCTATTCCATAGGTATGCGCTGTTTGGATTTAAAAACGACTCCCCTTCAGGAAACTACGGTAAATGTATACAAATTAGGGACTCAACCTAGCCAATAGTATGTTAATTCACTAAACACATGGGATGAAAATGTCGACATAGAGGGTAGGATGGATAACAAAATATAAGGAAGTGGATACATATTATGAATCAAGTAGAAGCTGTTTTGACTGCCATGCCGTTGATTAGAGAAGCTGCACGACAAGATGTTTTAATTTCCGTAATGAATAGGGAAAAATTTCTATTCTTTCAGTCGGGTAAAAGTTTAGTCTATGACTTCAAGGCAGGCGACCCTCTTCCTGATGTACACAAGAACTTCAAAATGCTAGTAGGCGGAGAAAAGACCAGAGTGCGTTATGATGCCGAAGTTTTTGGGTTTGCTGCTAATTCTTACTTTCATCCGATAAAGAATGAACAGAATGAGATCGAGGCAGTAATGTGCATCACCTATAGTACGGATAATCAAGATCAACTGAAGAAGTTGATGAGTCAAGCAGAGGATGTTACAAGCAAGCTAGTTGAAGGGATTCAGCATGTGGCGGCCCATTCGGAGGAGCTTAGTGCGACGGCCGAGGACATTTTAAGCAATACGAAAAAGGCGGTTGAGGATTCTGGTAATGTGACTGAGGTGGCAGGCTACATCAAGGAAATTTCAGAGCAGACAAACTTGCTTGGATTAAATGCAGCCATTGAAGCTGCTCGGGTGGGTGAGGCAGGAGCAGGGTTTGGAGTTGTCGCTGCAGAAATCCGCAAGATGTCTACGGGCACTAAGGAAGCAACTGGACGAATCGAGCAATCCTTGCAAGCTGTCAGACAATCCGTTTATAACATGGAACAAGAGATTACGCAGATTACGGTATCTTCCCAAGAGCAGGCCAAGCTTGTGTCGGAGTTTATGAATATTATCGATCAATTGAATGAAACTAACCAAGGTTTGAGAGGTTTAATAGAGAAAATCACGAATGATATTGATGCAAAATAAAGATTGAAAAAAAGTCTCGGTCTGTGAATTGTGCATTCCGTCATGGAAATGTAGATCACAGGGCGAGACTTTTTTTAAGTTTATAGATGAATAACTTGGAGTGGATACATGTATGAATTTGAATGGGTTGAATGAACAGAGTTACACAGAACTAGAGGATTATTGGGTGCGTGTATTTCTAAATGTAGTACAAGATCAGGATAAGGAGAACTGGGTGATTCCTTATTACAACACATCTTTTTCTAATGGTCAGAAAGTCATGGATATGAACCCCATTTTTTCGGCTAAATCAAAATTAAGTCATAAATCCATCAGAATCATTCAAGAAACGGTTCATGAAGAGGATGACGTACACTATTGGTTAGATACGAATGGGAAAAATGAATTAGTTATTATTTGTTCCTTATCACAGCAACATGTGCACAAGGTAAAAGGGATCATTAAACGCTGGATTTATGAATGAGATCCATTATCCATAATCAGATCTTTTCCGATATAATAGGGAAGAGAAGCCATAGAACAGATACTACCTCAGAGAGGTGATTTACAATGACCGTTGATATTCTCCTACGTAATAATGTAAAAGTGCTGGGCACAGGTAGCCAGACGATTGTGTTGGCTCACGGCTTTGGATGCGACCAGGATATGTGGCGTTATATCGTCCCTAGCTTTATCGACAACTACCAACTCGTCTTATTTGATTACGTTGGTTCCGGAGATTCTCAAATAAAATACTATGATTCCAAAAAATACAGTGACTTGCAAGGGTATGCCCAAGATGTGCTGGATATTATGGAAGCGTTAGACTTACGAAATACCATATTCGTCGGACACTCCGTTAGCAGCATGATCGGAATGCTCGCATCCATCCGCAGCCCTCAATATTTTGAACGCATTGTCATGCTCGGTCCTTCTCCACGCTATGTGAATGACCTGCCTTCTTATTATGGAGGCTTCGATAAAAGTGATATTGATGAATTACTGGATATGATGCAAATGAACTTTATTGGCTGGGCTAGTTACATGGCACCCATTGCTATGCAGAATCCCGAGCGAGGGGACTTAACCGAAGAATTGGAAAAAGCATTTTGTTCAAGAGATCCTCATATTGCACGGCAATTCGCAGAGGTTACATTTTTTTCAGATTGCCGTTTCGATCTTCAGCATGCTTCGGTTCCTACGCTTATTCTCCAGTGCTCAGACGATAGTATTGCTCCGATTGAGGTAGGGGATTATTTGCATACCCATCTTAGAAATAGCAGACTTCAGCAGATGAGAGCAAAGGGGCATTATCCTCATTTAAGCCAACCAGGAGAAACGAGCGATTTAATCAAAGAATATTTAGCCAGTGTGTAATATCGAATGAAAGGCAGTCATGCAATGGATATTCAATTAGATAAAGCTCCCTGTGGATACTTTTCAATTTCGGACGCTGGGATCATTCAATCGGTAAATCAAACTTTATTGGACATGCTTCTTTATGAACACGATCAATTGCTTGGACAGCCGATTGAAACGACAATGTCTGTTACGAACAAGCTATTTTTTCATACTTATTTTTATCCCTATATCCAGTTGTACGGGCGTGTCGATGAGATGTACTTTTCGTTTCGGACAAGTGATCGACAGGATGTGCCTGTACTTCTAAACGGGGTTCGCCAGGAACGAAACGGAGAAGCTGTTATTGATTGTGTAGTGCTAATGATGCGTAAGCGAATTGAACATGAAAAAGATATACTACAGACCAAAACCAAGCTTCAGGAATTATATCAGGCGACGAATGAAGCCAACCAGAAGCTTGAACGGTTGCACGCAGAATATGAAATCAAACAGCAGGAATTGGTGCGAATCAATCTCCAGCTAGAAACGATGGCGTCAACCGACCCGTTAACCGGGCTTAAAAATAGAAGATATTTTCAAGATCAATTACTAGTCAGTCTAGCCTCTTTTCAAGAGACCGGAACACCTTTTTCGCTGCTGATCATCGATATTGATCGTTTCAAAAGCATTAATGATACTTATGGTCATCCGGTGGGCGACCTGGTGCTCACTCATCTGGCTGAGTTACTACAATCCATGTCACGGGAAATGGACATTGTCGCTCGTTATGGTGGTGAGGAGTTTGTCATTATTCTTCCGGGCATCGATCAAGAGGAAGCTATTCGTACAGCAGAAAGATATCGCTCCACGACGGCCTCAAGGGATTGGGGAGAATACAGCATAACTGTGAGTATTGGTGTGGCAACGGTTACGCCAGCGGATACGGAACAATCGATAGTTCATCAAGCGGATTTGGCACTGTATGCTTCTAAGAGTGGCGGGAGAAACCAGGTCACGCATGCAGCAAGTCTCGTAAAGAAATAAATGAGGCTTCAATAACTGCATGAAGAGTTGGGGAGTGATAAACATGGGGGAAGCGTACAAGCTGGACTGTGATACCTGTGCTTATACTAAGAACATATTTGTAGGGTTTGGTTTTTCATATATGAGTTTGGAATCCATTGCTTCGTTTGTACAGGATACTGTCCTTAAACGACGTATTGGGGAATTCATAGGCAACCCTTCGACGAGATATGACGCTTATGACGCGATATATGTATGTCCGGTCTGTCAGGCCATCCGCAATGAACTGTTTATTGAGATGATATCGGACTCATCACAGTATAAAATTTCTTATGCTTGTCCTAGATGCGCGAGTGTTATGGAGCAGGAACACATTGAAAACAATGTGCCTGTTCATATGAGTTGCCCAGCATGTGAAAAGGGGAAATTGAAAGCAACGTTTTATATGGATTGGGATTAATAGATTCCCCGAATATCACTACAGCATACTCCAATAAGTCTGGTCAAACCATTCAAATTCAGCTAATATTAATGATAACGATTCTCATTTGAATCATCAAAATGAATGAAAACCTTTGAGGTGGATGCTTGTGAATTCAAATTCGTTATCATTAATATATCAGCATTATTTAGAAAAAACTCCATTTAGAAAACAAAACGAGCATACCTATATGATGTTACCAGAAGCGGGTAACGGACATATTTACCGAGTTACAACTTACAGCGGAATCGAGATTGTGTATTCGCACATTCAATATCACGAGCCTTACCCGACGAACTTTGCTTCCAGAGGACAAATGATTGAACTTCAATTTGCGCTTTCGGGGCAACGTCATGTGAATATAGCTGGTCTGGACTATACACTCCCGTCGGGGCGGGGGGCTCTTATTTTTTTACAGGATTTCAAAGCACGCTTCCATCCTCCGGTTAACGAACAATACCAATCATTTGCACTTGGCATTCCTGTTTCGTTGTTTAATTATGCGGCTTCACAGTTGGCGGCTCGTCGACAGGTAGCTATTGAATTTAATCAAATTCTGAAGGGGGCTGCATTCCATCACTTTGGTTTTGAACTGGATCACAGAAGTATAGTGATGATTGAACATTTGATCAAAGACTTGAAAAGTGTGCATAGATCGCCTTTATTAATGGAAGCAGCAGCACTAGAGATTTTAAATCGACTTATGATTCAATTATTTGATTTAACCCCCATGCCCGAAGGCTTATCTAAAGAAGATGTCAGAAAGTTGCATATGGCTCGGCAAATCCTTGAATCCAGCATGATTGATCCTCCTTCACTGATCGCATTATCCAAAAAAGTAGGATTAAACGATTTTAAATTAAAAAAAGGATTCAAAGCATGTTTTGGAACGACTGTATTTGAATATTTGCGCCAAATTCGTCTCGATTATGCGATGAAGCTGCTTCGAAGCCAGGAGAGCAATGTAACAGAAGCTGCGATGGCTGTAGGGTACAGCAATGTGAGTGCATTTTCAGAGCAATTTTTCCGGGAATACGGAGTGAAACCATCATCCTTGAAGAAAGTATTTTAAAATTTCTTTTTTGACCCTTCTAAAGATATCAAGTAAATAAAAAGCTGGAACCCTGTTATAGAAAGGATGCCAGCTTTTTATTTGGTGCTTATTTCACGAAAGTTTCTGTACCCTCTGAATTGATGGTTGAAGTATGGGTACGAGACGCTTCTTCAATATTTTTGAATGCCCAGTAATCTACTGGTACATCCTTCCAAGTAGCCTGAATTGTTCCTTCCAGGGGTCCTCGCTTTAAGATCGTGTTTAAAATGGTAACAGTCTCTACTCGTGTTATATATTTATTGGGTTGGAAGCTGTTGTCGTTATAACCGGTAATCCATCCTGCATTAGCTAGCGCTACAATGGAATCTCTTGCCCAATGCTTTTCGATATCGGTATAGGGAGACGCTGCGGTTTGTGTACCTTTAAGCTGCTTCCAGGATGCGAGTATTGCTGCCATTTCTGCACGGGTAATGGGTTGCTCTGGCCGAAATGTTCCATCTGCATATCCATTCATGAGGTGCTGTGTCGTAAGCGCTATAATCGAATCCTTTGCCCAATACATGTTAGGTACATCTTTGTATGTCGTTGAGCCTTCTTTTGTCTCCAGCTTCATAATTCTAGCCATCATTGCGGCGGTTTCAGCTCGTGTAATGGACTGGTCCGGTCGGAATGTACCATCCTGATAACCCGTTATATATTTTTCATGCGCAACCTCGGATTGCTCTACGGGCATGATTTCCGGAGTCGGTACATCCGTTGTTGAAACCGATGGTGATGAAGATGTAGTTGTTTCACTGGAAAAAGATGAATCACTGCTATCCGCGTTATCCTTCTTATCTTTTTTATTACTACTGCTGCTGTCGTTACCAGTAGTAGCACCGGTTCCGCTCGTACTTCCAGTACCACCAGTGCCTGCATCTCCGTTTACAACCTGTATATACGCTTCAGAGGTACTCGGCGCGAATCGAACATCTCCACTGTATATAGCAGTAATCGGGTGGCTTCCCACACTTAAGTTGCTTGTAGTGTAGTACGCATTGGCATAACCATTCGAAATGCCCACTGGCTCCATCGTCAGCGTACCTAATATATTCGTGCCGTCCATAAGGATGACTGTTCCGGTTAAATCGCCCGAAGTTTGTGGGTTTGAAGTTGTCCTCACGCTAAACCTTACTTCTTGGCCGTGACTAGACGGATTTGGCGAACTCAGTACTGTAGTTACTGTAGGTCTCAGTGAAGGTGTAGTCGTAGGTGTAGATGCATTTACGACCTGAACGTAAGGCTCAGATGTACTGGGGGCAAATCGAGCATCCCCACTATATATAGCAGTAATCGGATGACTTCCCACACTTAAATCGCTTGTGGTGTAGGTCGCAGTGGCATATCCATTCGCAATGCCATTTGGCCTCATCGTCAGCGTATCTAATATATCCGTACCGTCCATAAGGATAACCGAGCCGGTTAAATCTTTCGTAATTTGTGGGGTTGAGATGGTTTTGATGCTAAACGTTACGGATTGACCTTGTTTAGAAGGATTTGTCCAACTCGTTACCGTGGTTTCAGTAGCATACACAGCATCCGTTACACTAGGTGCTGGTGAGGAGGTTGCATACACAGTACTCTCGGAAAAACTCCATGTCCAGGTTCCAAATAAGACGATAACAGCAAGATAAGTTAAACAAAAAGACTTGAATTTACTCATAAACTTCCTCCATAAATTTCCGGTGTCACGATGAGCTTACTAAGATTCTCCATGATGACTAACCTACGAATATGATTTTCTTACACTACTGAATTACTATACTAAATGCCTCTGAACCAATTCTGAACCAAATCAACAAAAACCGTGTCCAATTCACATCGCTAGAAGGGGATCATGATTTGCAAGCCTTTTCAGTAATTCCTCAGAACAATGCAAAAAGGGTCAACCAGGAAGAACCGGTTGACCTCATAATAGAAGAACAGTTTAGAGCGATGTTTTGGAAAGACTTATTTCCGTTAGTATTTGAATTTGACCGTTAGATCCTGTAATTTCTGTGACATATCCGACAAGGTCGTTGCCAGGCTGGTGATCTGCTGCATCGAAGCCAGCTGTTCTTCTGCAGACGCTGCAATATTCTGCGAGTTGTCCGCCGCTTGAAGCGCCAGACTGGATACGTTCTCTCCGCTCGCCGAAATCTCCTGGACACTTGCGGTTATTTGCTCCGTGATGCTCGCGAGCTCTTCCGTTTGCTGTGCGATATGATTGGTGGACGCCACAATTTTATTAAACTGCTGCTCCGTCTCATTGGCAATTTTAATGCCGGAGTCTACATCCTGTTTTACGCGTTCCATGGTCTTAAGCGAATGCTCCATATCTTTGCGCATATTCTGAATCAACTCGGAAATCTGCCCGGAAGACTGGTTCGATTGTTCGGCCAGCTTTCTTACCTCTGAAGCAACTACGGAGAAACCGCGGCCTTCTTCGCCTGCACGGGCAGCCTCAATCGAAGCATTTAAGGCAAGCAGATTGGTCTGCTGTGCGATATCCGTAATGGCATGTAGCATCGTGTCGATCTGTTGAGTGCGTTCATCCAGCATTCTCATAACCGCATCGGTTTCATTGACGGAATGGCTAATCAAGTCCATTTGCTTCACCGTATGTTGTACAGCAGTACCGCCAAGGCTCGCCATTTCCATCGCGTCTGCAGACGATTCAGCAATAGTCAAGGAGCTATCCGTGATCCGCTGCATGCCTATTGAAATTTCTTCAAGCGAGCTGGTTGTCTTCTGGAGCATCAGTTGCTGCTCCTTCGCACCGGCCGCCGATTCTTGAATCGCAATGGTGATATGCTCGGTTGCCTGCCCAGTATGCTCTGCACCAAGGGTTAATTCTTTCGAGGAAGCTGCTACCTGCTTTGTGGACAGGTTTACTTCACCAATCAAATATCTAATATTTTTAATCATATGATTGAAATCCTGTGCCAGCTCGCCAACCTCATCTTTTGAATTGATTTTGACTTCTTCGACCGTTAAATCACCGTCCGCAACTGCATTAAGCCGCTTTGCAATCATGATAATAGGCTTCGTAAAACGTCCCGAAACAAAGCTTACGATAATTGCTCCCAGAATAACTGCAATAGTCGTAATAATCAGGACAATATAAAGGACCTTGGTCGCCCCGCTGTTAAATTCGTTAAAATATGCTCCAGAGCCGATGATCCATCCCCAATAAGGATCCCTTTCAACGTACGAAATTTTCGTCTCCACTTGATCTGTACCAGGTAAAGCCCATTTATAAGTGACGAATCCCCCGCCGTTTGTACCGGCTTCTACAAACTCTTTTCCCACATGCACACCGTCTTCCGATACGGCATTTATTAAATCCTGGCCTTCATTTGAAGGGTTCATCACTGAAACGGCATCTTGGTTGACTGCCCACGGATAACCTGTTTTACCTACAGTATATTTAATCTTTACCGGTCTTTTGTTATTAGCATCTTTTACACCGAGCAGCTCGATGCGCAGTTTTTCCTGTGCTTCTTCCAATGTTAAATTACCGGCTTCGACTTGCCCATTGAGGAAACTAATCATACCAATTACCATTTGCACACTATTCTTAAGTGCTACTTTGCCTGATTCATTCATTTCATTCTTGGAAACAACATAAGAACTGATTCCAATCACGAATGTGGGTACAATTAAAATAATCAAGCACATTATGGTTAACTTCGTTCTTAATGATCTTACCTTCATGATTGATCCTATTTTTGTTTTCACTGAGATTTCCCCCTTAGACATCGATATACAGACTCAACCCACAGCTACGCTAATTACTAAAGGCAAAAGACTGTACATCATATATCGTAATAACATGCCAGGAAATGAAGCCCTCTCAGACTGGCTGCTGTTTTATACGCAAAATAAAATCCGTTTAACCGCAAATTTATCCGTCTATAGGCAGTAGCGTTTTGGTATGCTCCGTATACTTCTGCATAGAGAGAATCTTTAACAGAGGAGTGTGCGAGGATGAATAGAATAAAAGGGAGCATCTTTTTCAGTGTATTTGTGGCTATGCTAGGGCTCATGCTCATTGCTCCAATTATGCCGCCCCTTATTCGTGAATTAGGCTTAAGAGAAAGCCATTCCGGATTAATTATATCGCTTGGTTCTATAACGATGGTCTTAATGGCTCCAGTATGGGGAAATCTGAGTGATGCAAAGGGACGCAAGCCGGTGATTCTGCTTGGTTTCATAGGGATGTGTGTAAGCTGTCTGTTGTTTACACTTACTCTTTTTGCAGGATTAAATGGTTGGCTTAGTGGGGGGCTGCTGTTAGTCCTGCTGATTGTTACACGCGGCTTAATTGGCGGCTTTATCCCGGCGGTGTTGTCATCGTCCCAAGCTTATATGGGAGATGTAACGGAAGGAGAAGAGCGTGGAAGTGGTATGGCTATTATTAGTGCGGCGAATGGGCTCGGGCTGGTATTTGGTCCCGCGATTGCAGGTGCCTTTACTTTAATAGGGCTGTTATGGCCCTTATATTTTGGAATTGTCATTGCCGCTGTTGCATTCGTGGTGTCTCTGCTGGCGATTCCGGCGGCCCAGCCCGTTATTCAGCAAAAACCCGCTCGAATTAACCCCCTCCAGCCAGGTCTAAGAATGTATTTGTTTGCAGGCTTGGTTACGATGATAAGTATTGTGACTATTCAGGTTATAGGTGGTTTTTATTTTCAAGATCAGTTAGGTCTTACATCCGAAGAAACAGCAAGAGTCGTGTCCTTTGGACTTATGTTCTCCGGGGCAGCGATGCTGATTGTGCAGATCATCCAGATGAAATGGCTTAAATGGCAGCCTAAGCCGATGATTTTGCTTGGTTCTCTATTCCTAATTGCTGGAATGGCATTATTTCTGATTTCAGCCAGCTTGGTCGTTTACTATGCAGCGTTCTTTATGTTTGGCATAGGCACAGGCTTACTGATGCCCGGTTTTATGGCAGGTGCTTCGCTTTCGGTCAGTCAAGAGCAGCAAGGGGGAGCAGCGGGGCTGGTAGCTGCGGTACAGGGAATTTCCGCGATCATTGCTCCTATTTTGACGACCACCTTGTATCGAGTGGACAAATATATTCCCTTTATGTTTATAGCAGTTTTGGTAGCTGTTATGGCTGTTATTATGTTGGGAGTGAGAAAAAGAAACGGGAATAGTGAGCCTGTTCCTCATAAGGCAAAATAAATAAAAGATTGGTTAGATGAATCCATAGGCTTCCGGGGTATACTCACCGGAAGCCTATATCTATTATAATAAGTTATAAGAAATTTCAGGAAAATCAGAAGGAAGTGAGGGGCTTATGGAAATCCAGCAAAAATGGGTGGCACTAAACAAAAGATATAGTTTGTACGCACCCAGTCCCGAGGCTGTACAAGCCATGTACCAATTGAAGGAAGAGCTTGAGGGCTTAGAAAGAGAGCATGCTACAGGGAACATTTCATGACCCTGCTTGCTGTGCACAACTGGAGGAACCAAAACTGGATGAGCTACTGCATCGGACTCCCGGTTATGAGGCATGGCAGACCGCCGCGTGGCTGGATCACTGTGATGACTACTGTGTTTTTATAGATTTTGTGGGCTGGAAGGAGCTTGTCAGTAGAGGGATAGAAAATGATGTCAACCTGATGTTTATGCCTATTTTGGCTTTGTATAATGAAAAAGAGGCTAAGAGTCGAATACGGGAAAGCATGGAACGTGACGGATCGTTTCGGGGTTATTTATTTCAGTGCAGGCATTGCAAGGAATACCTCTTATATGCGGACTATGACTGAATCCAAGTGAATTTCCTGAGGTGAATGAGAAGGTGAAACCCAATTTAGGGGTGGTTCTAATTAAGGAGGAGTTCATAAAATTGGAGGAATGCAGATGGGGTGGGAGTATGGAATTAAGGTCGCAGATGTTAAGGATATTAAAGCACTAATGGAACGCTTAACTGAAGCATTGCCTAGGATTGAGGGATATCGGATGCAAAGGGATGAGGATGGTTTTGTTCTGCTTCAGAATAATTCTGATTGGCCTGAAGCGCTTCAGATTTCAGTGGAAGAGGCAAGAAATATTGAAGGGTTAGAAGATGATGAACCTTATATCTATTGTCTATTTCATATCGGCGGCGGAGATGCGATGAGGTTAAGGGAAGGAATGTGTAGGGCACTGGAAGAAGAGAAATGCGCTGCGGATTGGTTCGAGTTGTAGCCGAAGAGAGGAGTAAGAGAGAGTGACTAAGAAAGGAAAAACAGAGATTCAGACACTAATCTATCGCTATAGTGGTCCAAGAGCCAATATTGGATATACTTTTGAACCGCTGCGCTATGGGGATACAGATGAGCCAAAGCTGGAGGAGATGATCTTCATCTACGCAGATGACTTTGATATCGTGCTGTCTGTGTTAAAGTCCAAATATCCACTTGTCGATCCTGACACGGGGGAAACGTATGAGGCTTTTGATGCCTGCTGGGATAATCCGATTCAGGCGTCGGTATGGCATGAAATATTAACAGAATTGGATGCTTGGCCTGCCAAGGAGCCAGAATTACGCATATTTATCGATTCCTTTACAGCATGGGTTAGAGCGCATTTGAAGCAAGCAGATGGTATTATCGTGACCGGAAATCTGTAGAGGAAGGCAATGCACTGCAATCCGTATTTTCGCTGCCCCTCGCTTCGAGGGGCAACTGGAAAGCGAGCTGCTGGGTCAAATGCCTCGTTTTTTACATTGCATGCGACAGGCTCCTTATGGCAACTGGATTATTGACGTTGCTTCCGAATCCTGAGTAACTTTTGCTCCAATTTGGTATCACCCATAAATTTGCTGACAGATACAGCAAGCTGATATTGAATGGTCCCCATATTGTTAGCGTCAGGTTGAAGAACCCCTTTTATCGTTTGCCATAACGAAGTAGCCTGTCGGCTTTTTGCTCCAAAATGCATGATGATGTGGATACAGGCTGTAATTATATTGCGGCCCAGTCCGTACAGGAACCATTCTTTTTCCTTCGTAATAAGCGGAATGATGGTTGCCATCGTTTCCCAAGCTTCATCCCATCGTCCTGTTTCAATGAGCTTTTCTGCCAAGCTGGATGCAGTAGAACAGTAGTTACTAGGATTTTCTTCTATTTTCTCCATTTCGGCCAGCTTTTTGAGAGCTTCAATTTCACCTTCTGCATGGTTGCGCCATCTCTCATGATAAACGAGTGTCCGCAAATTTTCTTTGTCCCAATCCGTCTGCTCTCTGATCCACAGATCGATAAATAATGATAGATATACATCTTCCCCGAGTTCACTTGCGATATTGATGCAATCTTCAAGATCAGCTGAATCTTTGCTGAACAAATATGTTTCCAAAATCAACTCAGGATCAAACCCGGCGTATGTATCGAAATTGGCTTTCTTGGCCTGCTGGAACAAAATTTGGTCCTGTTCACGCTCATACTTTTGCAGTAAAAAAACGGCATAATGCAGAGCATCTCCAATCCCTTGAAAACTGTTCGTTTCCCTATCTATAATCTCATTAACGAGCAGCCTTCTCACAATCGGTTCGTAATGCGGGGCATATCGATCCTCACGATTATACATAGCCAAAAGCACCTTCAAGCGATTGGTATAATTGGCATCACTTTTTCCATATTCCTCACTGTGTTGCTCCAAATAGTCAACCTTCGAAAAATCGGCGTGATCACTTATTAGACTCTGCAGCATTTCATCATAGGGTGCCATCATCTGATCCAGCAGCTTTTTGTAGTTCGTTTCCATTACTGTAATTCTCCTTTCACGGATCGGCTTAATACTACAATCCATATGTACAAAAAACAAGCGATTTCCTTTTGTGATAGGAGTGTGCCAAATGGGATAGACGTCCAATTCTAATGGGCGTCTATATTTGTTATAATAACTGCAAATTCATAAGCGGATGTTTAATAGGGAGGATACATTTTGGAAGCGGTATTAAGACGGCACTGGCCGGAGTGGGACGGGACACTACAGAGAGAAACCGGAGGTTGGAATAATACGACGTATTTTGTTAAGAGCGGTGGGCGAAGTGGGGTGCTGCGCATCTACGATACACACAGGGATCGGAACAAAATCGAATTTGAGCATGCGGTTTTGCAGGAACTGAGCAGGCATTCTCTATCATTCAGGGTTCCAATGCCAATCCGAACGATTACTGGAGAGACACTTGCACAGGTTGAAAAGGATAGTGGCAAATATGTGTGTCTGTTCGAATACATAGAAGGCACATCCCCATCGGAGCAGGATCCTAGCTTTGCCTATTCTTTTGGCGAGACAGCTGGCGAATTATCTGCTGCACTTGCAACACTTAATCTTGATATGACTCCAGTCTATCGGCCGTATTATGCTTTGCAGCAATCCTATCCATTATGTAACCGGGAAGTAATCCAAGGCTTTTGTTTAAACCCGCCGGAGCCTCTAAAAGATTTACATGAGGAGCTGCGTTTGATAGGAAAAGTATATGAAGAGATTATAGATTCACTTCATGCATTGGAAGACTTGCCGCATCAGCTTGTACATGGAGATTTGAACGCTTCCAATTTGTTGGTAAAGGATTCTGACCCTAGTCAGGTGGCTGCACTGCTTGATTTTGAATTTTGTACGCTGGACGTTCGGGTCATGGATCCGGCGGTCATTTTATCAGGATTTTTGGGACAACCGGAGGAAACGACAGCTGTTCGTGATTTTTGCCGGGGCTTCAGCCGTCAGGTTCGTTTAAGCCAATCCGAGGTTGACGCTTTGCCTGTGTTAATGCTGCTTAGGAAGGTAGACGTTTTTCTTCATTTTATGAGTCGCTTTCTGGAAGGAACAGATCAGCCACACGTGCTGCAAGAACAGATCAAACAGATCACGGCCGACTTGCTCCAACTGTCTACCAGCAGTAGCTGGATTCAGGAGGAGTTGGTCCAAGCTGGAACAATGTATGAATAAACGAGCTACATGCCGTGTTATGTTATAATTTCTGGAATAATAGAAATGAAGTCTACTGAATTATACTCGGAACAGGAGGAGCAGATGAATAGTTGGTTAACGAACGCGTTACGACCCTATTTTGGGCTGGAGACGCTGGAAGAACATTGGGACGTAGTAGAAATTAAAGAAGGATATTTTATTTGTATGGATGGAGATGTTATTCGCAAGCGAATTTCTTCCAAAGAGGATGCTTATGGAGAAGCTGATGTAGAGATTTTTACTCGTGATCGGGCATTTGTTCTACCTAAAACGGCTCGTGGCAAAGAGAAAAAACTGAATTATACAAGTGTTTCGAGCATCACAGCAGAAGGTGTATCCTTTTCAGCAGGCATTCGAAGAGATCGTCCTATTAGTTATGTTACTGCTGTGAATAGCAAAACTGGCGTAAGATTGCCCATCACTGGATGTGAGCATTTACATAGTAAAGAAGAGATCATCGATTGGCTTCAACGTTACCCGTCGCTTGTACCTAACGACTATGATCGTAAGCTGGAACGATTGAAGCATATGAAAAACCAGCGTTATAAAACCATTCCGGGAGACATCTTCCGCGTGGAAATAGACCTTTTTACAGATGGCTATGTACTGGTCGTCGGAGATTTGCGCCAAATGCAAAAGGATCAGTTGTTTGCAAAGGAGAGCATATGGAACAGTGTCATGACGATGCCTTTATTCGTACGTCCGTATTTGTGTACAAGTCGTGACCGTTCAATAACTTTGGAATCCGTCACGGCCGCCCCGTTATCTGATACAACCTGGATTGTCATGGATGATTCCTTTATGCGAGGGTCCTACGAGCGGATAGGGTATAAAGCGTTGGCGGAAGAGGATATTGTGTTTCCGATTGGTTACGGCAGTAGCATAGATAGCAGTAAAGAAAGAATATATAGACTGTCCTGGGGAACGGGCACAATTTCCAAACCGGAAGGGAAGACAGTGTTCAAGTCTTCGCGCGAATTGTTAAATAACGGTGTATATTCAGGTGTCATTGCAGACTGTTTTGGTCCTTGGGAAGAGCGGGAGTGGCACCACACGCTGGATAACCCGTTGTATCGGGAAGAGCGCCGAAAAGCACTGGCCGAATTCGGATTCCCGGAAGACATTTCGTACGATGAGTTCAATCGCCAAACAGGAGGACTGACGCGTTCGGAATATCTCGCATATTTGACAAGAATCTATAGCGGAAAAAGAAAGATGAAATGACACGGTTATACATCCTTTTAGGAGGTACGAATGAAATATCTTAAAGATTGTCCGGAACCAGGTATGGGAACCTGGTATTTTGAAATAGACTCAGACGGCGTAGCCTATCGGCAAATTGTGATCCAAGATGACGGTACTTTTATTGCTTCTAATCGTAAGCACGAGCAATATCATTTCTTGTTAGCCGAGAAAGCGATTGATGATACAGAGCCCTATTATACGAAAATTACAAAAAAAGAGTTTGAAGAAGTCTGGTCCAACAATCTTCACACCTTCAAAAAGGAATGGCATCAAATCAAAAATGCACTGCCGGTTGGGACTAAGGTAACTGGACATATTGAAGCCTTTTTTCCACACGGAACACTAATTTATATTTTCCAGCACAATGCAGTCGGATTGGCAGACACCCATTCATATGCGGAAAAGGCCCCATCCGAGTGGATGTATCCGAGGCATGAGATCACGGCGATTGTCCAAGGCTACGACGAGCTGAATCAGTGGGTGATTTTAGAGCAAACGCAGGTTTTCGAAAATCAGTTCACAGGTTGAAAGATAGATACGGAATACAGGAAGGAGAATGGATATGCATACGTTAACGGTTGATGAGCTAATGGATCAGGACAACCATGCATGGGAAGAGGTCAGAAACATTCTGCAAGAAGGGAATAATCCATATCGCATTGTACCGGCAGAATCGGAATCTGTTAGGGGAGATTCGCTCTACCGTTTGCAAGTGAGCACAAAATCGTACTTGGGAACGGTTGCCTATGAAACAGGAGGGATCATATTTGACCACGGATGGATCACCTTACTGGGTGCAGGTGGGCCTGAAATTTACGGTAGTTTGGCTTCGTGGAACGGGCTGCAAGAGCCAGCGAGCGTTCCTGCACTTGGGGGAATGCTGATTGTGGCCTATGATGCAGCAGGTGGCTTCTTTGGATTGGATACAGGAAAGTTTGGACGTAGCGGCCATATCTACTATTTTGCACCGGATGCATTGGAGTGGGAATCCACTGAGCTGGCCTATTCCGGTTTCTTGAGCTGGTTGGCTGAGGGAGATTTGGGCTTGTTCTACCAGACATTCCGTTGGAATGGTTGGCAGTCGGATATGGAGCAACTTCAGCCAGGAGAGGTATTTGCTTATTATCCGCCGCTATGGACTCAGGAAGGTGGCGGAGAGACCAGCCACAAATCACCTATAGCAATAACAGAAGCGTGGCAGGCGGTGACGGATCGGGAATAGCCGCGAGTGGGGAGGGGGGACATAGGATCATGAATCATTCCATTCAATCCAAACTGATGCAGCTGAATGAAATACTTTCTCAAAATAACATTGACCATTACTACATTTATGATTATACAAGTCGCCCCAAGCTGGTACTAGCAGGGAGCTTTGACTTTAGCTATTATCACAACATAGAGATTACATTTTACGAGGTCTCGTTTCTTTCCTGTCCGGGCGGTGTATTTTCAATTGAATGCTTTAGACTGGCTAATGACAAGGAACTGGAAATGTTAAAAACTGTCTCTTACGGATTTCTTGAGGGGCCTGTGATTTGTATGGAGGATCAAACGTTTGGTACCCGATTTTTCATTGCTGCGGAAAGCTTGGATTACGAGCTCAAGACCGTTTTTTACTATAAACGTGAGAACCTTCAACCTCATGAAAGTGTGGCTGAATGGGTTGAAAAAGGTAGCAACAACAACTTTTAGAGACGTCAAGGTAGGGAGGGTGGTTATTATGTGGAGTATTCACTTTGAACATCAATTTATAAAATGTCCGGAAGCAACTGGTGAACAAATCGCGAATTTTTTGAACACATGGAATATAAAGCTATCGGAGCAGGAGATTCACGAAATCCAACAAAGACAAGTGAACCCTTTTCCGAAATCGTCTCCATTTTATGATCAATATCAATCGCTAGATCCTGTTAGCTGGCATTTGCCCCAAGGACAATTTCCTGATAGTTACATAGAATTGCTGAAATATTCTAATGGCGGTGAATTTCAGAATGGAGAACGTTATTTCCAGTTTTTCAATACTGAAGATTTGAGAGAAATGAACCTCGCCTACGAGCTGCCAGAGTATATGCCGGGTGCCGTGTCGTTTGCGATGGATGGGTGCGGAAACCACTATATGTTTGATATGAGAGAGGAGAAAAGAAACAATGAATATCCCATTCTTTTTGCTCATTCTGGTAGCTTGGGGTATGACGAATGTGAACAGGTTGCTCATTCTTTTATGGAGCTATGCACGGAAAAATGGGCATTGTATTGATACCTTGACTAAACATACGCTTTATTATCCATAGTTCATCCAGTAGAAAATGTAAAACCCGCAAGCTGGACCCTTTTTGCCAGGTCTATCTTGCGGGTTTTTAACGCTACCTATTTTCATTCATCATTTCAATTAACACTTGATATACCATCGGTAAGGTAGTAAAACCGTCACTCTGTAAAAAGTGCCCCCCATGATCTACTTCGTGGAAATCAGCCTGCATATCTTCCGCTAGTTTCTTACTAAGTGCAAAGGGGACAATTGCGTCGTCCTTTGAAGCTATAACTACACGCGCCTTTAGCGAATTCATGATTTGCTGATCATCCAAATGGTCATTTGTAAACTCATCTAATGATGGTAGGCTTGGCACTGGGTCAGCAAAACCGGAAACGAAAATTCCACCACCCAGTGCTTCCGGGATACTTACTTGCTGCAGGTACCTTAATATGGATACACAACCCAAGCTATGTCCAATAAAATAGGTGTCTTTATGTAGAACTTTAATATTTTGTAGTAGATGCTCAATCCACTCATTAAGCTCGGGTGCTTGCGAGTTGGGCATTTCTAGTATATTTACCGAAACCCCGTCTTCCTGTAATTTGTCTTGTAACCAAGGGAACCAATGATCTGTTGGCGAAGCTGTGTATCCGTGGATTATATATACTTGTTTTTGATTTTGTAGGTTTGTCACAGTGTTTTTTCTCCCATTATTCAGTGTTTAGTTCATGCTGATGATAGGTGTTCCTCTTCGTCTGAGAAGCCTTCCAGTTTAGCAAAATCTCTATGCCTATAGTATTAGAAATTGTTGATTTATGTAGACCATTTTTTTAATGAGTTTTGGCGAGTTTTTGATCTTGCCTATCCCTCCCTATTTAAACACGACTACAGTCAAGAGCTCGTATCCCGTAGTTCTTCCTGTTCAGCCATTTGCATCAGCTTATAAATCTGACGGGTTGTGTTCACATTCCGCACCGTCATTTGCTGATACAGCTTAGTGCCGACTAATTTTGTTAAACCGCTTTTTGTGACTTGTTCTTTGCTGACAGAAAACAAAATCGCCCCGGGTGTATACATGACATGCCCAATTCCCGGTTTCAAGGGAAGCTTGTCCAGAACGGAAATATCGTTAATTTCATCCCACAGAAACATTACATCACTTTTCATCTGTGTATCATTAGACCATTCATTCGGCAGGGCCTCCATAATGCTCTGAATCTCCTTCATATTACGGACGATGACACGGATGGGTAAGCTAAAATCCTCCAGAATCGCCTGTTCCAGTACGAGCGATAGCTCCTGGTTGGGCTGCTCCTGACTGGAAAAAATAATGTTTCCAGAATTAATGTAAGTCGTCACATGCCCCATACCTGCATGTTCAAACGTTTGCTTGAGCTTTTTCATCTCAATCTTGTTGTTGCCGCCAACATTGATGCCCCGCAGTAATGCGATATAGATCATAAAAAGCCCCACCTCTCTTTAACCAATAGGATTTCTAACAAAAGGATAGGTAATTCAGCAAATACGTGGTTTGGTTTTCGCCCAACAAATGATGCAGCAATGGTTTTACGTGCTCGATATATGCTGCTTTGGTTTCGTATGTATCTTCATCTATCAATTCTCCCTTAAAGGTACAGGCACCTTCAATCAGGATGGAAAGAGCCGTAAAGAAGTTAGCTAAAGATTTGGCAACCTGCCGAGCTGCGCCACCTTCAATAGCAGCATATACAGGGGAATCGGGTGCGCTAGTATCGACAATGAGTGGATCGTCATTAAACGTGGCAATTACAACATGATGGGAGGGCCACGAAGATGACTCATGAACAAGCTCTCCAGATGTAATGAAGCGATAGCCTAGCTGTTGGCGATACAGATGTTCTGGTGCGACAAAAAAGAGAACCGCGGCATCTCCAATTTCAACTGCTGCATTTTTTAATTTGTGTGTTCCCGCTGCCTTGGCATCGATCATTTCATAGTGGCTATATAGGTATTCAAGCTCAGGGGATACAGGAATTCGGCTGTCCCAGCAATCTGTCAGGTTCTCCGGCCGGGGCTGGATGTCGTGGTCTTGGAACAGCCCGTAGGCTGCATTATACAGGTTTTGCTGGTGTACAAACCGGGCCAGAGCTTCGCTTAGCTGTTTCATAGGTGTGCATTCCTTTCTAATCGTAGGCTATGACCTTCGTCATAACGTTTCATTCCTAGCATAAAGATATCATAATATAGAAATGAAGAACATATGTTTCTGTATTTATGTCGCCTTGCCAGTCGCTCCAGATTAAATTTACAATATAGGAGTTCGAAAATAATGTTGCAAGGAGGAGAGAAATGTCTTTTTCTAAAATATACGATTACAAATTAAGAGCCTTCTTTAATGAGCGTATTTCTGATTTAAGTCATGAATATCTATTCTATTCCTATCCTGATCAAGAGCAAAATTTAAGAATATTAACTCTGAATATAAATGAGCAGAGTCATATTTCTTTAGTGCGATGGCATGATTTATTTGACAGGTCGCTATTTACAAAAATGGATCATCCCATTCTAAGCTTAGCGGATGCTGAACGTCTGATTCGATTGCTTGCACTCATTTTTAACGTTTTTGATATACATAAAGATGCTGTTTATAGCCGAAAAAACTTATGTTGTTTTTATTATCAATATCAAGTTTCACATCTAGCAGAGAGAGGGAATGAATTCTCGCTTACTCAGGACAGGCTATTTTTTCTTCACCATCTCTTATTTGAACTGGGTTTAGGGGATGAAATTTATGATCGTCTAACGATTGAAAATAATAAGATGATGTACAGGATGGAAGACGCACAACAGTATGATATGCATATTCTAATTGACATGTTGCATGAGCATATTAACAAAAATGAGATGGATATGGATACCCGGGCAGCGCTAGGAAAAATAAAAATTTTGCAGGGTCAGTTGGTCAGCTTCATCCTAGGCAGTCATGATGTATATGATTTTCCGTATGACGATTTCAACAAGCCGTTTGCAGAAGCAACGATGTTTATACAAGCCTATAACTCTAATAAAAATAGGGTATTAGAGGTGCTGATCGACTGTATCAATGAGCATCAATCTCCAACAGAGCAGTTCATCTCCCATTTGATCTTGATGAATTACTCCTATTTTATTCTCAAAAGTAATCCTAGCGAAATTACATATCTTAAATGTTTTTGCAAGAAAAAACCGGGAGTTTTTATAAAAATATTGACTGCATTGCTTGAACTCAGATTTTTTGTCGATAAATCCAGCTTCACAAATACGGGTATAAATTATTATTTATCCAGATTAAAAGGGGTTAAATGATGCCATTTCATCACGTTTCTTTACCCGATTTACCACAGACTATCGGACGTCTTACGGCCATTCATCCTGTAAAAGGTGGCTCTCAGGGAAGCATAACCTTGCTGGCATTGAACACACAAGCAGAACTGTGGAGGCTAGAACTTCGCTCTGGCAGTGCAGAATTGTGTACACGTATTTGTATTCCTGATTTTAATCCCCTGCAACCTGTCCAAATGGTGACCAGTCCTGACGGCAAGTACGTGGCGATCTCCAATCGATTTGGCCGACATGCGGCAGTGTATGATTTAGTCCATGCTCAAGAAAAAATGCAATTATCACGGGACGAATACCACTACGATAAAAGTATGTTTCCCCTGGCCTTTGTACATCAAGACGGTGCATGTATCCTTGTTCATGGGACGGAATGGAATCGGCTAGATTTGACAGATGTAGAAACCGGGAAGCTTTTGACAGCAAGACCTGCCCCGGTTTATAACAGCGAGAACAAAGATGAGCATTATCTAGATTATTTTCATGGGAAGCTGCTGGCTTCTCCAGAGGGAAAGTGGATTGCGGATACGGGATGGGTATGGGCTCCATTAGGAGTGGTTCGAACCTGGTCCTTATCGGATTGGCTGCTGAACCCATGGGAATCGGAGAATGGTTCGTCAGTTCGCCATCTTTGGCAAACCATAGATTGGGATGGGCCAGTATGCTGGAGAGGACCCGATACATTGGCGGTATGGGGACAGATGGATGCCGATTTACTGGAGGAGGAAGATTGGGGAGAGGAAGGAGTGGAACCGGCGGTTGTCCTATTCGATATGACTCAGCCAGGGTACCGACGTGTGTTTCCTGCGATCCCGCCTCTAAATTGTAAGCCTGATGAATACGGGATTTACCCATATCCCCAAGCGGATATGGCCGTTTCTGGCGACCGATTATTCTTGTGGGGGAAAGGGGTTCCGCTTCAGGTATGGTGGCTTTCAAGCGGTGTGCGCGAATATGTAGATACGGAGCGATTTCCACTCATTTACCATCATGAGGCAGGAATTTTCGTTGAATTAAATCCAGATAGCGGTTGTACAGCCTTAAGCTACGAATAAATGGCGTTACCAGATTTTCTTCCTTCCAGTGATATGGAAATATATGCATTAGCTATAACAATTATAAAGGAGCTTAGATCAAAATGGCACTGATCAAGGATCGTTTTTATGGAAGTCTCGCTGGACTGGCCGTGGGTGATGCTTTGGGAACCACTGTGGAATTCAGCAGTCCAGGTACATTTGAACCTGTAACGGATATCGTGGGCGGCGGTGTATTTGGGTTGAAGGCGGGGCAGTGGACCGACGATACGTCTATGGCACTTTGTTTAGCCGAGAGTATGGTGCAAAAAGATAGCTTTGATCCAGCGGACCAAATGCGTCGCTACACCAATTGGTATCACCTGGGATATATGAGCAGCACGGGAACGTGCTTTGATATCGGCGGTGCGACGAGAGCAGCATTGCATCGCTTCGAGGCCACTGGAGAGCCGTACAGTGGGTCCGTTGACCCCATGACTGCCGGTAATGGCTCGATTATGAGGCTTGCACCTGTTGCCATGGCCTATGCGAACCGTCCGGAAGAGGCAGTGATGTACGCCGAGCTGAGCTCGCGAACCACCCATGGAGCAGTCGAAAGTGTGGAGGCCTGTGCTGTGCTTGCTTCAATCCTTGTGGCAGGTCTGCGGGGAGCGGACAAAGAATCCATGTTATCAGCCGACATCTGCTATAAGTGGCGGCGGCAGGAACAGCCAGCTTATTCGGCAGCCATTGAAGAAATCATTCAGGGATCTTACAAGGATAAGGAGCCGCCCGAAATACAGGGAACCGGCTATGTCATTCGTTCCCTTGAGGCTGCGCTGTGGGCATTTCACCATTCGACTTCGTTTGAAGAGGGGGCACTGCTGGCCGTAAATCTGGGGGATGACGCCGATACGACCGGGGCGGTGTATGGGCAAATTGCAGGAGCTTATTACGGGCAAAGCGGTATCCCGAGTCACTGGCTCGAGAAGCTGGCGATGAAGGAGACTATTGATGAGCTGACGGAGGCTTTGTGGCAGAAGGCCGACAAGGACCAGACCCTTTAAGAGGGACATCTATAAAGATCAAGCTGGGTTGCTTTTATTATGAGCAGAACCCGGCTTTTTTTGTTCCCAATATTTTTGCCGATGACTCATCTCTTGGGATAACTATCCATATCGCCATACTTCCGCCCTCCTCAGTTACATGTCGTTATGACAAAATGAAGTCCAGTACAAATCATACTTCACTTTACTGATCTTTTAGAGGAGGAACTACATTGTCACATCTAAATAAACAGCTTCATTCATTTGTCGATATTTCCAACTATACTAAAGGGTTTGAGATTGTTTCAACCCAATTTGGCCCTGATGGGCGCGTGTATATTTTGCTAATTGATAAAGTCCCGGAACGAGTGCGGGGGATGTTCCCGCCTGCCTCTCTTAAAGAGAGACGTACTTACAAGATACTCATTCTAGACGATCATATTGAAGAAGTGTATATGGAGGGACAGCAGTTTAACTATCATTATGTACAGCCTCTACATCATCATCTACTGCTCGTCGGAGCGCGATGTCATTATTATGGACCCGGCCAATATGATTTAAATGGTAAAATTATTGATTATGAAGGCCGTACTGTGAATGAACTACTGCTTGGAGACGGTATCCAGAGTGTTCAGGTTACAGAAGAAGGTACGATCTGGACCAGTTATTTTGATGAAGGTATATTCGGGAATTATGGTTGGAATGAGCCTGTGGGGTCCTCCGGCCTTGTCGCCTGGAATAAAGAGGGAGACAAAATATATGAAAACCAAGCGGCAGACATTTATGATTGCTATGCTTTAAACGTAGTCAGCGAACAGGAAATCTGGTTTTATTACTATTCAGATTTTTCATTAGGGTGCATTTCCGGTAGCGATCGTACGAAGATTACGTTTATGAATCCGAGGATTTCCGGCTGTTCAGGGGTGGCTACAGATGGGTATCACTTTTTGTTCGACGGCGGGTATGGAAAGAACGGACAATATGTCTTGAAAAAGAATGTGAAGCCAGGCAGCTTAAGCAAAGGACAATACATTCGTTTTTTAAATGACGAGCAAGAGTTCCTTCAGCCGCACGAACAGGATTTCCGAAAAGACCGCCTGCTGCTCCGTGAAGGTTCTCTGCTGTATCAGGTGGCTGTTGAAGAGTTAGCATAAAAACCCACGTCAGACGTGGGTTTTTCTTTAACACCAAAGGACGTAATGCTTATTCATACGTTTTGACAAGTTCATTCAGGGAGGTAATGGTGCTTCCTTCTCCAATAGCACCGAATTTCCACTCCCCTCCATAGCGGTATACTTCACCTACACGGATACTACACATCCCTTTATAGTTCTCTGTCAAGTTGTATCGGAGAATCTCTTCATCTTGGGACGCATCCAATACTCGAATATAAGCATTGTTCACCATACTGAAATCCTTACGTCTACCAAAGCTGAAAAAGCGGAATATATTCACAATAAATACGACTCTATGCACTTCAGTTGGTAGTTGTTGAAGGGATACAGTAATGACTTCATCATCACCGTCACCATGTCCTGTCAAGTTGTCACCACTATGTACGACGGCCCCACAAGGGCTATTTTTGTTTCCGAAATATACTAGATTTTTCGTCTGGGTCAGCTTGCCGTTCTCATTAAGAAGCAGCGCTGACGCATCAATATCCATGCTTCTACCCTTCATAGGGTCCCATCCAAGCCCTACTTTTAGCACGGATAAGTGTGGATTATTTTTGGTTAGGTCTACCTTCTGCCCTTTAACTAGACTAATACTCAACGTTATGCCTCCTTATCAATATGTTCGTTCTACTCTGAAATTGTAGCATATATATAGAAGGATATAATCTATTCGTAACTTCACAGACTTTATTCCGTATAAAGATAAAAACATGATCCAAATTCGTTCCCTCAGGGAGAAATGCAACCATGTTTAACAAAATGAGAAGTTGAGGTAATGCATCATATGAATAAAAATTTTCAAGCCGATACAGGATATCAGCTGGCTGAACAGAAGGCGCTTCAGTATTTTGCATCACTCTCTAATCAGGTCAAGGATAAAACTTATGTGACCTCTCTTACAGAAGATATCCATATATGGAAAAGGAATCATATCCATTCTTCTTCATGGTTATCCTTCTTTTCGCGGAATAAGAGAAAGCCGGATACCCGGGATTACTACAGATATATTCAATGGCTGAGTTACACAAGGAAACTGGATGATTATCTGAAGCGGAGTGTCTCTTATATTTACATGAGGGATCTAGGCAAGGCTCTAGATTCAGCCGACACACAGACCCGGATTCAGCGCGTCATTGCTGACGTAAAAAGATATTTGCTTCAACCCACCCATGCTAACAGGAGAGATCAACCGGAGTTTATGAATTTAGCGGGGGTGTATCGGTGGTCTCAAAAGGAAGGGATCGAAACTACTGTAATCTGGCTAATTAACAAGCTTAACTCTGTATCTTCTCATATTCCTGAGGAAATGGATGCAGAGCATGCCCAGCGCAAACTGATTAAAATCATCATTGGGGTTATTCTGCATGTGATGGAAGAATTGGGCGAAGCCGTGCCACCTGTTGAGCGTTCGCGCAGACTGGATGAAGCGATTAGGCTTGGGTATTCCTATGGGTTGACCTATCCTTTTATTGATGATCTTCTCGATTCTCAGCTGTTGACCGTTCAGGAGAAAGAGCAATACTCCCATATGATACGTAACGCGCTTCTTACCGGATCTGTGCCAGAGCTGGGCGACTGGACCGGCGATCATATGAAGTTCATTCGCTATATCCATTCGGAGCTCTCGGATGCTTTTGAGTATA
Source organism: Paenibacillus sp. AK121 (assembly GCF_019042715.1). NCBI lineage: Bacteria > Bacillati > Bacillota > Bacilli > Caryophanales > Paenibacillaceae > Paenibacillus > Paenibacillus sp. AK121. Next base: position 322,469 of record NZ_JAHPJM010000001.1, read on the forward strand.
TTAAGGCACATCAGCGGCCAGACACACAGCAAACCTTTTTCGAGCAGTCCTATGTTTTCTTTCATTCTCAAGATATCGACCGGGATAAGGATCTAACACGAGCTAATTACACCAATGAAGAGCTTTATATACCCGTTATTTTAAAATCTGCTTCTTCTCGCTTGATTGTCCGTTCCGTGATTAGTGCTCCTGAGGATGAAGGGTTTGAGCAACGAACATTCTATTATGGTATCTATAACCAGCTTGCTGATGATTTTGCAGATATGGCCGACGATATGAGAGACGGTGCGGTAACACCCTATACCTATTATTTAAAATATCATCATCAAAGATCGGATTTGATCAATCCCTTCGAACTATACTGGGCGGTCATTTCGAATTTGATCCATAACGTATATGCCTCGGATGCTATGGCTCGCGAGGTGATACTGGACCGTGCAATAAATGGACTCAAACGTTATAAAGAACGGGTAGGTGTAGAAAAGTACAATGAAATAATGGGGATTTTTGCATCCGGAAATCCGGAATTTAATCGTCTCATCCAGAAGATGGTGGGCAAAGCAGAGGATGTAGATTTTTTGGATAAGCTGCTTCGGGACCAGATGATTACCCATTTGAAGAACGATTCGAGGGAAAAAGAAGACTTTATGAATACGGTCAAAACCGTCCGTGACCAGATTAACAACCAATTGAAAATTACCAAGCCTTCTGGGATCGAGGCCATGAAAGAACAGCTTATTGATGCTGCCAATTATAGTCTTGAGGGGGATGGGAAAAGGATACGTCCTATATTGACCTGGGTCATGGGTGTGAACGAATATGGCTTAGACGCATCGGCAATCGTGCCCCTTCTGAGATCATTGGAATATATGCATACAGCCTCCCTGATTTTTGATGATTTGCCTTCCCAGGATAACGCGTCTACCCGTAGAGGACGTCAGACATTACATCAGGTGCACAATAGCGCTACTGCGGAATTAACTGGACTATATCTGATCCAGAAGGCCATCGGGGAGCAATCGTCACTGAACCAGTTCAATGCTGAGACTGTGCTTGCCTTGATCCAATACTCGGCTCGTAAGGCAGAGGATATGTGTATGGGGCAGGCGATGGATCTGGATTCCAAAGGAAAGGCTTTGACCTTGGAACAGCTGAATATGATGTGCTTTTACAAAACAGGAGTGGCGTTCGAGGCTTGTCTCGTTATGCCAGCCATGCTCGCACAGGCCGAGGAGCTGGAGATTGCTGCTTTGCAGAAATTCGCCTATCATATGGGGATTGCTTTCCAGATCAAAGATGATTTGCTTGATGTGGAAGGAGATACGCTCTTACTTGGAAAACCTGTGGGCCAGGATTCGGATAACAATAACTCGAATTTCGTGTCCATCCTTGGTTACGAAGGTGCCAGTAAAGAAATGTGGGAGCACTACTGCCTTGCCATGGAAGCATTAAAAGAGGTGCCCCGCAATATCGCTTTTCTGAAGCACTTAATGAATTATATTGTGAACCGGGATCGTTAAAAAGAATTGTGCCCCATGGCTCCATAGGAGTGGTGGGGTGTTTGTTCGTTGAGACAGTAGAGTTGCTCATATTCCCTTGCCCCTCTTTGGTGATCATCTAATGTAACGCAGATACGTCTGAATAAACAAGCAAAGATGTGAATATCTGGTGACTTCAGTGCCGTATTTTGTCCGTTACGGTGCATTCTCCCTTATAATGATTTAAAACGGACAAGGAGATGAACTCCAGATGAAAAAAGGAATCTTGGTCGCTTCAGGGTTGGTTGTTGCGGCATTGGGCACATACCTGATTGCAGGAAATATGCAGAAAGAAGGAGCGGACAAGCTTGGGACAACCGATATCAAGCAATTGGTGCATGATTTCAGCGCAGGCAAGGCAACAGGTCAATCCGCTTCCATTAATTCCAGTCAGTTAATTGTTAATGGAGACAACACCCAACCTATAACTTATGATTTGCCTGACAACGAGTTTTTTGTTTCGATAGCGCCATATGTAGAAGAGACCCACCCTTGTGCTACTCATAGTCTAACCGGCTGCCAAGGCGAAATAAAAAATGGAAAGTTTAATGTGACCGTTCACGACTCCGAAGGGAATGTCATCATGGAGAATGCTGCCATGAAATCACAACCCAATGGTTTTATTGATCTATGGCTGCCGAGGGATAAAACATATCGTATTAGCGTGAATCATGAAGGTAAAACGGCTGAAACGGAATTCTCTACATATGAGAAAAACGATACGTGTATCACAACGATGCAGTTGGGTTAACGACGGAGAATGAGGGTTGAGCTTACGGATCGCTGAAACGCTCTAAATCCGCAAAATTCTGCGTTCTCATATATAGCTTTTAGTAAAGAGCCTACGTCTGACGGAGGCTCTTTATGCTGCCCTAATCTTTTGCTGGAGTTACTGAACAGGTTGGGAGGAAATCTATGAGGAATCAGATAGCAAAACTTTAAATTGTGTATACTAAAAACCTATTAAAACAGCTGCAAACTTCCGACATATTATCTAAGAGCTTTTCGCTCAATATTCCTCGGGGAGATGGCAGCATGTCACAAAATATGAAGAAGCGCGTATTCAGATCATCCAGCATCGCCAACACGTTGGCCATGGTCTTGTTAGTCATTATCGTTGTCGTCTTTGCAACCTTGGGGACGTTCATGTATGCTAGCACGCAAAGCATGCTTGTCAAGCAGCAAGAGGCCATGCTCCAGACCAAGACGCAGGCCACCGTCAGTCAATTTGATGCGTTATTTAAGGAAAAGGGCTCACTTGTCAAACAAATGGCAACAAATAATCTTTTTCGGCAGTATATAGAGACCACCGAATCAGCTGAAACGGTAAAAACTTCCCCACACGCTGCGGAAACCGAAGCGACTCTGGCAGCGATTGTAAAGGCAGAGCCATCATTTGCTGATGCTTGGATTGCGGGAATAGCTGGTAAAGGCTTCTTTCTACAAAATGATGGTGCTGTTTCCAAGCCGGATTTCGATATCAATACACGCCCATACTTCAAGCCAGCTGTTGAAGCAGACGGTTTATACTACTCAGAACCCTATAAGGACGTCAATACGGGGAATGTGGTCATGGGCATTTTCTATCCGATCAAGGATAGCGGTAACCAATTAATCGGATTTGCTGCTGTCGATATTGCTTTCAAAGACATCCCTGCTGTTATGCAAAGCTATTCGCTTGGAAGCACAGGCTATTCAATTCTTGCGTCCAAAACAGGTGATATTTTGTATCACCCTGATCAAAATAAAGTGCTGAAAGAAAAGATTAACGAAAGCACAGGTGATCTCGGCGAGATCGGTAAGAAAATGATTGCTGGTGAGTCTGGAGTACAGTTGATTAATGATAATGGCGAGCGTCGTTACATTGGGTATGCAACCAGTAAAGATACGGGGTGGTCCGTAGGCTTAACCATCTCTGAACAAGAGGCACTCTCAGAACTAAGAACCTTTACCTGGATTACGATTGGCGGTTTTGCTGCAGCTACCATCCTGCTGGTTATAATTTGTTATATAACGCTCCGCTATCTGTTGAGATCAATCCCGAAATTGCTTGCCAAAATCAAGCTGATTGAAAATGGGGATTTGACCGTTCAGTTTGATACGCATTCCAACAACGAAATCGGGCAAATTTCTCAAGGAATTTACAATATGGTTCAAAAAATTCAAGGCATGCTCCAAATGGTGGGCGGCTCAGCTCAAGTCTTGAATCAGTCTTCAAATGATTTGCAATCCATTTCTTCCAGAACCGCGATCACGATGAACGATACGGCGACAGCAATTAATGAAATTGCCAATGCGACGAACTACCAGTCCATCGAGACGGATAACATTTTACAAAAAACCGGAGCCTTATCCGGCCAAATTGACGAGATTGCCAATGATACGAAAGCCATTGAATCGATGGTGCAAACCTCTGCCGAACAAAGCGGACAAGGGCTTGCAGTAGTAGATCAGCTTTCCAAATGGGCGGAAGAAAATCATAACTCCACACAAGCGATGTCGGCTATTATTCAGGATATCGATCTGAGCCGTCATGAGATTTCGGGGATCGTGGATACAGTCAACCAAATTGCAACACAGACGAATCTGCTGGCGCTTAATGCTTCTATAGAAGCTGCGCGTGCAGGAGAACAGGGCAAAGGGTTTGCTGTCGTTGCCGGGGAGGTTCGCAAGCTGGCTGAGCAGACAGCGCTAGCAACACAGGAAATCTACAAGAAGGTCCGTGTCATCGAAGAAAAAACCAGCGTATCGGTTGAGCACACAGTTCACGGTCTGAAAATTGCAGAAGAAAATGCGAGATCGGTGGAGGACACGAAGCAAGTGTTCTTTAGCATTAACAAGGATTTGGAAGATTTGAAATTACGAATGATCCAGATCAGCACCAACACCTCCAAAGTCCACAAGCACAAAGATGAGATTTTGCAAGCGCTGGAGATCATATCTTCCACCACCGAAGAGAATTCCGCTTCAACCGAAGAGGTCAGCGCCAGCACGCAGGAACAATTGGAGAGCTTCGAACAGGTTGCTGAACTATCCAAACAATTGAATCAATTGTCCAATAAGCTGCAAGACGAATTAAAACAGTTCAAGGTCGAGTAACATGGTAGGTGGCGGCGATGCTATGGGATGATGTGACGGAGGAACTGGACAAGTAAAGGCAAGACACTTTATGATGATGAAAATTGGACTTAATGGATCAATAATTCACTCTGAAAGAATCAGGGACTTAAGATGAATATCCATCTTAAGTCCCTTTTTTTGTGTAAAATTAGATTTCCAATTTTTTGAACGACTGATATACTAAGGAGGCAAGGGGGGACAGCAGCAAGACGATTAAAGCATACATATCGCAAACGGAACGCTTTTTTGCAAGATTGCAAGGGAACGAAGCAAGCATAAATGATGCGACGGTGCAAAAATATGCGTTGGCGCTGCTCGAAAAAGGCCTTTCGCACGCTTATGTTAACCAAGCGATCAGCGCGCTGAAATTTTACTTTCGCCATGTGCTAAAGCAGCCTAAATCCGCCGCCTATGTTCGTCCGAAAAAGGAGAGTAAACTGCCAGATGTGCTGTCCCTGAATGAGGTTATGCGTCTGTTGAAAGCAGTGAAAAATCTAAAGCATAAGGCTATTCTGTACCTGACGTATACATCCGGGCTGCGGGTAAGCGAAGTGGTGAGGTTGCGTCTTGAAGACTGCGACCGTGAACGGAAAGTACTGAAAGTTCGTCAGGGAAAGGGCAGGAAGGATCGGCAAACGCTGCTATCCGAAGCGGCTTTTGCGGTGGTCGAGCAGTATATAGGGGTGGAGCAGCCAGCAGACTGGCTGTTTCTAGGGCAGAGGGAAGGCCGCCACCTGACGGAACGTTCAGCGCAGAAAGTGTTTGAAAAAGCGCTGGCTGAAGCGAGCATTCGCAAACAGGTGAGTATCCATTCGCTAAGGCATTCCTTTGCGAACCACTTGCTGGAGAATGGGATTGATCTTCGCTATATTCAGGAACTGCTAGGGCATCAGAGTGTGCGAACGACGGAGCGGTATACACATGTGAGCAGACGGGACATTGGGCGGATTCAAAGTCCATTGGATCGGATGAGCGGGCTGGAGGATTGAAACGCAGAAAGTGCGGGAATAAGGAGAAAAGTGCAGGATTCACGAAGTTCGTGAATATGACGAAGAGAGCATTCTTTCGGAAGTTCGTAAATAAGACGTTATGTGTAATTATTGAAAAGATCATGGAGGGGAAATCTATGAAAAAGAAAGAATATAAAGATAGATTAATTGAATTACTTAATGAAGGAATTGAAGAACTAACAACAGACAACTAAAGAAAACATACTGAAGTTGGCCAAAGGATTTAAACGTAGTTACGGGAGTATTGAACAAATTTTTAGATGGGCTGTAACCACCGATGAAGAGATTATAAATAAGGGAAGGGAAGATGATAGTTTTATAAAACAGATTAGAAGATTGTATAAAGAGGTGGGTTGGAAGGCGTAAACTAGGGTGTCAATCAATGGAGTGATAACTACACATAACATAATATTCAAGCAGCGGCTCCGTTGGAGCCTGGGTCTGTGAGAAGGATTTCGGAGAGGCATTTCAGCAGACAACCCCTTCGGGGTTCATGAATACAGAAACGTTATGTGTAACTTCCTAAAAAGTTTTATCAAGGATGAATTTAAATGATAACCAAGAGGTGTCTAATGAGTAACAACAAGTTTACTAAAGCATTCTGTGTAGAATTAGGTAAAGCCATTACACCGTATTTTGCAAGAGAACTCTACTTTAATGAGTCTAGCGAATACTATAGGAAGAAAATGAATTACAAATGTACAACAGCTAATTGTCAAGCAGAATTGTATGCACGATGTATATATAGTGATGAGGGGAATAAACAAGTGCCCCATTTTGCCAAAAAAAGGACAAGTGCGCATTCTTCAAAGTGCAAATTTTCTGATGAAGATTATAGAGTCAATACTGAAGAATCAAAAAGAACAAACGAAGTAGGAATAAAAATAAGTCGATTTCCTTCTGTTTTTTTGTTAGAAGGCTTTAGTGAAAAACTAGCGGGGATTCCAATAATAGAGGAAGAGGTAGAAGTTGGAAACAAAATTACTGTCTCTCGTAGTAACGTTGGGAATGATAGTAGTTATAAAAAGTCAATCATTAGAACTAGTTTGTTGGATAATTTAGTTGATTGTTTTGAAAAAGGCGACTCAAAGTTAATTGAATCTCAAAAATTAACTATAGGGTCCAAGACAAAAAGATTTAAAAGTTTTTTTAAGAATATCAGATTTTTTAGAGATGAAGAAGACCTGATTTATTATGGAAAGATTAAAGAAATGAAAAAATATGGAAATAATTTTAAAATTGTTTTTGATGAACATCCATTTATTGACGGGAAGTCACTTAAGGCTAGTATTTATTTGAGTGAAAAAGAAATAAATGCTTTTAATAAAGCAAAAAAGTTTCGAGAACAATTGGATACTCTGATTGCCTCTAAAATAGAAGTGAGATGTTACTTTGTTGGAGTAAATCCTTTGGTTAAAGAAGTACAGACAGATAAAGGATCATTCAAAAGCGTTGAAATTCCTGTAAAGAATTTAAATCATCTTTGTTTTACTTTCAATGACATTTGAAGAATTTTAGCAAGAGAATTTGAAGAAGTCGGAAGCAACACATAACATAATATTCACGCTACGGACATTTGTCCTAGGTCCGGCATATGCCGGACACCCAGCATACGCTGGGTCGTGAATACAGGGACGTTATAAGAAATCCCTAAAAAACGAAAATCGAGGAAGAGTTATATGGAGATTCATGTCAAAGAAAACGCAATTAATTCATTTGAGGTTGGTCTTAATTTCTATAATAAATTTCTGGATAACCCAAATAGTCTCGATATATCAGTAGCACACTATGGTAACTTAAAGTTTGCAGTAATAGCTATACATAACTCTCTGGAGTTATTAACAAAAGCGATACTACTAGATATAAATGAACTATTAGTTTTTGAAACAGACATAGAAAATGATATTCATTTATGCAATCTATTAAGAGATCAATATGATTCAAAACGAAAACATGCGCATTTTGCTTATCATAGTGTATTTTCTGACGCACCTTATATAACCATAGGCTACAACAAATCTATAAAGTTATTGATGAAAATTTTCGGAGATAAATTAGACGATCGCAATAATTATACCTTAATAAAAATGTCTGAATATAGAAATACATTGACTCATCTCGGTTATGCTTCTGTATTTGAATGGTACAAGATACTTGTTGAAATAAATAATGCTTTAGAAATAGTTTTAACGTTTTACATTGAGAATTTGATCGATATAAAGAGGTATTTTGGAAATGAATTAATCGAAGCCACTAAAAATATATTGGAAAAAAGCGAGAATTATATACAAGAAGTGTGGATGGCTAGTAAAGAGTATGTATTGAGTGAAGTAAATGAACGTATAGATGTAGTTTTAAATAATGAGCTTATAGAAGTGAATAACATTGAGGAAAAAGAAGAGTATGGATTTTTCAAGAGCGTTAATTTTAATTACAAAGAGAAAATTTATAATTGGAAATTCTTGTATTCTTACTTAAATGAAGCAATCTTAATACATGATAATGATAAGCATATTGTAGCGTGTATCAGTATTGAGGATCAAAACGTACAGTATTCTTATAAAGATGGATTACCAAATGAAATTAAAAATGTTTATGTTTTTGTTCCTAAGAAAAGGACGATTTGTGAAGCAAAAACTATATTTAACTTGAATAGTAAAGATAAATATGACCGATTTGATCTTGATTCAAAACAATTAATTGCAATAATAAGTAAATATATAAAGAATTTATCTTATGCTTAATCACAGTAGACAGGGACATCTTATAACATAATATTCACGCATCGGGCATACGCCCTTGATCCGGCATTCGCCGGATACTCGACATGCGTCGAGTCGTGAATACAGGAACGTTATCGGAAATTCATGTGAAGTAATTTAATATTATTTGGAGGGCTCAATATGAAAGAAACAGTTACACCTGAATATAAATTAGGTTTGTTTTACGTGTCGGGGCCTATAGAAGAAAGCGATCTTTTATTGATAAGCTCTGATTTGAATGAGAATGGAATTCAATTTATAGCGTTAGATGAAAGTGGGCAAATTAATGCTTCGATTGATGAATTTTCTAATGTTTTTTCATTTTTAGTTAGTTCTCCATTAGCTATGGGGTTGGTTTCAGGTATTCTTGCTAGTGCAACGTGGGATAGCATAAAAACTGTAATATTACGGACTTTTAAAAAAGTGAAAAACAAAAAATGTAACAAGATAACGAAAAATGGCATGGAGGAGAAGCAAATAACATTTGGGATTGAAGTGAAAATTAATGATGATCATTACAACTTTAAATTTAATGGAATATCATCGGATGAAGCAATGCGCGAAGCTCTAGATAATATTATGTCTTTGCTACAGAGCAAACAATCGCTATCCAGTGAAATAAACCATTTTTCAGGATCTGGTTTACCTAATTATATTGCAACTTATGACGAGGTATCGAAAATATGGATCGTCAGAGATACCAATAAAATCATATTAGACAAAATAGAGAACTCCAAGTAATTAAGCTAATTCGAAGAAGACAGGAACATCCGATAACATAGTATTCAAGCAGCGGCTCCTTTGGAGCCTTGGTCCGCGAGAAGGATTTCAGGGAAGCATTTCAGCAGACAACCCCTTCGGGGTTCATGAATACAGGAACGTTATACGACAGAGTCAGAAGTAATAGAAATAGAAAAAGAGGATCATATGATCCTCTATATGCTAGAGTTTTTCAATTCACTAAAGAGTTGTAGAGCGTCTTTGAAACCTTGTATGTAGATGCTTCTTTCTAAGATGGATTGGAGAGAAATTTGAGCATCTTCGTACAGAAAAACCGTATGTTGAAGTTGATCGGGTAACGCTTCGCGAAGCGTTCTAAAGTATCGATCTGTCTCCGAAGAAAGCTGATTGTACTCCGTATGGTACTCCAGAAGCTCAGCAAAGAGTAATTCTAAACGTATTCTTATAAGTGGCTCTGTCAATGATTCTAATGCATTAATCATATGTTGTTCCTCCTTTAATTAACTCTATAAAGTTATTATATAACCTTATAGAGTTAATTGCAAGGTGAATATTTGACTTTGTAGAGTTAAATCTTTGCTTTTCGTTGATGATTACTGATATGGAAGATAAGATAGAATTATGGAGGGGAAAAGATGACCGTAATCAAGTGCAATATAAGGGAACTCATGGCAGAACATCGAATAGATGATATAACAGAATTGATGGCGAAATCGGGATTGAGTCGGAATTCAATTAATAAGCTATATAGGGAAACGAATATAGAAACAACAAAGCTGGAGACTTTATTCAAGCTTTGCGATACATTTAACTGTAAATTATCTGATTTGATTGAATATCTACCTGAAGATAATCAATAATGAGGGAGATTCAAGAAGTGAATCCGTCGTATAACATAATATTCAAGCAGTGGCTCCTTCGGAGCCTTGGTCTGCGGATGGATTTCGGGGAGGCATTTCGGCAGACAACCCCTTTGGGGTTCATGAATACAGAAACGTTATACGCAATTACTGCAAATACAAACTCAACAAGGAGTCTCACAGAATGACAGAGAATGAGAAGATAAGTGAATTGTATAATTTTATTATTAATCATCTTGAAGAATTGGAGGAGGATGCTTCAAGTGGATATGGTTTTAATGTACCTATGTATGATCTATATGCTCGTGATTATTTAGAGTTTGCTGAGAATCAGTTGAAAGAAGGAACAACCGAAGCACTAATAAATTGTATTTCAAATTTAAAGCGCGCTGTCGATTGTCAAACAGATACTTTCTTATATACTCTTTCTTTACAAGACATTTTTAAAAAAAGAAATTTGAAATTCGAAAAGAAACTTGAGTTAATTAGTTCAATTGGAATATTTAATTCGAGTTCATTAGCTAAGTTGAATAAAATCAGGAATAAAATGGAACATGAATACAAAATTCCAGAAATTGATGAATTAGATTTGTATTTTGATCTTGTTTCTGCATTCGTATCCAATCTTGAATCCGTTATCACTGTATTACAATGGGATGAGATAAATTTATATTCAAGAGGTGAGGAAGGGAAATTCGATATATATTTCACATTAAGACTTGAGAGAGTAACTGAACCCAAAATGGTAGCCACATGGTCTAGTTCCCATGAAATAACAAACAAAGATATAGTCGAAATTAAATTTAATGAGTATAAGGGATTTGCTTTTTATCTCCGCTGTCTTTACATGTTAAACATTATGAAGGCATTTGCAGGTAGCAAATATGTTATAAGAAATATTGAAAAGGCTTATAAAACATATCAAAATAAATTTTAGGAGTATACCAAGTTGGCAGTAACTGCGTATAACATTACATTCCTGCATTGTCGCTGACGCTCCCTGGTCGCCAAGAGGGATATCGGAGAAGTAGATTCATGCGACACATTCAACCAGCTAAGTTTGATGCCCCGTTCCCGTTGGTCGCTTAAGCTGCTTGAACGTCAGGAATGCGCGAACGTTATAAGAAATTGACGCAGACAGAAATTTAAAGAGTTTATGGGGGCTTTACATGAAAAACAAAAAACTCAAAATAGATATTGTAGCAGATGAACAGATTGTAGGCAGTACACAATACACTATTTCCGTAAATGTAACAAACATATCAGGTAAGGACATTCATCAATTAGATGTTTTTCCTACACATACGATTGGTCAACAATTAACTTCATTAAATGAAATTGAAAATGTGGAATTGTCTGAGCTAGAGGAAAAGAAAAATAAAATAATTAATGAAATGCAAAAACAGATTGATAGTGCATATGAAAGAAATCAACTAAACTCTTTGAATACATTTCAAAAATTTGTTTTATTATTCGTACAAGTAATAGATATATATGCCGGGATGTTTGGATATCTCACAGGTAAGAAAACTGTTAAAAGTACACCAACGTGGGCCATCGAAGCCTTGAAAATAGATGATTGGGAAGATGTTGAACGAATTGAACATGATGTGATGGGAAAAATAGAAGAGGATAGATTTCTTAAAAGAGCATTTTTAATAAATAAAGATAAGCTAAAAAGGATTATAGATAAAATAAATTTGCAAAGTGAGTTAGGAAGTTCAAACGAATTAAACAAAGGATTTACTTTAGCTGCTGGAGAAACGTTGACATTCCCTTTCTGAAAATGGTACTGCTATTAATAGTTCTATAACTCAAAAAATAAAAATATATCCGTCTGCATTTGCTGTACCTACAGGAAGTATGCTTGGATCAATTTGTGGGTATCTTATTAAACTTAGTTTAATATCATCCAATAGTCTTACTCAAATCAATTGGAGTTCAATGTCAGGAAGTATACTATTAGGTCTGTTAGTTGCATTAGTAACAGCTAGGAAATCTAATACTACCAAAGCAATTACCGTTGAGGATTTTTTAGGTGGTTTTATTATAGGATCACTAACAGGATTGTTCAGTGAAAATTTCCTTGATAAATTAAAAATCTTAATTCAGTAACTCGAAGAAGACGCCAACAACTTATAACATAATATTCACGCTGCGGGCATACGCCCTGGGTCCGGCATGCGCCGGACACTCAACATTCGTTGGGTCGTGAATACAGGAACGTTATATGAAAGATCGATAGACCTTTAAAAAGAGAAGAATTAGAAAAGGGGATAATAAAAAATGGATGAAATTTACTTTTTAAGACATTACCTCTCGTCTCTCAAGTATCGATGTTCAAAAGCAATTCTAAATGCTCCAAGTAATTACCCGAATTATGAGCTCGGTAACGGTGTAAGAACTCCAATTGAAATTTTGGCACACATGTCTGATGTCATAAGATATGCCCAATCCGTTTTTGATAACCAAGTACAACTTAAGAAAGAATCAGGAAACTGGAATGACGAAGTACAGACATTTTTTAATGAGCTGCATAACTTAGACAATTTAATGAAATCAAATGGAATACCAAACAAAGATAGAATTATCGAAAAACTGATTCAAGGACCACTATCAGATGCAATGACACATGTTGGTCAATTGTCAATGATAAGAAGAATGGCTGGAGATTCAATACCTGGAGAGAATTTCTTTATTGCTGAAGTAAAGGTTGAATAGTTATTGATAGTAGTTCAAGCAGACCGATCCTTCAGATAACAAAATATTCACGCTTCGGGCCCTTCGGCCCTCGGTTCGCCCGATGAGGCAAAGCTGAAAGTGGATTCAGGCGAACACACTCCCACCACCCAACCGCGCTGCGGCCAGTCACCTCGTTCCTTTAAGGTGGTGGGGCGTCGTGAATACAACAACGTTATATGAAATTGGCGCAAGTCAAAGTGACAGTAAAGTTATGTTCTAAAGGAGTGGTGAAAATGCAAATAGAAAATTTGAGCAACCTTTTAACTATAGCTTTTGGAGTGGTTACGACGATCGCTACCCTGGTTGGCTTAATAGCTATTTTTCTTTCTTTCAGTATGCAACAAAATATTCAAAAATTAAGAGAGGTATTTTGGGAACTATCAAAATACTCAAGATATATAAATACTCATTATAATATTGAGGCTGAAATACATTTTTTTGAGCAGTACACAATCTATAATCAAATTTATAATAACGGAGGCAAACTAACAAGACGAATTCTAACAACAGCTATGTATTCTCTTATAGCACTATCATTAGTTTTTGCTATAGTCTTGTTAATAATTAGGCCACCCGTATCTACATTACTTGAATTTATTATTGCCATCGTGTTTATTATTTGTGCAAGTTCTACAATTTTTTTGTTTATTCGTTTAATTTCATTTATTGGAAATACAAAAAAATCAGCGATTTACCAACTCCACAAGAGATTTTAAGTGGGAATACAAAAAACGATATTAATACTATTGTAATTGTTGGACAATTTTTGAAGTTGCGAATTATAAGATGGGATAACAAAGATTATTACCAATTTTTAGCAGGTCTTCCTTTGCCCTTTACAGACGTTGAGGTCACAAATGAACTCTATATGGGATTGAATAATCCAAATGAAGATGACGATTATTACTCTAACATTATTCATCTTCCAGAAAGAATTATAGATGGAACACAAGATCTTTCATCTATGTATTCACCGTATAATGGGTTTAGCGATTATTACTGGTTTAATCTAAAAACAGATGTAAAGATAGATAGTAATAAAGATTATTTAAGAATAGAGCTTTCATTAACAAGTAAATCTAATGAAGATGAAATCACAGTTCAATTCGACAATGTTCAAATTAAAGAATTGCTTACGAGTCATCTTGATCCAGTATTATTGGCACCAAAAAACGTGTATATAACCAATAAAAATACTCGATTAAAGGGCTACAACGTAACTAAAGAAATGATTATAAATATGCTTTTTGGTTGATTTGAGTATTCAGAGAAGCCGCCAACATCTTATAACATAATATTCACGCTGCGGACATTCGTCCTTGGCCCGGCATTCGCCGGACACCCGACATGCGTCGGATCGTGAATACGGAACCTTAGACGAAATACTTGATAAAAGGAGAAACCAAAAATGATTTTAGAAATATCTGTGGATGAAAGAGTACTAAAGATAGATGTTTCACCGAAAATGGTTTATGAATCTAATGGAACCCTTTATGAGTTTCCTCATTCAGAATTTAATGAAGAGTACCCACCAATTTATCATACAATCTCTGTTGTAGTTTCAATGGAACAAATCGATATGGAATGTACATTGACGCAAGAGGTGGAAAATCAATTAAAAGAAAAATATTATTTTGAAGAAAATGAAGGTCAAATAGTTGTTGCTAGATTAGAAATAACGGAATTTCCAAATGAATGGAAAGAAGAAATGGGAGATTCTTGGTTTTGTTGGCTTGATGCATTAGACGGAGATTATGCAGTAATTGGTGAAAGAGCAGATAGAATTGTAAATGAAGATATATATGGAGAAGCTTTCGAATACGGGAGTTTATATTACATACAGAGATTAGACGTACACCCGGAATTCAGTGGGCAAGAGGTAGGTTTGAAATTAATACAACATACTTTTAAATATATGCTCAGAAATGCGAATGGAATTGTGTTCCTAATTGCAAAACCAATGAAATCAAAACTATCAAAGAAGTCTAATGTTTTTAAAAGTTCAAGTAGATTATCAAATTACTATAAGAGATGCGGTTTTAAAAGGATTAGAAATGGAAGTGCTAAATCAATTGTTATGGAAGCTTGTGTAGAAGAATTATATTTGGACTGTTAAGTCAGGAAGCCAAGTAATTCGTCTAACATTATATCCACGCATCGGAGCCTGACGGCTCCTCGGTCCGCGAGAAGCGATTGGCCAGTAAAGTATAATCAGCGGACACATCTGCACCGACTAACCGCATCGCGGCCGGCTCCTGACGGAGCCTTAAGTCGGTGAGACGTCGTGAATACCAGAATGTTATCGGAAATCAATGCAAATCTGAAATGCTCAAATATAAATCCCTACTAAGAGAAGGTGTCTTCATGGACAAGAATTCATTAAATAGAAGAAACATTATTGTTGATGGGGAAAATGGTGTCGGCAGCTCAGAAGACTTAAAAAAGAATGTTGTTCATAAAACAAACAGCCTATATTGGGATACCAAAGGCAATGACTTCTTAAAAGCAATCGTGCTCCCCTATTATGGAGCATTTATCTCAGAAGAAAAGTGCCAGCTCTTTGGTGATATCTCAGGAAAAAAACTGCTGGAGATCGGCTGCGGAAATGGTCAATCCTTGCAATATCAAGGGGAACGAAACGCATCTGAACTATGGGCTGTGGACATTTCAGAAAGACAAATTGAAAAGGCAGCGCAACATTTGAAATCATGTGGAATAGCAGCAAAATTGATATGTTCTCCCATGGAAGAAGAATGCGGCATCCCGACGGATTATTTTGACTATGTTTATTCAATTTATGCCATAGGTTGGACCACCGATCTTGAGGGTACCTTTCGACGAATATCTTCTTACCTAAAAAAAGACGGGCTATTTATTTTCAGTTGGTCTCACCCTATACACAGATGGGTCACTACAGAAAATGATAGGTTTGTAATTAATAAGAGTTACTTTAATGAAGGGTGGTATCCGGTAGCAGTTGATGAAGGTGAGCTATTGTTAGCGGACCGTATGCTATCAACCTATGTAAATGCGCTTGCGAAAGCAGGGTTTGTAATTGAGCTAATGATTGAGGAATCTGATCATGAGTTTATGCAATCGCGGGATGATAACAGCGATATGGCAAAGAGAGCAAAAATGCTTCCAGTAACTTTTGTGATAAAGGCCAGAAAACTATAAGATATAAAAACAAAAGCGAAACTGACTCCAAGATTTTAGAGGTTCGAGGAAGGCATTGACATCCGATAACAAAACATTCACGCTGCGGGTCGCTGTCGCGCCTCTTGGTCCGCCCGAGGATTTTCAGGGAAGATGAACAGGCGGACAACCCTGCACTGCCTAACCGCATCGTGGCCGCTCCCGTTGGTCGCTTAAGGCAGTGAGGGTTCGTGAATGCCTGAACGTTATACGACATCTTTTAAAAAGTGAGGGCCTAAGTATGGATATTAATGAAATAAAAAACAATATTGAATATCTTGAACATATACGAATGCACTATACCCCTTTAAAATATGTGAAAAAATATGTAAAGAGTACAAAAGATATTTACGAAGAACGACGCTTACTTAAATCAGTTGAATTTGACTCAGATTCCATTGAATACTTTGTCGATATAATTGTCAAAGATTTAAAGTCGAATAGCCATTTCCGTCGAATGGAATGCCTTAAGGTGCTTAAAAGAATAATCAAAAATAGATCTTCAAATAAGCTATTTAGTAAAAAACTTATAAATGATTTATTCTATATCTACCAAACCTTTATTTTGACTAGCACAGAAGAAATTCAGTGGGCAGTTAGTACACTTATTAAAGATCAGCCCTTAGAGGACGAACAAATTAATTGGTTGATTGATAACTTTGAAGAGTCTGAGCATATTGTAAACAGACTCTTACGTTATCCTACTAGTAACAGGCTTATTACTAACTGGGCACGTCAAATAGTTAATGAAAGAAAGCTTCAAGAAAGAGTTTCTGAAGTAATCGGAATACTGATTGAAGATGGTATTCCTGAAAATATAAAAGCAAGTAACAAAAATCTTATGTGGGCGATTTACTACTCCAAAGTATCGGAAGATGAAAAAAGAAAATTAATTTTAAAGCACCTAAACTATAAAGATTATTCATGTGCGATAGATGTTGCAATGAGGCTAGGAATTAGTGAAGTTTCTCAGGAACTATTAAGTCATTATTGTGGGCTTCTCAAAGAAGAAAATGACGTCGTATAACATAATATTCACACATCGGGCATATGCCCTCGGTCCGACAGAAGGATTTCGGGGAAGCAGAAGCAGCCGGACACATCTGACTTCGTCAGACGTCGTCAGACGTCGTGAATACGGGAACGTTAGGCGAAATTACATAAAAGGGATGGTTATTTAGAATGAAATTTTACTATTCATCTTTGTATATACATGAAACACTGAGCTCATTTGAAGACATCAAAAATAAAATAGATCCCCAATTAATTGAATTGTGTTTGGATACAAATATTTGTATATATCTAACCAGATTCTATAAGGAACCAAGTAGTCTTTTAGGTCAAAAAGATAACACTCTTGAAGAATTATTAAGTTTGCTTAAAAATATTGAGATGAATAATTTATTAGTTGACTTTTCTCTTGGACTGGAAGAGTCATGTCGAGAACTAAGCAACTTTGAAATTAATATGTCGAAGTTCCGTGACATGAATAATGCAATTAGATCTTTATTTGAGATGGATTACTTTCAAATGTTGCAGCACAGCAAAATTATAAAGTTTGAGCCATTCATTAAACACGAAACACTAAAAACGGACAGTAAAACAAAGAGTCTAGAAAGCGTAAGTAGTTTCCAACGTCTTCTATTTGTTTCGTATGCGTGTTTGTTAAAAATGTACATATTGGATAAGCAAAAAGAGTCGAAAAGTAATACTCAATTAATAATTGAGTATTTTGACTTTGTGGAAAAGGAAGTAGATATTTTTAGTGCTTCAACAACAATATTTGCTCATTATTATTTTAGTGGTAACAATAAAATTAGAAAGCTTATCCATAAAACAAAGAATAATGATGAAGATAGGCTGCACGCAATATGGAATGCATCGTTAGACTTAACATTTCCAACATTGGTGAGTCAAAAGCTTTTAAGAGATAAGATTGTCCCGGTTTTCGTAACAGCAGATGAAAATTTATCGTTAATTTTTGACTCGATGAAAATGAAATTTATGGTCGCGAATAAGACTGAAGCAGCATTGCCTCCGTTTTTAGAAGTAGATTATACAAGAACTAACTGGACCCAAGCTGAATTACAAGAAATTAATAATTATTATGATAGAATTATGGAACGAAGAAGATATAAATTCGTGTTTAATAATTTTGATCAAGAAGAAGTAATCAATCGTATGCGGATATTATGCTTCAATTTAGAAAAAGAACTGAAGAATTCTTTCTAGAATCATCGAAGAAGTACGCAAATTCGCCTAACAAAATATTCACGCTACGGACATTCGTCCTGGGTCCGGCATTCGCCGGACACCCAACATTCGTTGGGTCGTGAATACAAGAACGTTATGCGTAATTATTGAAAAGATCATGGAGGGGAAATCTATGAAAAAGAAAGAATATAAAGATAGATTAATTGAATTACTTAATGAAGGAATTGAAGAACTAACAACAGACCAAGTAATCCACAAAACGAAATTACTGATCTTTGAATATGAGAAAAAACAAGCGTATAGTACAGAAAATAAGGGGAGACCTTGGACAGATGAAGAGTTAAGAGTAGTATTATCATTTGCACCAACTAAAGAAAACATACTGAAGTTGGCCAAAGGATTTAAACGTAGCTACGGGAGCATTGAACAAATTTTTAGATGGGCTGTAACCACAGATGAAGAGATTATAAATAAGGGAAGAGAAGATGATATTTTTATAAAACAGATTAGAAGATTGTATAAAGAGATAGGTTGGAAGGCGTAAATTAGAATGTCAATCAATGGAGTGATAACTACACATAACATAATATTCAAGCTGCGGCCCCGTTGGAGCCTAGGTCTGTGAGAAGGATTTCGGAGAGAGGCATTTCAGCAGACAACCCCTTCGGGGTTCATGAATACAAAAACGTTATATGATAGAAATGAAAAGCAATATGATCAAAGAAGAATGAAAATACAATAAAACAGATAAGAACGCTTGTGCGCAGATGTAAATACAGGTAAAATATAGATACAATTGAATCTTGGGTGGGTATGGTTTCCCTTCGAAAGGAGGTGAAACCATGGAAGTGAAAGATGCGATGACTCTTATGCTATTATTCGGAACATTCATTCTTGCACTTTTAACATACATCAATAACAACAAGAGAAAGTAAAAACCCACCCCAAGGTTGACCGCCAAAGGTGGGTTTTTATTCCGAAAGCTTTAAGAAGGGATAAACCATCCAAGCCAATTGTACTGACCAAGTGTTGACGCACTTGGTCTTTCTTTAAGAATATGATAACACATGAGAAAAGATGAATCAAAGCTAAATTAAATAATTGAAGTGAAAAGGACAGGTTAGTAAGCAATCTCGAAGAAGCATATCCATCATATAACATAATATTCAAGCAGCGGCTCCTTTGGAGCCTAGGTCTGCGAGAAGGATTTCAGGGAAGCATTTCATCAGACAACCCCTTTGGGGTTCATGAATACAGAAACGTTACATGAAATCAGGGTGAAGTGGGTGAATAAATGAATAGAGGCATAAGTTTTGAAATTCCAAATTCTTATGGAAACCATCTTGGAGAGATTTTAAAGCCAATAGATATAACTACTTTCAGTTGGTTTATTGGTGGAGAAGAGTCATATTTTATCGTTGATGATACTTTAGGGGGTAGTCTCTTTCCAGACATGGTTACTGGAATGGATGGAGAAGATCTTAAAAAGATTATTGATTACAACAAGTACTACTTAATATTTGCGAATTTAAAGGCATATCCAAAAGGAGCAAATATAATAGATGTAATGTCATATGAAGAATATATTGCGAGTGAGTGTCAGATTATTCTTCTTGTGATTGATAGTGTGTACATAACAGTTTACTGCAAAGACCTTGGAAAACTTGAGGACTTATATGATCACATAAAGAGAAAGGGATATAAATCTCTGGAATATATAACTGATGAAAATGATACAAGGACAAGACTATCAGTTTGGTGATTAAAAACAAAAAATGATTGTTGTAAGTAGTTCAAGGAAGACGCTGAAATCTGATAACATAATATTCAAGTTGCGGCTCTAATGGAGCCTTGGTCTGCGGAATGAATTTCGGAGAGGCATTTCAGCAGACAACCTCGTTGAGGTTCATGAATATAGAAACGTTATGTGAAATCGACGATATTATTTAAGAGGTAAGCACAATGAAGATAATAATAAATAAAGAAGAACTTGAAGGCACTTGTTATATTGAAATTTTGCCGGGTAGATATCTTGGTCAATGTTGGAATGATACTTCAATCTTTTTGACCGAAGAAGTATTTGGTTTTATAGAGAAATCAATTGAAAGTGAATATACTACTTATGATCACTATGCTTTTAATGAGATTCAAAAGGAAATTTGGTGGAGAATCCTAGGGAGATTAGAAAGAGTAATAAATCTTCTTGAAGGACAACCCGAAATGAATACACTTAAAGAGCATATTGGCTTTTTCTTTGGATGTAGTGAAGATGAATTTATAAAAGACTATGAAAATAACATTGAAAAACTGAGAAAATTAATTAACGAATTTCAAACATGGATTAAAGAGCGATTGAAATCCCAAAATTATATTTCAGTACTAGGCATTTAGCTAATTTGAGGAAGTTGTCGACATCACATAACATCTATTCACGCTGCGGAACCTGACGGCTCCTTGATCCTCCCGAGGAATTTTCAATGGAGTGGATCTAGGCGGACAAAACCTGCGAACCTAACCGCGTCGCGGCCGCCCCGTTGGGACTTAAGGTTCTCGGGTTCATGAATACAGGAACGTTATGTGAAATCACATAAGATTTTAAAGGATGGATGATTCAATTGGATAATTTAGCGCTAGAGAGCTGGATTGATACACATAAAATTATGGATAGAACCTTAGAAGGTTTTTGGGTAGCATTCAATAACTACATGAAAGAATGTCCAGAAGAAATTAGTTTGTTTTTTGATGAATTGAATCTAGAAGATATTAAGCCTTCAATAGATACAATTGAGTATAAAACTATTTTTCATTCCGATTATCAGATTGTAGACAGTCACTATTCCCAGCAGGTTATATCTACGTTAGACATTTACTACAAAAAAAAGAGAATAGGTTATTATAGAATGTTCTTTTATACCGATGGCGAATGCTTTGACGATAGCCTAGTTACGGAATGGACAGGCTGGTATATAACATTGAAACTTGAAGCGTTAATTGAACTTCAACAAGAAATTAAAAATGAATTGGTAAAAAATAAGATCAAAGAAGATGAAATCGAAAAAATCTATAATTTAATAGATAAACAAATATCTAAAATCAAAGTTCAAATCCACAAATAATTGTAGGTAGAAAGTTCGAAGAAGATGTGGCATCACATAACATCATATTCAAGCTGCGGCTCCTTTGGAGCTTGGGTCTGTGAGAAGGGTGTCGGAGAGGAATTTCAGCAGACACCCCCTATAACGGGTGCATAAATACAAGAACGTTATAGGAAATACTTGATAAAAGGAGAAAGCAAAATGTTTTAGAAATATCTGTGGATGAAAGGGTATTAAAGATAGATGTTTCACCGAAAATGGCTTATGAATCCAAAGGAACATTTTATGAGTTTCCACATTCAGAATTTAATGAAGAGTACCCACAAATTTATCATACAAACCTCTGTTGTAGTTTCAATGGAACAAATGGATATGGAATGTACATTGACGCAAGAGGTAGAAATCAATGGAAAGAAAAAATGGGAGATTCTTGGTTTTGTTGGCTTGATACATTAGACGATGATTATGCAGTAATTAGTAAAAGAGCTGATAGAATTGTAAATGAAGATATAGCGGTTTACATGTCGTATTAGTCCGGCTGAAATGTCGCAAAAGTACATGGTAACGCGATGTGGAGATATATTATACTCGCCTTATATTTCGATAATGAAAATCATTATCATACATAAGGAGGATTCACCATGAATAAAGGAACAAAGAGGCAAGCTGCCGGAAGCATGGCACATGCTGACCATAAATCACGATTTTTAATGGGCTGGATGCTGGCCCTTGTTCTTGTACTGACGGCTTGCGGTGCCGGAGCAGGTACAAATGGCGGCAATGAGTCTGCTACAACTCCAACGGACACGCCTTCGAATGAAGCGCCTCAGACTGCCGGAGCCTTCCCGGTTACGATCGCGCATAAGAAGGGTGAGTATACGCTTAACGAGAAGCCCAAAAAAATTGCTGTGCTTGATGTCAAATTTCTGGATCAATTGCTAGCCATTGGCGAGCAGCCGGCAGGCAGTGTTATCGCTGAAGGCAATACCACATTTCCAGAATATTTAGGCGATAAGCCGGGTGACGTACAGGTTTTAGGTACACGGGACAAGCCCAACCTGGAAGCGATTGTAGCATTGGACCCGGATCTTATTTTAATGACTGATTTTCAAGAGAAAGAGTATGAGAGAGTAAGCAAAATAGCGCCCACAATCGTACTTGACTTCTACGAGGACTGGCGAGATACGTTAGCTACGGTGGCTGCGATCACAGGTAAGCAGGCAGAGGCAGAAACTGTGCGTAAGGCTTATGAGGACAAAATTGCAGGACTGAAGGAGAAGCTGTCGGAGAAGTTGGGAGAGGAAACGGTAGCACTTATTCGTCCGAGAAAAGAAGGCATTCGTGTTCATGGTCTTGAGCATCGAACAGGCGGCATTCTGTATGAGGATTTGGGCTTAAAAATGCCTGCATTAGTCCAGAAGATCAAAGATGATACCTCCGTTGAAATCTCGATGGAGAAAGTTCCTGAGATTGGAGCAGATCATTATTTTGTTCTGTCTGATGAATTGTTTGCGGCAGAGGCAGAGGCTTTGGATAGCAGTTCAGTATGGAAATCCCTTGATGCAGTCAAAAATAACCGTGCATATGATGTTAATTCTACACTTTGGATCGCTTATTATGGCCCACTTGCAATTAATAATATTGTAGATCAGGCATCGGAAGCACTGTTGGGATCGAATTAAAATGGACCATTATCTATCGACTGACTTATGGCAGCAAACGGTGGATGAACACTCGATTCGGCTTGGCGAGCCGTCTGAAGATAATGTCCGTATTATTGCTTTGAGTCAACTACATGAAGAAGCTGCATGCCGAGAGTATTTAAGCTGGCTTCAAGAGTATATTGGTGCGCCTGACATGAGGGTAGCTGCTTCGATGTTAGCTAAGCGAATCGGCTACCTGTGGATTGCTCCGTTGCTGACCGCGATGACCGTTCATCATCAGCATGTTTCTTTTCGGCTAGACAACAGCTTTCTCTATCATCCGACGCTCACAGCTAATGAGGGGGGGACGCATTTTCCTTTTCTAGCTATGAACGGGCTTCGGGCAGAAGCACTAACGGGAGACAGGGAAGTCTGGCGGGAAAAGGTGGTAAAGGAGATGTTTGCGTTACACCTTGCACCGCTGTTAAAGACGCTTGCTGCGATTGCTCCTCTTTCGATGAGTATCCTTTGGGAGAATATCATGATACGCATTGTCCCATTATATACTCCTGAAGTAGACAATGCTGAGCAAGAAAGTCAGCACATCCAGGCAGATTTTTCATATCTGACGCAAGAAGCGCCCGGGCATTTGTTCGGTGTAAAAAGAAATCCGTTCACCCGGTTCACAAAAAATAAGGACAGCATTCCAGCCGTGAAAAGCAAGCGTACCACCTGTTGTTTTTATTACCAGATGTCAGGGGAATATTGCAGAAAATGTCCGAAAATTGACAATGAGAATAAATCTCAATTAAAATGACAACAGCAACAATTTTACTTTGCTAACAGGCCTGGTTGTAGTTAATTGGTTAAGCCCAGTCATGCGAGTCACTCTAGCAAAGGATGCTATTGTCAGGAGATGAGAGAAATGCCGCTACAAGAACAGACAAGTCTATGGAGTGATACAACGATCAAGATGCTTGACGAGTATAGCGGTACTTTGCAGACAGGCAGTGTTCTTCGCGAAACGGAATTAACTTCGAATGTGTTGTTGCTGGCATATGGAGGGGAAGGGGAGCTTGCAATGAATGGTGAGGTTTGCCACATTGGAGCTTCTTTTGCTGGTCATGTTGTTAAGGGGACATCCTTAACGCTGACGGCCAGATCAGACGACATTTATTATATCGTGATCATGTACAAGGCTTCTTCTATGGAGGGAGCCTCTCTTGTTTTGCCTTCATATCGCAAACACCCGTTACGCACTTCATTTGTGCAAAATTCGGTAACCCAAGCAGAATGGATCGAGAATGCAGAAAAAATCGTTGCCAAATGGCGTCGTGGCGAAGGGATGGAACGTTTTCATGCCAATGCGTTGCTTCAGGGTATGATCTACGAACTGATCATGGATTACGAACGTGGTCAGGGAGGAGAAGCGTCTGACATGGTGGATGTTGTCGCTTCATATATAGCGGCGCATTATCGCCGGAATCTGGAGCTTAAAGAGCTGGCAGCCCTTGCTGGATGCAGCTTAAGACAGCTGCAGCGACGATTTAAACAAGAGAAGCAGCTCGGACTGACTGAGTATGTCATTCAGTTGCGCATGGAGAGTGCATCGCGGATGCTGCGTCACACGGATGCTCCCATCGGTGAAATTGCCGACAGAATGGGCTATCGCGACATGTATTATTTCAGTAGGGCGTTTAAGAAATATTATGGCGTCCCTCCGCTGCGTTATAGGCTTGATGCCGCTTCGAAAACAGATATAGACTATGCTCATTCCTTATTTCAGCGGAACCGCACAGCTTCTTCATATGAGTCGGCCCAAGGCTCGGTGATATGCCATATGCGAGGGGAATACTATGTTATCGAATCTCCGAAGCGTATCGCTGTACTCGATGTGCAATATGCCGATCATTTGCTTGCGCTGGGGCTCTCTCCAGCAGGTAGTGTAGGACTAGGCAATGCAGTGTTACATTTCCCTCAAACGATCAGGGCAGGACTTCAGAATACTGAATTACTCGGAACATATGAGTACCCCGACCTGCTTGCAGTGGAACGACTGTCTCCGGATCTAATTATTTGCACCGAGGTGCATGAGCCGCACTATGAACAGTTAAGCCGGATCGCTCCAGTTCTCATGTTTAAGCGCAATGAAAACTGGCAGACTATTCTGACTCTGTTCGGTGAACTGACAGGCAAACGAGAAGAGGCAAAGCGTATTATAGCGGATTATCACCGACGAACCACATTGCTGTCCGAAGAACTTGCTCCCGTTCTGGCAGGCAAGAGCGTGGCACTGATCCGTCCGCTGGATTCTCTGGTTCGCGTGCATTCTGCCTCTCATCGTACAGGGGCTGTGCTGTACCATGATCTAGGTCTGCCTGTCCCGTCATTTGTGGCAGATACCTCCGACACGGCCTATCACATCTCAGTTGACAGACTACCGGCTGTACATGCTAGCCATTACTTCTTGCTTAGCCATGAACTCATGCAGGAGGGAATATCCGCAACAGAGCAATGTGTCTGGGGAATGCTTGATACCGTTGAGCGCCAGCACATACACTCGGTCGATGCCGCGACATGGATCGGCTGTTATGGACCCACAGGCATCAATGGCATTGTGGATCAGATCGCTCAGGCTTTGTTGGCTTGATGGGAGAAGAAGTTGCTACTTGTGCGCATAGAGATTTTAACAGGAACTAAAGACAGTTCATCTTTGCCTTATGTCATAGAGGGAAAGTTGAACTGTTTTTTTATGGCCAATCCATCAGATAACATCATATCCACGCATCGGAGCCTGGCGGTTCCTCGGTCCGGCAAAGAGGATTGCCAGGGAGGGGCAGGCGGACACATACGCACGGCGGCCGCTCATTTCGTTCGCATAAGTCAGAGGGACATCGTGAACACAGAAGCGTTATATGCTAGAAATGATGGACAACAAATAGAATAAAAGAAAAATGCAAGAAAATAAATGAGAACGCTTGTTTGTGAAAGTGAACACAGGTAAAATATAGATACAATTGACTCTTGGGTGGGTATGGTTTTCCTTCGAAAAGTGAGACCATGGAAGTAAAAGATGCGATGACTCTAATGTTACTATTTTGGACATCTATTCTTGCATTTTTAACATGCATCAATAACGACAAGAGAAGGTAAAAAATCACCTAAAGGTTAAGAGCCGAAGGGGGGGATTACATGAGACTTAGAAGGGAATAAACCCTCCAAGCCAATTGTACTGACTAGATGTTGACCGTACTTGGTCTTTCATTAAGGGTGTACTAACAGATGAAAAAAGATGAATCAAAGAAAAAATTAGATAAGTGAAGTGAAAAGCAAGTTAGTAAGCAAACTCATATGCGAAATACTATGCAACAATTTTAAAAATCTATTAAAACAAAGATAAGAAAATGAGGGATATGCCCAATGACATTACAGGACTTATTTAATGAAAAACCAACTCAATTGTGGAACAAAAGAATGGTTGAATACGGAGATGACCTTTTTACGGAAGAGAGATTATTAATGTGTGATAAAGTCCTGGATAACTATCTAAACCAATTAATATTATTACAAGAAACTAAACATCCTGAAAGTATTATGAAGGCTGTAGAAGAAATTGTAATTACGTTTAATGAATTGAATGGAAAGAACGACTATTTTATTGAAACGATGGAACGTGAAGAACTGGCTGAATTTATAGACAAGGCAGCAAGACTAGCTGGATTAGAAATTGAGGAGGATCAAGATATTACAGAAGAATGGAGAGAATGGTGATGGTGAATTATACAGGATTTTTAAGTAGATTCAATGAAGTAATGGTACTTTGCATAACATCACATTCAAGCATCGTCGCATTCGCTCCTTGGTCGGCAGAAGTTGAGAAGCCATGAAGTAGAATCAGCCGAACCTATCCGGCATACGCCGGACGTCTTGAATTCAGAAACGTTACGTGAAATCAGCTAGGTATAAAAGATTATATTTAGGAGCAAGTACTATGGAGCGAATTTACAAGCATATCAAGGAATACACAGATCAGGAAATAAAAGATATTTTAACTCGTCAAGAAGTAGAAGAACTTCTATATTTACCACTTTCAGTTGGAATGTATCATCACAATTGGAAGTTTGCTCAAGATATATGTCTTAAATCAGCACAACATGATAATCCAAATGTAAGAGCGAATTCTGTATTGGGATTAGCACATATAGCAAGAACTAAAAAACAGTTAGATAAAAGACTAGTAAAACCAATCATTTTGAAAGAATTAAAAAATAATATAGAACATAAAGGAATAATATTAGATGCTATAAGTGATATAAATTTATTCATGAAGTGGGAACTAGCAAGGAAGCATAATTATTAGTTGGCTCGAAGAAGAACTGACCTCATATAACATCGCATCTACGCTGCGGGCGTTGCCCTTGATTCACTAGAAGTGGAAAGCAGAGAAGCCGGGATCAACTCACAACCCTGCGAAGCTAAGTCCGTTGGAACCGGCACTTTGCGCCTTAAGCCTCTCGGATTCGTAGATACAAGAACGTTATGTGAAAGGGAAGCAAAAATCAGTTTTTAAAACAGCTAAAAAAATCCAAAAGAGGGGGGATAGTACAATGAAGTTTAGCTATAAGAATTTCTCCTGTGACACTGAGATTTATTACAAAGATAAGGACATAATAGTTAGATTTTTCGATAGCTCCAAAGAACAAGAAGAAGATGACATAATTGACCCTGGGTATGGCTATCTTTGTTTGAAATATAAAGGAGATGCAGCACTCTTAAGTGGATTTCTAGATGAAGATGTTTTCTCATCAGATGACTATATAGATGCAGCAATTAGTTTTATTGAAGTCTTAAGTAATTCCGTCGTATAACATAATATTCAAGCACGACTCCTTCGGAGCCTTGGTCTACGAGATGGATTTCAGAGCGCAATTTTTATTAATACTACAGAAATTAAAAAAAAGATGGTAAAATGTGGAGTTTGCATGGTGATGAAGAAAATTTATAAACTCTGACATAAGGAGAGAAAATACATATGGGTAAGAAGAAAAAAAACCTACCGAAAAATTTTGATGAACTAATTAATGTAGGTGACATATCAGCACTAAAAGAGGTATTTACCCGATGCGAATTGGATGCCCGTGGCGGTTCTAGTAAATCAACAGCCTTGTGCTTTTACCAAGTACCGAATGAATTGGTTCGCTGGCTCGTGGAACAGGGTGCTGATATAAATGCTAGAGACAATTACGGAAAAACGCCTTTGCACAAACATGTAATGAGTTGGTGTGGTAATACTGAGTTGCTGCTTGATTTGGGTGCAGATGTAGAAGCCGTTGATTATCAAAACGAGACTCCTTTATTTGCCGCTGCAGGTTCATTTAAACCAAAGGTGGTTTACACGTTGGTTACTAAAGGCGCAAATATCAGCGCAAAAAATAAGATGGGACAGACTCCATTAGAGAAAGCTTTGGCATTGTGCAAAAACGCGGATATTGTCAATACGGCGGAAGTTGCCGATATTTTGCTTAACGCTGGAACAACTGTAACGCCGGAAATGAAAGATTCTATTAAGCGAATCGGAAATAACTTTGAATTTCACAGAGAAGGCTTTAATAAAGAATATTTGAATCAAACCGATGAGGCACTTTTACGTCTATATGAGCTATTTGATGTTCCCCCAGTAGAGAAGCGAAAGACGCACGACGGCGTCTCTTCAATAATAGTATCAACAAAAGGATGGCAGGCGCAACATAATGAACTCTGGAGTTTACTAATTCCTTCAAAGGGACATGCGAAAACCGTACAAGGTGAGGTTATCCGTATTACTGGTAAAGTGTCATACGAAATTTTAGATAATAGTGGTATTAACTGGGATAACCAATATCGTAAAATGCTCAATAGTTTGATACATTACTTTAGCTTGGGTACACCATTAAATCCCGCTTCACTTAAGGAAGCAGTAACATTAGTGAAAGAACTTCATAACGGAAATGGTAGTGATGAACCTGCGAGACTGTGTGAACTGGCAGTGCATTGGGTACTCAGCAATCCGAATCCTATTACTTTGGAAGAGCCTGAATATAAGCGATAATATAGTTCGAATTATCACCGTATATAATAAGCTTTTTTACGCAAATACATTCCCTTTTTCTAAGCACTTTCTAACTAAGAAAGAGGGATATTATTTTAATTCAATACAATAAGAAATGTAAAGAACCAAGTAAATAAAGTAATTAATGAAGTGCGTTGTAGAGTAACTCGAAGAAGGCAATCATTATCTGATAACAATATGTTCACGCTTCGAGGCTTAGGCCCCTTGGTCTGCTGGAGACATTTCGAAGAAAATCGTATCAGGCTGACAACCCTGCACCACTTAGCTGCATCGCAGCCAGTCGCTCTTCTCCTTTAAGGTGTTGAGGATTCGTGAATACAAGATCGTTAGACGAAACCCGTGCAAGAAAAAAAATGGAGGTATGTTTGGTGCTGACATTAGGAAAAGCTAGAGAAAACTAGAAAAAATGATGCACAAAAACTTGCTGAAATACAAAAGGCCAGTTTTGAGGATGAATCAAAGCATTTTAATAATAATGAAACCGTTGAGCCAATAGAATATGACTTAAGTTGGCAAGAAGACATGATGCAAAATTGCGAATATTTCAAGGTACTCTTTAATGGAGAAATAATAGGGGGCTATGATATTTGTAGAATGTAATCAAGTGCATAATCTAGAAAGGATCTTTATTGATCCCAATTTTAAAAATCAAGGAATCGGAACAAAGGTGATGGAGAAAATTGAAAGTAAATTTCCAGACAGCACTGAATGGTGGCTGGATACTCCTAGCTGGAGTATGAAGAATCATCACTTCTATTCAAAGTGTGGGTTTACTAAGGTTAGAGAAGAAGGTAACTTATATATTTTTAAAAAGACTCTATAAACTTATTTTTGTGACTTAATCAGAGATTCACAATTATCATATAACGTTAAATTCAAGCAGTGGCTCCTAACGGAGCCTTGGTCTGTTGAAGGATCTCAAAGGGGCGTGAAGATATTGAATTACATAAAAGAATTAAGAGAGTTAGTAGGTACCCGACCTATAATTATGGCAGGAGCATGTGTGATACTCATAGATGATGTGGGACGATTACTATTGCAACAAAGAACTGATAATGGTCTATGGGGATTACCAGGAGGTTCAATGGAGCCTGGTGAGAGTATGAAGGAGGTTGCAAGCCGGGAACTTTTTGAAGAGGTAGGCTTAGAAGCTGAAGAGTTAGAATTACTTGATATATTTTCAGGCCCGGAACT
Organism: Paenibacillus sp. AK121; assembly: GCF_019042715.1. Classification (NCBI taxonomy): domain Bacteria; kingdom Bacillati; phylum Bacillota; class Bacilli; order Caryophanales; family Paenibacillaceae; genus Paenibacillus; species Paenibacillus sp. AK121. Next base: position 352,692 of record NZ_JAHPJM010000001.1, read on the forward strand.
TTACTATCGATATCCTCATGGAGATGAAGTATATAACGTAGTTGCAGCTTATATATGTAAAGAATACAGTGGAATAATTAGAGGTGATGGAAATGAAGTACAAGATGTACAATTTTTTGATTTAAACAAGATACCCAATCAAATAAGTCCTCCTGACCTACCGATAATAACAAGATTTTTAAATGAAGTAAGATCATGAAAATATAAATCGAGGATGTCCCCGACATCACCTAACAAAGGGCTGCTTGAACTTCGGGAATACCCAACATTATGTGAAATCAACAAAATTATTTAAGAGGTAAACATGGGTGGGACTGCTTGGCGTTTTTTCTTACTTCACGAGCAAGTTGCAATAAAAATGAACATGAAGTAGACGGAACTGAGTGTTTACCTCATGTTCGCCTAAATTTTTGAGAATTGAATTACAGATGGATCAATGGATCTTTGGAGGTTCAGAATTCATCGTATCGTTAAGCTGGGTCACAAAAACACCTTCGTTCGGGCCAGGGTTATTTCGAAACATTTTCGCTTCTTCCACCAGAACTTCGTCTGTATCCTTGCCAAGTATCTTTATTGTTGCATCAATGAATGAATCAAGTGGCATCGCACGCGGTTCAACGTTGTTGCTTTGAACCCATGGGGGCACAATTTCTATTACTTTTACCGATGTGTCTTTAAGCATGTACCTTTGGGACAGCGTATAGGTATGAAGTGCTGCCTTCGTCGCGGAGTATATAGCAGTTGTCGCTAATGGTACAAATCCAAGTATCGAAGTCGTGTTGATGACAACCGCTTCTTCTTTGGCCTTCAAATGCTCGATGAATGCAGAAGTCAACCGAATGGGACCTAGCAAGTTTGTAGTGACAGTCGAAATCAAAACATCCTCATCGATCACGCCCGCCGCGTCATCGGACTGTATGATGCCGGCGTTGTTAATCAAGACATTAACATCCGGGTATTCTTCGATTAACTGCTTGGCGGTCGCCTTTATGCTGGCAGGATCTTGTACATTCAATTCCACTGCGGACATGCCGGGATTCGCTTTAATCGTCTCCTCCAGACGCTCTTTACGTCGACCGGAGATAATAACTTTATTTCCAAGATTGTGGAGAGCTTCTGCTAACGCACGTCCAATTCCCGAACCGCCGCCTGTAATAAAAATCGTGTTTCCTGTAAGTTTCAATTTTTAAACCTCCTAATTCAATATGATTTAAATCATTCAAAAGATTGTACAACAATAGATTTCATGATTACAGCTCCTCTAGAATTGAACATATGTTGAATCATCAACATAAATTTTATAAAGTGAATGTATCAGAGCGGTATGTGGGGTTCAATGGTTAAAACAAGCGTGGTTGTTGATTTTTCAACAGAGGACTTCGAAATGTTCATTTTTTCGGATGGTACAAAGGGGAGAAGGATATGGACAGGCGTATTCAAAAATCGAGGCAAGCCATTATTGATGCTTTTATGAGGCTGATGTCAGAAAAGGAATTCGAGAGAATTACGATCAATCAAATTGCGGAGGAAGCGAATATCAATCGCGGAACGGTTTATTTGCATTTCGCTGATAAGTACGATCTGCGCGATCAATGCATGGAAGCTCAAATTAAAGAGTTACTACGCAATTGTATGTCTGAAGATAACTTCTTTCATCTCCCTTCCAAAACCGCACTACTGCGTACGTTTGAATATTTGGAGCAGCATGCTTCATTCTACTCTATAATGCTGACGAACAAGGGAAGTACGGTTTTTCGAAACCAAATAGAGACAATGTTCCGGCAAAGTCTGTGCGAGCATCTGGATTCGATCAACCTCGATCAGGATATGAACAGGGACATTACGGTGCAATTTTTAATTTCAGCGGCAGTGGGAGTATTGGAATGGTGGATTACCCGTTCGATGCCGTATCCGGCATCGGTCATAGTTGAACAATTTTGGAAATTGCTGAATTGTGGTGTCGAGGGAAACGAACCAACATCGTCCATTTGAGTCTCTAAATTTGAGGCTTTTTTGAGACTGGCACCCATAATGAAGCGAATTCAAGTTGCATCTCTAATGGAGCCTCGGTCTGCGAGTTGGGTTTCGAAGAGGGATTTCAGCAGACAGACCCTTTGGGTTCATGAATACAGAAACGCTATCAGAAATTCTTGAATTACTAAAAACATAATAATTAGATCTCAAAAGTACTAAAAACTATAGTATAAAGAACACGAAAGATCTGAGGTCATTTTATGAATATACTCTTTGCCAATTATGGGATTAATATAATTCGAAGAGATGCATATGACTAATAATCAAACTACAAAATGAAAAAAGACCATATAAGAAATTTCGCTAATAAAAAAATTGCAGATTGATTTTGAATGCATAGTGAAGAAGTTCGGTAACTTCTGATAACATAATATTCAAGCATAAGAATCCTCACGAAGCCTTGACCTGCTGGGATGGAGTTCGAGGAGGCGTTTCAACAGACAACCCTGGAAAAAATAAAAAGACAATGGAGGTATGTTGGGTGCTGACATTAGAAAAAGCTAGAAAAAATGATGCTCAAAAACTTGCTGAAATACAAAAGGCCAGTTTTGAGGATGAATCAAAGTATTTTAATACTAACGGAACCGTTGGGCCTATAGGATATGACTCCATAAGTTGGCAAGAAGAGATGATGCAAAATTGCGAATACTTCAAGGTACTCTTTAATGGAGAAATAATCGGGGGAGCTATGATATTTGTAGAATGTAATCAAGTGCATAATCTAGGAAGGATCTTTATTGATCCAAATTTTAAAAATCAAGGAATCGGAACGAAGATGATGGAGAAAATTGAAAGTGAATTTCCAGATAGCACTGAATGGTGGCTGGATACTCCTAGCTGGAGTGTGAAGAATCATCACTTTTATTCAAATTGTGGGTTTACTAAGGTTAGAGAAGAAGGTGACTTATACATTTTTAAAAAGACTTTATAAACTTATGTAATGTACAAACGTTATGATACATCAGTGCTAAGGGTTACCAAGAAGATATTCAATGAAAAGTGTGAAAGGGAGGACTTACAATGCAGATTGATTTTGCAATTGAATCAGATTATGAGTATATCTCGTTAAGAGACAAGCACATACATAAGACACTGATAAGACCCAAAATAAAAGAAAATGAAATCCTAATAATCAGAAAATACAATCAAGAAATAGGTTGGATGAGATACGGATTTTTCTGGGACAACACACCATTTATGAATATGATATGGATAGATGAGGAGTATAGAGGAACAGGTATTGGTAAAAAAGTTGTCCAGTATTGGGAAGAATTAATGAAACAAAAAGGATTTGAAATGGTTATGACCTCAACACAATCGAATGAAGGAGCTCAACATTTTTATAGGAAGCTTAGATATAGAGATGCTGGATGCTTAATGCTTGAGAATGAACCTCTAGAAATAATATTGACAAAGGAGTTGAACAAAAATTAACGTTGAGGAAATCAATGTAAAAAGCATTTTAAGAAGAGAGTGCTAATATATGTGGTGTATTTCTTCCAATATAGAACTAAAAAAGGCATTGACTTTAAAATACTACAGAGATTTTTTAATAGAGTAATCCAGAATAGACGAGATCAAATAATATTAAACAAGAATTGAAGAATATATTAAATAAGAACTAGAGGTATCACATAACATCGTTTTTCTGAAAGTGAAAGTCAGGTGGACAATCCTGCGAGGCTAAGAACCGAAGCTAGCCAGTCGCTACGCTTCTTTAAGCTTCTCGAGTTCAGGAACACAAGAACCCTATTAGACATAATTGCCGATAAAGTAATGTTGAGGTGAATGATGAAAGCATTTCGAAAAAAAGCAATCCCAATCATTGTTAGACATTATCAATTCATTTGCATTGTTGACGAGAAACCTTATGAGGTATTGTTTCGACTGGAAAGAATGTTATTAGACTAACTTATATAGACCTTTAATAAAATCCATATTAATTGAATATTGTATAAAGCTTGGTTGGATATATGATAAACCGAAGCAAATTCTAAGAATAAAGGACAGTAGAAAAATTGTTCAAGAACTATCATTAAGGGATTATGATTACAAATAAATGTTGGCATTTTCATGCGAAGCAATTTTGTCTATGATTAAGAGAATTGCTTATAGATAGTTGATTGAGAATTTTAAACAGCTCTAAGGCGAGGATCATAAAGGGCTGATTTTGTAAGTTGAAAAGTGTTGGAGGATAGTATGGCGAACACCATTTCATTACCAAAACAATTAAATGATGTAGTTGAGCCCATAGGTATGTCAAATGGATTAACATCAGTCTTTATTGAAGTTCTAGCTATTAGTGGATCACTACTAGCTAAAACGAATCGAGAAAAAGAATTAATTATTTGGCTAGCACAAAGGGACCAGTCTGTAGTTGGAATAGGAACAGTTGGTTTTGATATTGATGAAATGCCTTGGACTATAGACTCTTTTGAAAGTGAGAAAGATTTTATACTAGATACTATTTCAAACGCAGCAGATGGCTTAGGGTGGGAGAAATTAAGCTATAAACCACGGCAAGATTGGGTTGTTAATTGTTTGAATCAATTTGGCTTAATGATTAATGCATTCAATAAAGAAGATGTTGACATAAATAATTATACAGAATGGTCAGAGATTGAAGAGGGGGATGATAACCCTACAATTCCAAGAGGGTATCCTAAATGCGAAAAACATGATATCTATTTAAATTGTCATGGATGTATACTTTGCAATAATGGAAGCTGAATTAAGGACTGTAGGTATTTCATGAAGATGGTAACAATCATATAACATAATATTCATGCTTTGGGTCATGCAGAGCTCTTGGTTTGCCAGAGAGATTTTAAAGAAGCCAGAGCAGACAGCGACCCCTGAGGGGGACATGAATACAGAAATGTTAGGTGAAATATGGTGGTCATACAACAAGTTCAGGGAGAAACCATGAAAATATCCTTAAATAAAGTAGATGAAAATAGACTTGATGTGCTGTCAGTAGATATGGAAATTGACATAAGAAAAGAATACAAAAATATAACAAGACATTCTGGGCGAATGGTCCATGTTATTAATTGGAGGATAGCTTTATATATAAACGCAATTCAATTGCATCACTTGAGAATGCAGCATCCAATAAAGTTATTCAAAAAAGTAATTTTAAGTTTGTAGGAGAGATAAAAATAGATGCTGAAAGATGTAATCATTATAGAATTCATAAAAAAATTTTTAGCAAACCCCACTTTTGGGGTTCATGAATACAAATACATTATTCTAACTAACTCAAATCTGAAAAGAGGGGTCTGAAACCATGAATGAGAAGTCGCAGTTACTAGAGGAGTTCAAGGAATGGATATGTTTTGTTTCTGAGATTCGTGAAATGGATTGGCAAATAAAGATTGCCGAAGATAAATGGTCAGTTCACGATATCGTAAGTCATATACTGCTGTGGGATAAATATTTTTTTGAAGCAGCCATAAATCCGATATTAAATAATATACCTTTGAAGACGACAAGTTTACTAAAGAATATGCTGACGGGGAGTTTACTGTAATATCATATTTAAAAGATTTTATCTGGCATGATCAACATCATATAAGACAGATTGATGACCTTAAAAGAAGAGCTATGTGAGTATATAGGCAGGTGAATAATATGAGAGATTATTGGAACAAAAGGTTTGCTGAAGAAGGAATGATTTGGGGTTGTGAACAAAGTCAAACTGTAACGCAGGCTATAGATTTGTTCAAAAAGAATAATGCACATCATATTTTGGTTCCTGGTGCTGGGTATGGGAGAAATACCAAGATGTTCTCTTCTTATTTTGAGGTTGATGGAATTGAGATATCTAGTTCAGCTATAAATCTAGCAAAAGAATGGGATTTAAAAACGAATTTTATTCAAGAATCGGTGTTAGAGTTTCGTACAAGCAAAAGGTATGACGGCATATATTGTTATGATTTATTACATTTATTTTTGTTAGAAGACCGAAAAAAACTGATACAGAATTGTGTGATGCATTTGAAGGAACAGGGAGTGATGTATTTTACGTGTTTTTCTGATAGCGATTTTAATAATGGTGTGGGTAGGAACGTTGAGGAAGGAACATATGAATACAAGAAAGGGAAATATGCTCACTTCTTTACTGAAGAAAATTTAATAGAACATTTTAATAATTTGAATATATTAGAAATGGGTTCCATAAGAGAATGTCTGACATATACAGAAAAACAACAAGAATATGAATTAAGATATGTAGTTGTTCAAAGTATTGGATAGCTATTGCGGGGAAGCAATTCAACAGATACATCAACCGCTTAACTGCCGCAAGTAACAGACGGACTATTAGTCCTAAAGCGCTGGGACATCATGAATACAGATCGTTATATTTAATTGGAACCGAAGGGAATAAAAAAATGAGAATGCAAGACAAACCGATAGTAAGTGTTATAGGCTTGGGATTATTTAGTCTGTCACTAGTGGTGCACATTTGTTTTAAATCAATAAGAACAATGGATGATGTAGAGATGGGTATATTATTGTCTCATGTAAATGCCATATTTCTAGTCTTTACATTGCTATGGGGAGTATTGGGTGCGGTAGAATTCTCAAGAATAATGAGTTGGAGTGAGAAAATAAAAGAAAGAGAAGTGAACGAAGAAGTAGATTTAGATAAATACAAGAAAAAAATTAAAATATATCTATGCATAAACGTAGTTTATTTATTGCTAGTTATATGTCAATTGGGTTATGTAATTTATAGATGGGATGAGGTGAACGTATAATAAATATAGCAATGTGACGGCTATTCTATAGATTTTCTGTAAATATATATACATAAACAGGATGAGCAAAAACAAATAAGGGGAGAGCTAACATGACAAGCAGAGAGGAAATAAATCCTAAAGTTGATGCATATTTAGATAAAGTGAAAAAATGGAAGGCAGAAATGGAGAAGTTGAGAGCGATCATGCTTGACTGCCAGCTCACTGAAGAATTGAAGTGGGGTAAACCATGTTACATGTTTCAGAATAGTAACATAGCTATAATACAAGGCTTTAAAGAACACTGTGCGCTTATGTTTTTCAAAGGTGCTTTGTTAAATGACCCCAATGGTATTCTAATCAAACCTGGGGAGGATACGCAGGCGGGGCGCCAGATTCGGTTCACTAATGTTGAAGGAATTGTTGAGATGGAAGCCATCTTAAAGGACTATATTAATGAAGCCATTGAAGTGGAAAAAGCCGGTTTGAAAGTGGATTTCAAAAAGAATACAGAACTCATATTTCCTGAGGAATTTCAGGCTAAATTAGATGAAGATCCTGCCTTGAAAACTGCTTTTGCTGCATTGACGCCGGGACGACAAAGAGCATACGTTATGCATTTTTCTGCGCCCAAGCAATCTAAAACTCGGGAATCAAGGATTGAAAAATGTATGCAGGACATTCTCAATGGAAAGGGATTAAACGATTGATAGAGTCAGTTGATACCGGATCATATGCAGCTGGGTACATCGAATGAATAATGTTGAAGGGAGATATTCATTTGGATATTTTTCCGTTGGAGATATCTGTACTATCTGCAGATGCACTCCGTGAGTACATTTCAAGAGAATATTTTTCTTATGCCTTACTTAAATGCCGGTTATTTTATAGAGGCATACATGACATATATAGAGTTAATGCAGACGAAAAAGAGTATTTCTTTAAGGTATACCGTAAAGGAATAAGAAGCATGGAAGAAATACAAACAGAGGTAGATTTGCTCAATCACCTAAAATTATCAGACATTGAAATTACTACACCAGTTACAAGACATGATGGAAAATTTATTTCACAGTTTAACACTGCAAATGGGATAAGGTATGGAGTACTATATACGTCTGTTGGAAAACATGAGTTTAATCAAATTGAGGAAACTGCTGAATTAAACGAGAGACTAGGTAGTTATATTGCTACAATTCATAATGCTTGGGACAAATGTGAGCTTGGAAAAAAACGATGGAATCTAGATGCTGACTCATTTATAGATAATTCTATGGATGCTATAAGGCAGTTCTCAACCATTCATGATTTTGACCTGCATTTTTTAGAGGAAGTTGCAAAGAATGTGAGCGATAAACTAGAGTGTTTGACTGTTGAAAGACCGCAATATGGTATATGTCACGGCGACATATATAGTGGGAATATCCGAGTTGACGCTAACAGCAATCCTATCCTTTTTGATTTTGATTTCTGTGGAAATGGATGGAGAGCATATGACATATCTATGTATGCTTTCCCATTTGGCATGGGATGTGACGAAACGAAATTAAAAAAGAGAGAAGAACGAAAATATCAATTCTTAAATGGATATAACAAGGTTAGAGCTATGAGCCAAAGTGAAGTAGATTCTATTGCCATCTTTATTCCCTTCAGAAGAATATTTAATATTGGCACTCTATACATTTCTTATCTTCCAAATACTTGGGGAGACTCTGCTGTCATCAAAAATGTTGATGAAGATATTAAACTGCTTCAAAAGTGGCTGGAATTAAACCCTATATTTTAATTAGTACGATAAGTTAATGGTAACCATATTCGGAAATCAACCCAGAGACCTATTGCAAAATTAAGTAAACACACTGCCGTAAGCGCCTATTCGCTTAAGGCAGTGTGTTTGTCTTTAGAACCTGTATATCTGTTAAAAATGGATCATTCCTGTCCAGTCGCCACCGGATTTTCCTCATAGCTGATCCAATCGCTCCAGCTCCCCGGATAGAGTCTCACATTACTAAATCCTGCCTCATTCAAGGCCAGGACATTTGGACAGGCAGATACGCCTGATCCGCAATATACGATGATCTCAGCGTTCTGATCAAGGTCTGAGAAATGCTGTTTTAACTGCTCTGCGTTTTTAAATGACCCCTTTTCATCCAAGACCTCTTTCCAGAAGAAATTCACCGCACCGGGGATATGCCCCGCTGCTTGATCTATAGGCTCTTCCAGTCCCAGGTAGCGCGGTCGTTCTCTGGAGTCGATCAATATAGGTGAAAAACCGATATAGGAGCCAACAGGAACAGAAGCTTCGGATATACGTTGTACTTCTTTCATACTTGTGAGCATTTGTGGCTGAATATTTGCCACAAAGGTCGAGGGAATGCGAATCGGCTGGTCTGCCGTAACGGGGAATTTTGCTTCCTTCCAAGCGCTGTAGCTTTCTTCCAGTACGTATACCTGCTCATGACCAAGGTAGCGCAGCAGCCACCAGAAGCGGGAGGCCATCATCCCCCCTTGGTCATCATAAGCGACGATGCGTGAACCTGCATTGATCCCGGCACGGCTCAGACGTGCAGCAAGTGTATCTACATCAGGTAGTGGATGGCGACCACCATGCTCGCCTAGAGGAGCGGTAAGGTCTTCTTCCAAATCGAAGTGAATCGCCCCAGGAATGTGGTCTTCATTAAATTCGGTCCGTCCAGCCCCGGCTTGTCCGAGCACGGAACGGCAGTCGGCAATGATTATGTCGGGTTCATACAATCGGGCCAACAGCCAGCGCTTAGATACGATGGATTTCATAGAGGATTCCGCCTTCCTTTTTTTAACAGTAAATTTAATCCATTGAGTATGGTTTATGAAAATGGGGTAATGAGCTAAGAGCTAGCCTTCAGGGAGCGCTCATTGTCGGGTATTTCACTTTCATGGACAACTTGCTTTTTAAAATCTGTTCCGTATCGGATAAAAACCCATACCCCGAACAGGATAAAAAAGCCTGCACCAAATTGTAAGGTAGACAGCCTTTCCCCGAGCAGCACCCAAGCCAGCAGGGAGGAAATAACGGGCTCACCGAGTACCGCCATCGACACCGCGGTGGCGTTAATGTATTTGAGTAGCCAGTTAAACAGATAGTGTCCGAACAGTGTAGGCACAATGGCAAGCAGCAGGAACAGTCCCCATTCGCGTGGGGCATATCCAGTAAAAGGTATGGCATTGACCACATTATACAGCGCAAGCGATGTGGCTGCGATGATAAAAACCCAAAAATTATAGACAAAAGCGCTCAAATGCTCGCGTAGATGCTTGCCCATCAGCATATGGATGGACACGGCTACCATACCCAAGAAGGACAGCGCATCTCCGAGCAGAGCTTGTCCTGAGACATGAAAATCCCCTGCGCCAATGGCCAGTGAGCCGACAAAGGCCATGCCCATTCCAAAGAGCATAGCGCGATTTGTGCCTGTCCGGAAAAACAAAAAAGAACCGAGCATGACAAGGATCGGTTCCAATGTCATAATAACAGTAGAGCTTGCAACGGTGGTCAGTCGCAGCGAGCCCATCCACAGCAAGAAATGCAGCCCTAGCGCGATACCGGACCAGAGGATCAGCGTCCACTGCTTGCGAGTGAGGCTGAATAGCTCGGTGCGATATTTCCAGACCAATGGCAGCATCAGCAGATTGGTCAAGTACAAACGGTACATAGCGATGACGGACACCTCGGCTTCAGACCATCTGACGAAGATCGAGGAGAACGAAATAGCAATAATACCTATGATGTACAATAATTCAAAGGAAAACGACGGTTTGTGTGCTTGATTCATGTGGCAGCTCCATCCGTATGAAAGAAATGAAATACGTTCATATTCCTTCTAACGGTATCTCGAAAATGAGGTTTAATGTAGCCTATTATACCGTACCTGGCATCCCCATGGTATTAGGATTTTGCAAAATCCTGAGAATATAATCAACGGGAGCGAGAGGAAGGATTTTAAGTGAGATGCTGCATAGAACTTTTGCTGCATAAGCTTGTATAACATCGTGGAGGTGGATTTTATGAAAAAACATAACACATTTTCAATCATACTACTGACTGTCGTGGCAGTGCTGGCTCTATCAGCCTGTGGTACGAAACCGCAAACCAATAACAATGCACCTCAAGGGGCAGACCAACCGCAAACGCAACAGCCGCAAGCCACTCCGGATCCGGTCGCTGAGCCGCAGGTTAAAAAAGGCACAGGTGTATACAACGGAGCTGCTGACCCGCATACGGTAGAGATTGAAACCAATGGCGAAGCCCAATCCTTCCAGCTAGGAGAAGGCCTAGACACGGTAATAGCTGGGCTTAAAGAAGGTGATCCAGTAGCGTTTGAATATACCGAAAAAGTAGTAGAGGGCGACGCGACAGCGAAGCAACTGACTTTAACGAAAATACAAAAGACAGAGGCTTCAACAGATAGCAATCAAAACGGAAGCTCTGGTCAACAAGTAGGCGGGGATCGCGCGAAAACTCAAACTTTTGAGCTTAACCTTGAAGGGAAAAAGGAAAAGCAGACAGCAACTTTGGCAAAGGGAGAGGGCTATTCGTTGTATGTGTTTGATCCGATGTCCCTGTTTCCCGATCAAAACCGTGTCGCTTTAGCGGTAGATGATAACTACTACGCCGAAATTACGAAGCTGCCCTCCAACTTTAATTTAGATGAGCTTCAAAAAGATGGCGAGAAGGACCTGGCTTCCATAGGCAAGGTACAAAAGCTGGACAAAGCAGCCGTGCCTCAAGCGCTGACCAGCAGCCGTCTGTTCTTGCAAGCGAACGGTTCGAAGATCACCCAACAATATATTGTTGTGGAAAATACTACGGGCGCTTTCAGCGTGAAAGTGAACATTCCACATGGTGAACCTGCTGAAGGATTCGAATCCTTCATTTATACATCGCTGGAGAGCCTGCAAGCTAATAAATAATCCTGTTTAAAATTAAGGTGGTCGCTGGCTTATAATCATGAATTTAAGGCAGTCAAACTGCTGAGATTTGTTGTTTTACGTACTGGATTAGCGATTCGAAGGTCTAATCTGTAATTGCGAGACCTGCACTTTTGTGCTATAAAGGATGAGAGAATAAGATCATTCCGGCTTGCGAAGTCGTATGAAGCGATGAAGGAGTTGTTAGATTTAATATGTCCATCGAAATGAATACACAAGAAGTCATCAACGTGATTAAAAACAGCAAGAAAAAGACGCCTGTTAAAGTATATGTAAAAGGGGCTTTGGCTTCCGCATCTTTTGGCGAGAATGTTCAAGCTTTTATTTCTGGAGACAGCGGTGTGGTATTTGGTGATTGGGCTGATATCAAGCCTGTACTGGATAGCGCAAACGCGAAAGAAGAAGATTATGTGGTGGAAAATGACCGCCGTAACTCTGCTGTTCCAATGTTGGATCTGAAAGGCATTAATGCACGCATTGAGCCAGGCGCCTATATCCGCGATATGGTGGGCATTGGTAACAACGCCGTCATTATGATGGGCGCAGTGATTAACATTGGCGTTACGATTGGTGAAGGCACCATGATTGATATGAATGCTGTACTGGGCGGTCGTGTTAAAGTTGGCAACATGTGCCACATCGGTGCAGGCGTTGTCCTTGCAGGTGTCATTGAGCCACCGTCCGCACAGCCTGTTATCGTAGAAGACGAAGTATTGATCGGTGCGAACTCGGTTGTACTGGAAGGCGTACGCATTGGTAAAGGTGCAGTTGTTGCAGCCGGAGCGGTTGTAACTGAAGATGTGCCTCCATACTCCGTAGTAGCTGGTACACCTGCACGTGTAATCAAACAGGTCGATGACAAGACCAAATCCAAAACTGAGATTTTGAAAGAACTGCGCGTTCTGTAAGAAGGCAACGTTTTTAGGTACCAAAGGTGAACGATTCCTTGTCAGGAGCATAATACACTGACAGCATAACATAGGGACGAAGCACAACGGACAAGGCTCGGCGGCTGCGCCGGGCTTTTGTCCTTTTATTCTTTTGCCCGATAAGAGCTGATGAGCTATAAAAAGGAGGCGTAGCAGCAAAATGAGCACAGCCGATGATCGTTCTTTTGTTCAAATACGAAGGGATCTGCATCAAATTCCCGAGCCAGGGTTTGAGGAATATAAAACACAACAATACTTGCTGAACTACTTGGAAACGCTCCCTCAGGAGCGGCTGGACATTCGTACGTGGCGTACGGGCGTGTTAGTACTTATTCATGGAACGGCTCCTGAGCGCCGCTATGGATATCGTTGTGATATGGATGGTTTACCGATTGAGGAAGAGACGGGTTACGATTTCCGTTCGACTCATCCCGGCTACATGCATGCTTGCGGACACGACTTACATATGACGATTGGATTGGGAATTGTTACTCACTTTGCGAGCCATCCGATTAAGGATGATCTGGTCGTGTTGTTTCAACCAGCTGAGGAAGGACCTGGTGGAGCCTTGCCTATGCGGGACAGCACGGAACTGGCCGACTGGATGCCGGATGAAATTGTCGCATTGCATGTTGCACCAGAATATCCTGTAGGCACCATAGCCACTCGCCCGGGCATCCTATTTGCCAATACATCGGAGCTTTTCATCGACCTCAAGGGTACGGGGGGGCATGCGGCGTATCCACACAAGGCGAATGATATGGTAGTGGCTGCTTGTCAGCTAGTGGGACAATTACAGACGGTGGTAGCCCGTAATGTGAATCCACTGGATGCAGCGGTCATTACGGTTGGTAAGGTTAGCGGAGGCACGAAGCAGAATATTATCGCGGAAACCGCCCGTTTGGAAGGTACGATCCGAACGTTGTCTGCCGATACGATGACGCTGGTTAAATCGCGGATTGAGGCGCTGGTGCGTGGTGTGGAAGCTGGATTTGAATGCCAAGCGAAGATTCATTACGGCTCCAATTATTTGCAAGTATACAATGAAGCCAAGGTGACTGAGGAATTCATGAAATGGGTTAGTAATCGGCAGGATGTGCAGCTTGTTGAATGCGGAGAAGCGATGACCGGAGAGGACTTCGGGTATTTTCTGGAGCGAATTCCTGGCCTGATGTTCTGGCTTGGCGTGGATACGCCTTATGGCTTGCACCATGCTAAGCTGGAGCCTGCAGAGGAAGCCATCGAGGTAGCTATCCGAGTGCTGACAGACTATTTTACATGGAAGTCACAAGGGTGAATGATACAGCCTGAATAATTATTTTTAATGTAGAGAATGTAATGGAATGAAGTCGAATTTTTTGAAGGAGGGTGTTATGGGAGAGCAAACCATCATCCGATTTGAACGGGTGACCAAACAATATGACAACGATCCCCCAGTGCTGGCGGATGTCAGCTTTGAGATTGAGCGTGGCAAATTCTATACACTGCTGGGTCCTTCCGGCTGTGGTAAAACGACGATTCTGCGTATGATTGCAGGTTTTGCAGAGCCGACAGAGGGCTCTATTTATTTGAATGGAAAACTCATTAATCGTGTTCCAGCCAACGAGCGGCAGGTCAATACGGTTTTTCAGGATTATGCGCTATTTCCACATCTGAATGTGTTTGAAAATGTCGCTTTTGGTCTGCGGATTAAAAAGATGAACAAAAAGGACATTCAGGAGAAGGTGACACAGGCGTTGTCCTTTGTCAATCTGGAAGGCTACGGCGAACGGGAAATTTCTGAAATGTCCGGGGGACAGCGTCAGCGTGTAGCTATTGCACGGGCTATCGTCAATGAGCCTGATGTTCTCTTGCTGGATGAACCATTGTCGGCACTGGATTTAAAGCTGCGGACAGAAATGCAGTATATTTTGCGTGAAATGCAGCAGCGACTTGGAATCACTTTTATATTTGTTACGCATGATCAGGAGGAAGCACTGGCCATGTCAGACGAAATTTTTGTCATGAACAAGGGCAAGATCGAGCAGAGTGGGACACCAAATGATATCTATGATGAGCCGATTAATCGGTTTGTTGCTGATTTTATCGGCGAATCTAATATTGTTCCTGGACGTATGATCGCGGATTACCAAGTGGAATTCAACGGCCGACAGTTTGAATGTGTCGACGGAGGATTGCGTCCGAACGAACTGATTGAAATTGTGATCCGGCCCGAGGATTTGGAGATTACGAGTGTTGCTGAAGGCAAGCTGCGGGTAAAGGTGGATACTCAATTGTTCCGTGGGGTTCACTATGAAATAAGCTGCTATGATGATTCAGGACAGGAATGGCTCGTGCATTCTACCAAAAAGGCGGAGCTGGGAAGTGAAATCGGCCTGAAATTTGACCCGGAAGCCATTCATGTCATGCGGTTCGGGGAAACAGAGGAAGAATTCGATCGGCGTCTGGAAGCCTATGAAGAGGTGGATCAGCATGTCCGGTAATGCAAGAGCAGCGTATCTGCTGCCTTACTATTTATGGATTTTGCTGTTCGTGGCAGCTCCAGTTGTACTTGTATTTTACTATTCACTGTTTGATGTGGATGGTCATCTCACATTCAGCAACTACGCTCAGTTTCTGACACCTGTTTATTTAAGCATGACGCTTAGCTCGTTTTGGTATGCATTTCTGATCACTGTATTTTCACTGCTCGTGGCGTATCCGGCGGCATATTTGCTTACTCGCACCAAGCATAAGCAACTGTGGCTGTTGCTCATTATTTTGCCAACCTGGATTAACCTGTTGCTCAAAACGTATGCTTTTATCGGGATTTTCGGGACTTATGGTCCGGTAAATGCGGTATTAGGCATGGTTGGGTTGGGCGGTCAGCAAATATTGTTTACCAGCTCCAGCTTTGTGTTTGTATCTGTTTATATTTTTGTGCCTTTTATGATTTTGCCCATCTATAATGCGTTGGAAGGTTTGAATCCTTCACTGCTGGACGCAGCCCGTGATTTGGGGGCCTCCAAATGGACCGCATTTCGCAGGGTTATTTTTCCGTTAACACTTTCGGGTGTGCGGTCTGGTTGTATGGCTGTGTTTATTCCAGCGTTGTCGCTGTTTATGATTACCCGTCTGATTGCAGGTAACCGTGTGATTACGCTGGGGACGGCGATAGAGCAGCATTTTCTAGTTACTCAGGACTGGGGTATGGGCTCAACAGTGGCTGTGTTCCTGATTTTGGCGATGGCGATCATTATGCTGCTCACCTCGCGAACGAAACGGAGGGTGCGGCATGGTAAATAAAAACCGATTCGGGAATATATATTTGGTGATTGTTTTTCTCGTGTTGTATGCGCCTATCTTGTATTTGATGTACTATTCCTTCAACAGCGGCGGGACCATGCACGAGTTTGAAGGCTTTACACTTCAATATTACAAAGAGGTGTTTGCAGACACCCGCTTGATCATTATTGTTATTAACACCTTAGTAATCGCTTTGCTGTCGTCTGCGTTGGCTACGATTATTGGTATCATAGGTGCGCTGGCTATTCATCAGATGCAGAACCGTCGAGTCAAAAATACGTTGTTGTCGCTCAACAATGTACTGATCGTGAATCCGGACGTCATTATTGGCGCTTCCTTCCTCATTTTGTTCACGATGGTTGGCATTAAGCTGGGTTTTTACTCTGTTTTGTTATCCCATATTGCGTTTAGTGTGCCGATTGCGGTCATTATGATTTTGCCGCGGCTTCAGGAAATGAGCCCATCCCTGGTGGACGCTGCGCGTGATTTGGGTGCCAGCCGGCTGGATGTGCTGACCAAGGTGATTTTGCCCTTTATCAAGCCAGGGATTTATGCGGGCTTTTTTATGGCGTTAACGTACTCGCTGGATGATTTTGCGGTGACCTTTTTTGTGACAGGCAGTGGCTATTCGACCTTATCGGTGGAAATATACTCACGGGCCCGTCAAGGGGTTTCCTTGTCCATCAATGCGCTGTCCACGCTCATATTCCTGTTTACTGTGCTGCTGGTGGTGGGCTATTACTTTATTATGCGCAAGGCGAATCGTAATGGTAAAAAAGAGCCTGCGGCGGAAATGGGGGTGCCTAGATGAAGTCGCTTGTGCGCGTGTTTCTGTCCATTTTCATCATCTCGTTTGGTCTGATGGGCGTGGCAGCCTGGTTGAACTCCAGTCAAGGCTACTCCGGTGGTAACACACTGACAGTGTACAACTGGGGAGACTACATTGATCCTGAGCTGCTGGAACGGTTTCAGAAGGAGACGGGGATTACCGTCATTTATCAGACATTTGATTCCAATGAGGCGATGCTGACGAAAATCGAGCAGGGAGGCACTTCGTTTGATGTAGCGGTTCCCTCGGAATACGCTTTGGCTAAAATGAAGCAGGAGCACTTGTTGCTCCCGTTGGACCATAGCAAGCTACCGAATTTGAAGCATGTAGATTCTCATTATCTAAACCTTTCGTTTGACCCAAATAACCAATATTCGGTTCCGTATTTTTGGGGTACAGTCGGGATTGTGTTTAACCCGGAGCTGACCAAAGGCATTGATTTTCATAGCTGGGATGGCCTGTGGGACCCGAAGCTGCGTAATAACCTGTTGCTGGTTGATGGAGCTAGGGAGATTATGGGCATGTCGCTGAACAGTCTCCACTATTCCTTGAATGATACAAACAAGGCGCATTTGCAGCAAGCTTTGACGAAGCTGGAAAAGCTAGCACCTAACGTCAAGGCTGTGGTTGGCGACGAGATTAAAATGCTGCTAGCCAACGAGGAAGCTGCTGCTGGAGTTGTATGGTCCGGTGATGCGTCTGAAATCATGGATCAGAACGATAAGCTGGATTACGTCGTGCCAGATGAAGGGTCCAACCTGTGGTTTGATAATATAGTTATTCCAAAAACGGCTACCCATGTGGATGCGGCTCATAAATTTATCAATTTTATGATGCAGCCCGATGTAGCCGCTCAAAATGCTGAATTTGTGGGGTATTCCACACCAAACAAGGATGCAAAGAAATTGCTGCCTGAAGATATTTCTGGCGATGAGCGGTTCTATCCTCCATCTGAAATTACAGATAAGCTTGAAGTATACGATAACCTAGGCAAGCGAATGCTCGCTCATTATAACGAATTGTTCCTGCAATTCAAAATGCATTTAAAGTAGGAGAGTGGCGTGTGGATACGGGGTGGTGCTTTAAAGGCCGCTGCGGAGGCGGATGGTGCTTACCATCGCTGTTAAATTCCGATTTTTATGATTACCGCATAAAGGTGAAAATCGGGATTTAAAGGCGCCGCTTCGCTTGTCCAGCACCATTCCGCCCCCTTCGCTGTGCCGTGCTTAAAGCAACGTACCCCTGAATCCCACGCCGACGGTGAGGGAGTAGTGAAAGCAAACAGGCCCTTGAACCACCCGTGTAGGTGATTCAAGGGCCTGTTTTGTTTACTCACCGCGTGAGGCGGGTGAGTAATGTTTTTAACCCTACCACTCCACACACGTTAGATAATTGTGGGACTTTAAGGCGGACAGTGAAGGGAAGCGGGCCATTTGAATCTGTAGAAGCGGCAGCGTTCGCTTTTGCGGTGGGATTCTTACCTATAAGTGTTTTATTCATTCAAGAATCCCACCGCAACAGCGATCGGAAGATCAAATGGACTGCGTAGCGCCTCTAACCACCTTAACTCCCTACAACCCTCTAACAAACCTCTCTATTTTATCCAACCCTTGCTCCAGCACATCCTGTCCGTAGGCGTAAGATAAGCGAATGTAACCTTCGCCATAGGAAGAAAAGGCATCTCCCGGCACGACAGCCACTCCTTGCTCTTCCAGCAGCTTTAAGGTGAAGTCCATTGAGCTTAATCCAAAATGGGCGATGGAAGGGAAGAGATAGAAGGCTCCTTCGGGCTTCTCCAGTGGAATTCCCATATCAGCCAGTCTTCCGTGTACATAGTCACGACGTTTGCGGTACTCATCGCGCATCGGAAGTGCATCATCCACCCCAGCGGTCAGGGCTTCTAGTGCTGCATATTGGCTAATTGAGCTAGCACAGGTCACGTTATATTGATGCACTTTGACCATGTGCTGTGTGATTTCAGCAGGTGCAAGTGTAAAACCAATGCGCCATCCTGTCATGGAATGTGATTTGGAGAGACCGTTAATGACGATGGTACGCTCCCGCATACCTGGAAGAGTTGCAATAGATACGTGCGGTGTATCGTAAATCAGTTCGCTGTATATTTCATCTGAAATGATAAACAGATCGCGTTCTTTGAGTAAATCCGCGACTGCTTCCAGTTCTTGGTGACTCATCACCCGTCCGGTCGGATTCGAAGGATAGCCGAGAATGACTGCTTTTGTCCGCTCAGTCAGATAAGGCTCCAGTACCTCTGCCGTTAGCTTGAATCCGCTGTCGCGGGTGTCAGCCAACACTGGAATGCCACCTGACAAACGGATCAATGGCTCATATCCTGGGTAAATCGGCACAGGTAGAACAACTTCGTCTCCGGGTGACAAAATTGTGCGCAGGGTAATATCCAGGGCTTCACTGGCTCCGTTCGTCACGATAACCTCATCCAGTCCACGGTAATTCAGACCGTATTTACGGGCTACAAACGCTGCTGCAGCTTCTCGTAATTCCGGCAGTCCCGGATTAGGTGTATAAGTGGTTCGGTCTTCATCAATCGCCCGATGGGCAGCTTCCATAATATGCGTAGGGGTAGGGAAATCCGGCTGCCCAATCGTTAATGACAGAGTTCCGGGTAATGCGGCAACTTTGTTGGCGATTTTGCGGATGCCGCTGATTTGAATATTTTTGACCTGGTCGTTAAGCAAATGCTCCATAGCGTGTGTGCCACCTTTTTCTGTATTAGAACAAGTTTACAATAATATGATCTGATTATGCTACGGCAAGAAGAATTCATTTTACATATTTAAGGTACTAAATTGGCTAATTTGTGGTATCTTAATTATAGGATAAGTTTGTAAGCGCAATCATATGGAGAATGGGGAGGGAGTAGCTTCTATATTCAAGAGTTGGATGATCGAGTGGATCAGGATGAAAAAACATCTGAAGCCATTTTGATGTACTAGCCTGGTCATGGTGTAAAGCTAGGAGATAAGGTAAGCATTGGTAGTTCGGTGAAAAACACTCGGAAAGAGCGTAGCAAGCAAGCCAATTGACTTATCGACCATAGAACTATGTAAATGTCAGATTGATTGACTTTGTGAGATAGTTAAGTTATCTTTTGTGGAGAAGTCGTATGATAAAGTAGAAGGAAGAGGTGAAGCATCGTGGGAGTAACAGCTAAACAAATCTTTGTGAATTTACCAGTTAAAAACCTGCAACACTCCATTGATTTTTTCACTACCATCGGATTTGAATTCAACGCTCAGTTCACGGATGAACATGCAACCTGCATGATTGTTAGTGAGCATATTTTTGTCATGCTATTGGTTGAAGAACGTTTTAAAGCGTTCACTACAAAGGAAATTTCAGATGCCATGAAAAGCACAGAAGCGATTGTTGCTCTTTCGGTGGAGAGCCGAGAAAAGGTAGACGAGATCGTCCGCAAAGCTTTGGAAGCAGGCGGCAAACCCTCAAATGAGCCTCAAGATCATGGTTTTATGTATGGATGGAGCTTTCAGGATTTGGATGGTCATCTGTGGGAGTTCTTTTATATGGCAGAGCAGTAATAGAAGTAAGGGTGATTAAGTAAACGAAGTATGATGGTAAGTAATCTGTCCTAAAAAGATAGTTTACTTTCTTTCTTGCATGTTATCGAACTCATCAGGAGGAATTACAATGTCTAACGAAGTGAGAATATACCCTGTTCAAGTGCTCAGCGAAACATTGTCAGATTCACTAAGCCGGCTGTTGATTGACGTGGTTGCTGATGGTGCATCTATAGGTTTCTTACCACCCCTAGGGTATCAGGAGGCAGCAGCTTATTGGAACAGTGTGCTTGAGGACGGTGTAGTACTGTGGATTGCCGAGAAGGACGGAGTACCTGTTGGGACGGTTCAGCTTCAGTTAGCCCAAAAAGCAAACGCTACACATCGTGCGGAAATTGCAAAGCTTATGGTGCATCCGTCTGGACGCAGGCTTGGGATCGCACGACAGTTAATGAAGGCAGCCGAAGAAGAGGCAGTGCGTCAGAATAGAACTCTACTGGTACTGGATACGCGGGTGGGAGATCCTTCTAATAGATTATACGAGTCGATCAGGTTTGTGGAAGCTGGTGTTATTCCGAACTACGCTCAATCAGCCGATGGTCAGCTGCACGCCACTCGATATTATTATAAGCCTTTAAATCCGTATTCCAGTCATTGCTGAGCATTGGTCGAATAACCGTGGTATTTACGGGTAATCATAACTTGTCATAGGATTACATAACCTTTTTCCGCGTTTATTCGACTGGTAAAGCACGGGAATTGGAACGTATAATGAAGAGGAGATCAGAAAAGGTCTTTTTTGTCATTTGACTGTACTGAATTGAAGAACGTAGCAAACACAGCGGAGGAATCAAAGAATATGAGGCTGGAGCATGATTTTTTAGGAACCAAGGAAGTGCCGTCAGATGCTTATTACGGTGTACAAACTCTAAGAGCAAAAGAAAATTTTCCAATTACAGGCCAACGATTGCATCCTGAGTTGATTAAAGCCATGGCGATTGTAAAAAAGGGAGCAGCGACGGTAAACATGGAACTAACCCGTCTACATCGCTCCAAAGCAGAGGCCATTATTCAGGCTGCTGACGAGATTATTCAAGGACAGTTGCATGATCATTTTATCGTCGATCCGATTCAGGGCGGCGCAGGCACGTCCATTAATATGAATACAAATGAAGTGATTGCGAACCGCGCGCTGGAGCTGATCGGCAAGCAGCGAGGAGACTATCAGGAAATCAGTCCTAATAATCACGTTAATATGGCGCAATCGACAAACGATGCTTTTCCTACGGCCGTACATTTGGCTGTATTAAGTATGATTGATAAGCTGTTAGTCACCATGAGTGAGCTTCAGGAAGCATTTTCCCGCAAGGCCAATGAGTTTGATAGTGTGATCAAAATGGGTAGAACTCACTTGCAGGATGCAGTACCGATCCGATTAGGGCAGGAGTTTCAGGCTTATGCGCGTGTACTGGGCCGTGATATCGGACGTGTCCGTGCGACCAAGGAGCACCTGCTAACGATTAATATGGGTGCAACAGCGGTGGGTACTGGCTTGAACGCAGACCGCCGATATATTCAGCGTGTCGCTGAGGTACTGGCTGAGGTCAGTGGCTTTCCTGTGGAAGCAGATGAACATCTCGTAGATGCCACACAAAATACGGATGCCTATACCGAAGTGTCTGCTGCCTTAAAGATTTGTATGATGAATATGTCCAAGGTGGCTAATGACATCCGCTTGATGGCTTCTGGACCTCGTGCTGGTCTGGGAGAATTGAGTCTGCCTGCTCGTCAGCCAGGATCATCCATTATGCCGGGCAAGGTAAATCCAGTCATGTGTGAGGTCATTAACCAAATTGCTTTTCAGGTCATTGGTAATGATCATACAATCTGCTTGGCTTCGGAGGCGGGCCAACTGGAGCTGAACGTGATGGAGCCTGTACTTGTCTATAATTTGCTGCAATCGCTGGAAATTATGAAGCAGGGCTTCCACGTTTTCCGTGTTCATTGTGTGGAAGGAATTGAAGCAAATGTGGAGCGGTGCCGTGAATATGTAGAGAACAGCGTAGGTATTATTACAGCGCTCAATCCGCACCTCGGATATGAGGTAGTATCACGCATTGCCCGCGAAGCAATTACGACTGGCAAATCGGTACGTGAATTGTGTCTGCTGTATAATGTACTGACTGAGGAAGAATTGGACATTATATTGGACCCGTACCAGATGACTCAGCCTGGTATTGCAGGAGAATCTTTGCTGAATCGTGAATAATATTGCGGAGTTTAGAATGTAGGCAACTTTGAGATAAAATGAAGGCAGCCCCGTCGAATTCGGCGGGGTTGCTTTGTGTAAAACTGTGTCAGTGTGATAGGTGGTAACGGTAAGCCTACTAAGGAATATACCGCTTGCATACCTGCTGTAGAAAAGGGGAAGAGGAATGCTGCTGGAGCAATTATCGGCATATAAGGAATTAGGAATAGGACTTATTGTATTACTATTACTGCTTGTGCTCACCATCAGGGGGATGATACGTGGTCGTCGGAATCGGATTTTACGTGATCTGGACCCGCGTAAAATTGGAATTCAGGATATAGATCGTATGGAAGACGGCTCGGAATTTGAGCTTTATTTGCAGCGGCTATTATCCGCACTTGGCTATAAGGACATTTATAAAACAACCAGCAGCCGGGATTTTGGAGCAGATCTGGTATTTACAGACCGAGAAGGCGCCAGAGTCGTAATTCAGGCCAAGCGTTATGCTGTACAACATCCAGTAGGCTTGGGGGCTGTACAGGAAATTTACACTTCCATGCGTTATTATGCGGCCGATAAGTCTGTTGTCATCACCTCCGGACGTTACACGGAATCCTGTAAAACACTTGCTGCTGTCAACGGGGTTAAATTATTGGACCGCAATGATTTGGTGGATATGATTGACCTGTTTAAAGCCAAACGTCGTGAGGAGGTCATGGAACGTATAGAAAGTAAAACCGACGTGGTTGCCTCCAAATGGTGGAGCAAGAGCAAATCATAAAAGGGACTGAACTACTAGCCAACGAGATCGATGCCTGGTAGTCAGTCCCTTTTATTTTTAACATGATGGATCTTTATATACCGTTATCATCAGATGCCTGTCCAGACATCCTTGGCATAGCGTTTTTCCTGTTGGAGATGATCCAACCATTGCTGCGCTTCTTCTTTACTTGTATGGTGTATATCCGCGTAGGCCGCACAGAGCGTGTCTTCAACGTCGGGGGCCATCCGGCTACCATCACCGCATACATACAGATGCGCTCCTTCATCAAGCAAGTGAATCAGAGTGTCTGCATCTTCATTCATAACGTGCTGTACATACCTTTTAGGTTGACCAGGCAGACGTGAAAAGGCTGTATGAACCGTAACGATTCCTTCCTGCTCCCAGGCTTGCAGCTCTTGCTTGTATAGATAATCGAGCTTTGGATCACGGCAGCCATAGTATAAATGAGCCTCGCCGAGCTGTTCTCCTCTCTCCTTAAGCACATGGCGTGTTTGGAGAAATCCGCGGAATGGGGCAACACCAGTACCCGGACCGACCATGATGACAGGCACGGTCGGGTCTTCCGGCAAACGGAAGCCAGACTGAGGCTTTCGCACAAAAATGACAACCGGATCATCTGGTTGGAGCTGTGCCAAATAATTGGAAGCAATACCGAGGTATTCGCCCTGTCCGCTACGTGCTGGTCCACGCACAACGCTCACAGTTATACTCGCTGAATTCTCCGATTCAAGCGGAGAACTGGAGATGGAGTAGTATCTAGGCTTGAGTGGTGGTAACAGCGAGATGAAGTTATCAAATGGCAGCTCACAGGCTGGATACTTCTCCAGAATATCTAGCATCGTGACACGCTTCTTTCGTATCTCTTGATCAAAGGCAGTATCCTCCAGCAAAGCTTCGATTTCTTTCTTGTGCGGAGGACACACTGTAAAGGATGCCAGTTGCCGTAGCTGGGCTCTGGTCGCCGGTTCTTGCAGTTCCACACTGAGAGTGAGCAAATCTCCTACACTGACAGGCCGATCTAAGGGGAGATGTGCCGCATCCCGGTCACTGCCTCTCAATACGATGTAGTTTTGATCCTGTAACTTAAAGCGTTGCATTACCCTATTCACCAGCAAAGCAGGATTACGCGGCAAAACACCCAGATGATCACCCTCGCGATAGGACATTCCGCTTGGTAATTGGATCTCCAGATGCCGAGTACTGCGTTCACTTTCAGCAGCGTGCAGTTCACGATTCACAGTAACAACGGCAGTAGCTGCCTCATAGTTGGCCGCCAGAGGAGCGCTAAGTACGTCGCTTACAAACTCTATGCTCAGACTGCTGGTGTCCTGTGGTTCTGTATCACTGTGCTCTATCCCGAAAGCATTCAGCAATTCCGGCCATAAGCCGTGGTTCCAGACTTCCCAATCCTTCTCGAAGTCACCACTAGCGTCGCCCTCGCCGCGATCATACAGTCGTTTTGCCCCTTTGGCAGCCATCAGTTCATCGATCATCCTTGGAATACGCTGATACGTGCTGGCCCAATTCCGGTCACCGCAACCAAAGACAGCGTAGCTTATGCCTGCCAATTGTCCCTCATCTACCTCCTTCAACCATTCTACGAAGGCATCAGCATTATCCGGCGGATGCCCGTTATAAGATGCGGTCGTAATAAGTACCACGCCTTCTTTAGGCAAATGGTCCACATGATCATTCAGAGTTGCTATGCTGCTGTTGAAACCCCATTTCCGACCTAAATCGGCTAGTTCACCTGCAAGTCCCTCAGCTGTACCCAGATTCGAGCCGTATAAAGACAACAAAGAAGTATCATGCTTTTCGGCATGGGGGGCTGCAACTTTTTGTTCCTCCTTTTCATGAAGTTCTTGAGCGGCACCTGGCAACATGATGGTAGTCTGTGTGCTGCGCGGACGTACTTGAATGGTGAAGCCTTCCGGCTTGAGCGTAAGCGTTTCTTTGACTTTCAACTCATAATGAGTATGATCAATCAGCTCAAAATGTTTCAGTACCATCCCCAGCACAAGGGTGGCCTCCTGTAAGGCGAACTGTTGTCCAATACAGGCTCGTTGACCGTTGCCAAAGGGTTTGTAGGCATCTTGCGGAATGGCGGAAGGGTCCTCGAAGCGTTCCGGTCGAAATTCCTCAACATCTTCGCCCCAAGCCTCGGTATCACGGTGCAGTTTCGGGATGAGTACATTGACGCTGTCGCCTTTTTTAAGCGGATAGGTTCCGTCGAGCAGTGTATCTTCTTTGGCAAAGAGAGAGAAGGCGGGCGCTGTCGGCCATAGCCGCAGGGCTTCATTCAGTATCATCCTTATGTACTTGAGCTCACGCACCTGAGTATAGGAAGGCAGCGAATCGGTCAGCACGCGATCTACTTCTTCATAGGCTTTAGTTAGCGTTCGTGGATTTTTAAGCAAATAGTAAATGGCAAAGGATAAAAGCCCACTGGTCGTTTCATGACCGGCGATGAGAAAGGTGATGATCTGATAACGGATATTTTCATCATCCAGCGTTTCACCTGTTTCCGGGTCCTTGCCTTCCAGCATACGTGCCAGTAAATCCTCTTCACCTTGGTTGCCCACGGTTTTGCGTTCTTGAATAATGCTGTCCACTAGAGAGAACATCGTTTCGATGTCGTGTTTAAACTGTTTTTTCTTCGATAACATCAACCTGTTTTGCAAATTGAGGCGTTGCAACTGACCCATTGCTTCATCCAGTGCGCGTGTCATACTGGTCACGAACGGATGGGGCTGGTCGCGGTAAAAGCTGTTAAAACGATAATTAAAGCCGCATAATCCGATGGTATCCAAAGTCAGCCGGGTCATATCTTCCGGTACCTCTACACTTTCATCTGGATTGAGCCGAGACCATTTCTGTACCAGCTGAACAGCAAGATCAAGCATCATATTGTGGTAACCCTTCATAGCCCGCTGACTGAAGCTTGGTAGCAATATTTGGTGGGCCTTGCGCCAGTTCGGTTCCTCAGTCCAGCTTGTGAATAGTCCGTCTCCGGCAAAAGCTCGTACTTTTTGTAAGGGAGCCCACACCTGTTTGTCGAAACGGGATTCATCACAAGCATCTGCGACCAGCTTATGACCGGAAATATAAATGTTCGTTCCTTCAGGCAGATCCATGCGAAAGATGGGACCGTGCTCATTAGCAAGCTTAACCAGAGACTGGACAGGGGCATGTGTATCGATCAAGGGCAGATTTCCTAAGGGACCATATGTTTTAGGCTGCGGAATTGAATTTGTTGAAGTCATTCTAAATGTAGCTCCTTTCAGTTTCAACATAGAGTGATGGTTTCAGTTTCAAAATACCTAGGTTTTTCAATGGAAATTACACTTTAATCTTTCGAGATAAACGGAGATAAATGAATTTAGACAGTTCGTATAATAAAAACAATGAAAAATATACATTTTTTACATAATAAACAAAGACATCACACTTATCACACTTCTATTAACAATGAATTTACAGAAATTCTTATGAAAAAATATGCTTTTATAACCGATATAAAGATGTTGGGGATTTGCATTTTATGTTGAGGTGATATGTCATGAAGAAACGAGCTCTATTATTAACTTTTAGGTGGATTCCCATTGTCACGATCTTTGCATTATTGCTAAGTGCATGTGGGCAATCAGACGTACAAACCAAGGCCGAACCCATTAAGGTGGGAATCGTACTGTCAGATATTGGTCTGGGTGACCAATCTTACAGCGACGCGGCTTTTCGAAGTTTAGTCAAGGCACGGGATGAGGGGAAGATTGTTTTTGAATACCGGGAAATAACTGAGACCAAGACGTATGATGCTGCTTTTAATCAGCTTGTTCAAGAAAAAGCAGATTTAATCATTGGGTTGGGTTATATGGTGAAGGACAGTTTGGAGGCCGTTGCCAAAAAGAATCCAGACCGTAAATTTTTAATCGTGGATGAAACATCGGAATTGCCGAATGTGGCCTCCATTACGTTCAAAGCAGAAGAGGGCAGTTTTATGGCCGGAGTTGTTGCCGGTTTGACGAGTCGTACGGAACAGGTGGGTTTTCTTGGAGGTGCGGAATCTCCTCTGCTGAAAAAGTTTGAAATTGGGTATCGTGCAGGGGTGCAATCAGTCAAACCTAATGCGAAAGTTACGGCAACGTATGCAGGAGATTTTGGCAAGCCGGAGCTGGGTACGAAAATTGCAGATGACATGATCAACCAGAATCAGATTGATGTCATTTTTGCAGCAGCAGGGCTAACCGGTGTAGGTGCATTACAGGAAGCGCAGAAGCAGCATAAATTCGCCATCGGGGTCGATAGCGACCAGTTTTTTATTGCGGAAAAAGCGGTAGTGACCTCAATGATTAAAAATGTAGACACTGCAATTTATACAGTAGTCAAAGGTTTTGCAGATCATCAAAGAAAATTTACGGAGAAGGATATGGTGTTTGGACTTGCGGAAGAAGGTATAGGCTTGGCGCCTATTCGTGTCGTGACACTGAATCCGGATCAGCAAAAGGTGATGGATGATTTAATGGAAAAAATCAAATCCGGCACACTTACTGTACCCACCCAATAAATTTTCGCAAATGGAGGATGAATACTGATGAAACTGCAAGGTAAACTGGTGCTTAACGCGATGATTTCCCTGATCGCTTGCCTGGCTTTAGTAGCTTATATCATTTTTGAATTGTTACGTATTAACGCTCAAAGCAGTAATCTGGTTCCAGCTATGTTGAATGTACAGCAGCTTAATGCCTATTTGATTCAGTCGGGGCAGGCGCTGCAAAATTATTCTACTTCCATGACGGAGAGCAACAAAGCCGATGTGCAAAATCAGCTAACTCAGTCTGAAAAAACGATTACTTTGCTTTCACAGGGCATGATGCAGACCGAAGCACAGCAAAAGCGACTGGATACGATTAAAACAAAATTTAACCAATTGAAAGCAGCAACGGAAAAAGCGATGAGTGCTCAGAACAGCCCAGAATCCAAACGAGAGGCCATGCGTGCCCAGGGGATTCAGAATGATGTATTTATGCTGGATCTACTGACCAAGGCGCGTTACGACCAATACACAGAAGAGTTGACCAAGAGTATTCGTTTTACTTGGCAATTAGCCTTGACAGGCGCAGTTCTACTTCTAGTGGCGGTTGGGCTATATAATACATATACCTCCAGGCAGCTTGCCCTTAGAACCCGCAAGTTAACGGATGCAGCGAAGCAAATTGCCGAGGGGAATTTAACCGTTCAACTTCCTCAAACAAAGGGCGCAGATGAACTGGACGAGCTCAATGAATCTTTCCGTGTTATGATTGGGAACTTGCGCAGCATTGTACTCTCCATTGATCAGGCGGGGAATCGTGTCGATCTGATGGCTCGGGATATTGATCAGCACAATGAGGCCATGAAGGAAATTGTGACACAAGTCAGCACATCAACAGAGGAACTTGCGATAGGTAGTCAGAAAATTGCTGAGGACCTGTCAACGACGGTTGGCGTGGTGGATGATATGCAGCAGAAGTTTGAATCAAATCTGCTGGAGACCACGCAATCCACCGCGTATAGTGAGGATGCTTTGCGTGTCATTGAGCAGGGTGCGCGTGTCATGAGTGATCAAATGCGAATCGTTGCGGAGAATCGTTCAGCAATGTCCGAAGTGGAGCAAACAGTCAGAGAGCTGGAGTCTAATGCAGCCGAGATCACAACTATGACCGGTTATGTATCTGAAATTGCCAGCCAGACGTCGCTCTTATCCTTGAATGCGTCGATTGAGGCTGCACGTGCGGGTGAAGCGGGAAAAGGCTTTGCTGTTGTTGCCAATGAAGTGAAAAAGCTGGCGAGTCAATCTGAATCTGCTGTAAAGAAAATTTATACCGCTGTTGAGGGGATCACGCAGGCTATGGATAAGGTGAAGGCTTCTGTGGAGCAAAGTCAGGAGCTGTTCCGCGAGCAGGAGAAGGCAACCTCCTCCACCGGAGAATCGTTTAGAGAGATTAGTGGCAAAGTGCAGCAAATTGCCGGCCAAGTCAGCAAGTTATCCATAGACATGAATGTATCGCGAGAACTGAGTGTACAGGTGCAGCAAGCTATTGAGAATATTAGCGCAATCACTCAGCAGTCCGCCGCAGGCAGTGAAGAGATTACGGCTTCCACGGTGGAGCAGAAGCGTTCCTTCGAGGAATCGGCTGAGAAGGTAAAGGAGCTTCGCCAGATTCGCGAGGAGATGCAGCGGGAACTGAATCGTTTTCAGGTGGAAAAGACGAGCTAAACACTGTAATACGAATACCTATGCTGCTGACCAATGAAGGCAGGCAGCACGTAAGAAGAAGTTCTACCTTGTACAGGGAGACTTCTTCTTTTTATTTTTTATGATGTGACTTCTGTTAAGTTTGATTTGTAAAGGCAGGAAATTCCACTTCATGCGTCAAATAGATGTAGAGGTAATATGTCATCTAATATAGAGTAAGAGGAAGATGGACAACGTAGTCCGGAAGGATGAAGTTACAGGAATGTTGCGACTTAAGCTTCGATTGATACTGAAAAATAAGCAGACAAGACTGATCCTGCTGCTCACGCTGTGCGTGTCGCTCGTGATCAGCGTGATCGGCTTGCTATCGTATTCAAGATACCGTGAAGGTTTGGATACCGAGCTGAACACACCTAATATAGAATTGTTGCAAATCAATCTGGATGTGACCAATCGGGCTTTCCGTGAGTCGGATAACAAGGCGCTGGATGCGGCTTATCATCCGGATGTAGAGCCTTTTATACGTATTCATACGGACGGAAAGTCGGTATCCAACAAAGCTTCCGTTATAGATCGGCTTCAGAAATATTTGAAAACCCTTTCTTCGAGCGAAGAAATTTATTCGGTTGAAGTCATTTCTTTGGAGAATCATGCTCTCATCTCCAGCAATTATGGTTATTTGCCCGATTGGAACCAGGCACCGGATACAACCTGGGTTCCCTGGATTCAGAACATTCAAAAAAAGCCGCTACTGATTAAGCGAAGATGGTATGGCACGGATCAACAGCATGGCACGATAGAACTGCTCTCGCTGGCTAGGCCTATAGTCGAGAATGGACAGGTCATGGGTGCAGTGTTAATCAATCTGGATTACGACTGTTTTTTCTCCAAACTGTATATTCATTTATCCAACTCGCAATACGTCTATGATCTGGAGGGCGAGCTGATCTATCCCAAGCTGAGATCGTCCTTACCCTTAAATGAGATGGGCAGGGTTTTGAAAGAGCTGGATGTGAATCCTTACGCTTATGTAGAAATTGGAGATATGGAATATATGGCGAACCAGACATTCTCCGATGTCACAGGGTGGCGTCTAGTATCACTCGTGCCGATGGACAAGCTGCTGAAAAATGTCAAGCTGGCGCGCAATATGATGCTGTGGCTGGCCTTGATCTCTATCCTGGCTGGGTGCTCAGCGGTTTACTATTACAGTTATGCCGCTTTTCGCCCCATGAAAAAAATTAATAGCCT
The DNA here is from genome assembly GCF_019042715.1 of Paenibacillus sp. AK121. NCBI lineage: Bacteria > Bacillati > Bacillota > Bacilli > Caryophanales > Paenibacillaceae > Paenibacillus > Paenibacillus sp. AK121. The sequence goes on from NZ_JAHPJM010000001.1 coordinate 383,557, forward strand.
CCTGAATTCAGGCAATAAGGGAACACGCCAGGGAGGATTGTATGATTTGGAACCCGTGATTAGCAAGTTGGTTGGAGAATTTCACCGCAAATCTTTGGTGGTAGAGCGAAGCTTGCCGGAGCTGCGATCCAAATATATAGAAGATGTCATCCAGCGTAGAATGGGTATACAGGAAATGCGTACGAAATGGGAACAGTATTTTTCCGATTGGGACCGTAATTCTTTGGTTGTTATGGTCGTGTCGATTGATCGGTATTCTATGTGGACCGCAAGCTTTCCAGAAGAGGACAAAATGCTGCTCAAATATGCGCTGAACAATATTTTGCTGGAGATGCTTGAGCCTCAGTGGAAAGCAGTCAGTGCGCCGGAGGAGGAGAATGGTCTGGTTGTCCTGCTGCAGCTCAGGGAGAGTGTATATGAAGTTGGAGCAGAGGGAGTAGCCAAAGAGAGAACATGGCTTCGTAAGAGCGTTGACAGGCTAATTCAGGTTGTTGGGGAGTATCTTCCCATGACTATTTCGGTAGGAATCGGCCATAAGGTCACAGATATTCAAGAGGTACGGGCGTCTTTTATACAAGGAAAAGAGGCGCTTAATTTACGTTTATACGAGGGGTATGGACGTTCACATATGAATATGAGCAGCAACATAAATGTGAGATGGGATTGCATAGGGGATGTGCAATCACAGGATCAGGCTCAGGATGCAAGATTACTGGACCATCGGCGTGTGGATCTGATTCGTGCTGTGGAGTCACAGGAGCCTGGTGCAAGTGCAAAGCTAGTCAGCCAGTGGGTAGAAGAACTTCGACACTATAGGACATCTCCAAACCAGGTCTACCTATTTGTTCATGAACTGCTGGAAGATTTGCTAAAATGGTGTGCCACTCAGAGTGTGACACCGCCAGATCAGCTCGCTGATTATCATTGGAATCAGATTCTGACGCTAGACCTTCAAGACATTGAGCTTTTGCTGGCCATTATGTTGAATGATATTGAAGAAAAATGGCATGGACGCCAACAGTCCAAAGATTTTGTACGCGTACAAGAGATGATCGACTATATGGAAAACTATCTGCATTTGAACATCGGGCTTCAGGAAATTGCGGATCATGTTCACATGAGCGTGTCCTCGGTGAGCAGTATGTTCAAGGAGGAAACGGGGAGTACCGTTTACGATTATTTGACTGGATTACGTGTCAAAAAGGCATGCATATTGCTATGTGAAACGCATTTGAAAATTGGTGAAATTGCAGAACAGGTCGGGTACCGAAATGAGAACAGCTTTATTCGTGTATTCCGCAAGTATAAACAAGTGACCCCAGGGAAATTCAGACAAATCAACAAATCTTCTAATGAATATGCAGATCGGTCAAAAGATCGGCGCTTTGGTGAAATCGAAGATAAATACGAGGATTAGGCGATAGATGTGGACTTCCACGGTGCGGTACATTGACTTCATGTAAGCGTGAACAATATGTCCGTAAAGGTTGGAGGTGACAACGGGTGCAAGATGGGCCCAGTTCATTTTTGGAGAAGAGGAAGCGTAATGAAGAAAAAGCCATGGCAAAAATATGTGCTGGTTGCGGCAGGAGTGGCTATGCTTTCTGCCTTGAGTATCAGTGAATATGTGGATCACCGTACCCTGCAGGATCACAGTCGTATATTTCCTGCGAAGCCAGTAACGCTTGTCGTTCCATATGCGGCGGGGGGCGGTACAGATATTACCGCAAGAGCGTTGGCTAAAGCCGCCGAAAAGCATCTCGGGCAGCCGATCATCGTCGTTAATCGAACAGGAGGCGGCGGTTCTGTCGGGCTGATGGAGGGAGCTGAGGCGCAGGCGGACGGTTATACCGTAACGTATCTGGTCGCTGAACTGACTACATTACCACATTTGGGACTGCTACCAATCACCTACGAGCGTTTTAAGCCGCTGCTTCAAACCAATATGGACCCTTCTGCCATTACGGTTCGGGCGGATGCGCCTTGGAAGACAGCGGAGGCATTTCTGGAGGATGCTAGGGTCCATCCAGGCAAGCTGAAAATGGGTAATGCAGGCACAGGAAGCATCTGGCACCTCGCTGCCGCGATGCTGGAGCAGAAAAGCGGAGTCCGCTTTACCCATATTCCTTATGAGGGAGCAGGCCCAGCAGTTTCTGCTTTAATGAGTGGTTTCGTGGATGCTGTACCCGTCAGCCCCGCAGAAGTAAAGAAATACGTGGACGATGGGAAGCTTCGCATACTGGCGATCCAAGCAGACACTGTTTCGGAATCGTTTCCAAAGGTGCCGACACTTCAGCAGGCGACTGGGTTACGTGTCCATTTTATCGGCACTTGGAGAGGGCTGGCTGTACCCAAGGATACACCGAATGAGGTGGCTCGAACGTTAGCGGATGCACTGATCAAGGGGACGAAAGACGAGCAATTCAGGGAGGAAATGCGGAAGCATGGGTTAGGGTTGCGTGTCCAGGATGCAGAGGCATTCGCACGTCAACTGAAGGATAGTCATGATACTTTCGCCAAATTAATTCCTGAACTCGGCTTAAGTCGCAAGTAAAACGGCCTTGTTTTTGCATTGGCAAAAACGAAAGGGTTGAATGAAGTTATGAAAATCAAACAAAATATCGATAAAATTCCTGGGGGCATTATGCTGGTGCCGCTGTTTATTGGCGCACTTTTTCATACGTTTACTCCATGGGCAGGCGACTATTTTGGATCTTTTACCAAGGGATTGATGACCGGTACGGTGCCCATTTTGGCAGTGTGGTTTTTTTGTATGGGTGCTTCCATAGATGTGCGAGCGACAGGCACTGTATTGCGTAAATCGGGAACGCTCGTATTGACTAAAATCGCGGTCGCCTGGGTCGTGGCGATCATAGCGTCCAGATTGCTGCCTGTTGGCGGCGTAGAAAGTGGGCTATTTGCAGGTTTGTCGGTGCTGGCGCTGATCTCGGCTATGGATATGACGAACGGCGGGCTCTATGCCTCCATTATGCAGCAGTATGGCTCCAAGGAAGAGGCAGGAGCATTTGTGCTGATGTCACTGGAATCGGGCCCGTTGGTGACCATGCTTATTCTAGGTAGTACCGGACTGGCCGTTTTTGAACCGCAAACATTTGTCGGTGCCGTATTACCATTTTTGGTCGGCTTTATGTTGGGCAATCTGGATCATGATTTCCGTAAATATTTTGGAAACGCGACACAGGCTCTGATTCCATTTTTTGGTTTTGCACTGGGGTGTTCTATTGACCTGAGTGTTATTGTTCAGACAGGCGTACTAGGTATTTTGTTGGGCATTTTTGTCATTATCATTACAGGTATTCCGCTGATTCTGGCGGACAAATATATTGGTGGTGGCAATGGTACGGCAGGAATTGCAGCCTCCAGCACAGCAGGTGCAGCGGTAGCCAATCCAGTCATTGTTGCCAATATCAAACCTGAATTTTTGCCTGTTGCACAATCTGCCACAGCATTAGTAGCCGCTTCGGTCATAGTGACCTCTATTTTGGTGCCAATTCTGACGGCATACTGGGCCAATTATATGAAGCGCAAGGGGGAGTCCAAAGGAGCGGGACCTGTAACTCCTGGGGCGAATGTACCTAAATAAAGTTTGAATAATGAGGGCTCAATTCAACGACGTTACCATTACCCGGGAAATGTTGTGTCAGTTGCAGTTACACCTTATATCCTGACATGATAAAACTTGTCCTAAAACGCTTCTGCCAACATACATATGTAAGCAGAGGAGCGTGATGGAATTGGAAAACAAGGTGCGTCGCTATTACCAGTTAAAGCAAAAGCAAAAAGAAATTGAAGGCGAACTGGCTGATTTGCGTAATGACATTACCGCTCATTGTGCAGAGCAGGAAGTATCCGATTGGGAAATTGGCAACTACAGAGTCAGGATTGTACAGCAGCAGCGCAAGGAATACGATCATGCGAAATTGTATGATGCATTGCCTGATCCTCAATTATGGCGTTTATTTTCCAAGCCGGACACTTCAAAAATTTCCAGCTTGCTAAAACTTAAGGTTATCGCGGAGGAGCAAATAAAAGATGCTGTTTCTCTTAAAACGGTGACGTTGTTACAGGTGGATAAAAAATAAATAAAAAGAGCTGGCTCCGAAAACGGGGGCAGCTCTTTTTATTATCTGTGGTTAGCAGTCTTCCACTATCATATCTATTAAGCTATTTATCAGACAAACCTTTTCCCATGCCTTTGAGAAAATGAATACCGAACCCCATAGCCCGGTTTACATCCGGATCATTCATGGCCTTCATAAGATCACGCAGGCGAGTCTTTTTATTCTGCTTTAGATGCTCTTCGGCTTCATTCAGGCCCGTAGTGACGCTGCTTGCCAGTTTTTTCATCAGCTCGGGGTCTACCTCGGACAGCATCCCTGCTGCACCCATCAGATTATTGATCATGTTCGTCACAGGCTTGCGCGTCGCTTGTCCTACAGCGATTTTGGCGATGGTTTCTTTGGCTTTTAGCATAGACTGGGCTGCTTCGAGAAGACCGCTGTCATGCAGCTCCCGTACAATCTCAAGTGTCTTCTGCAATGCCGCCCCATTGTCCGCCAGATCGGCAGTCAGTTGATCCAGGGATTGTTTTTGCCGTTCTTCTGCTGTCAAAATACGTTTTCTCACAATTGAAATAGGCTTAGCCATGGTTCGACCTCCTTATTTTTGATCTACCAAATCGACGTAACCGGGACGACTCCACTTACGGTTCACTTCAACCCCATTTTGCGGATGCCGCTTTTTATAACGTGGATTGATATGTGGCAGTGGATTTTGGCCATCGATCTCCAAAATTTGCATCCGTACTTTGGTTTGTTTATAGGCTGGTGTACGGGTGATGACATCAAATGCTCCACCAGTTAATAGATTGACAGCACCCTCATGGCTGGTAGAGTGCATTGGCACATAAATTTCAGTTCCCTGTACCCGGTCCGTCACCAGAACACGTAGCTTGACCGCACCATAGGGAGATTCCAGCCGAACCAGCGATCCGTCTGTAACTCCACGCTCCTCAGCCAACTCAGGGGACACTTCCACAAATACTTTTGGAAGTTTGAGCTGAAGGCCTGTTGACTTTGTCGTCATATTTCCTTCATGAAATTGTTCGAGCAGTCGACCATTATTTAAGGTCAGATCGAATTCAGCAGGATACTCTTTTGGTGGTATATATTCGAAAAGTCCCAAGCGTGCTTTTTTATCTGGAAAGTTAAAGCCGTTGGTATGCAGAAGCGGTGTGTTGCTACCATCCGGCGATCCCCAATGGAAGCTGTTCCAGCCTTCCAATACGTCATAATTACATTGGGAGAAAAATGGAGTGAGCGCCGCCATTTCCTCAAAAATTTCACTCGGATGACTGTAATCCCAATCAAATCCCATGTGCTTGGCAAATTGGCTGAAAATCCACCAATCCGGTTTGCTGTCTCCTATAGGGCGGAGCGCCTCGTATAAACGCTGTACGCGACGTTCGGTGTTCGTAAAGGTACCGTCCTTTTCGAGTGAAGGTACGGCTGGCAAAATGACATCAGCGAATTCAGCTGTCTTGCTCAGAAATACATCCTGAACGACAAGGAAATCCAAATTCGCCAGCATTTCTTGGGTATGGTTGGAGTCCGCATCCACCCATGCCATTTCTTCTCCAGCGATATACATACCTTTGAGCTTACCCGTCTCAATGGCTTCCAGCATTTGAATGTTATCCAGTCCGCGTTGGCTTGGAATTTGTACGCCGTAGGCCGCTTCGAACTTGGAACGAATGGCATCGTTCGTTACGGGCTGATAGCCAGGGAAAATATCTGGCATCGTACCCATATCGGCAGCGCCCTGCACATTGTTATGACCACGAAGCGGATATGCGCCTGCACCCGGACGCATAAAGTTGCCAGTCACCAGCAGCAGGTTGGCAATTGCAATCGAAGTGTAGGAGCCTGCGATGTTTTGTGTCACGCCCATACCCCAGCAAATGGCCGTGCCATCCGCTTCGTGAATTATGGTTGCTACCTGAATCAGCGTCTCTTTGGAGATGCCAGTTTCCTGTTCGGCGAATTCCAAGGTGAAGTTCTCCAGCAATTTCAAATATTCAGGATAGAAATTTACATGTTCCTTAATGAATTTAGCATCATGCCAGTTTTGCTCAATGATGTATTTGGCTACAGCGGATAACCATACATAATCCGTACCTTGCTTCGGACGCATGAACAGATCTGCGCGTTCTGCCATTTCATGTTTGCGCAGGTCCACCGAGATCAGCTTTTGACCATGCAGCTTATGCGCACGTTTGATGCGGGTAGCCAGCACAGGATGTCCTTCTCCCGGCGCACAGCCGACCAGTATGACCAAACCTGCTGAGGCAATGTCTTTAATCGTACCGCTGTCTCCGCCGATGCCTCCGGTGTATTGTAGACCCCATGATGCAGGAGATTGGCAATACCGTGAGCAGTTATCAACGTTATTCGTTTGGAACACCTGACGAGCCAGCTTTTGCATCAGATAATTTTCTTCATTGGTAAATTTGGACGAAGAAATAAAGCCGAGTGCCTCGCCGCCGTAGGTTTCTTTGATCGCTCCCATTTTGCTGGCCATCAGGCTCAAGGCTTCTTCCCAGGTTGTTTCCACGAATTCGTCTCCTTGACGAATTAAAGGCGAGGTCAAACGCTGATCGCTATTCACAAAATCCCAACCGAATTTCCCTTTGACGCAGGTCGAAATGCCGTTAACAGGCCCCTCAGAGGTAGGTTGTACCTTCAAAATTTTGCGGCCTTTGGTCCAAACTTCAAAGCTGCAACCTACACCACAAAACGTGCAGACGGTTTTTGTTTTTTTCGTACGGGTTTCACGCATCGCTGCTTCAGCTTCCGAAATTGCAAAAATACCGCTGTAGCCTGGCTCCACTTCCTTAATTAGATCAACCATTGGATTTAATAAATCCTTATTTATGCCGCTCATGAAGCCGGCCTCTCCCAGCATGGATTTTTCCATTAAGGCGTTACATGGGCAGACCGTTACACACTGACCGCAGCTGACGCAAGAGGAATCGTTAATTGCAACCCCATCGTCCCAGATCACGCGAGGGCGTTCAGCCTCCCAGTCGAGGGACAGTGTTTCATTGACCTGAAGGTTCTGACATACCTCTACGCATTGGCCGCATGCAATACATTGATTGGGATCATAACGGTAAAAAGGGTGGGACATATCCACTTCTGTGGGATCAACCTTCGGTCGATACGGATATTTTTGATGTTCAATTTCCATAAGCTCTGCGGTGTTATGCAGTTTACAATTACCGTTGTTGTTATCGCACACTGTACAGTAGAGGAGGTGATTTTCCAGCAAACGATCCATAGCCTCGGTTTGAGCTGCTTTTGCGCGATCTGAATGTAGATGAATATTCATTCCATTCGTAGCAAGTGTTGAACAGGAGCGTACAAGCTTTCCGTCTACTTCCACGATACATGTGTCACAGGTGCGGATCGGATCCACTTCGGGAACGTAACACAGTTGGGGATGGGCAATATTGTTTTCGTTGATTACTTCAAGAATGGTTGCACTGCTATTCGTTTTCAGTTCCTGTCCGTTTAATGTAATTTTGATCGTACTATCCGTCACGGTTCAGGCTCCTTTCAGATTTTGAATTTTAAAATTGGGAACAAAAAAACTCCACCATAAACACAAGTGCTCGTGTTTAAGCACTTGTGTTTATGGTGGAGTAGTGACCAAGCTCTAGGTCCTGGAGGCCAATCCGCCATAGGAGTATGTATTAATACCAGACAGTACGCACCGTCTGTATATCAATAAATTGAATATGTCATTTTCTGCATGTCATCTGGTGTAACTATAGCGTAAAATTTAAGATAGTTCAACGGTGATTTATTAAAATTTTTAATCGATAATGATTATCAATTGAGAAAACGAAAAATCATTGACAAACGTTCCAGGATTGCTAACAATAGGGATGTATCTATTTGAGAGCATTCGTGAATGGAGTGTACGTGAGAATCGCGTATATTTTATTTGGCGCAGCGCTTGTTAGTTTGATTTTTCTATATCACATGATGTGAGGATTCGTAAAATCCTGATGTAGATAAATTAACCGGCATTTAGCAGATTCTTCGGTATTCATAAGCGAAGAAGTTGTTGTGATGCCGGTTTTTTGGTTCAGTTCAGAGTTTAAAGAGGTTTATTAATGAAGACGGATTGAGGTGAACGGGATGGCGAACCGCAGCGACGATCAATGGAATCGTCCGTTACGGGACTTGAGAATATCCGTCATAGACCGATGTAATTTTCGGTGCCGATATTGTATGCCTGAAGAAATATTTGGCCATGACTATCCGTTTTTGCCAAAAGAAAAAATATTGACCTTTGCGGAAATTACCCGCCTCTCTCGTATCTTTGTCTCGCTAGGTGTTACAAAGCTTCGCATTACTGGTGGTGAGCCGTTGCTGAGAAAAGATCTGTCCTCGCTCATTCATTCGTTAACTCAACTCGATGGGGTTGAAGATATTGCTATGACGACGAACGGTGTCTTTTTGCCTAAGTATGCAGCGTCACTGCGAGAGGCGGGGCTGAAGAGAGTGACAGTTAGTCTGGATTCGCTTGATGATGATCGATTCCGCCGAATGAACGGGGGGAGAAGCAGTGTAAAGGCGGTGCTGGAAGGTATTGAGGCTGCAGCTCAAGCGGGAATGCAGGTGAAAATAAATATGGTCGTGCAAAAGGGCTTTAACGATCAGGATATCGTGCCCATGGCCGACTATTTTCAAAAGAAAAAGCATATTTTGCGCTTTGTTGAATTTATGGATGTAGGCAACACCAATGGCTGGAAATTGGATCAGGTTGTTTCCAAGCAACAGATCATCGAAACGATCCACGAGCACATGCCGTTAGAACCTGTTCCACCCCAGTACAAAGGTGAGGTGGCGACGCGCTATAGGTATCTGGACAGAGACGGGGAAATTGGCATTATTTCATCCGTTACGGACGCTTTCTGCTCCACATGTACACGGGCGAGAATTTCTGCTGAGGGCTCCTTGTACACATGCCTGTTTGCGTCTAAAGGGTACAAGCTTCGCACGATGCTGCGGTCCGAGCAATCCGATGATGAGATTAGATCTTACATTGAGCGTGTTTGGAGAGGACGTACCGACCGCTATTCAGAGGAACGGTTGACTCATACAAAGCAAGCATCGTCCAAAATTGAAATGTCACATATCGGCGGGTGAACCAAAGAGCCAGCCTGTCAGAAACAAGGGAGTTGAGCACATGGAAAAGCCGGCTGAGGTAAAACGCGAGATCCTGCGTTACCGGGACGGTCAGATCAAGCGTTTTGAAGACACAGTGGTGACGGAGTATCCGGTGACCATTAAAATCAATCAGCAGGAATTTGCCACCATGGTTTGTACACCAGAGTATGTAGAGGATATGGCAGTAGGCTTTTTGGCCTCTGAAGGCGTCATTCAACGGTATGATGATATCGAAGAAATTTGGGTTCAGGAAAAAGAAGGATTTGTTCATATTAAAACCCGTCGGATGAATGAGTTTTATCAAAACTTTCATTCCAAACGATACATTACCTCCTGCTGCGGAAAAAGTAGACAGGGATTTTACTTTATAAATGATGCCAAAGTGGCAAAAAGAATGAATGATGCCCATGTTAAGGTATCTTTTGATGACTGTTTCCGCCTGATGAATTTGATGCAAACCTCGGCACATACGTTTCAGGAGACTGGTGGCGTTCACAATGCTGCGCTGTGTGATAAAGACGGAATAATCCTGTCCAGAATGGATATCGGCCGACACAATGCGCTCGATAAAATCTATGGGTACTGCCTAAAGCATGATATTATATTACAAGATAAAATCATCGTATTCAGTGGGCGCATCTCGTCTGAAATTTTGTTGAAGGTTGCGAAAATTGGTTGTGAGGTTGTTTTGTCCAAGTCAGCTCCCACAGAGCTTGCACTTGAATTGGCAGAGGATCTCGGGATTACTACCGTCGGTTTTATACGAAGTCGTTCTTTGAACGTGTACACGCACACGGAGCGGATTGATGAACTGGTAGAATCTAAAATATAATATAAAAAATAATCAATGTAGACCATCATCGTTAACCAGCATGGAATAAAACCTTTCGAGGTATTAGTTCATGTTGGTTTTTCTTGGTGTATATGCGATGGTCAGTCCTTGTACTGAAAGGGGGGAACCTACTTAATGAACTATCATATTCAAGTATTTGCCGGACTTGCAGAACTGATGGGAAAGCCTATGATCACGGTGTCTGCTGATCAGGAAACGATGACCGTCAACGAATTAAAAGACTTGCTGTCCAAATATTTCCCTGAAGCAGCGGCCCAGTTGCAGGGGGCTTTTGTTGCCAGAAATCAAGCCTACGCCGCTCCTGAGGATCTGGTTAGTATACATGATGAGATTGCGATTATTCCTCCGGTTTCAGGAGGATGAGTTTCAATAACAGACTAGGTGAATTCGATAGATAGGGTGTATTAAAGGGGGGCGGGTGCATAATGCAATATCATATTCAATTATTCGCAGGTATGGCGGAACAATTTGGTGACGTGATCACTATGGAACTTTCACAGGAAACGGTGACCATTGCAGACATTCGAACAAGGCTGAATGAGCTGTACCCGGAGATAGCTTCACAACTGTCAGGTTCTTTTTTTACCCATCATAAGAAGTTGGCTTCTCCAGATGAACTTGTGCTTCCATCAGACGCAATTGCTCTTCATCAGTCAGCACCCGGAATGGAGACGGTCGTTTCAAAATGTGGCTTATACGCTATTACCTACGATCTGATTGATGCCGATGAGGTAACCTCCAAGGTACACGACCCTTCACATGGGGCTTCATTGACCTTTAATGGTACGACTCGGGAATTTACACAAGGTCAGCGAACGGTGCTGCTTGAATATGAAGCATATGTGCCGATGGCCATGAACACGATGAAGCAGATAGGTGACGAAATTGCAGATCGTTGGCCGTCAACGCGCACTGCTATTACACATCGGCTTGGTACGGTAAGGATTGGAGAGACCAGTGTCGTGATTGCTGTTTCTGCTGCGCACCGTGATGCTTGCTACGAGGCCAGTCGCCATGCCATTGAACGCTTGAAGCAAATCGTACCGATTTGGAAAAAGGAAGTGTGGGAAGACGGCTCGGAGTGGAAGGGGCACCAGCTAGGTGGCTGGAATCCTCATAACACCCCATAACTTCGAGTTAGGCGGGACATCTGGGCTTTTATCTTGTCTGATCAACTTGCAGCAATTAATGGATAAGAAGTATGGGGGCGTAAATTAACATGTCTGAAATGAAAAAGGAACCAATAACAGATGCTGATGCAAAAGCACACACGCAGGCGTCTCACACCCGATATTCAAGGCAGGAATTATTCGGAAAAATCGGGCCGACAGGACAAAAAAATATCCGCAGCAAGCATGTATTAATGGTAGGTGCTGGAGCACTGGGAACTGCGAACGCGGACATGCTGGTGCGAGCGGGCATCGGACGGTTGACGTTGGTAGACCGAGATTATGTAGACTGGAGCAACCTGCAACGCCAGCAGCTCTACGACGAAGCGGATGCCCATGAACAGATACCCAAGGCAGTGGCCGCCCAGAGGCGATTGCAGCAAATCAATTCGGACGTGGACATCCGTGCACTAGTTCAAGATGTATCACTGGAGGAAATCGGCGATATTGCGACAGGGGTGGACCTCATCGTAGATGCCACTGATAATTTCGATACACGTCTGCTTTTGAACGATTACGCTGTAAAGCACCAAATCCCCTGGATTTATGGAGCGTGTGTTGGTAGCTACGGGACAACCTTTACGATCGTTCCAGGACAGACACCCTGTCTGCATTGTCTGCTCGGAACTGTACCGCTCGGCGGTGCCACCTGTGATACGGTCGGTATCATTAGTCCAGCTGTACAAATGGTGGCAGCTTACCAAAGTGCCGAAGCATTGAAGCTGCTGACTGGGGACAATTCAGCCTTACAAGGCAAGCTGATTTCCTTCGATCTATGGAATAATCAACATCAGGCGATCCAGATCAGCGCCATGAAAAAAATTGATTGTCCGACATGTGGTGAGCATCCAGTGTATCCATTTCTACAATCGGAGCATCAGGCTAAAACGGCTGTACTGTGCGGACGTGATACGGTTCAGATCCGACCAGTCACGGGTGCTGTACGTGATCTGAACGAAGCGGCACGCCTGCTATCCCGCCAAGGGGGCAAAGTGGAGCATAATCCATATCTAGTATCCGTTGTCATTGGATCGCATCGGTTGGTTCTTTTTCAGGATGGACGTGTTCTGATCCATGGCACCAAGGATATCGCCGAGGCAAGATCTATTTATCACAAATATTTGGGTTGACCCAATAGATTTGGACCGTTATGAGATTGCATTGTCAACTCATTCCGGAATTTAGAGGACAGGGGAAAAACAAATTGAAAAAGAGATTCGGGTACATATTCATGTTTGTTGGATTGTTGGCATGGGTTCTGGCTGGGTGTTCGTCTCCGGCTGCTGTACAGTCGACACCGTCCGCACCCAAAACAGAGTTGATTGTATCTGCCGCTGCGAGTCTTCAAGATAGTCTGAATACGCTCAAGGATCAATATGAAAAGCAGCACCCAGATATCAAGCTTACCTTTAACTATGCTTCATCCGGTACTTTACAAAAACAAATTGAGCAGGGTGCACCCGCTGACGTATTTATATCGGCAGGCATGAAGCAAATGAAGGCTTTAACCGATGCTTCATTAATGGAAAAAGATAGCGTACTGCTTCAAAATAAACTGGTTGTGGTTGTTCCGCAAGATAAGGCGAACAGCACGTATAACAAAAGTATTACACTCAATGATCTGACAAATCCTTCTTTCCTAAAGCTTGCTGTTGGGGAGCCTACTACCGTTCCAGCCGGACAATATTCCAAAGAATCGCTGACAAAGGCCGGATTGTGGGACAAGCTGGAACCGAAGATGGTATTCGCCAAAGACGTAAGACAGGTATTAAACTATGTTGAAACAGGCAATGCCGATGCTGGACTCGTTTATTTGACAGATGCCAAATCATCCGATAAAACAGTCGTAGCACTAGAAGTACCTGAGGAATTGCATGCACCTATCCTGTATCCAGAAGGTATTGTAAAAGCAACCAAACACAGCAAGGAAGCAGGCGAGTTTGTCGATTTTCTGCGTACAGATGAAGCCATGAGCGTATTCAGTAAAGATGGATTTTCAGCTCCAACAGAAAAGAAATAGAATTCACAGATAAAGGAGGGGGTCCCGTTGGATTGGTCGGCTTTTCTTCCTCCGGTTATCGTATCTGTCAAAGTCGCTGTCGTTGCCAGCATTATTGTCTTTTTATTAGCTACTGTGGTAGCTCGGATGATGGCGAACTGCTCGCTGCGGAGAGGAACCAGCGTGATTGAGACCGTCCTACTTCTTCCGCTCGTTTTGCCGCCCACTGTTGTCGGCTTTATATTGCTCATCTTGCTGGGAAGGAAAAGCTGGATTGGCACTGCCTTTGAAAGCCTGTTCCAGCAGACCATTGTATTTACGTGGGGAGCCGCAGTGGTGGCGGCCGTAGTTGTTGCTTTTCCACTGGCTTATCGGACGATCAAAGCAGGCTTTGAAGCTGTAGATCCCGAGGTAGAGCAGGCTGCACGTGCGCAAGGTGCCAATGAATGGCAAGTGTTTCGCCATATTACGATGCCTCTTGCCTACCGACCGCTCATTTCAGGATACATTCTCGGATTTGCCCGAGGGTTAGGGGAGTTTGGAGCTACGCTGATGCTTGCGGGTAATATTCCTGAACAGACTCAAACCCTGCCTACGGCGATTTACACCGCGTCCGAGGTCGGAAATATGACACTCTCTTGGAGTTGGGTAGCCGTCATTATTTTATTCTCTTTTATCATGTTGATGCTGTCGAATCGATTGGTGAAAGATTAGTCTGTTTGGATTCAGTAATATACGCAGTCTGTCCGATCGGGCGGGCTGTGTTTTCTTTTCTATGCGTCCAATGGTAAGCATGTTCCAAGAATCACTTTCGCTTAATCTCTGTTTTATATGATAGGAATCGGTTATGATGGAAATAGTAACAAGGATTTTAGTAGATTTAGGAGAGCGGTGCGATATGAGAAAGGAAACGGGTTTTAACGAAATTATTCGAAAAGTACGTAAAGAGCTATTTGGAAAAGGCCCGGAACGCATACATACAACCTTTGTAGATAATATGGCCATCACAATGCTATACGGCAATTTAACTCCATCCGAAAAATTTCTTGCACAAGAGGTTGCAGGAAGAGAGATGGTGCATGCAGCTCGAACCAAAATGGTACAAAAAATCTATCCTGTACAGTTCAATAAAGAACTGGAGGAGTATATGGATTCCCGCTTACTGCATCTTTTTTCAGATATTAAAGTGGAGGAGGATATAGCCATCTCCGTTTTTGTGTTCGAGGATAATATTGCTGTGAAATAAAAAGAAATTGGAACCCACAATATCCATATTGTTGGAGAGTTCGGCTGCACCTTTGATTGATTTCGATGTTTGGATGCAATGAAAAGTGAAGGAGCTACATAGTTTATGAAAAAAGATGATTTTGGAAATAGAATGAAGGAATATGAAAATGCTTATAGATTAAGTCTGCCCCGCCGTTTACCCGTAATTATCAGAATCGATGGTGCTCATTTTCATACTTTTACACGTGGGATGACGAAACCTTTTGATGAAAAGTTAATCTTTGCATTATGGGAGACGTGCAAATATTTGGCCTATAATATTATGGGCTGTAAACTGGTGTACCATCAGAGTGATGAAATCTCTCTGCTTCTTACGAATTATGACAAATTAACGACACAATCATGGTTTGAAAATAATCTTCAAAAGATGGTGTCTATATCTGCCTCTTTGGCTACTGCCAAATTTAATGAGGAAATCCAGAAAGTTTATCCGGATAAGCCTCTAGCCACTTTTGATGCAAGAGCATGGGTTTTACCTCACGATGAGGTTGCCAACTACTTTCTATGGAGACAACAAGATGCTACTAAAAACAGCATTTCTATGGTAGCTCAAGCTCATTTTAAGCATTCAGAACTACAAGGATTGAACGGAAGTCAGCTCCAAGACAAGCTTTTTGTGGAAAAAGGACTGAACTGGAACGACCTTCCAGTCTGGCAAAAGCGGGGAATCTGTATTACCAAACAACAGTATAACAAAGGAGAAGCCGTCAGAAGCAAGTGGGATGTTGATCATGACACGCCAATCTTTTCACAAAATAGAGATTATATTAACCAATATGTATACCTGGACAAGGATGTGTGAGGTTTGGAGTGTGTCATTTTTATAGGAATTCAGGCTTCGGGCAAATCGACTTTTTATAAAGAACGATTCTTCAAAACACATATGCGAATAAATCTTGATATGCTTAAAACACGAAATAGGGAAAATATGTACCTTCAGACCTCCATCGAAACGATGCAGCGTTTTGTAGTGGACAATACAAATCCCACAGTCGAAGAACGAAAGAAATATATAGATGCTTGTAAAAACAAGGGATTTAAAATCATTGGCTACTACTTTGAACCTGATTATGCTGAATCTTTTAAGCGTAATGAGCAGCGCACAGGCAAAGAGTATATTCCTGAAATCGGTATTAAAAGTGTAATGAGTAAACTAGAGGTCCCAAGTTACGAAGAAGGATTTGATGAAATTTACAGCGTGATTTCGAGTGAGGGGACGTTTCGGATCGAAAAGCAACCATAGAACCGTACAATTTAGGAGGAGCATCCATGAACATACCAGAGAGATTTATCAAACGTTTTCCAGCATACGAGGACGTATTTGCCAGCGATCTTGAACATCACCGTAAGCACTTTCTGCCAATTTGCTCGATTAATCTTCAATTTTTATTTCCAGAGCAGGACGAGTGGCTTCATTTTGTTTCCGTAAAAGAAATCCACGAAGGCTGTGTGGGTGAAAATACTCAGCAATTTCATACCTTATATACCAAGGAAGATATGCTGGGATTCGATGTAATTGACGGCAAATACAAATTCGAAGCAGACTGGAATTATTTTAGTCTTCATCAGAAAGTGCAGCTGGAAGCTACCTATGAAGCGCTGAAATCTACCGGGGATAAAGCGTACCTACGTATGAAGAGAGAAGTCATAGCGTTGGACGGACTGGATCAGGTGTACACAGCTAATGAACAAGATTACGAAGCTCGCAAAGCATTTTTCTTAGAAAATAATAAAATCTATCCTTATTCCTCCTTTGGAGAGGCCAAAAAGTCTGTGGAAGAGCTCACCCACGATTTTGAGGAAAAGCAATCCAGTGGTTGGGGGCTAAGCTTTCCCGAAGTCAACGGTATTCTGGATGATATCGCATTTCAGTCTGATGAGGCTCAAAGCTACATCAAGGAATATGACGAATCCTTGGAAGAGATGCTTAAGTTCGAGCAAACTAACTTGCTTCATGTGCCTAAACGTACCAATGGTGAGACATTTACATATATCGGTTCTTTCACCGGGTATTATTTTCAAGCGTTTGGAGCTGATACGGTTTACTTATTTTATGATCGAGAATTAAAGAAAGCGGTAATTTGCTTCGAGTATTCCTAGCATATAGAAAAAGCTCCCCAGACGGGAGCTTTAAAATTTATTTCTTATTGATCTTCACGTCGTGCTCTTTGGCAAGTGTGTTAACCTGTTCACCAAAATCTCTGAATAGCTTTTTACCCTCGCTTAGCTTGGTATTACCCTCATTAATTAAGTTCAGATCCCCTTTTTCCAACGCATCGACCATCGTAATGAGTGCTTCCTTTTGAGTGCTAACTGCCTTGATGTAGGTTTCGTGGACAGCTCGTACCTCAGGAGTTTCCGTCTTTACTGCTTCAACCTTATCCAGGTATTTGGTGTATTCTGGGATAATATCATCTCGTAACGTATTATATAGTGTTTCATCATCTGTGAAGTTATCCCCTGTCACGGATTCATATTTTTCAGTTACTGCTTTTTCATCTTGTGCTAACGGAAGCATTCCGTCATTCACATAGGTAATTAAATCTTTTTTTACTGGATCGGTAGAGCAAGCTGACAAAATTGAAAAGCAACACAATACTAGCATAAATACGGTGAGTTTTTTCATCTGTATTCCCCTTTTTTATGTATGTTTATGGGTAATTCGACGCTGATATAGGCTAAAAGTACTACCCATATCTATTTATTATATCGTATAAACAAGAGATTGGTAGGGTTTTTATGGTAAAATAGTGTCTAAAATAAGTTTATTGTCCCAGAATTATCATATAATCTATTGATTCTAGGGGGTTCTATTTTAGGGAATGAAGACTAAAAAATATTTACACAATATATTCCATTAGAACCAAGAATGTTTTATGATAGAGACAACAGCCTAGAATTGCCCTGGTTCTCCAGGGAATAGCGGGAATTCCTTAAACCATTTGAGAGGGGATTTCAGTATGAAGAGGTTCAGAAAGGCTATTTCAGTTATGCTCAGCTTGATGCTCCTGTTTGCTTTTGGGATGACTGCAAACGCGAGTCAAGGAACAGAGATGAACAAGGAAAAACAAGCTGTTGAAGCTGATTCCAGTTTTCAGCTAACAACGAATAACGAAGATGTTATTGAGCATCTAACCCGGGTGGACAAGCCTGAAGGTATTACATCCTCAGTTTATAACATGCAGGAAAATATCAATTTCAAAGCACCAGAGACATTCTCTTTGAAAAAGGAGACCCTTCCTTCCCTGAAAGCAAGTCCAACGGTAGCTACAGCTTCCTCTGCTACGTACTCCGGTACGATTACAGAAGAGGGAGGCACGCAGTTTTTATATCCGATTTATGTGAAGCCAGGTGAATTGTTGCAGGCACAGTTGGATGGTCCATTTTCAGAACAGCTTGACTATGACTTATATTTGTACGAATTTGATATGACGACAGGGGATATTAACCCCAATGCTATTGATGCCTCCACCTACGGGACCTATTTTAACAAGTATGAACATGGGTCTGCATCACTTCCTGAAAACGTAGGAAGCCGTAATGCTACCGGATCTGAGAAAGCTTACGCAATTGCAGTCCATTCCAAAAAGGGATCGAGCATAAATGATCCTTTCTATTTAACCGTGGATGTAAACTCCCAATATGATGCCTATGAACCAGATGAGAGTGCTTTTCATGCCTATAACTTTACATTTAGTACAGGGGGATCTACCCTTAATTCACGCTCCATTCATTCAGGAATTGACAACGATTGGTATCAAGTTACAATTCCTGCGAATCGCAATTATGATGCTCTGAATGTCAAATTAGACAGCACTTCGGAAAGCTACGGTTACAAAGCGGAAGTTTACGGGGCTCTTAGTGGCAACCAAATGGTACTTTTACCGCAAACCAATCATAATGTTACCTTGAATACGGGAACCTACTATGTGCGAGTGTACACCACAAATCAGTTTTCAGCTGATCACTTATATGCACTGACACTTAAACCAGTACTTCGGGCTGGTAAAATTGTAATTAACGGATACGACTCTAAAAACGGTCCGAATGACTATCCATCCTACTCTTACGGTCGCCATTATCGGGTTAATGGAAATACCAACCTGACTGTAAAGGGTGTCGTTACTACAACGGATAATTATCCAGTAGCAAATGCGCCAGTTAATGTGACATGGTTGAACCAGAACTGGACTGAAAGCAGCGGGAATCGAACTCGTACAAGCACTGGCTATACGGATCAAAATGGAGCCTTTAGTGTGACCCTTTCTCTACCGCATTCTACGGGAAGTATTGCGGAATACTTGTCTGGCCCCATAAGCTTTACACATTACTATGATCTTTCAGGTGTAGCTGCCCAGGTGTCAGGTACTTCGCTTACAGCCACAGATATTGTATATCACTTTGCTTATAGCATTTATGGCGGTTGATGTACTGTTCTATTAAGCAGTGACAGCGTCAGCTTGTTTGTTTAACAATTCACATTCAGAGTCAGGAGCTTGCTTCAAAAATTGTTCATTTTTAGGACAAAGCATATATTCATTCCATATATGCTTTGTCCGATATATATAGCGACAGGGTTACATTAGATTGTACATACGCCTTAGATTGCCTGTTACAAACATGACAGGAGGAAACAGGATGAATTTTGAACCTCTTAGAGCACAACAAGCGGTTCTTAGCTCTAGTAGCTTACGGATCAATCCGGCAAGCAAGCAAGTTCCATCCCCCCAGCTACATGAAGAAAAACTCTCCAGGTTCGTCGTTCAGGATTCTGTAGAGATTAGTGAAGCCGGCAGACAATTGGCTGAAGGGGCCATCGTGTCGCATGCTGCCAAGTATTTTGGCACAACACAGATCAATGATGCATTAAACCGAGTTTTGGAAGATCAGCCGGAAGAAGTGTCCAATGCAGTATACAACATGATTCAATCCAATTTAATCGTCGACGGAACGGTAACGGATGAGAAGCAGCGCGCGGTGCTGCTGGAAATGGGAGTTTCCCAATCCAAGTATATTGCAGATCGTTACATGGAAGGCGATAAAGCCAAGGAATTTATGAAAACCATGAACCAGATAGCTGGTATTGCCTTGACACGAACCATTGATTCAGAGACCGGGGATATTAGCTACACGACTCCAATAGATCGTCCGATAGGTGCCCCTGAGGATTACGTTAAACTATCGGAAGTGATGAAACAGGTAGATCCTCAAAAATATACTGCGTTCATGAATGACATCAAAGGTGGAGGAAATGGATTAAGCCAGCTGTTGAGTTTTGCACAAAAGGTTCCTCAAAACCCCGATTGGATTAATAAATACAAAGAGCGTACAGAACAGACTGAAGAGCTGTTAAATAAACCACAATTAACGAATCAGTTTGACAAAGCGGATACATCCTCAGCTTCTGCGTTTATGAACAGTATGCAAAATCTTCTTAAGGAATCTTCTCCTGCTCAGGACTCTTACATGCAGAATATGCGGGGATTTTTTCGAAACTTGGGTGTTCAGGTTGATTAAAACTTCAAAACGATCGCTGAGATGAGAAATTCGAAAATTTATTACAGTTCATTTTGCTGTTCTGTTTACATCCTGCTTGGAACGAAGTATAATAGCTTCAAAACATACTCGTGAACTTGAGGAAGCACCTCAAACTCAGGCATTATTGCCTTGGTTTGGGGTGCTTTTTCTATTTTAGTCAAAGCGAGTACGTAGAAATCTTTGAAAATAAAATAAAGTAAGGAGAAGTGATATGTATCGAAAAAATAAACGAAGGGTTAGGAAGCACGGTAAATGGGTGTATGGAGCACTGGCTTTACTCCTCTTATTGATGATCATTCCTATATTCCCGGAAAGGGTATCAGCTGCTACCCAAGAAATCATTGGAGGCCCTTTTTGCCAAAACAATTTGCCAGATGGGGGCGACAGTTGGGGCTCTTGGTCAGGAAGTGGGATAGGAGCAACGGAAGTATACACTGGCATGGGTTCGGCAAGGTATAAATGTGATGGGACTACACAGCCGACAAATCGTTTTATTGATATTGGAAGATCTATTAAGACTTCTGATTACAGGGTTTTTGTTTACATTGAGGGGTCTTATCATACCGATATATATACATCAAATGCCGCAGCAGGCGACAGTTGGAGACCTAACGGAACGAATTTATATACATGGACTAATGTAACGAAATTCTATGCCAATAGCGATTACCAGGGAAAATGGATAGATATCACCGACTCTATTACATTAAGGGATGTTCGATATTTCAGAGCGATGGGAACTAGTCAACAGACAAGTAATGAAATATCCAGGTTTGGAATCCGTATTATTCCCAAATCAGACTTGATGCCTAAACCACCCCAGATTCACGCAGACGCAGGGGGACAAGCTGTTACAGGGTGGACCAAAAAGCCTGTAACCGTGTGGATCGATGGAGATGTAGCTCCTGAAGGATTAAAACACTATGAATATAGCCTGAATGGAGGAGCATTTCAGCAATTTATCGGGCCTTTCACTGTTTATGACCATGGTGTAAATACAATTTATGCTCGTACAGTGGATGTGAATAACCAGTATAGTGGTCTTTCTTCCGCGAATGCCCGGATAGACAGGATGCCACCCACTCCCCCCAATATAGACGTAACAGGAAACAGTAATGAATATGCCGTTTTATTACAACCGGGTGCAGACGATTATTCTGGACTAGCTCATACTCAATTTCGTTTGACCGGCGTTGTGAATCAGGATTGGCAGGATTACGGTGGAGTGTTTCATGTGAATCAAGACGGCAAAAGCACGATATATGCTCGTTCCATCGATAGCGTCGGTAATGTGAGCCGGGAGGTAAGCAAAGAAGTCACGATTGATAAAAAGGGGCCGACGGCTCCTCTTATACGGGCTAGCGAAACAGGTCCAACAAACCGTGATGTGAATATTACCATTGAGTCAGGGAGTGACTCTACAAATGGAATTAAGATGACGCAGTATCGTTTGAGTCCAACAGGGGAGTGGCTGACATACAATAGCACTTTTACATTGAATGCAGAAGGGAGTTATGAGCTATCAGCGCGGACGATCAATAATCTTGATGTGTCTAGTCTAATTGTAACTCAATCGGCCCTGATTGATCGTACCAAACCAACCCCTCCGAAAGTTGCGTTTTCTGAGGTAACGAATCCTACCCGATATATCAATAAGCCAGTACAATTTACGCTCTCAGGTGCAACGGATACTACAGCCGTACATTATGAATATCAATTGGGCTCTGGCGCTTATGTGCCTGGTTCATCGGGAATATTAAATAGTTCGGGGATTGTAGAAGTAACTGCTCAGGCTGTAGATGCAGCTGGAAATCGAAGCGTTCCGGTGACTGCAAAAACTTATATCGATTTGGAACAGCCGAGCATCCAACTGACACCCAACTCGCGTGAATGGAAGGATACCCCTATTGACGTGAAGATACAATATGCTGACCAGCATTCGGGGATTGAACCATCGACAATGCAGTATAAAGTCACGAACAGTCCCGATTCACCAGAAAACTGGGAGACTGCAGCCGATCCCATAGTCCAGCTGGATCTTTCAAATGAAGGTGAATGGTATGTCCATGCGAAGGTGAAAGACCAGGCAGGAAACATCTACGAAACGGTCAGCAGTGCACTTCGCATTCAAAAGCAACCGCAGTCGGTTGTGCTTTCGGCAACATCTGTACGCAACACAGAGGTTGATTTGCATTGGACTCTACCCTCTGGTCTTAACGATGGTTATGTCTATACAGTCCGGAATGTAACGACAAATGAGGTTTGGGATGTTAGCCATCCCACCAATTCTTTTACAGATAGAGGGCTACTAGGAGGACATGAATATGAGTATGAAGTGCGTTGTAGTAATCATGTAGGTGGCAATGCGTATTCCAATCGAGTGCATGTATTAACGTTACCTGATGCCCCAGATCACGTCCAGTTGCGACCAGTCTCTCGTCATTCAGCAGAAATTATGGCCGACTTTACGCCAGTATTTTCAGCTAATAAATATAGTATTACAGCAGCGGACGCAAGTACGGGAGAAATCATATTTAAGGATACGGTTACACAGGATGTGTATAACTCAATTAAGGGAATGGAGCCTGGTAAGTATTACGAAGTTTCTGTATCCGCTATAAACGACACGGGAGAGGGGGCAGCAAAGCATGTATCTTTTTTAAGTCTACCAGACAGCCCAAGCGGATTCCGAAATGTAACCGTAAGAGAAGATGGAATCGACTTGAAGTGGAATTCTGTAATCACTGCCACCTACTACGCCCTTGAGCGAGACGAGGTCTCGGTTTATAACGATGTGTATACAGAATTTACCGATACTGAGCTTCAGGCGGGAACGGAGTATAGCTATCGTATATCTGCCGAAAATGCAACAGGATTTGGAGACTACGCTCATCTCGGCGTTATGACATTGCCAGATCGGGTAACTACACTTTCAAGTGTAACCAAGGATGTATATTCTGTCGGTGTAGCGTGGCAAGATGTGCAGGGGGCTGAAGGGTACATCTTGAATGTTAACGATGAACCAAAGGTGCAGATTCCGCGTGGTATCCGTTCATATACTTTTGAGGGCTTGCCAGCAGGCAGATCTGCCAATATTAAAATTCGGGCTTACAATCGAAGTGGTACGGGTCGGGATACATCTATCAACGTATTAACACTACCTAATTCACCTATACAACTTGCAGCTGTAGATGTTCGCGAGCATAATGCCACATTGATATGGGCTCCGGTTGATGGGGCAACTCAATATAAGGTAACAATCAACGGTCAAAATTATTATAGTACGGAAGCACGGGTAGTTGTATCTGGTTTAGCAGGTGGGAAAAACTACGATTTTCAAGTGAGCAGTGGGAACAGCAGTGGTTACAGCCCACCAGCGTTGGGTCAACTGCTGACGCTTCCGCCTCAGGTACAAAATGTAAAAGTCACGGAACTTGGGAATGGAAGGATTTCACTGACCTGGGATGAAATCAAGAGCACTTCACAATATGCTGTAATCCGCAAAGATACAGGAGAAATTTTTGACACTAGAAAGGCTAATATTATACTTTCAGACATCCAGCCCGGTATAATTTACTCGTTTAGTATACAGGCGATGAATACAACGGGAGAAGGCGGCATAACTCCTCTTACGTATCGCGCGTTGCCAGGTCAAATAGCAGATCGTAGCTTGGTTGTTAAAAGCGTAACGGATACCGATCTGCTTATTACGTGGCAAGAAGCTCCAGGTGCAGATGCTTATAATGTCTATAAAAATGAGATGCTTATTGGTCATACGATTGCTCACGAGTTTAAAGTAGACGGTTTAGACAGTTCTACATTGTCTCGTATTACTGTTAAGCCAGTGAACACAAGCGGTGAAGGTAAGCGAACAGAAGGTGAGGTGGAGACGCTACCGTCTCCAGCATTTGCGTTTTCGAAGATTGAAACAACCAATAGAGAATTTATCATCCATTGGGAGTCAGAACATGAAAATGATATTTTCGTCCTCGCCAGTGAAGAAGGAACTGAGCTATATCGTGGCAAGGATCGAGGTTTTATCTGGAGACAACTGAGAGAGAAGCAATTGTATACCGTTCAACTTTGGGCAGAAAATAGTCAAGGAAAACGCACGGAGGCAAAACAAGCAAACGGCAAAACTACAGGGAACACTGTGGATACAGGTGGTGGAGCAGGAGGCGCAGGGAGTGCAAAACCGATTCAGACTGTTGTAGAGGAGCCGACAGAAACAAAAACAGAGTTCTTTCAAGGCTTACCAATCGAGACGAAGCCAAATCATTTTAGTGACATCGAGCGGGTATTTAATAGAGAGAAAATAAATGCGCTTGCCGATTTGGGCGTAGTGAAGGGGACATCCAGCACGCTTTTTGAACCAAACAGACCTGTAACACGTATGGAATTCACTTCGATGCTTGTTCGTTCTCTAAAATTACCGCTCGAAACGGATATGGCTCTAGAATTCGAGGATATTAATCCATCGGCGTGGTACGTTGATCTACTCAAAACAGCAATTAAGGATCAAGTCGCTCGAGGTTTTAGTAGCAAAGTATTTGGTCCAGATCGGGTCATAAACCGGGAGCAGGCTGCTAAAATGGTGAATAATATTATTAAGGCTACACCACAGCAAGAAAGCAATGTATACTCAGATTCTTCTCAAATTGTTGAGTGGGCCAGAAAGGATGTGCTTGGCCTAACCGAGATTAATTTAGTGCAAGGATATCCAGATGGCAGCTTCCGTGCCAAACAGGAAGTTACGCGTGCGGAAGCTGCTGAGATGATTTATAATATGCTTCAAATGAAATAACCAAAATTAGGGAGGGGGGCTGTGAGTAACGGTAATAATTGAGACTGATTTGGTTGATAACTGAGACATTTTTGGGTATATGTTTGAGACATTTTTAAACCAGTAGAAACAAAACCCCTTGTTTCTATTGGTTTTTTGTGTTTCTATTTACTATATATATTCTATATATGCTAACATATGGTACAAGGTCAGAAATATAATAGGCATTCCGTCTGTACAGTATGTTGGATAAGAATAAGGGATTGATACCTCAGATAACATGTGGAAATCAATTAATGACTGGGTTGGTATGATTGAGAGAACACGGGAGATTCTAAAGAATACACAATCGGTGAGTGAAATAGCACGTCGACTAGGAAGGTCCAATAATACTGTGTACAAGATCATGGGATATTTAAATAAAAATAAGCTTTTGTCAAGGGAGTTATCTAAAAAATTCGGTCCAACCAGAACATGTAGTAGTGATTTGGTACAGATTTTTAGAGAGCTTTTAAATTGGGAGGGTAAACTCGGATTACTACAGAACTCAAGAGCGATTTTAGGTTGGAATATTAACGTTCTACTATTATTTATTTGATCCTGCTGTGCAACGGTATTTTATATTTAATGCCCTATTAGATAAAGAACATTATCAAAGGAAAACAATAGAACGTCAGAATTATAACAGTGCTGAACTTGTAGATCAATTGGAGAAAGCTCTTCAAACATTTGTGTATGAAAATCTTAAAATATCTCATAAGGCAATTGCTCGATATCTAAAAATTCCATTTTCTGCCTTGGGAGTACGGACTGGGTAATAGAATCTCTAAAGCAATTAGAAAGCAAAACCACAATAAGAAAAAGTTAAAGGAAAAATATCTTTGGTCACTTGCAAATGAGTACATCAAAACACACGATCATGAACAAATTACATTAAGGGATGTAGTCACATTTTTAGGGATGTCTTATAGCAATATAATCACGAATTATAACGAATTAAACAATAAAATAACTTCAAAAATAGAAGAAACTAAAGAGAAACTAAGACAGGAAAGAATCAATAAATATAAGGCTGATGTAGACTTCGTGATTTCCGATTTGCTCCAAAAAGCCGGCCGGATAACAGTTTGTACAGTATTAGAATACACGGGGGTATCTTACCATACTTTATATAAATCTATGCCCGAAGTATTACTGTATATCCGTAAGGAGAAAGATAGACTAAATTTTAATAAAATCCCCAAGTGCTGTACAAATCTCTTCAACTCGCATAGCAGTCATTGGCAGAAAAAAAGGGTTGTCCCATAAGTCATAAAAATGACTAGGGACGTCCTATTCTCCAATTGTAAAACAATAAGAAACCGTTCCTGGGTAAAATGGAGGTACCACCCGACCATTTGAAAGGATATGGTTTCTTTGTACATTCAATATACCATTATGAGATAAAAAGAGGAGTTACGCAGGACTATCCCTCATCCATGTTATGTGGCTTTGTGGCCCCTCAATTAATGTCTATTAGCTCTTAAACCTTCAATAAATATGCGGTGTAATCCATCAAGAACTCGTTGGCTTGTAAAGCCTTCATCTTGGAGATGGTAATCGATATTGTGAAGCACGGCCAGCAGGGCTTCAATAGTATATGAAATGTCCACCCCGGATACGTCTCCCTGTTCAACGGCCTCATTTAGCAGATTTCTGCTTATATTGCGCATCCATTGACATAACGGAGATTGTAACGGACGATGCCCGGTTGAGGCCCGGCTGACCTCACAGAGCCAAGGAACTTTCGCTTCTAAAAAAGAGACATATCTTACGATTACATGGTAAAGCCGGTCCAAGGCAGCGGTTTCTGGGGATTGATCAAGAAATGCTTGAACTTCATCAAACAAAGGTTGGTATTCTTCATACGCGATCTCCTGACATATGTCGCCCTTATCCGAGTAGCGGCGGTATAGGCTTGCTTGTCCTACTCCAGCAGTCTTCGCAATCTGATGCATATTGACATTGTAAACACCGTTTTTGATGAAAAGTTCTCTAGCCGCCGCCAAAATTCGTCTTCGGTTTAACTCCTCTCTGGGAATTTTCAGAGAGACAGATTGCGATTCTGAATTCACCATAAACATCTCCCTTCGTCATTAATTTAACTGTTATTTAACACGAAAAACGGACAATATGTCCGTTTTTCGTGTATAGGACATGTTGTCCGTCTTCATAATTATAATACATTTCGTGAAAAATTAAAAATACATTCATTTGGGTGACCGATGAGCTTTTTTTTATTTCTTGGTATAGTGCTTTTTGTAAATTGGAGGCAAATGTGGTTCAATGCCCGATAGGTCCAGTTCCTTTAAACTTGCGATCGTATGAATAAACTGCTCGTATGCTTTTTTCTTGTCGCTCGTCGTATCTGTTCCGGTTTCGGTCCTGCTAACTTCAGAGTTAAATTGCTTTTGATCCATAGATTACCCTCCATCAAATATAGTCAGGCTTACAAATCCGGATGTCTCTTGTGCCAGTCTGTATTCATTTCATAAGTATTGCCGATACCTAGTACTGTTGCTTCTTCGAAGGGGCGGCCAATCAATTGCATATTAATCGGCAGACCGGAAGGTGAGAAGCCGCAAGGCATGCTCAGGCTAGGCAAGCCAGTCAAATTGGTCGGAAGCGTAAATGAGTTCAATCTGAATACACTAGCATCATCATCTGCACGCGGCGCAGTGATCGGTGTTGCTGGCGTCAACAAGATGTCGATTCCGGACAATGCATTCAAAAAATCATTGACAATTAGTTGCCGGGCCCGCTGAGACTGAAGGTAAATGGAAGCCGGAATATCTCTACTGCTTTCAAGAAACATTCGGACGTCCGGTCCATACTGTTCCAATTCTGTCTCAAGCCACTTCTCGTGGTACGAGTACATTTCCGTCATCATAATGGCCATCGTCGCACTTCTAACATGTTTGATCAGGGGCAGGCTAACTTCGATGATTTCTGCTCCCAGTTCTCGGAATTTATTGATAGCGGCCTTCATCGCAGCTTCCACTTCCGGCATCAAATCCTCGTAATAGTAGCTTGTCGGCAATCCGATACGCACACCCCTGAGACCATTCGGATACATCTTGATACCTGGCGCAGGCAGATCGACAGTCGATTCATCCTTTGGATCGAAGCCAGACATCACATCCAAGCACAGGGACGCATCCATGACACAGCGGGTTAACGGACCCGGGTGGTCCAATGACCAGGCCATTGGAATGATACCATACCGACTGACCCGACCGTACGTCGGCTTCATCCCTACGACACCGCACAAAGCAGCGGGTATGCGGATCGAACCTCCGGTATCCGAGCCTGTGCCCAGATAAGTAAGTCCAGCCGCTAAAGCAGAAGCCGAACCGCCGCTTGAACCTCCCGTTACAAGTTCAGTGTTCCACGGATTGAGGCAAGGACCGAAGTGCGGGCTAGTTGTTGTCAATCCCGCAGCGAACTCGTGAGTCTGTACTTTGCCTAGCAGAACTGTTCCAGCCTCATGTAGCTTAGCTGCAACCGTCGAATCGTAATCGGGGACGAAGCTGTTCAATATTTTTGAACCGGCAGTTGTTCGGATCCCTTTAGTGTAATATAGATCCTTATGAACGATGGGAATCCCGTGAAGGGGCCCTTTGTACCGACCATGCATAATATCGCGTTCCGATTGCTTCGCTTGTTCAATCGCCAGTTCGGACGTTTGGGTAACGAAAACGTTCAGTTTCGGATTCAAACGTTCGATGCGGTGAAGCGCATGTTCTGTAATCTCTACCGGGGATATTTTCCTTGTTCGGATCCCCTCGGCCAGCTCATGAATAGCAGCAAAGGACAGTTGGGAATTTAATTTACTCATCTATTCATCCTCCATATCTTTCGGACATGTCGTAAGTCTACCAAACTAATTACCATAGCTTCCGCTAGGATTTGCTTTTCTTGCGAATAAGTATGTCAGGATTGCCAACAGGGAAATGGTAAAATAAACAACAAAAAAAGGCATCTTTAGATCAATCAGTCGGCCGACCAGCGCAGGGCCGAATGCTCCGCCTAGGAGATAGGCCAGTGTGAAAATACCCATCCCCACACCCAGCTCAGCCGAACGGAGTGTCGTCGAAACTAAATTGCTGCTAGAGGTGAGGACACCGTTGAATCCAATCATAAGGATAATGATCAATATAGCGTCGATCCATGGCGGCAAATGTACGGATACCCCCAGTAGTATAAATCCGCTGATGACGAGACTTTGCGATATGACAAGCACGCGGGAGCTTCCGAAACGATCTGTCCAACCTCCGATCCGGGATCCGAGCAAGGCTGCACAGACGGCACCGGGAAGCATCAGCAGACCGATTTTACTAGTTGGTAGATGAAAGGAATTCTTCATCATGACAGGAAGAGTAAAGGTTAACCCCGTGTTGCATACGAAGGTAAGGAATCCAATCCCTAGAATTCGTCGGTAAGGAGCATTTTTCATGAAAGATGCATCGATAAATGGATGTTCTTTTTTCTGAATATGAGTACCGAACCATAGAAGAACTGCTGCTCCTGCAATGAGCATAAACCAATAGTTCGTAACCCCTAGCAACACCAACGCCAGTCCCGCGGAGAACAAAACAGCTCCGAGAAAATCGAATGAACCGCGGGCGTGTTTCTTGTCAGGAACATACTTGAATATCAAAGGGATAACAAATAGGCTCAGACTGGACACGATGAACAAAGCACGCCAGCCAAAGTATTGCTCCACGAAACCGCCGAACACAGGCCCGAAGCCGGAAGCAAAGGCGATTGTGGCGGATAAGGTTCCCAGCACCCGTCCCTTGACTGTAGGCTTAAAATACAGGGTTACTGCCGCATAAGACAGGGGAGAGATGGATGAGGCCCCTGCTGCCTGCAGCAGTCTTCCAATGATGACTTGCAAATATGAAGCTGCAAAAAAGCCGATCATAGAGCCGAAAGCTAAAAGGATTAAACCAATGACATACAGCTGGCGAAAGGAAAAGGACTCCGTTAACTTGCCGTAAGTACCGGCGCCGATAGCCATCAAAATGCTGTAACCGACCATAACCCAGCTCACCTGCGAGGAGGTCAGGGCAAAGTCAGCGGAAATCGAAGGTATAGACAAATTAAACATGGTCATATTGATGTTTCCGAAAATAATGAGCAAGCAAAGTGTCCCCATTAATTTCCGCTCATTGCCGGATAAAGCCATTGATTGAGTATCCATAGCCTGTTCCTCCATTACAGGAAGTCAGGAAAGGTGCGGCATTTTTGCGCCTGATCTCTATCGTGTCCCAAGAAAACATAGGACGGCCGAACATCCTGAATTAACTCCTGCATGCGAGTAATCGATTTGGCAGCCATCTCTTGATCGAATGTCAAGAACGGTACGCTATTCTCGAAGTTCTCCCGAGTATAAGCAACATCAATTGTCAGTAGCACTGGACCCGACTTTTCCGTTGTGACAAGGACTGATTGATGGCCAGGGGAATGACCCGGAGTGAATAAAATTTGAACCCCCGGAATCAATTCATGGTCACCCTCAATGATTTGATATTGTAAATCGGGCAGCCTGCACTCTAATGGAGAGTAATCCTCATTGTTTATGGCCGCATCATACTCTGCCCTTTGAATAAGGATCGGCGTATTGCGGAAATGCCCGTTTCCCCCAGAATGATCCAAGTGTAAATGGGAGCTAATGACCATTTGAATATCGTCAGGTCGATAACCGACACGCTTTAACACATTTACGATCGAGTCGCCGTCAGACATGCTGGGGACGACGCGCCCTTCACGTCTAGTCCCCTTGTAGTAATCGGGATTGTTGATAAAAGCGTCGGGCATTCCCGTATCGATGAGTATCGGCCCGCTGGTCGTTTCCAATAGAAAAGACCACACAGGCATTCCGACTAATTTCCCGGGGGCAAGGGTTCGATTAACTGCCGATTGATCTAGGAAACATTCACCTACAGGTAAAAAATACAACCTTTTGATATACATCCCAGTTTCACCCTTCATATTATAAATTCGGACAGTTTGTCCGTTTTGTTTTGATTATATCGGACAAATTGTCCGATGTCAATTTGTCATCGGCGGTTGGGCTTCGGCAAAAGCCTTACACCTGCAACAAGTAAAGATTGATTGAATAACTGCTACGGGCTGTGGAGTCGATCAGTTGGACTTAATTAATAAGGAAAGGATGAGTTTTATGAAACTAAGCCTAAGTCGAAAAGCTAATCTTGAAGGTATGCTGATAGGAGATCAAGTTACAATTGGAGGGCCGGCGGTAGAGGAGAACATCCGGTTTGAAGTATGGAGAAATGAATCGGGATTTGAAATTAAGGTTTTTGATCGATTGGAGAAGTGGCTAGCCTGCAGCCGGGTGCAGGTCGATATGTATGCCAATAATTGAGGACTTAAAAAGGGGGATTTTTTATATGTATACCAATACCTGGAAAGATTCTTTCGAAACCTGAGACACAGATATGATATCTTTTTGAATGCCGAAAAGAAGCCTGACCGTCTCATAATGCTCAAGTACCTGGTGGACGAGCTCATGGACAATAAGATAGATATTCATCTATATCATTTTGGTATGTATCTGCTCTACCCTTACGCATCCCGGAAGCAAGAAGAAGATGCAGAGGCAGTTGGCAAAAAGCGATCTGAGTCGATTAGTCATCTGCCACGATTTGAATTGAAAAGCAACGATGAATTTGTATCTGAAGTGTGGTCCGATTTAATCTTACGACGGTACCCCGAAGTAGGAGAGGAAATTGTGACAGTGCCCTCTTTTAGTCAGCTTAGAATACTATTTACAGCGGATAACTTCGGAATCACACTGGTTATTATTTCTAATTTGCTAAATATGTTGTTGTATATGATCTATATGAAACTCTCAATGAATGTATTCCTTAATTAAAAAAGGCATAATCATAAATGAGTGGCCAAACATTATAATAGCAACCAGTTATTTCATGAACTATACTAGCAATGGACGGGATAAGAACCTACGTAATTAAAAAATTCAAACGATATAGGAGGAAATAAGAAAAGGGTGCTATTTTCGGGTCTTTAACAAGCTCATTCTCAAGGCTAGGCTAATTTATATCGAAAAAGATTGAGAGAAACAATATAAATAACTATTTTAGGTGCGAGAAGGAGAATGTATGGAATATGAAAATATACTCTTATTATTTAGCAGATGGCGTATTCCCTTTGGATTGGGAAGTTTGTTTTAATACTGTTGAGGAATACAAAACCAAATTATTTGAGAAGTATACCGCTTCCCAAGAGTCCAATGATTTTGTAATAGGTGGATTTCATGTGCTTACCGATAAAATAGATGCAATTCTGAATTATGCTTTAGAGGATTTTCAAAAAGAATTTCCTCATAATTATGAGTTGCGTTGTCCCGCAATGATCTTCCCGTTGCCAAGAGGCGATGAGAGTAATGGTGCTGAGTTCGCTATTATTTTAAAACGAGATGAGGATGGAGATACGATAGTCTATTCCCCACTTCCATTGTCATATTTAGAAAAAAGTTAGTACTTATTTAAGAAAAAAGGAAAACAAATTGAAATTCAAATCATGAAAAAAGGCCCTTTATAGGGCCTCCAAATAGTCAAAAGTTCTAGGTAGGTATCTGTTTATTCATTATCCCTTCTGCTTGTAAAATTCATGGTATAACTTCATCAACGCACGCTTTTCAATTCGTGATACATACGAGCGAGAAATTCCCAGTTCTCGTGCAATTTCCCGCTGTGTTCGTTCTTCTCCTCCGGCTTCCAGGCCGAATCGGCCAATTACCACTTCTTTTTCACGTTCATCTAAAATATCCAGATTGCGATAGATTTTGCTCTTCTCGATTTTGAGCTGTACCTTATCTACAATATCGTCCGCCTCGGAACCGAGGATATCAATTAAAGTAATCTCGTTGCCTTCCTTGTCAGTCCCAATAGGATCGTGGAGAGATACGTCTTTACGTGTTTTTTTCAGGGATCTTAAATGCATCAGGATCTCATTTTCTATACAACGGGCTGCAAATGTTGCCAGTTTTGTTCCTTTCCCGGTCTGAAAGCTTTCAATAGCTTTGATCAGTCCAATGGTGCCGATGGATATAAGATCCTCCAAATCTTCGCCGGTGTTGTCAAATTTTTTCACAATATGGGCCACCAGCCTTAGGTTATGTTCAATAAGTGTGTTACGGGAATGTGCGTTGCCTTCGGCAAACAGCTTTAGGTGTCGAGCTTCCTCTTTCTCAGTCAATGGCTGCGGAAAGGCGTTGTTTTTCACGTAGGAAACGAGTAGCGTCAATTCCTTGATGAACAGAGCGATAGCACTAAATAGTCCGGGCACGGATGACACCTCCTGAGGTAGTTGCGAACTTACGACCTTTGTTACTTACCAGGCTTGCGGTCTGTTTATTGTATGTAGGCAGGTGCCCATCCGTGCCTGTACTCCGAAAACTGCTTCGTAACAAATTGACGGATATCTTTCTTGAGCAGCATTAATACATAATTCAAAACGTCAGGAGCATTATCAATATGCAGGATCATGAGTGTGTCATCAATTGCACGACATCCTTATCTAAGGAAAGATTTCACTTGGTTTATTGGATGCCCGCAGAAGCAACAACCGTTAGAGAGAGACATCAAGTCTACATTTTGAACGATGACTCTACGAGGAAATTTGTTTATACTTTAATTACTTAATATGAAAGCAATGGATATGAGGTGAACTAATGATTCTGGTAAGTTCATGTTTGGCAGGCATGAAGGTGCGATATAACGGGACGGATAGCCTGGATGTACATATTCAGAAGTTGGTAGAGGAAAAAAAGGCAATGACGATCTGCCCCGAGCTACTTGGGGGCTTTATGACGCCGAGAGAGCCTGCTGAGATTGTTGGAGGGACAGGGGAGGATGTGCTGAGTGGCACAGCTAAGGTGATCGAGTTTTCAGGCAATGATGTCAGTGATAAGTACATTAGAGGTGCGTACGAAGCTCTGCATATAGCCAGAGAGGTTAACGCGTCACTTATTGTTTTAAAAGAAAATAGTCCGTCCTGTGGGTCGGCAGCGATCTATAATGGGGCATTCGAAAACCGTAAAATCGCAGGCAACGGGGTAACCTCGGCTTTGTTAAAAAGGGAAGGCTTTAAAGTTATTTCAGAAGAACAAATATCGGAAATTTTCTTGCATTAGAATATGTAATGGTAGATCAAGCGTCTTGATCGCTTACTAGCTTATAAACTGCGGGCGCAAGACGCTTGTTTTGTGCTGTGTCCGTTTTACACCTGTGTATCAACATTATTTAAGCTTTAATGCCAAAATTCCTAAATACTCTTTGAGGGCTGTCCCGGTTGTAGATATGGCCCCAGCAGACGGTGAGAGCTTGGCAGCATACAGTGACAATTTTTCACTTGCCAGATAGTCGGTTGGATAAGCTGTCGTTTGCATACCTGCGCGCTGAAATTCCATTGCAGCACGTGGCATATGGAATGCGGAGGTCACCAGAATAGGTTTTGTGAGCTGGTGCTGTTTTAGGATTTTGGAGGTATATACGGCATTTTGCTGTGTATTCAAGGAACGATTTTCGATGAAGATATCCTTTGCCGGAATACCCAGTCCTAATAGCTGCCTCTGCGCAATATTCGCTTCATTACCACTGTCTCCAAACACTTGTCCACCGGAAAAAAGGATAGGTAGACCTGTTGCTTCATGCAGTCTAGCCGCAGTGAGCAGTCGGTTGGCCGCAGACCCTAGCAGATTACCTTGTCCATTGATGTCGGGAGTTCCCTCTGTAGCTCCGCCCCCAAGTACGACAATAACATCCCCTTGAACAGTAAGGGGCTGTGGGTACTGCTTTTCTAGGCTACGAATTAACACATCTCCAGCCAAATTGGTCGATGAAATATACAGCAGCAATGTGACAAGGAGCAGTACAATCGCAGGTTTACGCGCCCGTTTCCATAGCCAGATTACAAGCCCTGCCATCACGAGGATAAACAAACCGGGAGGAAGCACGAAGCTGTATAGAAATTTGATGAAATAAATCAAGTGCTGATAACCTCCTATCCTTATAAGTTCTATCTATTGGATACATTGTAACATAGGCAATTGACTGGATTCCTCTGTTGATAAAGTTGTCTTGTAGGCGTAATATATAAAATCTAGTGATTTTTTTCATAGAGGAGCGAGAGCATCATGGGAGAGTTAACGACAGCCAAGCGGATAATGATGATCGCGCTACTGGTTGTATTGTGGGGCATTTCTTGGCCCATCTATAAAGTTGCACTGGAATACACGCCGCCCCTTTTGTTTGCAGGGCTACGTACACTGTTGGGTGGACTGCTATTGGGAGCGATTTTAGCACCGAGATGGAATCGTATTCGCTGGAAAGAAAATTGGCGGGTGTATGCTATTTCAGGTATTTTTAACGTAGTCCTATTTTATGGTTTGCAAACAGTGGGTCTGATGTATGTTCCATCTGGCTTGTTCTCTGTGTTGGTATATCTTCAGCCGGTGCTAGTCGGCATTTTTGCATGGATGTGGCTGGGAGAATCAATGTCCAAACTCAAGGTGATTGGATTGATCATTGGCTTTCTAGGTGTGGCAGCTGTCAGTGTCGGAGGGTTTTCAGGACATGTGGCTATCGCAGGTGTAATTATCGCCATTATTACAGCAGTGAGCTGGGCATTGGGAACCGTATATGTGAAAAAGGTCAACCAGCGTGTGGATTCGTTGTGGCTGGTCGCATTTCAATGTACACTTGGAGGCATCGTGTTAACAGGAGCTGGATCGGTTACGGAAAGCTGGTCGGACATCGTGTGGAATGTTCCGTATGTGTCAGGGCTGGTATTCGGAACTGTGCTGGGAATTTCACTATCCTGGCTGCTGTATTTCACGTTGGTCAATTCGGGGGATGCCAGTAAGGTCGCTTCCTATACGTTTTTGGTGCCTGTGATTTCAGTATTTGTCAGTTCTATGCTGCTTCACGAATCGATTACGGCTTTTCTGCTAATCGGTCTGGTATTAATCGGCTTTAGCATTTATCTGGTTAATCGCAGAGTGAGGGTAGTACGGCAAGCTTGAAATTAATATCTTAAAAAAAGCAACAAGTAAGGACTCTGCTCAGGTAGCAGGGTCCTTTTTTATAGGTAACAGAATGCAGTGAATGATAGTAACAAGGTTCCCTCTCTAGGTAGTTGGTTAAGCTATGGATGACGGCACACTGTCAAAGAAGAAGGGAGATGCGGACGATGGCACGGAAATTGTTGATTACAGGAGCGGCGGGCACAATTGGGAAAGTACTCTATGAAGGGCTAAAAGCGGAAGGAAGATATAAAATAACCGCCGCAGATGTAAGGAGGGATGAAGAAGCAGGGATTGTCGAACTGGATATACATGATGCTGCAAGATTGGCTGAGCTTACACACGGAGTGGATACGGTACTACATTTTGCATGGATTAAGGATGAAGGGGACTTTCTCGGCAAAGTGCTGTCTGGCAATGTAAGCGGAGCTTATAAGCTGTATGAAGCTGCGGTTAAAAATGGGGTAAAACGCATTATTTTTGCCAGTTCCAATCATGCCACGGGGTTTTATAGAGTAGGCGAAACCATAGATGTAGAAGATCCCTACCGACCAGATAGTTTTTATGGATTGAGTAAGTGCTATATTGAACTGCTAGGACGGCTGTATGCCGATCAGGGCAAAATATCTTCAATTAATATCCGTATCGGTAATTTTCCTGGGGATGATCGACCGCATTCGGAGCGCGCTGCTCATATTTGGATCTCTGAGCGCGATATGATCCATCTGACCGTCTGCTGTATCGAGGCCCCTTCAGAGATGAATTATCTTAATTTGTATGGGACATCAGCCAATACGGATAATTATTATGATATTGGCTACTTGGAAGAACGAATCGGATATAAGCCGCAGGATAATGCTGCTGAGTTGCTGGAGCAGGCCAAGAAAATTGGATTTCATGTGAAACAAGATGAAACCACTTTTCAGGGTGGACAAAAGGAATAGAGCAGATTGTCCAAATGTGCTTTATAATAGGCTTAAGGCGTCGATCAGGCGCCTCTTATTACACAAAACTTCACAAATATCCGAATTGTTCACTCCTCTAGACACTCCTTTGTTCATGAAGCATGAGAGGCTTCACTTTTCATTTGAATGCGCTTACATACTATATAGTTATACGGCGGCGATGCTACAAACCTTGCAGTCGGTAATGTATATAGAGGGGGAGTGACTCACATTGAATCAGCCTATGCCCAAAAATTCTGCACTGCTTACGACGGATTCCCGCTTGAACGGTAGGCTGGGAACAGGTAGGAAACACGGTTTCTTCTATGAACTGATCCGCAATCGAGTATTATTTCTGATGTTGTTGCCCACTTTAATCTTTTTCTTCATAAATTCATACATTCCTATGGTCGGCATCTATTATGCATTTACCCAGTTCGACTTCAATACCAGCCTTTTTGAGGCCCAGTTCGTCGGACTCCAGAATTTTCGCTTTCTATGGCAATCCGGCACGCTGACAAAATTGACATTGAATACGGTTGGATACAACGCGGCTTTTATCTTACTCGGCAACGTGTTAGCGATTGTCCTTGCCATTTTACTGAATGAGTTGCGAGGTCGCTACTTTAAAAAGATCACTCAATCTGTGATGTTTCTGCCATATTTTGTTTCCTTCGTTATTCTAAGTGTCATCGTGTATAACATATTTAATTATGATAATGGTTTTCTGAACACGCTGCTGCTGCAATTCGGCGGTGAACGCGTGGATGTGTATAACAAACCATGGGTGTGGATTTTCTTGATTATCCTGTTCTATTTGTGGAAAAATCTCGGCTACAGTATGGTAATCTACCTAGCAGCGATTACAGGGATCAGTGACGAATATTATGAGGCAGCTAAAATAGACGGAGCTAACATTTTTCAACGAATCTGGTACATTACCGTTCCTATGCTCAAGTCAACATTCGTTGTGCTGTTGTTATTTGCGCTGGGTAGTATTATGAAAGGACAATTTGATCTATTCTATCAGTTAATTGGTAATAACGGAGTGCTGTACAATACGACAGATATTTTGGACACTTATGTGTATCGTTCCTTGAAAGTGACTTTTGATGTGGGTATGGCTTCGGCGGCAGGCGTGTACCAATCCTTGTTCGGATTTGTACTGATCATGACCGTGAACTATATCATCCGCAAGCTGAACGACGAATATGCCTTATTCTAGAAAGGAGGACCGAAACGGATGGCGATCAAAGAGGATGTATACACTCGGATTTTTAAAGTCATTTCTTATGTGGTTATCATTGTGGCATCCATTGCTTGTTTACTTCCGTTCCTACTTATTATCTCGGCTTCACTAACCAGTAATGAATCGATTATCAGGGATGGTTATCACTTTATTCCACAGCAATTCTCGCTGGAAGGATACCGGACGGTGTTCACCTTTCCTGAAGAGGTGTTAAGGGCGTACGGGGTGACGATTTTTACCACGGTTGTAGGCACGACATTGGGCCTGTTCCTGATGACGATGGCCGGATATGTGCTGGCGCGTAAAGATTTTAAATACCGCAATGCGTTTTCATTCTATATTTACTTTACGACGTTGTTCGGAGGCGGCTTGGTACCTTGGTACATTATGCTGACGAAGTATTTAGGGCTGCTAGATACGTACACAGTGTTGATTTTCCCAGGATTAATGACTC
This sequence comes from Paenibacillus sp. AK121, assembly GCF_019042715.1. NCBI lineage: Bacteria > Bacillati > Bacillota > Bacilli > Caryophanales > Paenibacillaceae > Paenibacillus > Paenibacillus sp. AK121. Next base: position 422,206 of record NZ_JAHPJM010000001.1, read on the forward strand.
CATTTCTGATCATTTTGATGAAAAACTTCATTCGTTCCTCCATGCCGGAAGAGCTGTTCGAGTCTGCTAAAATTGATGGTGCGGGTGATTTTAAAATATATTATCGAATTGTACTGCCTTTATCTACACCGGGTATTGCCACTGTGGGGCTGTTTCTGGCCTTGGCTTACTGGAATGACTGGTTCTCATCCTCACTCTTTATTAATGACCCGCATAAATACCAGTTGCAATATTATCTGTACAATGTAATTAACTCCATGCAATTTATCGCTCAAATGGGTGCAGGTACCGGCGTGTCCCTTTCCAACGATATGCCGACAGAGTCGACCAAAATGGCAATGGCGATCGTGGTTACGGGTCCTATTTTACTACTGTATCCGTTCATTCAGCGTTACTTTGTCAAGGGATTGACCATTGGTGCGGTAAAAGGATAAAGCGGCACTACAGAGCTGGGATGGCATGACGTGCTGACGGCGTGCCATCCAAGCAGCACTTTTTGTAAGGGTTTTATTAAAACAGACTACCATTTCAAAGGGAGGATTCACATGACATTCACAAAGAAAAGAAAACAACGCATGTCCATCCTGATTGCAGTAATGGTCATCATGGCGCTCTTAGCTGGATGTGGAGGCGGTAGCGGAAACAGCGCACAAAAAGCAAATGGAGAGGATGATAAATCCCAAAAAGTACAGCTGCAATTTTATATGTTGGGTGATGCTCCTAAGGATCTGCCTACCATTGAGGCAGAGATCAATAAGTTGGCAGAAAAAGATCTGAATGCCACCGTCAAATTTAACTATACGACGTGGACCGACTGGGATCAAAAATATAAGCTGTTATTGTCTTCGGGTCAGCCTATCGACCTGATCTTCACTGCAGATTGGACGCAGTATCAGGCCTATGCCAAGAAGGGCGCTTTCCTGCCGTTAGACGATCTGCTGCCTAAGGCCGCACCTGCCTTGCAAAAATTTGTACCTCAGGATATGTGGGATGGGGTTAAAATCGGAGGCAAAATTTATACTGTACCTGGCACGTATAAAGAATATGTCACAAACGGTTTTGTATGGCGTGAGGATTTACGCGAAAAGTACAATTTGCCTAAACCGACCGATATCAAAAGTTACGAGGCTTATATGGATGGGATACGTCAGCATGAGCCAAATATGAAAACCGTATCTCTGAACAGCGATATCAAGGGAAATCTGCATGATCGATATACCGAATTAGTAACAAAGAGTGTGGGTGCTTTGCCTTATGGCATTGGTATCAAATATGAAAAACCAACAGAGGTATATAAGTATTGGGGCTCAGATGAACAAAAAGAAGAGCTGAATACTTACAAACGCTGGGCTGATAAAGGATTCATTCCTAAAAACGTATTAAACGTAAAAGATACGCTTCAGGATCAAGTCACTTCTGGTAAAGCAGCGAGTATTTTCGGCGACAATCCAACCCGCTTTAATGACATGGTCATTAAGCTCAAAGCATCCCACCCGGACTGGAAGCTTGAGTACTATCCATTCCCGCTGACAACGGGTTATGCAACTCCGGTGCATCCGATTCATAATGGCTTTGCAATTCCAAAAAGCAGCCCGAACCCAGCCCGCGCATTGGCCTTTTATGAGAAGCTGGTGACAGACAAACGCTATAACCTGCTTACGCAATATGGTATCGAAGGCAAAAACTACGAAGTCAAAGATGGTTACTATCAAATGATAGGTAGCGGTAGTACGAATGGATTTTCACGGGAAGGTATGAACAGCTGGGCTTGGCGTAACCCGGAATACATGTTATTTGATTCAGGTTTTGACCGTGTGAAGAAGATTTTTGCTGAGCTGGATAAAATCCAGAAGCCTGACCTGTTTACCGGCTTTGCAGAGGATTATACGACCTACCAAGCAGAAAAAGCAGCGTTGGAACAGGTTGAGAAGCAATACCTGTACCCGCTCCAAGCTGGACTGATCGACAACGTTGATCAAGGTCTTGAGACCTTCATGCAAAAGGCGAACCAAGCTGGCTTAGAGAAAATTCAAACCGAATATACAAAACAATGGAAAGCCTATGTGAAGGAGAAGGGGATCAAGTAAAACATAAGAGCAGTGATACAAAGCAGAAAAGCAAGTCTCCAGAAAATTGGAGGCTTGCTTTTTTGATGTTACCTATTGCGCATTCGCTTTAGAACGGCGAAAATCTGTGGGCGTCACGCCCAAGCTACGTTTGAACATACGGTGGAAATAAGAGCTACTCGCAAACCCGGTTTGTTCTGCCACGTCAGCCACTGACCAGTCGGTCTGTTCCAGCAGCTCACAGGCCTTGCGAATACGGAGCTGCTGGATGACGTCCACGATGGTAGACATGGTTTGTTGCTTATAAAGCCTGCTGACATAAATTGGAGACAAATCCAACTCTTCCGCAATCTGATTGAGACAGAAATTAGGATCTGTATAGGCCTGTTCCATTCGCTCATTGATCTGTTGCACCAAGCGTTCTTGCTTCGTATTTCGTTTTTCCGCTAGACTGGAGCGAATCTGATCAAAGACTAATTGGTAATGATCAATAAGATCCTCGGCGGTCTCTAATCGATCTGCGGATGGTAATTCAGGTTTAGATTCGATAGCAAATCCATTGAGTTCACTTATATGCCGAACGGCATTATTCACACTCATGATGAGCCGGGATATTGCCACCCGAACAGAGGAAAACGGATATTTCTCCATATGCATCAACAGATCTTTGAACATCCGGTGCGCATCCTCCGTATGACCAGATAGCAGCGTATCCAGCAATTTTTTTTCTTTATCCGATGGATACACATAAGTATTTTGGAAATCTTCATCTGTAGTGTCTCGCGCATTAATAATACAGCCATGACCCTGAAAAAAACGGTGCATAGATGCGTTCTCTACCTGGCGGTACAGCAGATGTAGCCGTTCTGGTTGACTGGTAATCGCGCTGTACGTTAGTGATACACTCAGCTTCAAATATTCAAAACAAGCTTCACGTATTTGGCGTAATAGGGTCTCCAGTAGTACCGTGTCTGTATGTTCCGCAGGGTCTAGAATGTTGAGCATCAGCAGGACGCTATCCTCATCCATATCAACGGTTTCCACCCGGTATGTCTGCCCGCATATTTCGGAAGCGATATTCATGATTGCAAACTTGTAGGGTAGCAGATCAGGTCCACGCTCGCTTTGCCATCGGGCATATTCATCTATGCGCAGGAGTACAAGGCGATAGTCTTTGTCGAACTGGAACGTAATCCCGAGCTCGCGCAGTCGTTCCGGTTCTTCACCAGCAGGAAGATTTCGGATTCCCCTAATCACATTCCGTAAAATGTTTTGCCGGATCGTATACATACTGTTGCGTTTTTCCGATTCCAGTGAATTCATATGCACAACAATTTGGCCAATAGGCGTATACAACATTTTGGACAGCAGCCAGGAAGCCACAAATCCTGCCATTCCGATGATGGCTGCGATCAGTACCATGGCATTACGAATAACACTCGCCATTTTGATAACGCTTTCATACGGTGTGACACTAATATACTGCCAACCTAGTCCATCCGGGGAAGTATAGGAAATCAGTGATCTTTTACCATGAAATTCTTCTACAAAATAGCCTGTTTCCTGTTTTTTGACTCTGGTATGCAGCCATAGCTGTTCTTTTTCGTTCAAAGCTTCGTCTGTCAACGTCGTCCCAGATAACAGTCTGCCTTGATCGTCTAAAATATAAGCGGTCCCGCCTGAGATGGGGCTCGCCGCCATTTCCTTGTTCATCCAGGCCGCCGATACATTCACAATCACTGCCGAATTTATCGCTTCGTTCGAGTTGATTGCGTCATAACATAAATACGTATAGGCTGCGATGTCTGGGCTTGCTTGCTCTAGGCCAGCCCCGGAGTCTGAGGCAGACAGCAACGGATACGTACGTGGGATAGGCGTAAAGGGTTTGTAGTCCTGATAATGATCGAGCACGCGAATGATATCTGTATCAGCCAGTTCATGTTTGCTGAATAACCCGTTTTGGCCTTGTGATGACGCAATGTAGAAAGTGTCACTTTTAGGGTTATACACATAAATGGATTCAATATACGGCATGGAGTTAAGATAATTATTTAATTCGGTCATGGCAGCGGTTACATCATATACATTGGGTTTGGGATAATACAACAGCTTGGATAGGGTACTGCTGCGGTACATTTGGAATGCCAACGATTGAGCAATAGATGTCATGTTGATGACCTCTTTGCTTCTCAACGTCAAGCTATTGTGATTGGCTTCGAACGCCTGCTCCTTTTCCACGCGGATATAGTAGAAATAATATACAGTGGTGGATACCAACAATGTTAGTGTTATACATAACGTAATGCTGACCAGCAATTTGCTGTGTAGCTTATGATGCTTTTTGAAATTGCTCATATGAACAGGCCTCCTGTCTGTGTGCACGTAGCTGTAAAGTACACCCTATTTATGTATTCATTATACGTATGATCTTATGAACAGGACAGTGAACAAACCGATTCTTTGTGAAAAATAATGATTTTTCCGTAAAAAGACCGAGAACACGTATACGCAAACTGGATTGCGTCGGTTCCCGGCCGTTTTTATTGGTTCAAATGAAAAGAAGCAAAGATGAGGCGGCAATTCAATCAGTCTGGAAATTGAACATTACCTTTAACGATATAGGCTTGGCCTGTGCCATTTTCGGCTAGAGCTGGGATGCTATCGTTCAGTACGACACCACGAATGTCCGTAATCCGTATTTTCAGAGGCTGTTTTCCTAAGTTAGTGCCCAGAAAGTGGTTGTAATCCTGTTTTTCGAGATTGAGCCATTGTCCGTTTTGTTGGACTTCCATTTTTAAGACCGGATATTTATGATTGCGTACTTGAATGGCTGCCCACCATTGGCTACTGCCTTCTTTAATGCGGTAGAAGACATTGCCGCTAACCGGAGCTTTGACAACTTTCCATGAAATATTGATTTTTCCATCCTTTTGATTGCCGATCAGGTTGAAGGCATTCGGAGATAGATCAAGTGCGCCACTCGGACCCTCAGGATATAAATCTGTTACATAGACTGTCGTTTTTCCTTTGGGGCCTTGAACTTCCAGATAAGCTCCAGCTAATGCGGCTTTGATTCCGTTATAATTCAGTTGTGTGGGGTTAAGCGCTGTAATTTTGGCATCAGAAGGGATAGGGTCAAGCAGTAATGCTCCTCCAGAGTAACCTGATCCTGTATATGTGGCGTACCCGGTGTATGTATCATTCCAAGCAGCTGAAGCGGGCAGGGCGAACAATACGACACTTAGCAACGATGTCAGACCGATAGTTTTGAACTTTCGAAACAGAGATTTTTCTCGCATAATCATTTCCTCCTTGTTCATTTAATAGATTTATATAGTAAATATAAACACTATATTACCTAATATTCCAAATTGTACAATAGGACTTTGAGGCAAAAAGAAAATGTTGGAAATATTTGTCGATCTACCTATAGGCCATATGGGGTGTTTTTTAAGAAATGGCTGTACAGATAAAAAATAAGGGGAGAGTTAAGTAATAGGGGCGAAACTAGGACTTTTGGATGAAGTCTTTTAAATAGAATAAGCGAACTATTGTTCTCGTTTTGATTGTCGTATACAATCGAATCATGCTGATTCAAATAGAGTGATGTCGACTCTGTGTATGCTGCAACGAAAGGATGTTATGCATCATGATGGGAAGAGCCCATTTAATTATTGGAACCGGGGTCTCCCTGTCGGTATTAGCCTTAAGTGGATACGAAGTGACTCCGGCTGCCGTGGCAGCCGCTGTGGTTGGTTCATTGCTACCGGATATTGACGAGCCTAACTCCATGCTTGTTAGCCGTGCGTTACCGAACAAAATGCTTAGACTCGTACAGCTTCTAATGATTGGGGCTGCGGGGTGGGTGTTTTTCACCCGTTTGGCTCCGCCGCCCTGGAATCTTGTTTTGGCTTTGCTGATGATCAGCGCTTCTTTTATGCCTTCACGGTCTATGCGTAAAGTTATCATTTTTCTAATTGGTATCGGCCTAGCCTGGTATGGGGAATCATATGCACCGTGGAATTATATCGCCGGGTGTCTGCTGATCATATGTACGCTTGTTCCGCACCGAGGATTGACGCACACGGTGTATGGCACAGTAGCATGGACCGCGCTGCTTTATGGTACGACACGTTTGCATGGCGATAGCATATGGCTGGCTGGAGGGATAGCGTACTTACTGCATTTATTGGCAGATTCCTTGACGAATAACGGGATTAAGCCTTTGCCACCATTCAAATGGAAGCTACGATTTAGATTAATGAGTACCGGAACCCGGAAGGGAACAAGGGTAGAAAATATCTGTATTACTTTAACAGCTGTACTTGTAGTGATTGCTTTACTTCGGTACAAACATTTAATTTGAGATCTTCTATTTTTTCTTCTATTAAAAAAACAGTCAAGTACACGTTGTATGTGTCTTGACTGTTTTTTTATAGCTTCCTATTCTCTGTTACTTCTTAAGCTCGTTCAATAATGGTATTGAGCGTTGTGCGATCCAGATTTTGAACCAGCTTAATGATCAGTTCCTTGGCCGCATCATAATCATCAGTATGAATAATGGACGAGGAAGTATGGATGTACCGTCCACATATGCCGATGACGGTGGATGGCACACCAATTCCGCTCAAGTGCACTTGACCAGCATCCGTTCCCCCAGTGGAGATAAAATATTGGTACTTGATTTTGTGGGTATCCGCCATATCTTGCACATACTCCACAATCCCGCGGTGTGTAATCATACCTGGATCAAATACCCGCAACAGTGCTCCTTTACCAAGCTGTCCGTATGCATTCGGATCTCCACCCATATCGTTGGCAGCACTGCAATCCAGTGCGAAGAAAATATCCGGCTGAATCAGATTGGCAGCTGTGCGCGCACCGCGCAGTCCCACTTCCTCCTGAACAGTAGCTCCTGCATACAATGTATTGGGAAGCTGGTCCTTTTCCTTATGTAATGCCTCCAACAGCTCAAGCGCCAGGCCTACACCATATCGATTGTCCCATGCTTTAGCCATGATTTTTTTGGGATTCGCAAGTGGAGTGAAGTCACAGATCGGGGCAATAGCCGTTCCGGGCACAATCCCCAGATCTTGCGCCTCCAGTCTGCTGTCTACGCCGATATCCAGGTACATATGCTTGATGTCCATCGGCTTGCTGCGTTGCGCTTCATCGAGCAAATGTGGTGAGACAGATCCAACTACACCAATGATTGGACCATTTGGGGTCAATACTTGAAGACGTTGTGACATGATGGCTTGGCTCCACCAGCCTCCAACCGGCTGAAAACGAATCATTCCATTTTCCGTAATGCCATTCACAATAAAACCAACTTCATCCAGATGTCCTGCGACCATTACACGTGGTCCACTTTCTTGCCCACGTAGCACACCAAAAAGACTGCCCAAACGGTCCTGCACGATTTCATCCGTATAACCGGATATTCGTTCTTTAACCCATGCCCGCAGCTCTCGCTCATGTCCAGGAATAGAAGGGAACTCTGTTAAGGTTTTAAACAATTCCAATGTTTTTGCTTCCATGATGTATACCTCACTCCTTATTAATTAACCAGTGGTCGTCATGTATTCAGTATGAATGGATTTGTACGGAATGTCCACGATATCATTTTCCTGACATAACATTTCCCCTAAAAGCTCATAATGTTAAGGAGCCAAGCAATCTGAACCGCCAAGCGCGGAACTTACGAATAAGGGGTGGTGAATGATGCCAGCTAAGTCAGGACAGCGCGGTTTTCGTACCAATTCGTCGCCGTTGTCCATAAATGAGAAAGACTATCAAAGTGTTTCCCAAAAGCATGAACCTTCCAGAAAAGTATTTGCCAATTGTGTGCGTGCTTTCCTGGTTGGAGGCGTCATCTGTGTGATTGGGCAGGCGATCCAGGAAGCCTTTATGGCAGGTATGCATATTCCCGCCAAAGAGGCTGCGGCACCGACTGCATCCATGATGATCTTGTTGTCTGTTATATTAACTTGCATCGGGGTCTACGATAAGATTGCCCAATGGGCAGGAGCGGGAACCGCTGTACCGATTACAGGTTTTGCGAACTCGATGTGTTCAGCTGCATTGGAGTATCGTTCCGAGGGATTGGTACTTGGAGTGGGCGCAAATATGTTCAAGCTGGCAGGCTCAGTTGTCGTATTCGGTGTTGTGGCCGCATTTATCGTAGGCGTTATATACGCGATCCTCGGTGTGGGGGGCAACCACTTATGAGAAGACAGGGAGGACAAACCTGGAAGTTTGAGTCGAGACCGCGCATCATTGGTAGTGCAACTGTTGTAGGCCCGGATGAAGGAGAGGGGCCGTTGTCCACAGATTTCGATTATATTTATGACAATATCGAAATAAACGAGAAAACATGGGAAAAGGCGGAACGAAGATTAATTGAGCATTCTACAGAGCTTGCGTTAATTAATTCCAATTTAAACAAAGAGGAAGTGCAATTTTTCATCAGTGGTGATCTGATGAATCAGATTGTCAGCAGCTCATTTTCGGCTAGCAAGCTGGCTATTCCCTATTTAGGCGTTTTTGGAGCCTGTTCAACGTCGATGGAAAGCTTGGCTTTAGCAGCACTTATTGTGGATTCAGAGGCGGGCGACTACGTAATGGCGGGTACAACCAGCCATAACTGTACCGTGGAAAAGCAATTCCGCTATCCTAATGAATATGGAGCACAAAAGCCCCCCACAGCCCAGTATACGGTTACCGGTTCCGGTGCGGCCATTGTGGGACATGCGAAGTCAGGGACGGTGGTGGATTGTGCTACCATTGGGCGTGTAATGGATATGGGCATTAAAGATCCCTTTAATATGGGCGGAGCCATGGCTCCAGCGGCGGCGGACACGCTTTTGTCTCATTTTCGAGATACAGGCAGGGACCCAGGCTACTATGATCTTATTGTAACAGGGGATTTAGCCTCTGTAGGGCTGCCGATTGCCAAAGAGCTGCTCAAAAAAGATGGATTCGATATGAATCAAACGGAATTTAATGATTGCGGTTTACTGATTTACGACATCAATAAGCAAAAGAAGGTCATTGCAGGTGGAAGTGGTTGTGGATGCTCGGCTGTTGTAACCTATGGGCATCTGTTAAAGCGGATCGAAAAGGGAGAACTACAAAAGGTGCTGGTCGTGGCGACCGGGGCGTTATTATCTCCTTTGACTACACAGCAGGGTGAAAGCATTCCTTGTGTTGCACATGCTGTAGCTTTTGAAGCGGGAGGAAAAGTATGATATTTCTATGGGCTTTTTTAGTAGGCGGTGCCATTTGTGTCGTGGGTCAGTTGATGATGGATGTTATCAAAATGACTCCGGCACACACAATGAGTACGTTGGTGGTAGCAGGTGCAATTGCGGACGCTGTCGGAATATATGATCCGCTTATCAAATTTGCCGGAGCGGGTGCGACGATTCCAATTACCAGCTTTGGTAACTCACTCGTACACGGTGCATTAACCGAATTGGAAAAGGACGGATGGCTTGGTGTCATTACAGGGATCTTTAGTCTGACCAGTGCAGGGATTTCCTCGGCGATTATTTTCTCTTTTCTGGCATGTTTGTTTGTTCGTCCAAAAGGAAGCATATAAAAACAGGGTGCTACAATAGGACAAAAGTAAAATAAACTGTATACAATCAACCCTTCGGATTTGATAGCCGAAGGGTTTTTGACTGTTCCGAAAAACATGTACGTGCAAGAGAAGATGGAGCTTGAATAATATGGGCAGGGAGTTAAGTGTACTCTATGTCCACCTTCATGTACAATAATAGGAAACATGTTGCTATCTAGGAGGTTTACAGAGTTATGCCCGTGCGTCAAGAATCTGTGCAGATTGTATCTGCAATACGTTCTAATCTGGAATCATGCATATTAGGGAAATCCTTTGAAATAAAATTACTGCTTACGGCTATGCTGGCCGGTGGACACATTCTGATCGAGGACGTTCCGGGTACGGGGAAAACGCAAATGATCAAGGCTCTTGCTAAATCCATGCGTGGTGATTATCGCCGCGTTCAATGTAATCCTGATATTCTACCGAGCGATATTACAGGGGTATCTATATTTCATCCACGGGACGAGCGTTTTTATTTCCGTCCGGGTCCAGTTATGACTAACATTTTACTGGCAGACGAAATTAACCGGGCGACGACGAAAACCCAGTCAGCTCTGCTGGAGGTTATGGAAGAACGAAGTGTGACGGTGGATGGGGACACTCATATGTTGCCTCATCCTTTTATGCTGTGTGCCACTCAAAATCCAATTGATTTTGAAGGTACTTATATGCTGCCGGAAGCACAATTAGATCGTTTTATGCTCAAAATCAGCTTGGGCTATCCTGATTTGGAGACGGAGCGAAACATGCTGCTTCATCATCAGACGGGCCAGCCAGCAGACCGTCTGGAGGCTGTAGCGCATATGGAACAGATTGCTGACATCCAGCAGGAAATCAGAGATATCTATATGGATGAAGCGGTGACGTCCTATTTACTCGATATTGTGCGTGCGACGAGGGAACATCCATCCGTGTTGCTCGGAGCTAGTCCACGCGCCGCACTTGCTTTTGTAATGGCTGCCAAGGCATACGCTTTTCAGGATAACCGTGACTATGTGCTGCCTGATGATGTGAAGGCACTGGCACCTTATGTGCTGACGCACCGTTTGCTGCTTCGTCCCGAAGCACGCCTCGATAGCTCCAACGCCCAGTCCGTGCTGCAGTCCGTTCTCCGACAGGTTCATGTACCCGTACGAATGGAGCGTTCTTAGGGAATGAACATGGTCAAAAGGAAGCGCAGGCTTCCCCGGCTATCAGGTCGCATCTGGCTTATGTTGCTTATATGGGTGGTGTGCCTGCTTTATTTGTTGTTTCAGGGTGGCAAAACATCGGTCATGCTGTTGTCAATGGTTACGCTGTTAATCGTTTATCTGTGGATGGTTGGTCTGAGTGGAGTTCGTCGCGTTCAGGGCCATCGGCAGCTTTCGCAAGGCTCGGAGTTCGGGGAACTACTGCATGCGGGAGATCAGGTACACGTAAAGCTCAGTCTGAGCATTCCGGGCTTTCTTCCGTTACCCTATGTCATTGTTCGCGAGGTGCTCAAGCGGCATACGGGGGAATCCTGGTCGTTTGAAGACAGTGTCATCCCCAGTATGAAAGGGGGCGGCCAGCTTACATTTCAAACCCCTGCTTTAGAACGAGGAAGCTACTATTTTGAGGAAACCGAATGTGTGAGCGAGGACATCTTTGGCCTGTTGGAGCACAAGGGCAGGTTGAATGCACGTGGTGAATTTCGGGTGCTCCCCCGAACGGTATTTATCCCCTACTGGCAGATCAATGATCGCCGTTCAAGGATGTCTGGACCGCAGACCGTTCAAACTCGAACGCGTCGTGAAACGACACAAATCAACGGCGTGCGGGATTATGTATATGGAGATCGGTTTTCACGCATCCATTGGAATGCGACGGCTCGTACAGGCAGTTGGAAATCCAAGGAATTTGAGCATGAGACCGTTCCCAAAACGATGCTTGTGCTCGACGTACAAACAAACCATTATGTAAACGCCGATCAGTTTGAGCTAGCTGTATCTTCTACTGCTTCATTGCTGGAATATGGTGGACGGGAGCGGATGGGGGTCGGACTGTGTACAGCTGGAGAGAAGGGGACTGTTTTTCAGCCAAGTGAGCAGACGATGGAACGACAACGAATGATGCATCACTTGGTAGACATCCACACCACTTCGCAAGGCAGCTTGATGACCGCTGTAGAAAGCTGTGTGCGCCAATTTCCGCAAGGCTGTTATTTTATACTGATTAGTCCGCTGAAGGATCATCAGGCACTGGAACTTCTTCGTTGGGCTGATACGCGGGGGATGACCCCGTGCCACGTCTATATCGGGGAAGGCTCTGCCCAGGGAGAAGCTGAAAAGTGGATGAGCATGCTTCGTGCAAGGGGAATTAAGGGCTACGATGTTGAGAGCCTCGAAGAGCTCCCGGCTGTAATGGGGGGAGGGACACAATGAAAACCTGGTTACAATCGTTAAAGAGCTCCTGGGCCCTCGCCTTTACTTTCTTGTGGATTATTATTATTGCCATGCAATGGGTGTCTTTTGCTTCCGAATTGTGGCTGGAAGAGACAAGAGCACTTGTACTGACGACCATTACAATGCTGGCGCTGGTGAAGATTTTACTACCATTCCGTCCATGGATTGAATTTGTCGTTAAGGCGGTAACGCTGTTTTTTATTTTGTATCGGACATTAGTGTCTTACTCCATCATTATCCCCTTCGGTGGGGTAGCCAATCGTCTGGATCAATTTATATCTAACATGTCTCCTTATGTTTGGTTTTCACTCATTGCTTGGTTAGTTATTGAAATGGTGCCGCTCATCGTTACAACGAAGCAGCGGATTCTAGTTTTTGTGGGCATTAATATCGCAGCTCTGGCGGTGCTTGATTCCTTCACACCAACTGTGCTGTGGGAGGAGGTTGCCTGGATCGTCTTTGCTGGTATGGGATGGCTAGTGACACAGCATTTGCAGTATTTTCGTCAGCATTATCCTCAAGGATGGAAGCATATTCGGCGTTATCCGTATAAAATTGCGGCCAATATTGCTGTCATTTTTGCGCTTATTATTATGGCGGGTGTGAATATGCCCGAGGTGCAGCCTGCTTTGACGGACCCCTATACAGCGTGGACCCAGCGTATCAGCTCAACCACCGCCGGAACCACCAATGGATCTGGGGCGCTTAATCAGCGCATGAACACTGCATCGGGTTATAGTCGCCAGGATAATCGGTTGGGTGGAGGTTTTAATTTTGATTATTCGCCCGTTATGACCATCACAACTAATCAGCGAAGCTATTGGCGGGGAGAAACAAAACGAATCTATTCCGGTACAGGCTGGAGTGACGGTGGGAACGATAATCTAACGCCAAATGAGGTGCCGATGACCGCTGAGCTTGAAAACACACAAGAAACGCGGCATTCTACTGAACAAGTCGTACAGACCGTTACAATGCAAAATGATCAGAGCTACCCGGTTCTGTTTGGTGCCTATTCGGTGCATCGTGTCCAATCGGTGGATAGAGATTCACGGGCAAACGGGTTGCGTTGGAACCCGCAACAGGCAGAACTTCTTTGGAATCCATCCTCACGAAGAACTGCTTATCCTAAAACGTATACCTTGGTATCTCATGTTCCTGTAATCCCTGAGAAAGAACTGCGTACAAAAAGTTTTAATGAGTTGTACGGAAAAAGCAAACAGGAAGCCTATTTGCAAATTCCAGACGAATTGCCGCAGCGGGTTCGTGATTTGGCTCGGAACGTAACGTCAACGGCCAAAACGCCGTATGAAAAAGTCGGATTGCTACAGCAGTATTTACAGCAAAATTATGCCTATACGAATAATCCGGATCTTTCGCGGAAAAGAAGCAGGGATTTCGTGGATGCCTTTCTGTTTGAGATTCGGGAGGGCTACTGCGATTATTATTCCACTTCATTAGTCATGATGGCTCGCTCCGTTGGGGTTCCAGCTCGTTGGGTCAAAGGGTATGCACCTGGCCAGCAGACATTTTCCGATGATGCAACAACGGGCGATGGTGACGAAAGTATGTCCTCTTACTCCGTGACAAATGCGGATGCTCACTCCTGGGCAGAAGTATATTTAGGCGAATATGGCTGGGTTCCGGTAGAAGCTACGCCCGGCTTTGATATGCCGTTGCTTACGGAGCAGGAGGATTCAAACACTCCAGACGCCCCAGAGGTCAAAGATCAACCAGAACCAGAGCAGCCTGAGCAGGCCCCGCAGATGGATCCAGGGGAAGGATTTAAGATTCATCCTGTAATCATAGGCTCTGCTGTTGCCATTCTTCTGCTGTGGGTAGCTTATATCATCTGGCGTAATCGGGCAGACATTCACTTTTACCTGCTGCGTTTACGGACAGGTAAGCCGCTGACCCCGGATGAAAAGGTGGTCGTCGAAACTGAACACTGGTTACGGTACATGCGAAGGAAAGGCTTTGTCCGTGCCAGCCATGAGACACTAAGGGAATCAGTCGATAGATGGTCACAAGAAGCACCGGAACGCGCTGCGATTTTACATCAGTTGCTAGGACGCTTTGAACAAGCGCGTTATAGTCCTTCGTCGGTAACCGCGGAGGATTGGCGTAGTGTTCGCCAGCAAGCCTCCCTATTGCAGAAGGGACCCTGGATGAAACGATGGGCTGGACGAAGAGCAAAGCCTGATCAGAAGGATGAAGGCTAGTCTGTTTTTACTGGGTTTGATGCCGCAATTTTTAATCTTAATCTATATGTTTAGTAAAAAGCTGTCCGTTTGTTGCGGATAGCTTTTTACTAAGCCATAGTAATATGGTATAGTTTGTCGTATGAAACTGAGGTGACCGACGTTGTTTGAAATGCTGATGCCCAAATTACGGGTGAATACCGTCTTTGATATTGATCTTGAAGGCTTGTATGCTCAAGGATATCGCGGCATTATTACGGATCTAGATAACACGCTGGTTGGTGCAAAAGCGCCGAACGCAACTCCCGAGCTGGTGGCCTGGTTTGAAAAGGTCAAACAGGCGGGTTTTAAGCTTGTCATCGTGTCTAATAACAATATGGACCGTGTATCCGTGTTTGCTACGCCTTTGGACATTGAATTTATACATGCCGCCCGGAAGCCATCCAACTCGTCCTTTCGTAGAGCCATTCGTATGATGGGGCTTACTCCGGAAGAGACTATTATGGTCGGGGATCAAATGTTGACGGACGTGTTGGGAGGCAACCGAATGGGATTGCATACCGTTCTGGTACTACCGATATCCATTCATGATGAAGGAGTCATGACCCGATTTAATCGACGGTTGGAGCGAATCGCGCTCACAAGGTTACGTAAGAAAGGCTTATGGCTTGAGGAGGAAAAGAAGAATGACTGAAAGACCTGACGGCGGAACTGCCGTCAAATGTAGTGGTTGCGGTATCGTCATGCAGACCACTGGCCCGGACCTTCCGGGATATATTCCGGAAAAATTATTAACTCGCGAACCAGTCATCTGTCAGCGTTGCTTCCGGATCAAAAACTATAATGAAACGTCTTCGGTGACGGTAGATCAAGATGAATTTTTGAAGCTGCTTAGTCAGATTGGGGACAAGGATGCGCTCGTCATCCACATTGTAGATATTTTTGACTTTGAAGGTAGCTTGATTTCCGGTCTACAGCGTTTTGTAGGCTCGAATCCGGTTGTACTGGCAGTTAATAAGACCGATTTGTTGCCTAAGGTGACAAACTGGAACAAGGTACGTAACTGGGTACAAAAGCAAGCGAAGGAGCAAGGGCTACGTACGGAAGAAATCGTACTGTGCTCAGCTAAAAAAAATCAGGGCTTTGACCGTCTGCTGGATGTGGTATCTGAACTGCGTGGTAACCGCGATGTATATGTGGTCGGAGCCACAAATGTGGGTAAATCCACGCTCATTAACCGCTTGATTCGTGATTACAGCGATATGGAGCAGGAACTCACAACATCCCGTTACCCAGGAACTACACTCGATATGGTGAATATTCCGCTCGACGACGGCAAGCACATTATTGATACTCCGGGTATTGTGTACCCTTGGCGGTTCAGTGAAATCGTCTCCCGCCAGGACTTGAGCGCAATTATGCCGGACAAGCCGCTGAAGCCTGCTGCATATCAGCTTGATGCCGGACAAACATTGTTTTTCGGCGGTATGGCCCGATTTGATTTTGTAGATGGTCAGCACCAATCATTTACCTGCTACATTAACGGTGGTCTTAAAATACATCGTACGAAGCTGGAGCGAGCTGATCAGTTGTTCGCTGATCATGCCGGGGAGTTATTGTCTCCGCCAACACGCGATCAATTGGCAGAGATGCCGGAATGGACCAGACATGAGTTCCGTGTTCCACGCAAATCTCCATCGGACATCTATATATCCGGTTTGGGATGGATTAGGGTAAATAGCGAGAACGGAGCTCTGGTAGCGGTTCATGCTCCTCGGGGAGTCCGTGTGCTTTTGCGGCCTGCGTTGATTTAACAATGCTGTAACCAAGTGATAGGGCGGCAAGGAACACAACCTGGTTCCTGCCGCCATTCATGTATTTGAGCGGCCTAATATTTTGCAATATGGGGGAGAACAACGATGAGCAGCGGGGAGTCTGGAGCGATCGAACGAGATCTTGTACTATTGGGCGTATTGGGTGATCCGATCAAGCACTCCAAATCGCCCCTTATGCATAAAATAGCTTTACAGGCAGCGGGGATTGATGGAGATTTTGTACCTCTTCATGTCACACCGGATCAGCTGGAGGATGCCGTGAAGGGGATTCGTGCTTTGCATTTCCGCGGAGTCAATGTGACGATTCCCCATAAGGTTGAGATTATGAAATATCTGGATGAGATTGATGAAGGGGCCAGGCTCATTGGCGCTGTCAATACGATAGTGAATGACAATGGGCGGCTCAAGGGCTATAATACGGACGGAATTGGCTACGTGCGTTCCCTTAAAGAAGAGACTTCTGTCGAGTTAAAGGGTGCAAGAATTGCTGTTTTAGGAGCCGGTGGGGCTGCTCGGGGCGTGATTCATGCCCTGTTGGAGGAGCAACCTGAATCGGTCATTATTCTGAACCGAACACGTGACAAAGCTGAACAACTGGCATTGGAGTGGGCGACAGAAGCAATTCCAGTAATGGGCTATTCCAACGAGGAAGCTAGGAATGTGCTCACGACAGTGGATGTGTTGATTAATACAACCTCGGTGGGAATGTCTCCTTTATCTGATGAGCTTCCAGTGGAAACGAGTCTGATTCCGGAAGGAATCATTGTGAGTGATTTGATCTATAACCCGCTGGAAACGAGACTTTTACGCGAAAGCCGTGAACAGCGTGGCTGCACTGTACATGGAGGTTTGGGCATGTTTGTGTACCAAGGGGCAGTGGCTTTTGAGTATTTTACGGGGGTGGCCCCTGCAGTAGACCAAATGAGAGCGGCTGTGCTGAGAAGCCTGTCGTAAGTCGGATTATACATTAAAATTATGGAAATGCCGCATTGCATATGTGGCGACGAAGGGGTTAAATATACATGTTAACAGGTAAACAAAAAAGATATCTGCGCTCGATGGCGCATCATTTGGACCCGGTTTTTCAAGTAGGTAAAAACGGTACGAATGAGCATCTTATGCGTCACATCAATGATGCGATTGAAAAGCGTGAGCTGATGAAAGTACAAATTTTGAACAACTGTTTGGACGACAAACATGAAATTGCGGAAGAACTGGCAGCAGAGACGGGTTCCGAGCTTGTACAGCTTATTGGAAGCACCATTATTTTGTACAAGGAATCTCGTGATCATAAGCAAATCGAGTTGCCTAGAGGATAATACGCGGGGAGAAAATTATGAAAATCGGTATTATGGGTGGTACATTTGACCCGATTCATATTGGACATCTGCTGGCTGGAGAAGCGGCAAGAGATGCCTATGAGCTGGATCAAGTATGGTTTATGCCTTCTCATATTCCTCCGCACAAGCATCAAGCGGGGGCAAGCGGCAAGGAGCGTCTGGAGATGACAAGTGAAGCGGTGGCGGGTCATCCTGCTTTTGAAGTGCTGGATATTGAAGTGCTTCGCGGGGGGGTATCCTATACCATTGACACGATCAAGAAGCTTCAGGAGCTGCATCCTGCTGTAGATTTTTATTTTATTATTGGTGCGGATATGGTGAACTACTTGCCTCATTGGCAGGGAATTGAGGAATTGGCGCAGCGGATTTGTTTTATTGGGGTGCGGCGACCAGGCTTCCAGCTTGCGTTGGATGAGTTGCCACATTATTTGCAGGACAAGGTACTGCTGGCAGATATGCCAGTGGTGGACATTTCTTCGACGGATATACGGGAGCGTGCTGCAGAAGGCCGTACCATTCGTTATCTTGTGCCTGATCGTGTACATGACTATATTACAAGGGGCGGTTTGTATGAAGTACAGCCGTGAGCAGCTAATGGAAGCCGTATCTGGTCAGATGCCTGAAAAACGCTGGAAACACACGCTGGGTGTTATGCATACCTCTGTGGAGCTTGCAAAACGTTATGGAGCAGACCCGGATAAGGCGGAACTGGCGGCTATTTTGCATGATGTGGCGAAATATTGGCCTGTTCAACAGATGGAAGAAGTGATTCGTAACTATCCTGAATGTGATCAGGAGCTATTGGAGCATGACAAGCAGCTCTGGCATTCAGAGGTAGGGTACTGCGTTGCAGCAAGAGATTACGGAGTGGATGATCCGGAAATAAGGAATGCGATCCGCTGGCATACATCAGGACGTGTAGGTATGAGCCTGCTGGACAAAGTCGTGTGTTTGGCTGATTACATCGAACCAGGGCGGGATTTCCCTGGGGTTGAACATATCCGCAAACAGGCAAAGAAAAGTTTGGAGCAGGGCCTTATTGCTGGATTTGACTCTACAATTTCATTGTTACTGGAGAAGCAAAAGGTTATTTTTCCGCTGACGGTCTTGTCGCGCAATGACTTGATTCAACAGCTAAAACAGAAAAAAACGGAGGTTCATGAATGACCCTAACGAATGAGAAATTAATGCAAACGGCGGTTGAGGCCGCTAATGATAAAAAGGCAATGAATATTGTCGCATTGGATTTGCGTGGAGTATCGCTAGTCGCGGATTATTTTGTAATCTGCCACGGTAATTCGGATACACAAGTACAGGCGATTGTAACCGAAATTCGCAAACGCGCTCATGATGAAGGTGTAGCCATCAAAGGGATCGAAGGAATGGATTCCGCTCGCTGGGTTCTAATGGATTTGGGAGATGTTGTAGTGCATGTCTTCCATCGCGACGAACGCGAATATTACAACATTGAACGACTCTGGTCGGATGCTAAGGTTGTGGAGAAGGTATGAGTTTGATCGCTGGTACTTATGTCACCATTATGGTGGATCGTGAAGTATCGCCTTTCGGCTATTTCCTTACCGTCGGCGAGCAGGATGTGTTGCTGCATTATACGGAGCT
The DNA here is from genome assembly GCF_019042715.1 of Paenibacillus sp. AK121. Taxonomy (NCBI): domain Bacteria; kingdom Bacillati; phylum Bacillota; class Bacilli; order Caryophanales; family Paenibacillaceae; genus Paenibacillus; species Paenibacillus sp. AK121. Next base: position 441,318 of record NZ_JAHPJM010000001.1, read on the forward strand.
GACTCGTGAAATCGAGGTGGGTGAACGGCTGGAGGTATTTATCTTCCACGATACAGAGGACCGTTTGGCTGCAACTATGAAAAAACCGTTCTTGTCTTTGGGAGAAATGGCAAAGCTCGAGGTGGCCGATGTCCATCCGCGTTTGGGATGTTTCCTGGAGATGGGACTGGGTCGTCAACTTTTGCTGCCGATTCGTGAGTTGCCAGAAAACCGGGATCTGCATCCTCGTGTGGGTGACTACGTGTATGCCATTATGGAGCATGACAAACAAGGCAGACTGCGAGCTAAGCTGGCAGGGGAGCAGGAACTGGCTCCATTGTGCTTCCATGCTCCTAGTTCGTGGCTTAATACATGGGTGCAGGCGACGGTGTACAAGCCGCTTCAGATGGGCACATTCGTCCTGGTGGACGGGGGTGTGCTTGGTTTTGGTGCAATAGGGATGATTCATTCCTCGGAACGTAACCGCATGCTTCGCTTGGGCGAGGAGGTTAAGGTACGGGTCACGCTTGTTCGCGAAGATGGTCGGGTCAATCTGGCGATGTCGCCACGCAAGGAAGTAGGCCGTGATGAGGATGCGGATCGGTTAATTGCATTTCTGAAGGAACGTCCGGGTGGCGGCATGCCATATTCTGACGCAACGCCGCCGGATATTATCAAACAACGGTTTGGTATCAGTAAATCCGCCTTCAAGCGTGCGATGGGCAAGCTGATGAAGGAAGGACTGGTTACACAAAAAGAAAACTGGACCTACCTGGTGGAGACAATGCCTAAACCGAAGGACGGGAATGGGGAATAAAAAAGATGGCTTCTTACCGCAAGTTTGCCTATGTGTATGATGAGCTAATGCAGGACATGCCGTACCCGGACTGGTTGCGCTTTGCACGGCAGGCTTGGGATCGATACGGTATGCCACATACAGTGGCCGAGCTGGGCTGCGGAACGGGCTCAATTACGATTCCACTGGTTAACTCGGGCTTCGAGGTGGCTGGCATCGATTTATCCTCTGACATGCTGGCAGTAGCCCGTCGCAAAATGGAAACCACTCCTCAAGGACAGCGATTGTTTCGTGAGGGAAGCGTTCGCTGGATACAGCAGGATATGCGAGAATGGATTTTACCGGAGCCCGTGGATTCTGTCATTTCTTTTTGCGATTGCCTGAATTATTTACTTGAGGAAGAAGATATCATTTCTACTTTCCGCAGAACGTATGCTGGTCTGAAGCCTGGTGGAACCTTTCTGTTTGATGTACATCACCCCCAGACTTTTTTGCGTTATGATGAAGAACAACCATTCGTACTGGATGAACGCTCTATCTCGTATATCTGGACATGCGCATTGGACACTCCACGTTGTGAAATTGAGCATCATCTCAGTATCTTTGCGAGAGCAGAACATGAAGGACGCGATCTGTACCAGCGTTTTGAGGAAATTCATGTACAGCGTGCTTATGATCCAGACTGGATGAAGGCAGAATTGTCCAAAGCGGGTTTTCGTGATGTGAAGGTATATGCAGATTTTGAATGGATAGAAGCAGAAGATGACGCGGCGAGACTTTTTTATGTCGCTGTAAAATAGCCAGGAATCATTGAGCTAATATAGAAAAAGAAAGACGCTTTTCATGAAGTCATGAAGGGCGTCTTTTTGCACTCATATATTCACTTTATAGTTCAGCTGAAGTTCATCACCTGGTACACCCCGAATTCCCCAATTCTGTTTCGGGGTTTCAAATATCGTAATCTCAAGATCCTGTGGAGAAATCCCCAAAAGTTCGTTAATTCTTTGAAATAACAGGTTGATGAGTTGCTTCTTAGCTTCTGTCGTTCTGCCTTCAAAGATACTGATCTCAATAATGGTGTACGCCTCGGAGCGACCATCGGCGTATATAAAGTCTTCATGATTCATAGGGAAGAAACGATGAAACCTTTTGTTTGGAGGATAGTTGAACGCATCCACCACGGCAGAGTGAATTACCTCTGAAAGTTGCTTTTTGATCGGATTTAGCTTTTCTTTGATTCCGAAAATTTTAATCTGTGCCATGTCTCAGCTCACCTTTCTTATCTCATCTCAACTTGAATCATTGTAACTTGGAGTTATTATAAAACATTCGTATTCGTGTGTCATGGACAACTAGTATGAAGATGGGGTTTAGTATCAAATGCAGTCTTTATTTGACTTTTTTCGCGGTTTTCAATATAATAGTGCCATTATTAACGGTTAAACAATCGCTGATGAGGAATAGTAGTTTTGACTGGACATGTAGAGAGCCGGCGGGTGGTGCAAGCCGGTTGACAGTGCAAAGCGAACTCACCTCGGAGATATGCGTCCAACGCAGGAAAGCACTATATAGGTGTTAGCATTCTGTTATTAACACGCATCGGATCACCTCCGTTATCAGGTGCAAAGGGAGTAGAATGCGAAGAACGCTTTCTGCTAACTAGGGTGGTACCACGGGAATATAACCTCTCGTCCCTAGCGCTGACACGCTACGGGATGCAGAGGTTTTTTTGTTGCATACCGTTTGAGGAGGAAAAGACAATGACAGACACACAGCCGAAGCACGGCTATCAACCGCAAAGTATTGAACCAAAATGGCAAAAATATTGGGATGAGAACAAGACGTTCCGCACTGGGGAAGAGCCGGGCAAACCGAAGTTTTATGCTTTGGATATGTTTCCGTACCCGTCTGGAGCTGGTCTGCATGTAGGCCATCCGGAGGGATACACAGCTACAGATATTGTTTCACGTTATAAAAGAATGCGTGGCTACAACGTGCTGCATCCGATGGGTTGGGACGCCTTTGGTCTGCCTGCCGAGCAGCATGCTTTGGATACAGGTGAGCACCCACGCGAAATTACGGTAAAGAACGTAAACAACTTCCGCCGTCAAATCAAATCACTTGGCTTTTCATATGACTGGGACCGTGAAATCAGTACAACTGATCCTGATTATTACAAATGGACACAGTGGATCTTCATCCAGCTGTATAAGCGCGGTCTCGCTTATGTAGCTGAAGTGCCTGTTAACTGGTGTCCAGCACTGGGAACAGTACTGGCGAATGAAGAAGTTATTGACGGTAAGAGTGAGCGTGGCGGCCATCCGGTTATCCGCAAACCAATGCGTCAATGGATGCTGAAAATTACGGAATACGCGGATCGTTTGCTGGATGATTTGGAGGAGCTGGACTGGTCCGAGAGTATTAAGGATATGCAGCGGAACTGGATTGGTAAGTCTACCGGTGCAGAGGTTCATTTCCCAATTGAAGGATATGACGAGCAACTCACAGTATTTACAACCCGTCCAGATACGCTGTTCGGCGCAAGCTACTGTGTGCTGGCCCCTGAGCAGGAATTGGTGGATATGATTACTACACCTGAGCAAAAGGACGCTGTACAACAGTATCGTGAACAAGCTGCTCGGAAAAGCGACCTGGAGCGTACGGATCTGGCCAAAGATAAAACAGGCGTATTCACAGGAGCTTATGCAGTGAATCCGGTGAACGGCGAAAAGCTGCCAATCTGGATTGCTGACTATGTACTAGCTGGCTACGGAACAGGTGCAATTATGGCAGTACCGGGTCATGATACACGTGACTGGGAATTTGCTAAGAAGTTCGGATTGAAAATTACTGAGGTCGTTCAAGGTGGAGACGTGGACAAAGAGCCATACACCGAGGATGGCCCGCATGTCAATTCAGGCTTGCTGAATGGACTTACCAATGAGGAAGCTATTCCGAAAATGATCGAATGGCTCGAAGCTGAGGGTAAAGGACAGGGCAAAGTTACCTATCGTCTGCGTGACTGGCTGTTCAGCCGCCAACGCTATTGGGGCGAGCCGATTCCAGTAATTCATCTAGAAGATGGAACGATCAAAACGGTTCCTGAGGATCAACTGCCGCTCGTACTGCCAGAGATGGACAATATCAAGCCTTCAGGTACAGGTGAATCCCCGCTGGCGAATGCGACAGATTGGGTAGAAATCGTTGATCCTGAGACAGGTATGAAAGCACGTCGTGAGACAAATACGATGCCGCAATGGGCAGGAAGCTGCTGGTACTACCTGCGCTTTATTGATCCAAAAAATGATAAAGAGCTTGTATCCAAAGAGAAACAGCGCGAATGGATGCCTGTTGATCTGTATATTGGCGGAGCGGAACATGCGGTTCTTCACTTGCTGTATGCCCGTTTCTGGCACAAAGTACTGTATGATATCGGCGTAGTGGAAACTAAAGAGCCTTTCTATAAGCTGGTCAACCAGGGTATGATTTTGGGCAACAACAATGAAAAAATGAGTAAATCACGCGGTAATGTCATCAATCCTGACGATATTGTAAATACGTTTGGCGCCGATACGCTGCGTATTTATGAGATGTTTATGGGGCCGCTGGAAGCGACCAAGCCATGGAATGAGAATGGCGTTGAGGGAGCGCATCGTTTTCTGTCCCGCGTATGGCGCCTGTTTGTTTCCGAGGATGGTAGCCTGAACGAAAAAATTAAAAATGACGGCGGTAGTGACGAGTTCAAACGCACCTGGCATAAAACACTGAAAAAGGTAACTGAGGACCTGGACGCATTGCGTTTCAATACAGCAATCAGCCAGCTGATGATCTTCACCAATGATGCATACAAAGCAGACCTTCTGCCGCGTGCAGCGATGGAAAACTTCGTGCAAATGCTGTCTCCGCTTGCACCGCATCTGGCCGAGGAACTGTGGCAGCTGCTGGGACACAACGAGAGCATTACGTACGCGGCTTGGCCTGCCTATGATGAAGCATGGACGGTGGACGCTGAAGTGGAAATTGTCATCCAGATGAATGGTAAAATTGTACAGCGTGCAACGATTGCCAAAGATCTTGATGCCAAAGCAATGGAAGCCTTTGCTTTGTCGCTGGACAGCGTTCAGGAAGCACTGACTGGTAAAACGGTTCGCAAGGTAATTGCTGTTCCTGGTAAGCTGGTTAATATTGTTGCCGGTTAAGCGGCTTTAGGCCGAAGGAGACATCTATCTTTTGCATGTCCTCTTCATACTTGTTGTGCGTGGCCCGTATTAGCTCAGGGAAGACACTATGCAGGCTGATGTCCAACAATGCGAGAGCTTCGGCGGTGATCCCTCCGGGAACCGCTACTCTTGCTTGTAACTCGGCTGGTGTCATCCCGCCTTCCGTGAGCAGCTTTCCAGTACCGATGATCATTTCACCGGCCAATGCGCATAGTTCCGTACGGTCTATACCCGTAGCTTGAACTGCGGCTTGAATCCACTGGTCCATAAAAAAGGCCAAGAAAGCAGGGCCGCAACTCGAAAAATCCGATGTGATCCGTGTATGAGACTCTTTAACCCGAATTGGCCTGCTGATGTGGGACATAAGCTCTTCCAGAAGGGAGCGATCCTCCTCTGTAATCCGGTTTCCATGGATGCATAGTGAGGCTCCGCTTCCAATCTGGTGAGTGATACTCGGAATAATTTTGGACACTTTGGCTTTCAGTGCATGCTCCAAAATACGGATCTGTACTGGACTTGTGATAGAAACGACGATCTGCTCTTCTGTAATGACGTTGCGTATTTCATCCGTTACGGTTTTTGATTCCAGCGGCTTCACGCAGATAAATAGAATATCGCTTTCCGCTGCCGTCTCACGGTTGCTTTGAGCTGCATGCAAACCTGGATAACGACGGGCTAGCTCGGCTACCTTGGAATACGTTCGGTTGCTTGCTAATATTTGCTGCGGTTTGAGTGCGTCCGAATGAATAAAAGATTCAATTAGCAGACTTCCCATGCTGCCAGTCCCGATAAATCCAACTTTCATTGTTCAACGTCCTCCTTTCATACTTTGCGGTATAGACGCTGTGCTGTCATTCTTCTTAGTGTATGCACTTGGTCTTGGCCGACATGACGAATTTTATGTCTGAACACATTAGATCATGCTTGGGGCCGCACCACTCTTTGTATAAATGCTCACAGCGAGACCGTATGGAGGTGTTTATAAACCTCCGGTTTGACGGAAATTGGACAGATTTGCTCTGTTAGATTGAGACGCTGGTTTTCAGTCGCTTCAATTCCGAAATCCATGTGGAGTAGGGGACGATACGAAAAATGAAACGCGTATGGACAGGAACGGCAATAACGCTTGCTGTAATCGGGAGTGGACTTATTTTGTTTGCCGGAGGGCAGCGCTCTGAGCCACAAGAAGAGTGGAGTTTGCTTAACCATAAGGTGGAGAAGGCTTTGGCGATAGAGTCGGAGTCAATTGAGTCGCAGCGAAGCAGTGACTATGCCCAAGGAAAGCATGCTGTAAAAGAGGCTTCAGACCAAGCTGAACGCAGAGCGAATGTCGAAGCTGTTGACAATGTGAAGCATAATACTAAGCAGAGTTCTACTGGTGTATCTGCTGTTATGAGTGAAAACTCCATGGCGGGGAATTCAAGTACCGTAAAGCAGTCAGATGCTGCGGATTCGAGATCAGACACAGCTGTTGCCAGTTCGAATGCTGTAACGACGAGTAGGACAAATACGGTGAATGATTCGGTTATTCCATCCGTTTCCGGTGAAAAAAAGGTAAACATTAACACAGCGACTGCTGCCGAGTTAATGGAACTTCCGGGGGTTGGGGCTAAAAAGGCCGAGGCTATTTTGAACTATCGTAATCAGCACGGGCTGTTCAAACGTGTGAACGATTTGGATCGTGTAAAAGGAATCGGAGCTAAAATGTTAGCGAAAATGAAGCCGTATGTCAGCTTATAACTTATTTAAGTTTACGGTATAGGCTTTGAGAGTGGCTGTAACGGATATGTTTTACGTTTAACTTGTTTATATGGGAGAGATGGAAATGAGTGCAGATGTACGCAAGGACTGGGACACCTACTTCATGGATATCGCTTATATGGTATCCACCCGTTCGCGCTGCGCGCGGCGTCATGTTGGAGCCGTACTTGTACAAGGTAAGAAGCTATTGGGGACGGCCTATAATGGCGCACCATCCGGGGTGCCTGACTGTTCTGAGGCAGGCTGTATGATCTCGGAGGAATATGAGGTCGTTCACCGTGATGGACGGGAGGAAATGGTTAAGAAGCAGCGTTGTATTCGCACTATTCATGCGGAGCAGAACCTGTTGCTGTTTACTGACCGGATTGACCGTGAAGGCTCCTCCGTATATGTCACCGACCAGCCGTGCTGGACGTGTGCCAATATGTTGGCGAACAGCGGTATTGTGGAGATTGTATATCACCGACCTTATCCAAAAGATGCCGATAAGGTTCGTGCTATGATGGAGGAAAAGGGGATCGCCTTTCGTATGCTGGAGACATATCATCCACCACAGGAAACGCTGATGGATGTTAAAGATTAATCAATAAACGAGGAAGAACCTCTGACAATGCTATTTTGTCAGGGGTTCTTTTTTTGTTTTGTGAGTTGGACAGAAAGCAATGTTTGCTAATGGAAGGTGATTGTATTCAAACCCAACTTGTGTTTACTAGGCCTATATTAAGTCTCACTGTTTGTTGGATTATAGGAAGTGCAGGAGCGTGTCTGTATTCGGGACGGATACTTTTATTACTGTGGGCGGGAGTTACCCTGATTTCCCCACTTATAGCTTTACTGATGAAAATTCCCATCCGACATATGGTATTGCTATGGATTGCATTAAGTGGTGGTGGATTTCATTGGTTTTGGCATGATACGCATAATGTAAGCAGTATTCCTGGTGCTCTTCATGTATCGTCTTCTGTCATAGAAGACATGCCTGTTCAAGCAGCAGGGTTTATTGCTTCAGAAGTTGAGATTGATGGGGATCGTGCGCAGTTTGAGATGAGAGTTACTTCAATCCATCACTTTGCAAGTCAATCCAATAAGGTTGAACATCGAGGATCTATTTCTGAACAGGTCATTGTTCATATCAAGTTGGCTGCGAAGCAGGAACAGCAACTTGCGGCAGCATGGCAGCGTGGGGATGCAATCCTGCTGCGTGGCAACTTAAAGGCACCAGCAAAAGCGGGTAATTTTGGTAGCTTTGATTACAGTAAATATCTGCACACGCAGGAAATTCACTGGCTTTTCAAGGGGGCTGGAGCCGCCTCGTTACAGAGGCAGGAGGCTTCACAGTGGAACCGCTACATATTATTCAGATGGAATGATCAGCTTAGAGAGCAGCTAGGTCAAAAAATGGAATCTGCTTTTACATCACTTCTTCAGGCAGGATATATGAAAGGCCTGGTACTTGGGGTTACAGATGAGCTGGACCCAGCAACGTATAATGAATTTACGCAGCTTGGTTTAACGCATATTTTGGCGATATCAGGTATGCATGTGGCGGTATATGCGGCCACATTATTATATTTACTCAAGTTATTACGAGTTAGCCGTGAAACCTCTCTTACGATTGTGATGGTACTGATTCCGGCTTATGTCCTGCTGACAGGTGCTTCTCCCTCTGTTGTAAGAGCGGGAATTATGGCGATGATTGGCTTGTTTGCAGCCCGACGAGGGCTGCTCAAAGACGGACTTAATATTTTAAGTATATCTGCGTTGCTTATGCTGCTATGGAATCCATACTACCTGCTTAGCGTCAGCTTTCAGCTGTCCTTTTTGGTAACAGGTGGGTTGCTCATATATATGCCGCTTATGAAGCCGTTTTTCGCCAAATGGCCCCTCCTGATCGGTGGTGAAGTTGCGATTACAGTCACGGCACAGCTTGTTTCGTTTCCAATGACGGTATTCTACTTTAATCAATTTTCGTTATTATCATTTGCGGCTAATTTTGTACTTGTCCCCCTAATTACATATATCGTGCTTCCACTGGGTACGGTAGCCATGGGAATGGCCTTTTTATGGGGGGATGGTGCTCGTATCCTTGCGTGGCCGGCAGAGCAATTGAACGATCTGACCTTTTGGCTTGTGAAATGGCTGAATGTAGATGATGCTTATGTGAGTATTTGGCCGTCTTCTTCTATTCTGTGGGTTCTGGCGTATTATGCAGCTTTGTACAGTGTTTTGTACTGGCTCAAAACGTGGTTGACATCCCGAAGGAAAACGGGCGACATTTCCGTTGTGAATTCTACTACCATAACATCACCTATGTATACAGGATTAGAGGCTGCTGCTGAGTGGGCTGCTATTTTGCAAACGGCTCATGAACCCGAGGGTGCAGGGAAATTTGCGCGTCGACAGTGGAATGGATATCGTCATGTGGCACTGGCTTTAAGTGGTATTGCCTGGCTTGGCATACTATGTATAGGGTACCAATCTCCTAGTGAAAGAAACACGGGAGTTGTTCAGTATCTGGATGTGGGCCAAGGTGATAGCATTTTAATTACAACGCCGGGAGGGAAACATATTTTGGTGGATGGCGGGGGTACAATGGACTTTGCAACAGGAAAAAACGCTTGGCGCAAGCGTACAGATCCCTACGAGGTAGGCGCGGATACGATTGTGCCCTTGCTAAAGCAACGTGGGGTGCACCGGCTGGACGCTGTCATTTTGACGCATGGAGATCATGATCATGCCGGAGGTCTACAGGCTGTATTTGACCAAATTCCCGTATCCACCTTATTTTTTAACGGTACCCTAACAGACAAAGCCCCATTCCGGAAGTTGTTAAACACGGCTTTGGACAAGCAGATCAAGCTGTACGGTGCACATCATAGCATGGAGTGGGGACCGGACAGGGATACGAAAATTCGCTTTCTCTATCCGTTTAAGCTGGAGGAGAACGAATCTGAGCAGTTGCCTGTGATGAAGGAACAGAATCATTATTCTGTTGCCATGATTTTAGAGATGGAGGGGGCCTCGTTTTTATTCACAGGAGATATGGATGATGCTGCAGAGTCGCTGTTGCTTTCTGAATTAACCCGTTCTCCATCTCGTGTGAAAGCTCAGGAGGGAATAGGAGATGCAAGGAAAGCTGTCGACGTTATGAAAGTGGCACATCACGGAAGTAAGTATTCCACCTCGGAAGAGTGGTTGTCCTACTGGCAGCCGAAAGTATCCGTCATTTCAGTTGGTGCAAGCAACACATATGGACATCCGAATAAAGCGGTATTGGAACGTTTGGCGGAAGTTGGTTCTGCCATATATCGAACAGACACAATGGGAGAGGTACAGATTCGTGCGCAGCAAGGGAAGCTGAGTGTGCGGTATCAACGCAAACGTGAACAAATAGATACAAAATGATTTTGATTATACAAAAAAACAGGCTTATAACAGCCAATAATTTGCCTGCCGTTATATCAGATAAGGGATACCAATACTCAATCGACGATTTTTATTTTCAAGATCCGATTGCTCTGTCTTATCAATTAGAACTTATATCTGATTTTCTGATTTCCAATAAATCACAAAACGTTTCATGCAATTCAATAGGTTCAGTATCTAGATATATGTAGGGGCTGAGGGAAGGTGACTACCTTCCCTTTTTCTGTTATTCTAAGGGAGGATACAATGGGGATTCTGGGCATTTTGTTATAATTTTTTTTATTAAAAAAATAAAATTAGCGTCAGACGTCTATCCTGCAACAATTTGCAAAAGGGATACGTCTGTAATATTGCAGGGAGAGGGGGATCCTTTGTGGTAGAGCAGGGACTCATCCGAGCCGCTCAATCGGGCGATCGCGACGCTCTCATTACCCTATTAAGAGAGATAGAACAGCATGTGTACCGTACGGCATATTACATTCTAAATAATGAGCAGGACGCCATGGACGCTTCACAAGAAGCCCTCATACGAATATATTCCAAAATTAACTCTTATGAGGAAAAAGCGCAGTTTAAAACCTGGGTCCAACGCATTGTAACGAACATATGCATCGACAAATTCAGAAGAACGAAGCCTTCGGTTTCCATTGACGAGCATGACATGATATTTAACGACCCCCAAAACGTGGAGGTCGAGGTGTTAACCTCTTACATGGCACAGGATGTTCGTGAGGCTATACAACAGCTCCCGGAACACCACCGGACGGTAATTGTCCTGAGATATTTGCAGGATTTCTCTTATAACGAGATTGCCGATTCTCTGGATTTGCCGCTAAATACGGTCAAGTCATACTTGTATCGTGCAAGACAACAATTGCAAGGGCTACTTCAGGAGTATCAGAAAGGTGGTGTATCAGGATGAAGTGTGGAGAAGAGGTGATGGATTGGATGCAGCGTTATGTGGATCATGAACTGGGTGAAGAAGAGACGTCCCAATTAATGAACCATATTGCGACTTGCCCGGACTGTGCGGAAAAATTTCATATTCTTCAGACACTCTCTCGCGAGCTGGAGGAATTGCCTGCGGTTTCCCCGGCGTTCAGCCTGGTGGATTCCATCATGCCTCAGCTTGATGCCATTGACCGCGCACGTGAAGAGCAGGGAAGCGCGCTTCAGGAAATGCAGCCTGTAGCTGCTGATCCTGAGCCTGGAACAGGGCTTGGACAACGTACTCAGCCTGTGCCTTGGTGGAACCGGGTGGGAGGGCGTGCTGCCATGGGCGTGGCTGCCGCTGCCGTTGTACTGGGGATTGTAGTATTCAACTTCGAGCCTAAAACAGTGCAGGATGCGGAAGGCATACTTACATCCCAGTCGCCCGAGGTGACAAGTCAGCAGAATCAGACGGAAATCCCAGGTACGACCAATGGGAGTGGAGGACGTGATGCAACCATTGGAGCGGAATCGACCAAGCCGCCATCTGAACAGGGACAAGGAGCCGATTCCTCTCTGACACCTGCAGATAAGGAACCTGACTTGGGCGACCAGGGAATAAACAGTTCAGATGACAAAAAGTATCCTTCCAAACCGGATGCTGGGAAGGTGGATGATCAGCAAGCTGGCGAGGAACCTTTAACAAAGTCTGCACCGACTAAACATTCTTCCCGTCAGGATGAAAAGCAGGGACAGCCAAACGTCGATCGTCAGGCCTCAAAGGATGACTCATCTGCAGATGCTCCTCAATCCGATGACAAACAGTTAAAACAGAAAAAATCTGATCAACCTACGATTGCTCCTGATGAACAGCTGGATCCGAAAATGGAAAAGGCACCATTAGCAGATACGGGTACCGCTCAGGAGGATAATAGCGATGATACAAGTACAAATGATGCATCTTCGTCGCTTAGTCAGGAATTGAAGGTACAGAGTCGAATTGCTTCAAATGAAACGTCGAAAGATACGACATCCAAAAGTGTCACCAAGGATGCGGGCAACTCCTTAGGAGCGGATAGCAGCAATGCAGCTTCTAATGATGAGCAATCATCCGTGTCACAAGACCCGGTTCGTAGAGAAGGTTTTGTATCTAATTCGCTGGTCTCTCCGGACAGCAATAATGCTTCCACCTATGGTGCCCAGTCCGCCTCTACAGATCAGTTCAACTCGCCTGATGGTAGCTATGCAGTGGCTATTGAAGGCAAAAAGCTGAAAGTGTATAAACTTTCCGATAACGGTGTAGACCGAACAACACTGGAAGTCCGTACTCTGAAGGGTGCTTGGGTCAAAGGAAGCTGGTCAGATGACAGCCAGACCTTTATGTATGAGACGGAGCAGGATGGGACTGCAAGTAAATATACGTACACCGTCCCGCGTAGCACTGGAAAATAGTTTCCGTAAGTTGGCACACTTTTAGAAACAGAGAATAAACTATATGAACCGACGTCGTATCCCGACGGTTGAAAGTTTCTAGAGCTTTCTGCTGCCGTGTTGATATAGATGGTGGTGAAGGGATTCTGCCTAAAGGCGGGGTCCCTTTGTTGTGTCATGACTTGCCTTCCGGTCGGATGTCAGGTACGATCAGTGGGTGGGGGGAACGGAAAATGGATGTAAAAACAGCCTCTAGGGCTATTCGCAAAGGTGATATTTCGCCAGTGTATCTGCTATATGGCAGTGAAAAATATCAAATGAAGCAGTTTGTTGATATGCTAAAAGAGAAGGTGGTGGAGGAGGAGCATCGTGACTTCGCCATTATTTCTTATGATTTAACCGAGACGCCAATTGAGGTGGTTGTGGAGGATGCGGAGACAGCGCCTTTTCTGGTGCCGAAAAAGCTAATTATTGTACGGGATACCAGTGTATTTGCAGCAGGCAAAGATAATGGCAAAATAGAGCACCGTCTTGAGACTCTGTTGACTTATATGGATAACCCGACTGACTATAGCGTCATCGTTTTTACGGTTCAGGCTGAAAAGCTGGACGAACGGAAAAAGATCGTCAAGAAACTGAAAAGTGATGCCTCAGTTATTGCTTTCGCCCCTATGGGTGGAGATGATCTTGTAGCTTGGGTCCATAAGCGTGCAGCAGAAAGAGAAGTGCAGTTGGCAGCAGGAGCGGCTGAGAGACTCATTCAATACACGGGTACCGGGCTTCAATCCTTGGCTGCCGAGATAGATAAGCTGTGCTTATACGCAGGAGCGCAGGGAACGATTTCATCCGCTGACATTGAATCCCTTGTGCCTCGTAATACAGAGCAAAACGTATTTGCGATGGTTGAGGATCTGGCTAATTTGCGGCTGGATAAGGCGCTCAGTATTTTTTATGAATTGCTTAAGCAAAAAGAGGAACCAATCAAGATTGCAGCTTTGATCACACGGCAGTTTCGTATTATGTTGCAGGTCAAAGAGCTGGCAGGTCAAAGCTATTCTCAGCAACAAATTGCGAGTCAGCTCAGCTTGCATCCTTATGGGGTGAAAGTTGCAGGGGATCAAGCGCGACGCTTCCGTCCTGAGCAGCTGCGCCAGCTTCTCTATGAACTGGGCGAGCTGGACTATCATATGAAAACAGGTGTTGTTGACAAGGTGCTGGGACTCGAACTATTTTTGATGAAAATGGGAGCAGGTGCTTCAATCTAATCTCATAAAGTTATAAACTAAAAAATCCTGATCAGCCAAGGCTGGTCAGGATTTTTTCATTAACGTATAAAAGTAGCTCTTGCTTACGCTTGAGCTGTAAGAGCGTTAAGTTTTTTCGCCAAGCGGGATTTCTTGCGAGCAGCTGCATTTTTGTGGATCAGACCTTTAGTTACAGCCTTGTCCAGCTTTTGGGAAGCCACTTTGAAAGCAGCAGCAGCAGCTTCAGCTTCGTTACCTACCAACGCTGTATCGGCAGCTTTTACTGCTGTACGAAGCGCGGATTTTTGGGAAGCGTTCAACGCACGGCGTTTGTCGCTAGTTTTAACGCGTTTGATAGCGGATTTGATGTTTGGCATTACATTCACCTCCTGTAAAGGCATTACTTATGAACACAAACGTTTCACAACTTAAAATATTTTAGCACGCCACACCTCAAATTGCAATAAGAAAACATTCTAAGACGATGCAAATTACAGGATGAAAATGGATGTGCATAAACCTGCTGGGTGTCTCGCACACTATAGCCAGAGATGGTATACAAGGAGGTTTAAAGATGGATCTGGATTTGCAGAAGTATGCGGTACGCACGGATTTGGCATTAGAGGCAAGAGAGCTGGCAGAACGGAATCAGCCTGTACCACTGGCGGGTATAAATGAGAATGTGGAGGAAGATAACGGTATTAAAATTACGCGGCTGGATGTATTAAATGAAGAAGGAGCTAACCGTATTGGTCGGGTACAAGGGCATTACGTTACGCTCGAAGTACCTGGCTTGCGTGAAGGCGACACTGGACTTCAGCAACGGGTAGCTATTGCCTTTGCCAAAGAAATGGAGCATTTTATACAAAAAATAGGGATTTCTAAGGTGGCAAGAGTGCTGGTGGTAGGGCTGGGAAATTGGAATGTTACTCCTGATTCTCTGGGTCCGCTTGTCGTTGAAAATTTAATGGTCACCCGTCAATATTTTGAACTGACACCTGATCAGATCAACCCTGGATATCGGGATGTGAGTGCAATTGCGCCGGGTGTTCTTGGTATCACGGGAATCGAATCCAGTGAGATCGTTCAAGGCATTGTGGATCGCACAAAACCAGAACTGATTATTGCTATTGATGCTTTGGCGTCACGTTCACTGGAGCGTGTCAATACGACTATTCAAGTGGCGGATATCGGAATACATCCAGGTTCAGGTATTGGCAACAAGCGGCGTGGTATCACCAAGGATATTATGGGGGTTCCGTGTATCGCTATCGGCGTTCCAACGGTATGCTATGCTTCGACCATCGTCAACAATGTAATCGAACTGATGAAAACACATTTTACCAAAGAAAAAGCTTCTACCAAAGTAATTCTCGGAATGTTGGATGAAATATCAGAACCTGAGAGACTTGGGCTAGTGAAAGAGGTGCTCCAACCACTAGGGCATGATTTGATTGTGACTCCAAAAGAGATTGATGAATTCATTGAAGATATCGCAAATATCATTGCGACCGGATTGAACGCTGCTCTACATGAGGCTGTTGATCCCGACAATGTCGCCGCTTATACGCATTAATGAAAGGCTAGCAAAACCATCTTTCTAAGACACGACACAAAAATCTCTATTTAACAGGTAGCCTATCTCTTTCGGGCTGGACCTGTGATAGAGATTTTTGTGTTCTAGTAATTGTTCTCCGTTCATAGAGTTGAAGTATAAGAGATTTCCGCAACAGATAGGAACCCTGTGTTCCCGAATGTAATAAGCGGGTTTCGACGGGACGAAGGAGGACAAGGCTCACATGAAAAAAATTCAGACCTGGAACGTCGGAAGATGGAGAAGAAAAGGTATCGAAATTTTGGCAATGGGACATACGCTTGTGCTGCTTATCATGGGCTCGGCGCTTTTATTTGTCGTTTTGGGACTAGGAGGGTTGGCAGAAAATCGTTTGCAAACCTCTCCTGTTTCTTCGATGAAAGGATTGGCAGGCTCGGTGTCCAGCGGTTTTTTCGCGGATATGCTAGGTATGGAGGTACCTCATTTGGCACAAAAGAAGCAGCATTCTTCGTTGTCGGGTGAACAATGGTCGCCATTTGTTTTTCAAATGCTTACAGGTATTAATCCGCAGGATCCCAAAAGTCTCATTTCTCGTGAAATTCCTGGCATGTCTGCTGGTGCGCCTGTCTTGCTGCGCAAGGGTTCGGGGAACGACAAGGTAGAGGGTCCTACGGATTATCAGCCTGATCAGGGAACGACAGATACCCCTGGGGGTTCAGACGCAGCTGAGAACCCGCCGTCTACTACGCCGGGTATTCCGACAACACCGGAAACAGACTCTGCACGTGAGGATGATCCAGGGGATGCTGCCAAAGGGGAGAAGCGTATATTAATCTACCATTCTCATCCCAGAGAAGCATATAATCCATTACTGAGCAAAACCAGCTCTAACCCCAATTCAGGCTCTAAGTCAGCTAATGTATCAAGGGTAGGTGACTTCGTAAAGAAGAGACTGGAAAAGCAAGGGATATCTACACTGCATGTAAACAAGGATTATGCCACCACAGTTCAAAATTACAATTGGAACTACTCCTATAAATATTCACGCGCAACAGTCAAGGAGGCTTTGGCTCAAAATAAAGGTTTGACTTATCTGCTTGATATTCATCGTGATTCGCAACGTCATGGAAAAACAACAGCCACCATTAATGGACTTTCTTATGCCAAAGTGTATTTTATCATCGGACATGACAACAAAAATTGGCGTAAAAATGAAGCTTTTGCTGCTCGTATTCATGAAAAGCTGGAAAAATCCTATCACGGCGTATCACGAGGTGTATGGGGAAAAGATGGCGGCAAAGGAAACAACGGTGAATATAATCAAAGCTTGTCTTCGCATAGCATTTTGATCGAAATCGGTGGGATTGACAACACGGAGGAGGAGTTAAAACGAACTTCTGACGTTTTGGCGGACATGATCAGTGAAGTGTATTGGGAGGATCAGAAAGCCCAGAAGGCGGGCACCAACGTATCTGACACCAAAAAGAGCAATAGCGGCAATTAAATAAGGTAGCAGTTAGGGGGGGATATAATGACCGGACATTTTCGTAAAAAAGCGCTTGGATTTGTGCTTCTGATCGGAGCGGGCGTGTTACTTGGCATGCAGCTGGCAGGTTCTGGTCTGCGCTCAGTCTATGGCCCGGAATGGGACGAGAATCCAGTTTCATCAGTAAATCAACAGAAAGTTGAATATGAGCAGACGGTGATTGAGGATACCCCGGCAGCTGATGCCCAAGTGCATAATCGTACGTATAATACAAATAGAAAGGTCGAGTTTGAGCCACAAACGAACACGAACGAAGGGAATACAAACGAACGAAGTGAGGAACAGACCGCGCGCTGGACACATGAATGGGATATGAAGGCTGCACAAGATGACAATACTCGGCAGGGCCTAGAGACTCCTCGTGAGCTACTAGCCGTAAAGGCGCAGCAGGCTTCGGTGGATACCATGGCTG
The DNA here is from genome assembly GCF_019042715.1 of Paenibacillus sp. AK121. Taxonomy (NCBI): domain Bacteria; kingdom Bacillati; phylum Bacillota; class Bacilli; order Caryophanales; family Paenibacillaceae; genus Paenibacillus; species Paenibacillus sp. AK121. The sequence continues at coordinate 458,618 of NZ_JAHPJM010000001.1, forward strand.
ACAAAACGGCTGGACTGCTTCAAAACCTGTCAAGACAGGGCATTCGCTGGGTTGTATCTGTATTTGACGGGGTAACAGAATAGAAATATTGCTGACCCCCCTTACAACTGCTATAATAAGCTGATTGATACTAGGCATTGTGTGGGGGTAAGGCATGACTGACATTTTGGCAAGACAACGTAAAATTCGGAACTTTAGTATCATTGCACATATAGACCATGGTAAATCTACGCTGGCTGACCGGATCTTGGAGTACACCGGTGCACTCACTTCCCGCGAAATGCAGGAGCAAGTGCTTGACCAGATGGAACTGGAGCGGGAGCGCGGGATTACGATTAAGCTCCAGGCAGTGCGACTCACTTATAAGGCCGATGACGGCGAAGAGTACATTTTGAACTTGATTGATACACCGGGACACGTCGATTTTACCTATGAGGTATCTCGTAGTTTGGCAGCCTGCGAAGGTGCTTTGCTGGTAGTAGACGCAGCGCAGGGGATTGAGGCGCAGACATTGGCTAACGTTTATTTGGCGTTGGACAACAATCTGGAGATTTTGCCAGTGCTTAACAAGATTGATTTGCCAAGTGCTGATCCTGAACGGGTAAAGCAGGAAATCGAGGATGTTATCGGTTTGGACACGAGCGAAACCGTACATGCTTCAGCCAAAGCTGGAATCGGTATCAAGGAAATTTTGGAACAGGTGGTCAGAAGTGTGCCTGCTCCGCAAGGAAATCCGGATAATCCGCTCAAGGCGCTTATTTTCGATTCGCATTATGATCCTTATAAAGGCGTTATCGTATATGTACGTGTTGTAGATGGCAGTATCCGTGCGGGTTCGAAAATTAAGATGATGGCCACTGACAAAACGTTTGAGGTTATCGAGGTTGGAGCTTTCATGCCACGTATGACGATCGTGGATGAGCTAAATATCGGTGATGTTGGTTTTATCGTTGCCGGAATCAAGCATGTGGGCGACACTCGTGTCGGGGATACGGTAACGGATGCCAAAAATCCAACACCAGAACCGATGCCAGGCTATCGGAAAATTAATCCAATGGTGTATTGCGGTCTGTACCCGATTGAAACATCGGAATATAACGATTTGCGTGAGGCGCTTGAAAAGCTGCAACTGAACGATGCTTCGCTCAGCTTTGAACCGGAAACATCCAGTGCGTTGGGCTTCGGCTTCCGTTGCGGTTTCCTTGGTCTGCTTCATATGGACGTTATTCAGGAACGTATTGAACGTGAATTCAATATTCCGCTGATTACAACGGCACCAAGCGTAATTTACCGTGTACAATTGACTAACGGGGAAACGATTGAAATTGATAACCCATCCAACTACCCGGAAGTAGGACGTATTGAACATGTAGAAGAGCCATATGTTAAGGCAGGCATCATCGTGCCAAATGATTATGTAGGTACGGTTATGGAGCTTTGTCAGAGCAAGCGTGGTGAATACGTGAACATGGAGTACCTGGATACAACACGGGTAACGATTACGTACCAGATTCCTTTGTCTGAAATCGTATATGATTTCTTTGATCAGCTTAAATCCAGCACCAAAGGTTATGCTTCCTTTGACTATGAGATTTCAGGCTATCGCCAATCTAATCTGGTGAAGATGGATATTCTGTTGAATGGTGAGCAGGTCGATGCATTGTCATTCATCGTGCATAGAGATCGAGCTTACCACCGCGGACGTATCATTTGTGAGAAGCTGCGCGAGTTGATTCCACGGCAAATGTTCGAGGTGCCAATCCAGGCATCTGTAGGAACAAAGGTTGTTGCGCGTGAAACTGTTAAGGCTATGCGTAAAAACGTCTTGGCCAAATGTTATGGCGGAGATATTTCCCGTAAACGGAAGCTGCTTGAGAAGCAAAAAGAGGGCAAGAAGCGTATGAAGCAGGTCGGTAACGTAGAAGTACCACAGGAAGCATTTATGGCGGTACTGAAGATAGATGAGTAAAGCAGTTTGAAGTATTCGTCCATTCTTTCATGAGGCATTTGCCATGCATGGAGAATGGACGTTCTTTATTTGAGCAAGCTATTCAGGACAGAGAGCTCGTTCAAGTTCTGATTTAGAGTAATATGGCAACTATATTTTTAAATCAATCTTTAGAGTATGTATAAAGATGTTTTTCTTTTACTGCAACACCTACACCACAAAAAATGACCGATTCGTGGTGGGCAGCAGCGGAGTGGGCCATTTGAATCTGGAGAAGCGTAGCGCTCGCCTTTACTCCCCAATTTTATCCCTAAGAGTGCTTATATAATGGAAAATTGGGGAGTAACAGCGATCAGAAGATCAAATGGAACACGAAGCGGTTGGTCTCGACCTCGGCTCATTTTCTCACTATACCCTGAATCGACAAGGAGGATCGGTATGACCGCATCCATACAAAAACATGAATATTCATCCGCGCCTCAAGCGGTTTATCTGCATATACCTTTTTGCACGAATAAATGCTTTTACTGTGACTTCAACTCTTATGTGCTCAAGGATCAGCCTGTTATGGAATATCTGTATGCCTTAGAACGGGAGATGGAACATACGGTCAAACTTCACCCGCCAGGAGAGATAAAGACCATTTTTGTCGGGGGAGGAACACCAACAACCCTCAATCCGAAGGAAATGGAATATTTCCTGAGGAGCGTTCGTACCTATTTTCCAAACTGGGCGGAAGATATTGAGTTTTCCATGGAAGCCAATCCAGGCACAACTGATTTTGAAAAACTTTCTGTGATGAAAGAGGGCGGCGTCAATCGACTCAGTTTTGGTGTGCAGGCTTTCCAGAATGATCTGCTTACAGGCATAGGTCGTATTCATAGTACAGATGACGTCTATCGTAGTTTGGAAAACGCACGTAAGGCCGGCTTGGACAATCTGTCGATTGACCTGATGTTCGGTTTGCCGAACCAAACGGTCGACATGCTGGATGAAAGCGTCAGTAGAGCGCTGGAGCTGGATCTTCCTCATTACTCTATCTACAGTTTGAAGGTTGAAGAGAACACGCTCTTCCACACGTTATACCAGAAAAATCAGCTGCCACTTCCACATGAAGATGACGAACTGGAAATGTATTTGCTCCTTATGCGTCGCATGAAAGAAGCGGGTTATGAACAGTATGAAATTAGCAATTTCGCTAAACCAGGTTTGGGTAGTAAGCACAATATGACTTATTGGCGGAATGAGGATTATTATGGTCTTGGCGCTGGGGCACATGGTTATGTTGACAGAGAGCGTCATATGAACATTAAGGGCATTAACCCTTATGTGGAGGCTACTCGGAATGGCCTACCGCGTTTGGACAGCTTTGAGGTGCCGACGGCGGAAGCTATGGAGGACTTTCTCATGGTCGGTTTGAGAATGCTGGAGGGTGTGTCCAAATCCCGCTTTGAAGCTCAATTCGGTCAGACATTGGAAGACACGTTTACAGTTCCTCTTAGAAAAATGCTGAATGCAGGGTTAATCGAATCAATCGAGGATGGGTATCGTTTGAGCGAACGCGGTATTTTATTCGGAAATGACGTATTTGCAGAGTTCATCGGTTCGATCACGGTAAATTCATAAGTTGCAAGCTTCAATACAGTACATTTTGACTTCGTAAGCTGGGCCATCATTTTATTACACCATTCTGCCACAGCAGGGTAAATGGAGTATTGCGATTCTATGCGTAATGTTGTATATTTATTCATTATATGCGGCAAGCGGCAGGAGGAGAGCAAAATGGCTTCAGTGTGTAAAGATGTATTGTTCAGAAATGCGGTTCCTGAGGATGTGGAGCCTTTATATCAAATGATTAGCGGCTATGCAGAGCGGGGGATTATGCTGCCACGTTCAAGGGAAGTGCTTACGCGCCAACTGGAGCTGTTTATTGTTGCAGAGGTGGACGGCGAAGTCGTTGGTTGTGGTTCTTTATGCAAATTGGGGGCTGATTTGGTAGAGATTCGCTCCCTTGGTATCTCTGAGGGGCATAAAGGAATGGGAATCGGCTCCAAGCTTGTGGAAGGCCTTATTAGAGAAGCACGGCGGCAACATATTCCTAAAATTATGGCACTAACCTACGAGGTATCCTTTTTTATAAAAAACGGTTTTGATGTAGTTAGCAAAGAGATTTTCCCTGAAAAGGTATGGACTGACTGCATTCATTGCAGTAAACAAAACAATTGTGATGAAATCGCAGTGTTGAAAGTACTGAACTGACCTGTCAATAATGAGGCAGTTCAGTGTTTTTTTATCAGGACGCAGCCTTGCGTATGTGTTACAGCTTACATTATTGTGCCCTTGTTCGTTTCTCAAATGTTTGGAGTAACCACCAAATAAATTGATGATGAGGCTCCAGTTCCGAAGGTATATCACTCAGGCTTCTTATGGGATGGTCCTTATGGTAATCCGTATCATTATAAAAGTATGTAGTGCCATCTAACGGGACTTGACCTTTGTATTTATACAAGGCGACAATATATTTTTCAGACTCTCCAGTTCGGCTTGGACGATATGTGTACTCTTCCCAATCAGCTGGTGTTAAATCATCATAATGTAATATAGCAGTGACACTATATTTTATTTGCTTGGGAATGCTTGGACTGAATTCTTGTGGGTAAAATAAAATGGTATTCCATATGCTTAACAGTATTGTAGGGATCAAGATTAAGGCACACCACAAGGGTCTTAATTTACGAATTAAATGGATCACTGAAATCATAAGGGCAGCGTTCAGAATAAAAACTAGTGGCAAAGCAAGGATTCTTCCTAGGCCTGTGTACGGAAACAATTCGATTAAAATGTAAAACATACAAATTGTAGGTGAAAGAGCGATTAATGCGTATAAAAGGTTGCGGCGCTGGCTTCTCAGATCCTATTCCTCCTCAAAGACAATAAAGTTACAACAGTTTGGAGACACAGTCTCAATTTTTTGCATTCTGTATCCCTATACATAAATACGGTTTGGATATGATGAATAATGAGGGTTTATGTGAAAAAGTGTAAACGCTCTGTTTCCATATCAATAATCAAAATGGATGTAATAAATCTCGTTTATTGAAAATACTGATCTGACTTGACAATGATCAGGTCGGTTTGGTATTTTTGTATTATCAGTTAGCACTCATCGCGAACGAGTGCTAATGATTCCATTTAACAATCATGCTATTATGGATAAACGATAAGGGGGGATTCGCTTGTTAACCGAACGTCAGAGACTCATTTTGAATGCGATTATTGATGACTACATTCGTTCGGCTGAGCCAGTGGGTTCCCGCAGCATATCCAAAAGGCAGGATGTCGGATTCAGCCCAGCCACGATCCGTAATGAAATGTCGGATTTGGAGGAACAGGGCTATCTGGAGCAACCCCATACTTCTGCGGGACGCATCCCGTCTCATAAAGGTTATCGTTATTATGTGGACCATTTGGTGCCACTAAATACACTGAAGCCTATGGAAATGCGGGAACTAAAAGCCTTTTACGCCGAAAAGCTGAATGTAATGGAGCAAGTGATTCAGCATGCATCAGGCATTTTGTCCCATATGACCAATTATACTTCCATCTTGCTTGGGCCGGAGGTGTTTCATACTTCGTTGCGTCATTTTCAGCTGTTGCCGCTCAACGAAACGACGGCTGTGGCGATTATCGTGACCAATACCGGTCAGGTGGAGAATAAAACGGTGGATATTCCACCTGGAATTTCAATTTCCGAGATGGAAAAGGTTGTGAATTTACTGAACAGCAAGCTGGTCGGTGTGCCGATTTATCAGCTTAAATCACGCCTTTACACCGCGCTTGGTCAGGAAATGGAGAAGCATGTGTCTCATTTTGAGGACGCTATGAAGGTGCTGGATAAAGCACTCGATAATGAATCGGATCAGCGCTTGTATTTGAGCGGTGCGACGAACATGCTGAATCAACCTGAATTTAAAGATGTAGAAAAGGTTAAACATATTCTCGATCTGCTGGAGGAAACACCAACGCTGCTTAAACTGATGACTCCTGTAGCCGGAGCCCCTGAAATTCAAGTCCGCATCGGTACAGAAAATGATCATGAAGCATTTGCCAATTGCAGCCTGATTACTGCTACATATGCAGTAGACGGAGAAGCGTTGGGTACGATAGGTATATTGGGTCCGACGCGGATGGAGTATGCGAGAGTTATTAATATTTTGGGTATCCTGTCTAAGGATTTGACCGCAATGCTAACGCAACGGTTTAAATAGAACAAGATCGCACAGGTTGCGGTCCTACATGTTCCGCGCCGGGATACGGTTTGTATCCTGCGCGGGTGCATTGTTGCGTGCTTTTGTATGGGTAGTTATGACTTGAAGGAGGTGAAACATTTTGAAGGAAGAACAAGCGTTCCAAGATGAAAAACAACAAAATGTAAGCACAGAGGAAGCTGCCGAAACGAGCCAGCAGGAAGAGCCGGTGAATGAAGCGGCAGCACTGGAAGCCGAGGAAGAAAACACAGAGGTGGCAAAACTTCGTGCAGAGGCTGAGGAGCATCAGCAGCGGTTTTTGCGCGCACAGGCGGATTTTGATAATTTTCGCCGCCGTACACTGAAAGAAAAGGAAGACCTTGCTAAATATGCGTCTATGAAGCTTGTTACCGAGTTGGTGCCTGTTCTGGATAACTTCGAGCGAGCGCTGGCAACAGCATCGCAAGGAGCGGAGTCTGAGTCATTCACCAAAGGCGTGGAAATGATTTTCCGCCAGTTTGAGAGTGTGCTTCAGGCAGAGGGAGTGACGGCCATGAATGCAGTGGGACAACCGTTTAATCCTGATTTCCACCAGGCTATTATGCAGGTAGAGAGCGAAGAGCATGATGAAGGCATCGTCGTTGAAGAGGTACAAAAAGGATACATGCTGAAGGACAAGGTGCTTCGTCCAGCGATGGTAAAAGTTAGCATGTAACTTTTTCTATATACATTAGAATTACATCATTTTGATTCAACCATTCTGGCCTGAGGGCCTCGTATATACAGAAGGAGGAATTGTCCGATGAGCAAAGTAATCGGTATTGACTTAGGTACAACCAACTCTTGTGTGGCTGTTATGGAGGGCGGCGAAGCCGTCGTTATTCCAAATCCGGAAGGCGCGCGCACAACCCCTTCCGTTGTCGGTTTCAAAAAAGATGGGGAGCGTACTGTGGGGGAAACGGCAAAACGCCAAGCAATTACGAACCCGGATCGTACAATCATGTCCATCAAGCGCCACATGGGTACAAATCATAAAGAAAACATCGATGGTAAGGAATATTCCGCACAGGAAATTTCCGCTATGATTTTGCAAAAGCTGAAAGCTGACGCTGAAGCTTATCTGGGCCAAACGGTTTCTCAAGCGGTTATCACTGTTCCAGCTTACTTCAATGATGGTCAACGTCAAGCCACTAAGGACGCAGGCAAAATTGCCGGTCTGGAAGTTCTGCGGATTGTCAATGAGCCAACAGCAGCTGCATTGGCATATGGTATGGAAAAATCCGAAGACCAAACGATCCTCGTATATGACTTGGGCGGCGGTACATTCGACGTATCCATTTTGGAACTGGGCGATGGTTTCTTCGAAGTTAAAGCAACAAGCGGCGATAACAAGCTGGGTGGCGATGACTTTGACCAAGTGATTATTGATTACCTCGTAAATGAGTTCAAGAAAGATCAAGGTATTGACCTGAGCAAAGATAAAGCAGCTGTACAACGTCTGAAAGACGCAGCAGAAAAAGCGAAAAAAGAACTGTCCGGCGTGCTGACAACGACAATTTCCTTGCCGTTTATCACAGTAGCTGATGGCGTTCCACAGCATTTGGAGTTGAACCTGACTCGTGCGAAGTTTGAAGAATTGTCTGCAGGTCTGGTTGAACGTACTTTGGGACCTACTCGTCAAGCGATGAAAGATGCAGGCATGAGTGCTAGCGACATCGATAAAATCGTTTTGGTCGGCGGCTCTACACGTATTCCAGCTGTACAAGAAGCAATCAAAAAGCTGACAGGTAAAGAGCCTCATAAAGGCGTAAACCCTGATGAAGTAGTGGCTTTGGGCGCAGCAGTTCAAGCAGGTGTATTGACAGGTGATGTGAAAGACGTCGTTCTCCTTGACGTAACTCCACTGTCCCTCGGTATTGAAACCGCAGGTGGCGTATTCACAAAAATGATTGATCGTAACACGACAATCCCTACGAGCAAATCGCAGGTATTCTCGACGTATGCCGACAATCAGCCTAGCGTAGAAATTCACGTACTGCAAGGTGAACGCGAAATGGCAGCAGGCAACAAAACACTGGGCCGTTTCCAATTGGGAGATATCCCTCCAGCACCACGTGGTGTACCGCAAATCGAAGTTACTTTCGACCTCGATGCGAACGGTATCGTGAACGTATCTGCTACAGATAAAGGCACAGGTAAAAGCCAAAAAATTACGATCACATCTTCTAGCGGCTTGAGTGACGAAGAAGTAGAACGTATGATGAAGGATGCCGAGTTGCATGCGGAAGAAGATAAGAAACGCAAAGAGTTGGTAGAAGCGAAAAACGCTGCGGACCAACTGATCTACTCCGTAGACAAAACGATTAAAGATCTGGGCGAAAAAGCGGATGCAGGTGAAGTCGAAAAAGCAAATGCAGCTAAAGAAAATCTGCAAAAAACGCTGGAATCCGACAACCTGGAAGACATCAAAAAAGCTACTGAAGAACTGACTGAAATCGTTCAGCAATTGTCTGTGAAATTGTATGAGCAAGCTGCTCAAGCAGCACAAGCTCAAGACGGAGCAGCAGACAGCAAAGGCCGTGACAATGTTGTTGATGCGGACTATGAAGTTGTTGATGAAGATCAGAAGAAAGACTAAGCAACGGATCGGGTAGTGTAACTTTACGGTATACCGGTACGTTATGATATACTGAACAGTAATTGCAGCGTAGCTGCCTTGATAAATAACAATTAGCCTAAGGGTAACCGTTATTTCCAAGATAAATAAGCATATTACGGGTTGTACTGCCTTGAAATGATGGGAAGGTCAGAGCCGGGTCATCCCGCGCCTTTGGCTTTCCTTTTATATGTAGTGCAGACACGTTGTAGGCATGGGGGTGGAACATTGGCTGATAAGCGTGATTATTATGAGGTGCTAGGTGTCGCAAAAGGCGCTTCGGATGAAGAAGTCAAAAAGGCTTACCGCAAGCTTGCGCGTCAGTATCATCCGGACGTGAACAAGGCTGCGGACGCAGAAGCTAAATTTAAAGAAGTAAAAGAAGCTTACGATGTTCTCAGCGATGGTCAGAAGCGGGCAAGATACGACCAATACGGTCATGTAGACCCAAATCAGGGCATGGGAGGCGGCTTTGGTGGTGCCGACTTCGGTGGCGGGTTTGGTGATATTTTTGATATGTTCTTTGGTGGCGGCAACGGTCGGCGTGATCCGAATGCACCGCAACGAGGGAACGATCTTCAATATACGATGACGATTGAATTCAAAGAAGCGGTGTTTGGTAAAGAAACCGACATTCAAATTGAACGCACGGAAACATGCGATACGTGTCATGGTACAGGAGCCAAGGCGGGCACTCAACCACAGACCTGTTCCGTCTGCCATGGCAGTGGACAAGAAGAAGTGGTACAGAATACACCGTTTGGCCGCATGGTTAATCGACGCGCTTGTTCCAATTGCGGCGGTTCCGGAAAAATTATCAAGGAAAAATGTACGACTTGTAGCGGATCAGGCCGTGTCCGCAAGAAACGTAAAATTCATATTCGCATTCCGGCGGGTGTGGATGACGGCGCACAAATGCGTATCAACGGGGAAGGCGAAGGCGGTGTCAACGGAGGACCGGCTGGTGACTTGTACGTCGTATTCCGTGTGAAGTCGCACGACTTCTTTGAGCGTGAGGGAGACGATATCTACTGTGAAATTCCGCTGACGTTTTCACAGGCAGCATTGGGAGATGAGGTGGAGATCCCTACGTTGACCGAGAAAGTGAAGCTGAAAGTTCCAGCAGGCACACAAACAGGCACTTATTTCCGTCTTAAAGGAAAGGGTGTGCCAAAACTGCGCGGCGTAGGTCAAGGTGACCAGCATATTAAGGTAGTTGTGGTAACGCCTAGCAAGCTGAGTGAGGAACAGAAGGATTTGCTGCGTCAGTTCTCTTCGCTTAGTGGAGAGCAGACACATGAGAATGAGCAGTCCTTTTTTGATCGTGTGAAGCGGGCTTTCCGAGGCGACTAAGCCAAAGTCTAAATCGCGGAGCTTCAATCATGAATCCGAGGGGACTATTCCGCAATTGCGGGATAGTCCCTTTTTTTATATTCACGTAAACACATACATAGCCATTTTTGTATAACCAAAGTTAACTATTGAGCTTCTATCAACTAGAAAGGGGTGAGTTCCATCGAAAAAATACGGACAAGTCTGCGTCGAGGTAAGCCGCTTTTAAAGCTCAGAGGTCTAATAACGCTGCTCGTATGTCTGGTTATGGCACTTGTGCTCCTGCCAGTAACACTGTTATTTGCGGAGAGAGTTGAGCTTGAAACGGAGAGGGGGCTTGAGGAAAAGGCAATGTCCATTGCGCGTACACTCGCCCATACACCGCTTATTATCGAGCAATTGCAACAGACGGGTTCTTCTCCTTCCATGCAGGAGTATGTGAAGAAGGTCTCAACAGCGAATCATATCCAATTCGTCGTGGTTATGGATATGAAGGGAATTCGTAAAACGCACCCCGATGCTAGGAGAATTGGCAAAGCCTTTGTCGGAGGAGACGAGTATACTGCACTTCATGGTCAGGAGAGCGTGTCCGTTGCAAAGGGGACATTAGGCATGTCCATGCGAGCCTTTTCCCCCGTATTCAGTGTGACGGGAAAGCAGGTAGGGGCAATTGTTGTTGGTATATCCATGCAAGATATACAGCGGGCCCAGGAAGGCAACACCCGTCTTATTGCTATCGCCATTGGTATCGGAATGTTGATTGGCACAGGAGGAGCGGTTGTATTGGCCCGTAAAATCAAAAATATGCTGGTCGGTCTGGAACCGCCGGAAATCGCACGTTTGCTGGAGGAACGCAGCGCGATGTTGCAGTCCATCAAGGAAGGAGTCATTGCAGTGGATGAATGCGGTCGTATCATGCTGATGAATGCAGAAGCGATCCGTCTACTGAGGCAAGCGGGGATTGAAGACTTCTCATTCTCTGGACAGGAAATTACTGTTTATTTATCTGCTTTCCGATTACAAGAGGTCTTGGAAGTAAGCACTCCACTGATGGATGAGGAGATGGAGCTGGGTGGGATCACCTTGCTGACCACCAGTGTTCCGATACGGGTCAAAGGAAAAATTGTCGGAGCCATTGTAACCTTTCGGGATAAGACGGAGATGAACCAGCTTGCGGAACGTTTGACCGGAGTTTCTTTGTACACGGAAGCACTACGCGCACAGGCTCATGAATTTATGAACAAGCTGCATGTCATTATGGGGATGGTGCACTTGCGAATGTATGATAAACTGGAGCACTATATTATGGATGCCGTCGAGCATCATCAAGTAGAGATAGGTTCCATTACTCGGCAGCTTAAGGACCCAGTTATGGCGGGGTTTGTGTTAGGAAAATTAAGCCGGGCCAGAGAGGCAGGGGTAAGTTTTGAACTGACTCCGGGTAGTCACTTGCCTGAATCCAGTCAAACTCAAACGACTCACGAACTGATTACTATTCTTGGCAATCTGTTTGATAATGCGGTGGAGGCGATGGAATCTCTGGAGCACAAGCGGATTACCCTTTCACTTTATTATGAGGAAAACCAGAAGCATGGCTGTCTGACCTGTATCATGTGCGACAATGGTCCGGGTATAACGGAGGATCTTGTGAAGGCTATTTTTGAAAAAGGTTTTTCGACCAAGGGAGAGTCACGAGGGATGGGACTTTATCTAGTGGCGCAAAGCGTGAAGAGGCTACAAGGTAGTGTAAAGTTGATCCCAGTCGAGCAGGGGTGCTGTTTTCAGATTAAGATTCCATACATTATAGCGGGGAATGATGAACATGATTAATGTCCTGATTGTAGAAGATGATCCGATGGTTGCAGAATTTAACCGCAAATATATGGAGCAGGTAGAGGGTTTCCAATGTGGCGGTTGGGCTTCTTCGGTGGAAGAGGCTAAGAAATATTTAGCTGAACAAGCCATTGATCTAATATTGCTGGATGTGTATATGCAAGAAAGTAATGGCCTCGATTTACTGTCATTCATACGGGAGGCTGGAGTGAATGTGGATGTTATTGTCATCTCAGCTGCAAGTGACATGAGCAGTGTCAAAAAGGCGATGAATTTTGGCGCTGTGGATTATTTGATCAAGCCTTTCCACTTTAACCGTTTTCTAGAGGCACTTACCGGGTATCGAGAGCACATTAGTATTGTGCGTGAGCGCAGTCTACTATCGCAGGAGGAGCTGGATCGACTGATTTATCATAAAAGCTTGACTAAAGACTTGGCACGGTTGCCCAAGGGGATAACGAAATCCACGCTGGCTATGATATGGAATTGTATCCAGCAGCATCATAAGGTTCTATTTTCCACGGAGGATATTGCGGAGAGTGCAGGAATCTCCAGGGTGTCGATGCGCAAGTATTTGGCTTTTATGACAGAGATTGAAGTACTTTCTATGGAAACTATATATGGTACCATTGGACGCCCTGTTTACCAATATCAAGTTTTACCGCAGGCAGAAGGAATCATCAATAGTTATATTTAGCCTTATTTCTGATTACTTTAGTTACAAAAGTTAGTTCTTAGTTTTAAAACCAAATAAAGCGTTTTCCAAGGTGTAGAATGGGAACATGATCATCATTCTTCACTTTATGGAGGGAGATTTATGGAAAATGCTACGAACCAGCCTGTCATTCAAAAGGGGCAAAGATGGAGTAAAAATACTGTAGATGGGTTTAGGATGCTGGGGAGGATAAAGGTGGGAGTGATTCCTCTTCCGCTATATGCCGTGATCGCGCTAATTGTTTATGCGGCTGCAATTACAGAAAGACTTCCGAACGATCTATTAGGCGGGTTTGCCGTCATCATGATTTTAGGTATATTGCTCAGTGATCTGGGAGCCAAACTTCCGCTGCTTAAACATATAGGCGGGCCAGCCATCTTATCCCTTATGGTTCCATCGTTAATGGTATTTTGGAATATGTTCAGTCCATCTGCGATGGGGGCTGTGCACACGCTTATGAAAACCTCGAATTTTCTTTATTTTTACATCGCATGTCTAGTAACCGGCAGTATTCTTGGTATGGATCGCAAAATGCTAATGAATGGAATTGTCAAAATTTTTGCCCCCATTATCATAGGATCTATTGCTGCTGTTGCCGTCGGTATGCTGGTGGGTATGGCTTTTGGCTATAGTGCTTATCATACATTTTTTTTCATCATCATTCCGATTATTTCCGGCGGGATTGGAGAAGGCATCTTACCGTTGTCCATTTCGTATGGAATGGTACTGGGCAAGGATTCTGCAGTATTCGTATCCCAGTTTATCCCGGCTGCAATTATCGGTAACATTGTTGCAATTATAGGGGCAGGCGTCTTGAAGAGATTAGCGGAGAAAAAACCAAAAACTTCTGGTAACGGAAGGTTGTTAAAACTCGAAAAAGACAAAGGTGAGTTAGCTCCGGTAAACTTGGGACAATCCGTTTCTTTTCCATTAATGGGTGGTGGTCTGCTGTTGGCCTGTACTTTCTTTATTGTGGGTAAGCTGCTGGAGCCGTATCTCCATATTCCAGGACCGATTCTCATGATTCTGGCGGCGGCATTAATTAAGTGTGTTCAGATCATGCCGAACACATTGGAGCAGGGAGCTTTTCATTTGTACAAATGTATAACTGCTAGTCTGACGTGGCCCTTGATGGTGGGGTTAGGTATTTTGTATGTGCCATTAGATAGTGTAGTTGGGATTCTAACGGTTCCTTATGCGATTACCTGTGCATCTGTAGTGGTTGCATTGATTGTTACTGGATATTTCACAGGAAAATGGATTCACATGTATCCCGTAGAAGCTGCTTTGGTGACCAGTTGTCGCGGCGGATTAGGGGGCACGGGCGATGTAGCCATTTTGTCTGCATCCAATCGGATGGAACTGATGCCTTTTGCCCAAATTGCTACACGGATTGGCGGGGCGGGCACGGTCATTTTAGCCACCTTGTTACTCCAATTATGGAGCTGATGAGATTTATACACAGGACTGAGTTTCATATCCAAATAGAGGCATGAAAGGACGGAGAAAAATATGAGCAGTTTAATAGATGAGATTAGAGAATTACATGCAGGTGGCAAAATGGAGACCTTACCCAAGAAGCCAATTGAAACGATGGAGGGGTTATCCAAAGTTTATACGCCAGGTGTAGCTGAAATTTGCATGGAAATCGCCAATGACCCAGCCAAAGCATATCAATTAACGATCAAAAAAAATACAGTAGCGGTCGTATCAGATGGAACCGCGGTACTTGGATTGGGAGATATCGGGCCAGAGGCTGCTATGCCTGTGATGGAGGGTAAAGCAATACTATTCAAACAATTTGCAGGTGTCGATGCATTCCCCATCTGTCTCAATACGAAGGACCCTGATGAGATTGTTCAAATTGTCAAAATGATCGCTCCTGCCTTTGGCGGCATTAACTTGGAAGATATATCTTCGCCACGCTGTTTTGAGATTGAAAGACGGTTGAAGCAGGAACTCGACATCCCAGTATTTCATGATGATCAGCATGGTACGGCAGTTGTTGTATTAGCAGGGTTGGTCAATGCACTAAAGGTATGCGGCAAAAAAATGGAAGATGTCAAAGTCGTATTTGCCGGGATCGGTGCGGCAGGTATGGCCTGCTCCCGTATGCTGCTCAAGGCAGGGGTACGCAATCTGATTGGCGTGGATCGGCAAGGAGCCATTCACCGTGGTGTAGAATACAGTAACCCGCATTGGACAGAGTATGCGAACATGACTAACCCGCATAATTTAAGTGGAAGCTTATCTGAGGTAATTGTGGGAGCTGATGTGTTCATCGGTGTATCTGGTCCAGATATACTGACTGTGGAAGACATACAGAGCATGGCAACTGATCCTATCGTGTTTGCTATGGCGAATCCGAACCCAGAAATTGATCCGACCGTAGCCTTACCTTATGTGCGTGTGCTTGCTACCGGCCGCTCCGATTTTCCTAACCAGATTAATAACGTGCTGTGCTTCCCGGGTATTTTCCGGGGCGCTTTGGATTGCCATGCCAAGACGATTAACGAGGAGATGAAACTGGCTGCCGGGCTTGCCATCGCTGATGCCATTTGCCCTGAGGAGCTAAGTGAAACTTATATCATACCGAATGTTTTTAATGCGAAGGTGGTTCAGAAGGTACGGGATGCTGTTATTCGCGCAGCCTGGGAGACAGGAGTAGCCATGTCAGGAGAAGCTCCGGCAGCTACTTTACATCCGTAAAAGTTATGTTCTTCACAAACTTTAGTTCACGGTCTTGGCCTGCTGTTCTTGATAGTGTCTGTATCCGTTTAGCTTTCGTGGAGAATATAAAGTCTTGCCAATGAGCAGGATATAACAAAGCGTAACGGTCTATGTTCTCAACCAAGGTTACGCTCAATACTACACAGGGAGATTTTGGGATGGGCGAAAAAAATATTTTGGCGTATTTCAAAAGTCCTGAGGAAGCACAGGGAGCCGCGAGAAAATTGGAGGCTCTCCGGGTAACGGATATGTCGATAGATCGTTTTAGCCGGTATCCGCGGCAGTCTACGGGCAACGCCGGACTGCCTGTGTTCTCGGGACAGATTAGCAGCTTGTCCTCACTCACACAGGGCGTGGATTTTACAGATGCGTCTCCTGCAATACTGGCTGCGGCTGATCCTGCTGCCAGTGGCATGAGTGATGGAGGACAAGGTGGACCGACCGGCCGCGATATTTTGTTGACTGCGGTGGTGGATGAATCCATTCATCATCAGGCGATGTCTATTGTGGAACAAGCGGGTGGAATGCTGTGACAAGTTTGGAAGGAGCAGTGACCGATGTCTAAAAACAAACGGTTCGATAAAGTGCTGACCAAAACCGAGAAAATCAAACGCATGCAATCTGCCAAAAACGAGGATGTTGAGTTCTCGGCAGAGCTGGCAGATGCTGAGGATCTGGAAGCGATCCGGCGTAGTGAAGTAGCTGACCGCCGTCAGCAACGTATCATAAACGACAACGAGTAGAATACAATAAGGCGGGTATCCCATCTAAAAAGGTGATTTGCGGGATAGCCCGTCTTATTTGTGTTTTCCCCTTGTTCTATTCATTATCCGCTACATGCTGTTGCGCTAAAAACTAGAGGGCTAAAGATAAAGGCAGTAGTCGCAGGTGTTTGATTTTCAATAATGAGTCCATCTGCTTTTTTGAACTCCTATGCGAGTATATAGTACAATGTAATGTATGCATGTGAAATGAGGAGGAAATGTAAACCATGTTGTGGAATGAAATTACAATACATACAAGCGAGGAAGCTATCGAAATGATTTCGAATTTTCTGCACGAAGCAGGTGCGGGAGGGGTTTCCATTGAAGAATCCGGTTCGCTCAACAAGCCTCGGGATACGTCTTATGGACAGTGGTACGATCGCCCTTTGAACGATATTCCTGAAGGACAAGCGATCATCAAGGGCTATTTTGCTGAAGAAATAGACATGGACAGCGTGCGTGCACAAATTGAGCCGCGGGTTGAACAATTGAGAACATTTGATATTGACCCTGGCGAGGTTCGGTATGAGCTGAAAACGGTCAACGAGGATGACTGGGCTAATGCCTGGAAACAATATTTCAAGCCTTTGCGTGTATCGGATCATTTGACAATCAAACCGACTTGGGAAGAGTATGAGCCTGCGAGTGAAGATGAAAAAATCATTGAGCTCGATCCTGGTATGGCCTTCGGCACTGGTACACATCCGACGACATCCCTTTGCCTGAGAACGCTGGAATCCGTGATTCAGGGTGGAGAAGAAGTCATTGATGTTGGTACAGGCTCCGGTATCTTAGCCATTGGAGCGATAAAGCTGGGAGCAAAGCATATACTTGCCTTGGATCTCGACCCGGTGGCGGTATCGAGTGCGCGTGAAAATACGCGTTTGAACGGACTGGAGGAACACATCACCATTAAAGAAAGCGATTTGCTCTCTGTGCTTAATGCAAGCGATCCAACGCTGGGGATCCAGCTGCCAGTCAAGCTGGTGGTAGCTAATATTTTAGCTGAGATCATTTTGCTGTTCATTGATGATGTATATAAAGCCTTGGAGCCAGGTGGCATTTATATTGCTTCAGGGATTTGGAAGAACAAAGAAGAGGTTGTCGAATCTGCGTTGAAAGCAGCTGGCTTTGAGATTGCCGAAATCAACCGGGATGAAGATTGGCTGGCGTTTGTGGCGAGAAAGAGGTAAGCATGGATTTTTTACAAAGTATTTTTCGGGTAAATTTAAATGTCCTTCCATTTTACTTGCTGGCTGTGATCATATCGTTTACGGTGCATGAGTTTGCTCATGCGTATTATGCCAATAAATTTGGCGATCCTACGGCCAAGCTACTTGGGCGCGTGACTTTAAATCCGGCAGTGCATATTGATCTGCTGGGTACGCTGTTACTGTTGATCGGAGGCTTTGGCTGGGCCAAGCCAGTCCCGGTCAATCGTGACAATTTTAGCCGTCCGCGCCTCATGGGCATTATTGTATCGGCTGCTGGTCCGCTGAGCAATCTCCTGCTTGCATTTGTGACTACGCTGATCTATGCTGTGCTGCTTCATTTTCAAGTATTGCCGGGAATGGAGAACCAGCGGGTGGCACAGGCAATCTATTTGTTTATCAATGCACTGATCAATTTGAATCTGTTTTTGTTTATTTTTAATCTAATTCCACTGCCTCCACTCGATGGCTACCGGATTGTGGAGGATGTGGCTCCCACTCCTGTGCGCCGCAAGCTTCAGCAGTTTGAGCAATGGTCGATCTTTATTTTTCTGCTTATACTGATAATTCCGCAGGTACGAGCTGTAACGATTGAACCTCTTTACACGCTGTCTCAGATGATTTATATACAGTTTTTGCAGTTCTCTTTTTACATTACCGGACTGTTCGGAGCCTAAGGGCTCCTTTTTTTACGAGAATCGGTATAACGTGAATGGAAGAGGGAACAGACTGGTCATAGAGGAGCAAAAGATGATATGATGGTGCTTGGTGATTTATTCGGAATTTGTACGGAACGTTAGTGGATAATAGTTATTTTTAGAATAGGTGTGAGAGAATGCAGCGTTATTTTATTCCGGCAGAGCAATTTCTAGAAGATCACGTCATTGTTACGGGTGAGGACGCACGGCATATTGCCAAAGTCATGCGCGGCCGTAGTGGCGACAAAATTATAGTCAGTGACGGGGGATCCAGGGAAGCGCTGGCTGCATTGGATACGATTGAGCAGGATCATGTGAAAGCGACGATTATTGAACCGCTGGAGATGACCTCTGAACCGTATGTTCAGATCACTATCGCGCAGAGTCTTCCTAAAGGGGACAAGATGGAGACGGTGATGCAAAAATGTACGGAAATCGGAGCCACCGGTTTCGTACCGTTTTTATCCGAGCGTACGGTCGTACAGTATGATGCCAAAAAGGAAGGCAAGCGACTGGAGCGTTGGCGCAAAATTGTGAAGGAAGCGGCTGAGCAAAGCCATCGCAATCGGATTCCGGAAATTAGCGCACCCCTGACGTGGAAAGAACTTCTGGCTTCTTTTGCTGGGTATGATTTGATATGTTATTGTTATGAAAAAGAGCAGGGTCGGCAGCTACGGGATGTAATCCAGCCTTTCGCAGGACGCTGGGCGTCCACAGACAAGCCGCGTGTGCTGGTAGTTGTGGGCCCGGAAGGCGGCTTTACTGAAGCGGAAAGCCTAGAGGCCGAGCAGGCCGGGGCACAGTCTACAGGACTGGGAAGACGTATTTTGCGTGCGGAGACCGCAGGTATGGTTGCATTGGCATGCATTTTATATGAGACAGGAGAAATGGGAGGGGTTTAATATGCCATCAGTGGCATTTTACACATTAGGTTGTAAGGTAAACTTTTATGATACAGAAGCAATCTGGCAGCTGTTCAAAAAAGAAGGTTATGAGCAGGTGGATTTTGACGAGCAGACTGCTGATGTCTATTTAATTAATACATGTACGGTTACGAACACCGGTGATAAAAAAAGCCGTCAGATCATTCGTCGCGCGATTCGCCGAAATCCAGATGCCATTGTGGCAGTGACGGGCTGTTACGCTCAAACTTCTCCAGCTGAAATTATGGATATTCCAGGTGTTGATCTTGTTATTGGTACGCAGGACCGAGATAAGATTATTCCGTTTGTAAAGGAGATACAAGAGTCGCGTCAACCCGTAAACGCGGTGCGTAATATAATGAAGACCCGTGTGTTTGAGGAAATGGATGTACCTGATTTTGCTCATCATACCCGCGCGTTTCTAAAAATTCAGGATGGCTGCAATAACTTCTGCACCTTCTGTATTATCCCGTGGTCGCGGGGCTTATCCCGCAGCCGTGATGCGGCGAGCATTATCACACAGGCGCGTCAACTGGTGCACGCAGGCTACAAGGAAATCGTACTCACGGGTATCCATACGGGTGGTTATGGCGACGATATGGATAATTATGACCTATCCGATCTGCTGTGGGACCTGGAGAAAGTGGAAGGGCTGGAACGTATTCGTATCAGCTCGATTGAAGCAAGCCAGATTGATGAAAAAATGCTGGACGTGCTGAAACGCTCCAATAAGCTGGTTCGCCATTTCCACATACCGCTTCAAGCAGGGGACGATACCGTGCTGAAACGGATGCGCCGCAAGTACACGACAGAAGAGTTTTATAACAAAATGCTTATGATTCGAAAAGCAATGCCAGATGTAGCGATTACAACAGATATAATTGTCGGCTTCCCTGGAGAAACGGACGAAATGTTCCGCAATGGCTATGAGCTGATGAAAAAAATCGGTTTCTCGGAAATGCACGTGTTCCCGTATTCCAAGCGTACTGGAACGCCTGCGGCGCGTATGGAGGATCAGGTTGACGAGGACGTGAAAAATGCGCGTGTGCGTGAGCTGATTGAACTGTCTGAGCAAATGCAGCTGGCATATGCTGAGAAGTTTGTTGGTCAGGTGCTGGAAGTTATTCCTGAAGTAGCCCCTAAAGGGACAGAAGATAGCGGCATACTCTACGGTTATAGTGACAACTACATTCAACTGGTGTTTGAAGGTAATAAGGAGCTGGTTGGTAAGGTGTGCCGCGTGAAGCTGACGAAGGCAGGCGTTAATGAAAGTGAAGGCCAATTGGTCCGCGTATTGGAGAATGGGCTGCAAACAGCTTTGTAAAACAAAAAGAGCCTGAACAGGCAATAGCGATGGCCAACAAGGATTTCGCCTTTCCTTACAGAGAGGACGGAATCCTTGTTGCGCAAGGAAAGGAGATTACAGGATGGCAGCAAGAAAGGAAATTTCCGCAGGTGGCGTAGTGTTCCGCAAACAGGAGGAGCAACTTGAAATTCAGCTGATTACTGACCGATATGGCAAGATATCTTTGGCTAAAGGCAAAATGGAACCAGGTGAAACAATCGAACAAACAGCTCTACGTGAAATTCGTGAGGAAACAGGGCTGAACGGGCGAATTATTCAGCATGTGGATATGATTGCTTATACGTATCAGCACCCTGAATATGGGGAAGTGGACAAGGAAGTTCATTATTATCTCGTAGAGGCACTGGATGGGAATTTACAGGCACAGATTGAAGAAATCAAAGGCGTCGCATGGCATACGCCCGAAGAAGCTTGGCGTCTTCAGCGCCAGGGTGGATATGACAACAATGATGTCATTCTAAGCAAGGCGCTGTCCATGTTAGGAATTAACGTTTAGTTCTATGGAGGGACATACGCTCCTCTATACGTGTCCATATAGGTAAATAACAGAGAGGCAAGGCAAGCAGAGAACTGATGACGTTAAACAGGGTTTGGGCATGCGCTACCTTGGCCCCAGGTTCAGTAGATATCCAGGCAGCGGCCATATCCAGCCCGGGGATTAACGGCATAAAGAGCAATGCCCCGCCTACGTTCAGTAATACGTGGGACCAGGCCACAAATTTTCCAGACACGCTGCCGCCAACAGCGGCAATCAGGGCAGTCACGCAGGTGCCTACATTGGAGCCAATGACGATGGCGATCCCTACATCGACTGGTAAGGCACCCGCAGCAGCCAGGCTAATCGCCATACCAATGACGGCTGCGCTGCTGTGAACCAGTGCGGTCAGGCAGGCTCCAGCAGCGAAGGCCCACCACATGTTGGCTGCAGCATGATCAAGAAACCAGCGGAATAGTCCGGCCTGTTCAATCCAGGGGCCGACGGCTTGCATCACACGGATACCTGCCAGAATCAGCGAAAATCCGGCAAAGACGAGGCTGATAAATTGTACAGCCTGTGGGCGGCTGAGCCCATTGGAGCTGGGGGAAGCTCCGGCAGCTGCATACTGGCGGCCAGCGACCGTTTCTCCCCACAGAACGGCAGTGCCCCAGCAGAGCAGTGAACCGCATAGCAACGGAACAGCCAGCTTGCCGAGCTGGAGGCCCATCAGCTCGGTCGTCAGACAGGTGCCAATATTGGTGCCGAGAATGATGCCGAGCGTGCGGCCGTAGGTCAACAGCCCGGCGTTGACCAGTCCGATCGTCAGCACCGTTACGGCGGTGCTGCTTTGCAGTAGGGCGGTAATGCCTGAGCTGAACAGCATTCCCCGCCAAGGGGAAATCGTAGCCCGGTTCAGCCAGCGGGTAAGGAAGGGGCCAGCCAAATGCCGGAGGGCAGCTTCCATCAGCTTCATTCCGCCTAAAAAAATAAGCAGCCCACCGCACAGTGGGAGTATAACATGTATGAACACGGCCATAGCCCCCTTTTCTAGGTGAAAATACTTATGTAACAGCCTATGATCTGTCAAGGACAGCCATGACAAGCATGGTTGAGCAGTTTTTCACGGAACAATAATTTTGAAGTATCTTCACAAGCTTTAAAAGCGTGACGTCGATATACAGGCGGGCAGTAGCGAAGCGGTTCATTTGAATCTAGAGAAGCGCCAGTGATCGTAAGAACAAATGAACCGCGGAGCTGCGTCCCATCGAACACCACACTTTTAAGGACTTTAAGTAATCCAAGAATAGGAGTGAAGGATTTTGCCTTCAGTAATATTAGAACGTAGCCGCAAAAAAAGGCTGGAGCAAGCACACCCTTGGGTGTTTAAAAATGAAATAGCCAAGATTGAGGGTGATCCAGAAGCAGGTGATTTGGTCAACATCCTTAACCATCAAGGACGTTATTTGGCGACAGGTTACTATAATCCTGCTTCGCAAATTACAGTGCGTGTGATGTCCTATGAGCCGCTGGAAGTGATGGACCAAAGCTTCTTCGCCCAACGTTTCCGCAATTGCTTGGAGCATCGTGAACGCTTTGTGACTGGGGGGAACGCTTACCGTTTGGTGTACGGCGAGGCTGATTTTTTGCCTGGGCTGATTGTAGACCGTTTTGGCGATGTGTTGGTCGTTCAGCTGTTAACGCTTGGCATGGATCGGCGCAGGGAAGAAATCAGAGATGCGCTTGTTGAAGTCATGGGGCCAGTTGGTATATATGAGCGTAGTGATGTATCCATCCGCGAGCTGGAAGGGTTGGAACAGACGAAAGGTCCTTTGTACGGCGATTGCCCGCGCCATGTGGTGGTGACGGAAAATGGCTTACAAATCAAGGTCGATATCGAAGAGGGCCAAAAGACTGGCTATTTCTTTGACCAGCGTGAAAATCGCGCAGCCATCGCGCCGTTGATGACAGGTTGGGGAGCGCGTAGCGGAATTACGTTACAAGAAGTAGCTGCAACCCCAGGTGATGAGGCCACAACGGTCATGAAGCCTGTGAATAAAAGTGGTAAGGTGGTTGAATTCCCATTTTGGGACGGTGCAACTGTATTGGAATGTTTTTCACATACAGGTAGCTTTACGCTCAATGCGTGTAAACATGGTGCGAAAAAAGTAACTTGTCTGGATATTTCTGAACATGCGATTGAAAGTGCAAGGGATAATGTGAAGCTGAACGGTTTTGAGGATCGCGTCGAGTTTGTCGTCGACGATGCTTTTCAATATTTACGTAATCAGGTTAAAGGTGTAGAGGAGCGCACCGCGCGAGCGGGGGGCAAAGGAGATACAACCAAGCCGCTGACTGCGGGTGGCGGACGCACCTTTGACGTAGTTATTCTGGATCCGCCAGCTTTTGCCAAAACGAAGAGTGCTGTCAAAGGAGCTACACGTGGATATAAAGATATCAACCTTCATGGGATGAAGCTTGTCAATGAGGGCGGTTATTTGGTAACGGCGAGTTGTTCGTTCCATATGCGGCCAGAGCTGTTTTTGGACACGATTCAGGAAGCGGCGGCAGATGCCGGTAAAACCCTCCGACTGGTAGATTGGAGAGCGGCAGGGAAGGACCATCCTCAAATTTTAGGTGTGGAGGAAGGTCATTATTTGAAATTTGCCATCTTTGAAGTGCGCAGTCGGACGCGGCTGTAGACTTCATACCCTTGTCAAAGTTAATCTATTTTTAGGCGATAAAGATAACTAGGTGAAACAAACTCATTTTTAGTATAAATCAGTCCTGTAGAGAAGGCTTGCACCAAGCCATCCTGCGGGACTGTTTGTTTTTGAGAAGGGATCAATTGCTACAACATGGCAAACGTACGTTCTTTTCTCCTTTGCCTGATATGCTATACTGTTTAATAGAATGTTTTTGGTTGGAAAGGAGGCCGCATCATGTCGGTCCGCTTATTGATTGGCCGCTCTGGTAGTGGTAAAAGCACGTTAATCCGCAATGAAATGACGTCTATGTTACGCGAGGAGCCGCTAGGTAAACCTATGCTGTTACTTGTGCCCGAGCAATCGTCATTTGCTTCAGAGCATGCGTTGCTTACAGAAGCCGGAAACGGTATTCAGGGGTCGATGCGCGCCCAGGTGATGGGATTCCATCGTCTTGCCTATTTAGTCATGCAGGAAACAGGGGGTTCAGCCCTGGTGCCTGTAACAGAAGAAGGCAAGAAGATGCTTTTATATAAAATTATTCGTCGTCGCAAGGATGAACTGAGTTTGTTTAAGGATTCGGGAGATCAACTCGGTTTTGTGGATCGGTTGAATACGTTGTTTACAGAGTTAAAGCAGTACGGAAATGATGCTCGGTCTGTACCGGAACAACTGGAGAGAATGCATGCTGCGGGGGAGTCCGCCCCGATATTAAGAGGCAAGCTGAAGGATATCAGCCTAATCTATGAGGATTTTGAACGGGAGCTGACGCTTAAATATATCGATGGTGAAGATACGCTTCGCATGCTAACAGAACAGATTGCACAGTCTTCACTTATACGCGGAGCAGACATTTGGATGGATGGCTACCGAAGGTTTACACCGCATGAATATAAGGTGGTGGAGCAACTTATGCTGCACGCCTCCTCGCTGACGGTGGCGTTGACCTGTAACCGCAGCTACGAAAGTGGCCAGCTTCCGCATGAGCTGGATTTGTTTCATCCTTCGGCGGCTACCTACGTCAAGCTTAAAGGAATGGCAGACGAGCTGATGATTGAAACGCAGACACAGTTATTACGTCCTGATCCGATGCCGAGATTTAAGGAGCGTCCAGCGTTGGCGTATTTGGAGGCTAATTTCGAACATCGTACAGGGCTGCGGAATCAGGAACAGCGGATGCGGCTACAGCAGCTACGAGAGCAATGGGCAGATACACAACCGGAGGGTATAAAGCTGTATGCTGCAGCAAATCGCCGTGCCGAGCTGGAAGGAGCCGTACGCGAAATGCGCCGCTTGGCCCGTGAAGAGGGCGCGCGTTATCGGGAGATGGCCTTGTTTGTGCGTCATATTGAAGATTATGAGCCATGGGTGGAACCGATATTCAAGCAATATCAGGTCCCGGTATTTTTGGATCAGCGGAGAAGTATACTTCATCATCCCTTAGTGGAATTGATTCGGGCTTCACTGGATATCGTGCAGCGACGCTGGCGATATGAGGATGTATTTCGTGCGGTCAAAACAGACCTTCTATTGCCGCTGGACGGTCGAGTGAGCCGCGAGCAGATGGACCGTCTGGAAAACTATGTGCTGGCCTGTGGAATACAAGGCAGCCGTTGGACAGATGGCCGACCATGGCAGGCTGTACCCAGCTTGTCACTGGAGCTGGAGGAACAGGAACGGAACCGTCAACGGGATGAAACGCTGGATTTGATGGAGTTGTGCCGAGATGTGATTGTGACGCCTTTACATGCTTTTGAGAAGCGTATGGGTAAGGCACGAACGGCGCTTGAGAAGTGTGAAGCCGTGTATCTGTTGCTGGAGGATGCAGAAATTGGTCACAAGCTGGACGCCTTCATTCATCAGGCAGAGGAATCAGGAAATCCTGAGCAGGCGAAGGAGCACCGCCAGGTATGGGATGCGGTGCTTGAATTGCTGGATCAAATCGTCGAAATGATGGGTGATGAGAGACTGGATACTGCTTTGTTTGCGGGTGTGCTGGAAACGGGATTGGCTGAGTTCCGTATGGGGCTTGTTCCACCGGCTCTGGATCAGGTACTGGTCGGAAATACGGACCGTACACGTGTATCGGGTATTCAACATGCCTTTGTGCTAGGGATGAACGAAGGAGTAATGCCGGCTGTGTTCCATGAGGATGGTGTGCTGAATGAGCAGGAACGTACGGCATTGAACGAACAAGGCGTAGACCTGGCACCAGATATGACAAGACGTCTGTTGGACGAACGCTTTCTCGCTTATACGGCCCTTACCTCAGCCGGTAAAAGCCTATGGATGAGCTATGCGGTGACTGATGAAGAAGGCAAGCCATTGCTACCGTCAGAGTTAGTGCGACATGTGCGGCAACTGCTTCCTGGTCTGGATGAACGTCCACTGGCCGGATACCCTTTGCCTGGAGACGCTTGGACGACGCAATGGGAGTATGCTTCCCATCCGTCCGAGGCTTTGCCGCAGCTCATTGCGCAATTACGGCATTGGCGGCGTGGCGGTGATATTTTATCTCCCTGGTGGGAGGTGTATAACTGGTATGCCAGCCAGCAGGGGCGTGAGAAGGACAAGCTGCGTCAGCTGTTGACCTCACTTTTTTACGAAAATCATGCCGAAATGCAGAAGGAAACGAGTCGCCGTCTATATGGCAGCAAGCTGCGCACCAGCGTATCTCGTATGGAACGTTTTGTCGCATGTCCATTTTCTCACTTTGCCTCTCACGGTCTTCGTTTGAAGGAACGTCAAATGTATCGTCTGAAGGCTCCGGATATCGGACAATTATTCCACGCAGCGCTTGGTGAGATGGCGATCAATCTGCGTGAACGCAATGTCAGCTGGGGAAGTCTCAGCACCGAGGAATGTCGCCAAGAGGCGGAAAGTACGGTTGAGCGTTTGGCACCTCGTCTGCAAGGCGAGATTTTAATGAGCTCCAAGCGGTATGGCTATATTTTGCGCAAGTTAAAAGACATCGTGAGCCGTGCTTCGCTAATTTTGGGTGAACATGCACGGAGAGGTAGCTTTGAGCCGATTGGGCTGGAGTTGGACTTTGGACCAGGTCAGCTGCTTCCTCCGTTAAGCTTCCGACTAGATAACGGCGTTGTGATGGAAATTGTCGGACGGATTGACCGTGTGGATGTGGCAGAAGGAGAAAAAGGATTACTTCTGCGTGTCATTGATTACAAGTCCAGCCAAAAGGATCTTAAGCTACATGAGGTGTATTACGGCTTGTCCCTGCAAATGCTCACGTACCTGGATGTGCTGTTGAATGCGGCGGAGGAATGGTTGGGCGAGACTGCTTATCCGGCGGGTACACTGTATTTTCACGTCCACAATCCGATGCTGCAATCACCTAATGGCCTTAGCGCAGAACAGGCTCGTCAGGAGCTTTTGAAACGCTTTAAGATGAAGGGATTGTTGCTCGCGGATCGGGATGTAGTTGGGCAAATGGATACAGCATTGGACAAGGGATATTCCTCTATTTTACCTGTTGCGGTGAAAGCAGACGGCAGTTTTTATAGCAGTGCTTCCGTTGCTTCGCCTGAACAGTGGGATAGCCTGTTAGCTTCGGTGCGCAACAACATTCGGACGATTGGCACACGGATGACAGAGGGCGATGTTGCCATTGAACCTTATCGCATTCAGCAAGAAACGGCATGTACCTTCTGTTCTTTTAAGCCTGTTTGTCAATTTGATGACAGTCTGGAAGGCAGTGATTACAACCAATGGGGGAAACCGGGTAAGGATCAGGTCTGGGATCTGCTCGGTCATACACAGGAAGGGAAAGGAGGAATGAAGCAATGATAGGCACGTCAAACGCTAAAGGCTTGCCGAAGCCGGAAGGAAGTATGTGGAGTGATGATCAGTGGCGTGCCATTTCGGAGTCTGGTAACAACATGCTGGTCGCGGCAGCGGCGGGTTCTGGTAAAACAGCAGTGCTGGTAGAGCGTATTATTCGCAAAATTGTCGATCCCCGGCTCGGCTTCAGTGTGGATCGGTTACTGGTGGCGACCTTTACGAAGGCTGCAGCCGCTGAAATGCGTCAACGGATACGCGAAGCCCTGGAACGTGTGCTGGAACAGGAACCGGAAAGTGAACATGTGCGCCGACAGCTACCGTTGTTGAATCGCGCCTCAATTACGACACTTCACTCTTTTTGTATGGAGGTCATCCGCAGGCATTATCAGGCCATTCCTCTTGATCCCGGCTTTCGGATTATGAATGAGCATGAAACAGAATTGCTGCGCCAAGAACTATTAGAAGAACTGTTTGAGGAGAAATATGAGGCCCATGATGAAGGCAGCACATTCCGCAGACTGGTCGACTGGTTTAGTGGAGAACGCACCGATGATGCAATGTATGTGCTTGTTCAGCGGTTGTATGACTTTTCGCAAAGTCATCCTTGGCCGGAGCATTGGCTGCGGGAGACGGCAGCAGCATTTCGTGTACAGGATGTAGCTGCGTTGGGGGAGACGCCCTGGGTTCGCAGTATTTTGGCGGATGCTGCACTTTCGTTGCGCGGAGCCGCGAGTTTGCTGGAACAGGCGCATGAAACAGCTATACAGCCTGGCGGTCCTGCACCCTATGCCATGACGCTGCAAGAAGATGCGGCGATGGTGAAGGAATTGCTGCAGGAGCTGGAGACACAGCCGTGGGCATCCTTGTATGATCATTTTCAGGCAGCGTCCTTTGGTAAGCTCAAGCCAGTCAAAAAAGATCAAACCGAGCCTGCATTGCAGGAACGGGTTAAGACGCTACGCGAGGCTGCCAAGAAAATGATTACAGATATGAAGGCTTCCCTGTTCGGTAGGAGAGCAGAAGCTTATTTGGAGGAACTGCATGCGACGGCTCCTCTGATGGACGAACTGGTGGAGACCGTGATTGCTTTCGGGGAACGATTTCAACAGCACAAGCAGTCAAAAGGACTGGTGGATTTCGGTGATTTGGAGCATTATTGTCTCAAAATATTAAGACATCCCGACTCCACTCCGTACAAGCTGCTCCCTTCTGATGCTGCACTTGAATACAAGGCACAGTTCGACGAGGTGTTGCTGGATGAGTATCAAGATACGAATACCGTACAGGAAGATATCGTTAGACTGGTATCACGCGAGGAACCGGGTAACCGTTTTATGGTGGGAGACGTGAAACAGAGTATTTATCGGTTTCGACTGGCCGAGCCAGGGCTGTTTTTGAATAAGTATCAACGGTACGGTATGCAGGAGCAGGAAGATGGCTTTTTGATTGATCTGGCGCGTAATTTTCGCAGTCGGGAGGAAGTTGTCGATGCGGTTAATTTGGTGTTCCGCCAGATTATGAGTGTGGATGTAGCGGAAATTGAATACGATGAACGAGCATGGCTGGTGCACGGCGCGTCCTATCCCGAGAAGACAGAGCAGGAAGCTGCGTCTGCATACGCACCTGAGCTGCTGTTAGTTGATAAAGGTGGACGTGGTCTTTCCGAGACTTTGGAGCTACCTGAAATGGGGGACGAATCGGCTTTACAGGAAAGTGAACTGGCCGAGCTTGCGGAGCTCGAAACGGCACAGTTGGAGGCTCGTGCGATCGCGCAACGGATTAAGGAGCTGACTGGAGATACTGGACAACCACTGTTGATTTACGATAGGGGATTAAAAGCCATGCGTCCAGCAGTCTACGGTGATATTGTCATTTTGCTTCGTTCAGCAAGCGTATGGGCTCCCTTAATTGTCGAGGAACTGCGGCTTGAGGGCATTCCAGCCTCTGGAGAGCAGACGACAGGCTTTTTTAAGGCAACGGAAGTTGAAGTGATGTTGTCCCTCCTGCACATTATTGATAATCCGCAGCAGGACATCCCGCTTGCATCCGTGCTTCGTTCGCCAATTGTCGGCTTGACCGAAGATGAACTGGCACAAATTCGGCTAGAGAAGCCGGATGGATTATTTTATGATGCATTGCTGGCGGCAGCAGAGACTGAACAAGTCGATCAGAGCGTAAAAGGGACCTCTGCTGACGTATTGGAGATGGATCTTTTCACTGAGGACTCGCTATCTCCACCCCACTCTGTCCATAGGGACGACGGCAATACGTTGTCTGCCCGACTACGCTCATTTTTGCGTAATTTGGACGCATGGCGGCAGGAAGCCAGACAAGGCAGCTTAAGTGCATTGATTTGGAATGTGCTGGAGGAAACAGGATATCTGGATTGGGTGGGTGGATTGCCTGGCGGCTCACAGCGTCAAAGCAACCTACGGGCCTTATATGACCGAGCGAGACAGTATGAGACTTCTACGTCCAACCGTGGCTTGTTCCGATTCCTGACCTTTATTTCCCGTCTGCGGGAGCGGGGCGGTGATTTAGGATCGATCAGTGGGGGGACTGAACCCGATCAGGCTGTCCGCATTATGACCATTCATAAAAGTAAAGGACTTGAATTTCCTGTTGTGTTTATTGCGGGGACGGCAAAAATGTTTAATCAGCAGGATCTGAATGCGCCGTTTCTAATGCACAAGGAGTTGGGATTTGGTCCTAAATATGTGGAGGAACAAAACCGTGTCAGCTACCCTACGCTGCCTAATTTAGCGATCCGTCGACGCTCACAGCTGGAGCTGTTGGCTGAAGAAATGCGTGTGCTATACGTAGCGCTTACGCGTCCGCGTGAAAAGCTGATTATGACCGGAACCGTGAAGGATCTCGCTTCCCGCGCAGCGGGTTGGGCACGTGCCAAGGAGCATACGGAAACAGTATTACCAGACTATATACTGGCGGCAGGTCGCAGCTATCTGGACTGGGTAGGTCCTGCATTGATTCGGCATCCTTCTGCGATTTCGCTGAGGGAAGCGGCAGGTGATCAGGATGGGTATTATCACAGACTGGAACACATGCCGGGGGCAGACTGGTCATTTAAAATCGTAGCCTCAGAAACACTTTCTGGCTCTCGTGTGAACTCGGATCGTGAAGAAGAGGTATCGGCCGAAGAACGCCAAAAGAAAACTGAAGCACTGAGAAATGTTGAGCTAATCGAATTAGACGAAGAAAGTGAAACGGATATTGCTGCGGCTCTTTCTTGGACCTACCCGTATGAACGGGCGGGCAAGACAGCAGCCAATACATCGGTCACAGAGATGAAAAGATGGCTGGAGATGCAGGAGATTGGATCGGACGATTGGCTGAATCTATCTTCTATCTCCCAACAAGCAGACTTACCAGAAGATTGTGAAAATTCTGACACTGGGGGCAGTCAATTACACTTGCGCAGACCTAAGTTTATGGGGAATCAGCGACTGACTCCTACGGAACGAGGGACGGTCTATCATACGTTGATGCTGCATCTGCCCTTAGATGGAGTAATGAGCGCTGAAATTATTGAGGAAACAAAGGCTCGTTTGCTGAATCAACGCATTTTACTGGATGTTCATGCAGAGGCGCTGGATACGGATAAAATATTAAGATTTTTCTCAAGTGAGCTGGGGAGCAGAATGTTGCGTTCATCCCGTATTCAGCGTGAGCTTCCGTTTACTTATACCATGCGGGCAACCGATTACTGGAATCACAGTTTACCTGTGATGCTGCCAGAACAGAAGACAGTTACGGAAGGCGGGCAGGACGATAAAGTGCTGATGAACGGGATCATTGATTGTCTGTTCGAAACTCCCGAAGGACTGGTGCTGCTGGATTATAAAACAGACCGGGTCTCCGAATATCGTACGCTGTCACATTTAACGGACCAATATCGTTTTCAATTGGAGCTGTATGCCCGTGTGATTGAAGAGATTACAGGCAATAAGGTTGCTGAGAAATGGTTGTATTTTATAGAAGCTGAAGAGAGTGTGCGGTTGTAGTTATATATAGATAAGGAGAGGGGGAATAGCATGCGGATTTTGCATACAGGTGATTGGCATTTGGGTCGCACGTTGGAAGGGCGAAGCCGCCTGAAGGAGCAGGAGGCGTTTTTGGAAGAATTAGTGAAAATGGCTGACGACCAGCAGGCTGATTTGATTATGATGGCTGGAGATGTGTACGACTCAGTCAATCCTTCGGCCGCCGCAGAGCAATTGTTTTATGAAGCATCTGCGCGTCTTACGGCTGGAGGAAGACCGCTAGTCGTCATTGCCGGCAATCATGATCAGCCGGAAAGGGTAGCCTCGGTCACCCCGCTGGTGAGCGGGCGTGGAATTACATTGCTGGGACTGCCTCATGGGGAAGCAGTACACGTTCGTACACCGCGAACGGGCGAAATGGCATGTATTGCGGCCTTGCCTTATCCCTCCGAGTCTCGTCTGAATGAGCTATTGTCTGAAGACGGGGATGAAACCATACTACGCGAGGCATATAGCTGCCGTGTAGGAATGCTGATGTCGCAGCTAGGTACAGCGTTTCAGCCCGATACTGTTAATTTGTCGATGAGCCATATTTATGTGCTTGGCGGGCTGGAGTCGGATTCGGAACGCCCGATTCAGGTCGGGGGAGCTTATACCGTAGATCCGTCTGCTTTGAGCATTGGAGCGCAGTATACGGCTCTGGGTCATTTGCATCGTCCCCAATATGTGAAGGGCGATGGGCTGATGCGTTATAGTGGCTCTCCGCTGGCTTATAGCTTTTCCGAAGCTGGACAAGCCAAATCGGTTACGTTAATTGACGTGATTGCCGGCAAGCCAGCACAGGTTGAGGAATTGTATATTACCAGTGGACGCCCATTAGTGAGGTGGCGAGCACGGGGAGGTCTGGAAGAGGTATATCGCTGGCTGGACGAAGGACTGGATGCTGATGCCTTTATTGACCTGGAAATTACGCTGGATGAAGCGATGTCAATGGGAGATATTCAACGGTTGCGCAAAAGCCGTGAAGGCATCATTCATATTCGCCCCGTGTACCCAGAAATGGCTGCGGCACAGTTGGAACAGCAACGTTCAGAACTGCCGGTTCATGAGCTGTTCCGGGCGTTTTACCAACGACAGACGGGCGGAGCACAGCCGGATGACGGATTAGTACAGTTGTTTCTGGAATTGGTAGAACAGGATGATGCAAGAGACCAAGCTGAGGAGGATGAGGTATGAAGCCGATCCTTCTGAAACTGGCAGGATTGCAAAGCTACCGGGAGTCGCAGGAAATTCGCTTTGACGATTTGACCGAAACGGGACTGTTCGGAATTTTTGGTCCAACGGGTAGTGGTAAATCAACGTTGCTGGATGCCATTACGTTGGCTATGTACGGTAAAGTGGAGCGGGCGGTGAATGGTACACAAGGCATTATGAATCATGCCGAGGATACGTTGTCTGTAGCATTTACGTTTGAATTAATGTCAGCTCAAGGACCTCGCCGTTACCGTGTAGAACGACGTTTCAAACGTGCAGGAGGCGTATCGGTTAATAATACGCTTAGCCGTTTTATTGCGTATACAGAAGACGGCGAGGAAGTGCTTGCCGACAAGGTACAGGATGTGACACGCTGTGTGGAGGAGTATATCGGCCTGAAAATGGACGATTTTACGCGCGCTGTCGTATTACCGCAGGGGAAGTTTGCGGAGTTTTTATCCTTAAAGGGCAGTGAACGCAGACAGATGCTGCAGCGTTTGTTCCATCTGGAGAAGTACGGAGATCAACTTGCACAGAAGCTGAGCCGCCGTGTGAAGGACAACGACATCGCCCTGAAATCGTTGGAAGCGGAGCAGCAAGGGCTGGGAGATGCGAGTGCTGAAGCGCTTGAGCTTGTAAAGCTGCGTCTTAAAGAAGCGATTGACCATGCAGAGGCTTCGCGCCGCGAGCTAGAGCGTGTTTCACGGGAAGCGGAGGCGCTGAACAAAACACGGGAACTGGTCATCGAGCTTCGCCAAAGAGTGAACGAGCTGGAGGAGATGGCAAGACAGGAACCAGGCATTGCTTTGCTGGAGCGCAAGCTGCGGCAAGCATCTGCAGCGGAGGCGTTGCTGCCTGCACTGACGGATTGGAAAGAAGCCGTTGCCGAAGCAGAAAAACGACAGAAGAATGCTGAACAAATGGCAGTCCTGGCTGCCTCCGCAGCGGAGGCGGCGCTTGTATCTGTGCAAGCAGACGAGCAGGCTCGGCAAGCACTCAGTGCGGAAGAACCAAAGCTGTTGCTTCGGATCGACCAACTGGAGCAGGCACTTCAACTGGAACGTGATACGGAAGTGCTGCGGACTGAACGGGAACGTTTGGCGGTCGAGCTGGCGCATAGCGAACAAACCCTTGCTGAGCATGCCGCAGGTCTCGTAAAGGAACAAGAGTTACAGACACGAGGTTTGAAGCGGCAGCAGGAGCTTCAACAGGAGTTGAAGCAAAATGAAGTGCGGGCAGATGAGCGGCGTATGCTACAAGAGGCTGTGCAGCGGCTGCAACAGCTGGAGACAGCGAATGAGCAATGGCGTGAAGCTGAACAGGAGTATTCCACTCAGGAGAAACGGCTTGCGCTAGCAGACGAACGTTTAAAGCTAATGGAGCAGGAGACACAGGAGACGGAGGCACGGCGTTCTATTCTTGCTGCACAAGTGGCTGAAGGCATTGAGGCGTTGCTGGCGCTGGAGGCGGAAATTACAGCCGACGTGTCGGCACTGGCTGCCGAGGAGGAGCAGCTGCGTCACGAGCTCCGTGCCGAGGAGCTCGGACGTCTCGCGCAGCACCTCGCTGCCGAGCTGCGTGAAGGAGAGCCATGCGCAGTGTGTGGCTCTCTGCATCACCCCGCGCCTGCCACTGTTGCGGCCCATGGCGCGGATTCCGCTGCGCCGGATGAGCTGCATCGCCTGCGGCTCGGCCTACAGGAGCTGCGCCTCACGCTGCGTCAGCAGTTGCACGAGCAGCGCAGCCTGCTGGCGCAGCCCGCCGCCGCAGACAGCGGTGCTGCCGCCACAGGCGAGCCTTTTACGCCTGCGGCTGCTGTGCCTCGTGGTGTCGCCGTATGGGCGGAGCGCTGTGCAGCGCTGGAGCGTACAGCGGCTGAGCTGGCAGCGCGTGCGCATACGCTGCCTGCCGAGGCACAGGCACTGCGTGAGGCGGACGCCGCCGGACAGCAGCGGCGTATCCGTGCAGCCGCCGAGCAGGAGGCGGCGGTTGCAGCACTGGCGCAGGCGCGCAGCAAGCGTGAGGTATGCACCACACGCAGCGAAGGGCTGCGCGCCAAATGGGCGGCGCAGCTGCCGGATGTCGGCCCGGACCAAGCTGCGGAGCGTTGTCGCGCTATGCAGGAGCGCGACCGGCGTGCGGAAGAGTTGCGATCCCGGCTAGAGACAAGCGTGACCTTCCTCGAAGAAAAGGCAGCGCGTGTACATCAGATACAGCAAAGCATCATCGAGGAAGACAAAATTATTATTGCCCGTCGTACAGGGCTCCAAAGTAAAGATGATTTGCTGCGTGAAAAGCTAGAACAGCTACGGAAGTGGGTTGGAGAAGGCCAAGCAGCCTCATTGCTGGAAGAAGCGACCTCACGCTTGTTGGGACTGAAAAACGGAGCCGAAGCCGCTGCACGTCGCCGTACCGAAGCGGAAGAACGTAAGCAGCAGGCCGTTCATGCTTCACTGATAGCGCGGCAGGCCTCCGACTCGGCAGAAGAAAGACGGCAGACGGCAGAATCCCGTTGGGGTATCCGTCTGGAAGCTTCCTCTTTTGCTACGGAAGCAGAGGTCATGGAATGCTGCTTGGGACCGGAAGAAGCCACACGTTATGAGCGTGAAGTGAGTTTGCACCGAGAACGGGAGAAGGAGCTGTCTTCCCGCTTAAAGCATGTCGAAGAGCAGTTGAATGGAGCAACAGTAACAGAGGAACAGTGGGAAACGACCACTGCGAGGCTGCGTGATTGCCGTGCACGCGACGAAGAGGCGCTTCAGAATCGCGCCAAGGCTGAGCGTGATTTAGAGGACTTGCAGCGTCGGAACGTCCGCTGGATGGAGCTGGAGTCCAATCGTTTGCATCTGCGTAGTGAGGCGGAAAAAATGTCCAAGCTCCAGTCTGTTTTTCGAGGTAATGCCTTCGTTGAATATATTGCCGAAGAGCAGCTCATGCAGGTCAGCCAATCTGCTTCACGCCGCCTGCGTTTTCTGACTAAGCAGCGCTATGCGCTAGAAGTAGATTCCAGCGGTGGTTTTGTTATTAGTGATGATGCCAACGGTGGAGTCAAACGTCCGGTATCGACCTTGTCCGGCGGCGAAACGTTCCTGACCTCTTTGTCGCTTGCGCTTGCGCTGTCAGCTCAAATTCAGTTGCGGGGCCAATACCCTCTTCAATTTTTCTTTCTGGATGAAGGCTTTGGAACGTTGGACCCTGAACTGCTTGACACAGTAATTACCTCGCTAGAAAAGCTACATCACGATCAATTATCTGTTGGTGTGATTAGTCATGTGCCTGAATTGCGGGCCCGGCTCCCACGCAAGCTAGTTGTTCTTCCCGCAGAGCAGGCTGGTGGAGGCTCTCGTGTGGTTATGGAAACATTTTGAAGCAATGTGATACGGATCACAGATACAGTTTCAAACTGTTGTTATAATACAGCTAAGCCGACAAGTTAATCATACAGCACCCCGGCGAACGTATGCTGCGGAAGAAATCTTCCCGTCATACGTCCGTTCAGAGGGGCTCTGCCAAGAGCTCCCGGGGTGCTTCTTTTTTTTGTAAGCCGGAATTCGCCCAATTTGATGTAGCACATAGCCCGTTTTTGAATAACATACGGTATACATGCAAGAGCCTAGGAGGAAACAACCATGGAAAAAAGCATGACAACCGAAAATGTTACAGCATCGCAACAGATGGATGCTAAAACACTATGTCAACAGCATATGCATCGTTATGTATGCGTATGGGTAAAGGACGGGACAATGTATGACGGAATTGTAGAGCATGTGGATGATGAAAAGATATACTTAGCTGTTCCTATGGGTGGAGAAGAAATGGAGAATGTTAATCTCCCCTATCCGCCTAACAATTGTGGATGCGGCTCTCGTGCTTATGGCGGCTATGCATCTTATCCTCCGTACCCTCCGTATCCTTATCCGTACCCTTACCCGGTCCCAGTACCCGCCTATGCGTACGGATTCCCATACGGACGTCGCCGCTTTAATCGTTTGATTCTGCCGCTTGCTGCGTTGACAGCGATTAGCTTACTGCCTTACTACTAATCCGATCTCCTTCGTTGCCTAACCATCGTATACTCTCTCCCGCCTACAGCTCTTGTACAGTACAAGTGGCTAGATAGGCGTATCCATACATCATCACTAAGTAAGGCTGTTTCTTCCAGTATGAAGAAACAGCCTCTTTTTCACATCTACCGTCTCAATATGCAAATGAGCTATAAGGTTACAGCCTTTGGCGAGGTTACAATGATTTATGGATGACAACTGTATGGGTACAGTTTAATGAAAAGAGGTATCCTGTTTATCTATAAACCATGTTAACATCAAGCATGTACAGAAACATAAGAAGGAATAAGCATGTAAAAGGATGTACAGAACAGACAGGAGGATATCGTGAAAAAATATGTTTCAATTTTATTAGATATAGAGCTTAAAATTCGCGAGGGACAATATAGACCTGGTTACAAGCTACCATCGGTCCGTGATGCTTCGGAGCTATACAAGTGCAGCAAAAGTACAATTCTGCGAGCTTATGCTGAACTTGAAAGGAAGCATGCCATTTATTCCATACCGCAAAGCGGATACTATGTAGTGGAAAATCCCAGCGACGTACACCATAGCGATATTTCAGACTGCGTTGATTTTGCTTCAGCATCCCCGGATTTAAATGTTTTTCCCTATCTGGATTTTCAGCATTGTCTAAATCAGGCTATTGATACCTACAAATATCATCTGTTCACTTACGGGGATTCGCAAGGATTGGAAACATTACGACATACGCTCGTCTCCCATTTGGCTGATACTCAGGTATTTGCAAAAACAGATCGGATTATCGTTACTTCAGGTGTTCAACAGGCATTAGAGATACTCGCAAAAATGTCGTTTCCCAATGGCAAAGAAAAGATTTTGGTCGAGCAGCCCAGCTACGATATTTATTTGCGTTTTTTGGAGGAAGAGAGCATACCCGTCAATACGATTGCACGGACAGCGGAAGGTCTGGATTTTCATGAGTTGGAGAATCAATTTAAGCAGGAGAACATCAAATTTTTTTATACGATGTCAAGGTATCATAATCCTCTAGGTATCTCATATAACATGGAGGAACGAAAAACGATAGCTGCCTTGGCCGCCAAATATGATGTGTACATCGTAGAAGATGACTATATGGCTGATTTGGGAGTTGATCATCTTGTTGATCCCATTTATGCATACGATCAGACAGAGCATACTATTTACTTGAAAAGCTTCTCCAAAATCATTTTCCCTGGCTTGCGATTAGGGGTTGCGGTACTGCCAGAAAGCCTATTAAGGACGTTCAGTAGCTATAAAAGATATGTTGACACATCGATTTTGTCTCAGGCAGCACTTGATATCTATATTAAAAATGGAATGTATGAACGCCATAAACACACGATATCCAAACTATATTCGGAGCGCGTTCGTATTTTGAACAAGGCGGTGGAGCGATACAATCAGACCGGGTACATCCAAACTCCAGCTGCAACCTCAGGCGTTTATACGCAGTTTAAGCTGCCGAGGACGGTGAATTTGGAACGTTTGGTACACAGCCTTAACGTCAGAAACATCAAGGTTGTAGCTGGCAAAGGCTTTTATTTATCAAGCTACAGGGAACAAGAAAAATTTTTGCGCATAAGTATCTCGCGTGCACAGCCAGACCAAATTGATCAAGGGGTTAAATCTATAATAGAGGAAGTTAGTAAGGGAAACTGGTATTAAGCCCCATTTTCCGTTATGATACATATAGAAACACAGGCATAACCAATTATGATTGGTTATGTTTCTGTTTGGTGTGGAAAATACATAACTTTGAATGCCGACAGCAAGGACTGCTTGTGTATAATTGCTGATGATCGGCTCACTGCCAAAGGAGGGTTTTGAATGGACGATCTGTTTTTGAAAATTGTAGATGGAAGTATCCCCAGCAAAAAGGTGTTGGAAACCGACAATGTGCTCGCATTTCATGACATCCAGCCTGCGGCGCCAGTACACGTGCTCATTATTCCAAAAAAATACATTCCTTCAATGAATGCTGTAACGGAGGAGGATCTTCCTCTTATCGCGGAGATCCATCGTGTTGCGGTTGAGGTTGCGAAAAAGTTAGGGATTGCTGAGTCTGGTTATCGGTTGATTAACAACTGTGGCCCGGATAGTGGACAAGCGGTAGGGCATCTGCATTATCACTTGCTGGGCGGCGCCAAATTAGGTGCCTTGACAGGTATTTCGGACTCGCATTCTTAAAAATGACAGAGCTAGTCTTTTCAGTAATGCGGAACTGACGGGAAAAAAGGTTCCTTCTATGTACTCATTTTTTCTTATAGGTTGACACCTGGTTTCCGTTTCACCTATAATAAAATTTGATGAACCGTGTTATTGCTCTTGGACGGTCTGGTCGGAGGGAGGGAAAACTGGTGTCTGAAACTAAAGTTCGCAAAAACGAGACAATTGATGCTGCACTTCGTCGCTTTAAACGTTCCATTGCTAAGGATGGCGTATTGGCTGAGGTGAAGAAACGCAAGCATTATGAAAAGCCAAGCGTAAAGCGCAAGAAAAAGTCCGAGGCTGCTCGTAAGAGAAAGTTCTAGGAGGATCTAAGTAATCATGAATTTGAGCGAACGATTGAACGAAGATATGAAGCAAGCAATGAAGAGTAAGGACAAGTTCAAACTCTCCACCATTCGAATGGTTCGTTCTACGATTAAAAATCTTGAAATAGATTTGAAACGGAATTTGGACGACAACGAAGTGCTTGATATTCTGAGTCGTGAGATCAAACAGCGAAAAGATGCCCTCCATGAGTTTGAAAAAGCCGGTCGTGATGAACTTGCGACAAGCACTAAAGCAGAAATAGAGATCATCGCTCAGTACCTTCCTGAACAACTTTCTGAAGAAGAAATTAAAGTTATTGTACAGCAGACCATCCAGGAAACCGGTGCTTCTTCGAAAGCCGAGATGGGGAAAGTAATGACGGCCTTGATGCCTAAGGTAAAAGGTCGTGCTGACGGTAAGCTCGTGAACCAAGCGGTTCAGCAATTTCTGCAATAAACCTGCGACAAACAGGAAAACACAACACCCTCTGTTCACAGAGGGTGTTATTTCTATATGTGTGATGCCTGCCAAAATAGAATGGTGGAAGACGTCTTTGTGAAGGCGTTTTCTATGATTGTGTGAAACGTGATGCCTGTTAGGGGCGTAAAGTATTTTACAGGCATCAGGATTAGCAATATACCCAATAATTTCACATTAAATCCTGAAAACTGTATAGTTTGTCTAACAAAGTTTGGTATGCTGTAACAAGGAGAGATTGAAAGGGGGGAAAGAAATGCATAGAGAACATCACCACTCCAGCCGCAAATTGATCTTTTTAACGTTGTGGATTATGATATCCGTTCTGTGGTTACCCTTAGTTTATTCTGGATCAGCGGCGGCTCAAACAAAGGGTGGAGCTGTGTTTGTTATACCAGTTGATCAGGAAATTGAACAGGGTCTGGGCAAATTTATGGAGCGTGGATTTGCAGAAGCAGTTGATTCTAAAGCAGGTCTGATTTTACTGGATATTAACACACCTGGCGGACGGGTAGATACAGCGGAAAAGCTGGGCAAACTGATTAAAGACAGTCCTATTCCGACCGTAGCCTATATAAAGGGTGAAGCGGCCTCAGCGGGTAGCTATATTGCGTTGAGTGCTAACAAGATTGCTATGAAACCGGGGAGTATTATCGGAGCAGCGGCGTTAGTAGACGGCAGGGGGAATGCTATTACAGACCCCAAAACGATAGCTTGGTGGAAGAGTAGCATGGCATCTGCCGCAGAAGCTGGCGGACGCAATCCTGATATCGCTAGAGGCATGGTCGACTCCAAAACGACTGTATCTATCCCGGAGATGAACTTTAATAAGGAAAATGGCCAGATCATTTCTTTAACCAGTGAGGAAGCGCTGAAATTGGGGTATGCGGATCACATTGCATCTTCGGAACAAGAAGTTATTCAGTGGATGGGCTACAGTACAGATGATGTAATCCGTGTGGAGCGCACATGGGCTGAAAAAGCAGCCGAGATATTGACCAATCCGATCGTGCAGACCTTGCTTTTATTTATTGGTATCGCGGGTGTAGTTATTGAGCTGCTTGTACCTGGCTTTGGTGTGCCGGGAATTTTGGGCGTACTTGGATTTGGTTTGTATTTCTTTGGTAATTATATCGCTGGCTTTGCAGGTTCGGAGACGTGGCTGTTGTTCATTATCGGTCTGGCACTGCTTATCCTTGAAATGTTCATTCCAAGCTTTGGCATTCTGGGTATTTTGGGTTCCATCAGCCTTGTCGCGGGTGTAGTCCGTGCAGCATACAACATGCAGCATGCGTTTATATCTTTGGGGATTGCTTTTGCAGGGGCTGTTGCCGTGGTGGCGATCATCGCAGTTGTCTTTAAGGACCGAGGGATATGGAACCGTTTTATACTTCAGGAACGTTTAACGGCTGACCAAGGGTTTTCTTCGGTTGTGAATCGGGAAACGTTACTAGGTCAGAGGGGTGTCAGTCTGACCCCATTACGTCCAGCTGGAACGGTGCTAATCGCTGATGAGCGAGTGGATGTTGTAACGAATGGAGAGTTTATCGCCCCGAATATGCCGATTATCGTATCCAAAGTAGAAGGCGGGCGAATTGTGGTCAAGGCAGACGCAAGTGTCTAAGCAAGCTAACAACGAAGAATTAGATTAATGGAGGATGATGCGAGTGTTCGAATCGGGTATTGTCAGCATTTTGCTGATTGCCGTAGTAGCGATTATTGTATTGAGCGTGTTTTTTAGTTTCTTCCCGGTGATGCTGTGGATTTCGGCGTTGGCTTCGGGTGTTCGGATCGGTATCATTACGCTGGTAGCTATGCGGTTGCGGCGTGTCACGCCAAGCCGAATTGTCAATCCCCTCATTAAGGCTACCAAAGCTGGTCTAGGCTTGAATATCAATCAGCTGGAAAGTCATTTTCTCGCAGGGGGGAATGTTGACCGAGTGATCAATGCGTTGATTGCCGCGCAGCGGGCTAATATTCCGCTTGAATTTGAACGTGCGGCTGCGATTGATCTTGCGGGACGGGATGTTCTGCAAGCGGTCCAAATGAGCGTTAATCCGCGTGTTATTGAGACGCCTATTGTTGCTGCTGTCGCCAAGGATGGTATCGAAGTGAAAGTTAAAGCTCGTGTTACGGTGCGTGCCAACATTGATCGGCTCGTCGGCGGTGCCGGAGAAGAAACGATTATCGCTCGGGTTGGTGAAGGTATCGTAACAACGGTTGGTTCCAGTAACTCGCATAAAGACGTGCTGGAAAATCCAGATTCCATTTCGAGAACCGTATTGTCCAAAGGTTTGGATGCAGGGACAGCATTTGAAATTTTATCGATTGATATTGCAGACGTTGATGTAGGTAAAAATATCGGTGCCTTCCTGCAAACAGAGCAGGCGGAAGCTGACAAACGTATTGCGCAGGCAAAAGCCGAAGAGCGGCGTGCGATGGCTGTAGCACAGGAACAGGAAATGAAGGCACGTGTCGTAGAAATGAGAGCACGCGTGGTGGAATCCGAATCCGAAGTACCTCTGGCAATGGCTGAAGCGCTACGTAGCGGTAAACTTGGCGTCATGGACTATATGAATTTAAAAAATATTGAGGCAGATACGCAAATGCGTAGTTCCTTAGGCAAACCGAATGAGAACTCGGGGAATGATAACAAAAGCCGGGATTAACTAACGGGACGTAGCCTATGAATTAGGCAGTTAGGCGGTGAGTAATGAACTTTATCA
The DNA here is from genome assembly GCF_019042715.1 of Paenibacillus sp. AK121. NCBI lineage: Bacteria > Bacillati > Bacillota > Bacilli > Caryophanales > Paenibacillaceae > Paenibacillus > Paenibacillus sp. AK121. The sequence continues at coordinate 501,082 of NZ_JAHPJM010000001.1, forward strand.
GCTGGATCTTTGACCATTTGTATATCTTGATCGTGATTGGCTTTGCGCTGGTGTCCTTCTTGGGGAAAAGCATTCAAGGCGGAGATCGGAAATCTCCCCAGCGGCAAGGTATGCCTACTTTTGGTGGTGATCATGGTTCGCGCGGGTCCTCGACCTCGCCCAGACCTTTCACAACGGAACCTGAGCAAGAGCGACGTCAGCAAGATGTTACTGGAGAATTGCAACGTCAATTTCCTAATGAGCGACGTGCGGTGATCGAAGCTCGTCGTATAGAAGAAGTAGGAGACGGGCTGGAAAAGGCAGAACGGATGGACCAGGATTCATTAGATAACGGTACGACTTTAGAGGATCGAATTCGTATTATGGAAGAAGAGCGAAGGATGGTTTTAGCCCGTCTCGATCGTATATCCAATGCGAGAGATTCGGAGGAAATTACAGATGGGCTAGAGCAAACTTCGCAAGAGAGTGGTACAGTGAATGCAGCTGACCTACGCAGAGGTGTAATTTGGGCAGAGATATTAGGGCCTCCGCGTTCCAAGCGTTACATGGATGGAGGAAGACGCTAAAATAATCGTAGATCCGTCACGGCTTTGGCTGTGGCGGATCTTTTTTTACGATGTTTTTAGCGATACATAAACATGCTGGAATAAAAAAAGACTTAACGGCAAATGCTCTAATTACCTGACAGCGAATGTGAAGATCTCATATATGCTACATTTTTCTCACATTTACTGTCATCTAAAAAGACGGCATTTTGTCTAGTTTGGGATCTGATTTGTGAAAATATATTCGTGAAAAATGATCAAATGTAACAATGTGAACGAAGCTTACCAAAAGTCGTTTTTATTTTTTCTTTTTTATATATAATGTTCACAACGATAGAACTTATGAAAATTTACCCCATATTTAGCTAAAATTTGATTTATATCGAGGTGATATTACAGGGTTATACAAAAAGTGAAAATTTATGTTTAGGAGGATGGGATGGATGGGGAATAGCTTGTTCAGAAAGAAGAATATTGATCAGCTGATCGCCGCTACACGGGGAGAAAAGGCGCTTAAAAGGGAATTAGGTGCGTTCGATTTAACAATGCTTGGGATTGGAGCCATTATTGGAACGGGGATTTTTGTTTTGACAGGTACGGGAGCAGTTACGGCTGGACCGGGCTTGGTATTGTCTTTTGTGATCGCGGGGCTCGCTTGTTTATTCGCAGCACTGGCTTATGCCGAGTTTGCTTCCACTGTTCCAGTATCCGGTTCTGTTTACACTTTTACATATACTACGATGGGAGAGCTATTGGCTTTTATTATCGGATGGGATTTAATTTTGGAATATATGTTGGCCGCCAGCGCTGTTTCTGCAGGTTGGTCGGGTTATTTTGTATCCTTTTTGAAAGGAATTGGTCTTCAAATCCCGATTGAATTCACTGCTGCGCCAGGAGCTTTAAAAGACCAAACTACTTATTTTAATCTTCCAGCTTTTTTAATTTTGATGGCTATCACGTTCTTGCTTTATTTTGGGATAAAAGAATCCAAACGAATTAACAATATCATGGTTATTGTTAAAATTGTTGTCGTTTTATTGTTTATCATTGTTGCTATTAAATATGTAAAGCCAGACAACTGGACACCGTTTATGCCATTTGGGTTCAGTGGGGTGTTTGGAGCCGCAGCCCTTGTGTTTTTTGCTTTCATTGGCTTTGATGCCGTTTCATCAGCCGCTGAAGAAACCAAAAATCCAGCTCGTGATTTACCGCGTGGCATTATTTTCTCACTTGCTATTTGTACGCTTTTGTACGTGATCGTTAGCGCGATTATGACAGGTATTGTGCCGTATATGCAATTTGAAGGTATCTCCCATCCTGTGTCATTGGTTTTGCAGGTTGCCGGTCAGAACTGGGTGGCGGGTATTGTGGATATCGGAGCTATCTTGGGGATGACAACGGTCATGCTGGTAATGCTATATGGTCAAACCCGTATTATGTTTGCGATGTCACGTGACGGCTTAGTTCCTAAAGTATTGTCAAAGGTTCATTCCAAATATAAAACGCCCTATATTAACACCTTGTTTTTTGGTACTTTATCTGCATTAATGGGTGGGTTGATCCCGCTGGATGAGTTAGCAAGCTTGGTGAACATTGGAACCTTATCAGCATTTATTCTGATTTCGGTCGCTGTCATAGTGATGAGAAAAACACAACCCGATTTGCCAAGAGCTTTCCGCTGTCCTGGGGTTCCATTTATTCCAATTCTGGCTATCATTTCATGTGGGGTGCTTATTCTTAATCTGAATGGTCAAACGTTTATTCGTTTTATCATTTGGCTTGTTATTGGTATTGCCGTTTACTTTTTATACTCCAGAAAAAACTCGCTTTTGAATCAGGATTCCGAAAACTAACCATTTCATACTATGAAGTTAAAAAGACAGCCTTGTTTTGATATGAAAACGAGGTTGTCTTTTTTTTATGTGAATTTTAGAAAGTACGGTCTTTTTCCTCTTTAATATTGCAGTTGCTACGAATTGTAAGTTTAGCCTCATAAATGCGATGACTAGATCATAAAATGTACAGTACAGATATCTGTGACGCTGGTGTAACAGCGTCTAGTGACGGTTGAGACATAGGATGAAACCGAATGGTAATAACAAGCGATTAAAAAAGCAGCATAGCTGCCGTCAAAATAATTATTTGCCGTTGGATAACAGTTATTTTGATGACAGGAAAGGAGATTTCGCCGTATGAGCCGGATGAGCCGCAAACTGCGAAAGTGGGCCAGCGAGACGTTGGAGCTTCCGCAGGACATTCTATTTGATCTGCCGCGGTTAACCCTCATCGGCAGCCGCCAGCTTTATGTAGAGAATCACCGGGGTGTGGTGGATTTCACGCCAGATCAACTCGTACTTGCACTTGCGCAAGGCAGGCTAAGGGTGTCAGGCCATAATCTAATCATTACGTCTATCCTGCCAGACCAGGTGAGTGTAGAGGGACATATTACGGATATTCAAATGGAAGGAACGGAGGAAGGCTCGTGAAACATCCCGCTTTAGCAAAGCTGCGTGGCACGGTTACCCTAGCTGTCGAGGGCGAAAGTGTGGAAGCATTCATTAATTTACTCACTGATCATCATATACCTGTTTGGAACGTGCGGCCAATGGGTACTAGACATGCAGAAATGAACCTTCTGCTGCCGCACGTCTTCCTGTTGCGTCCGCTTTTGAGAAGGACAGGCTGCAAAATGCATGTTCTCAAGCGTCAAGGACTTCCCTTCACTGCAGTACGACTCGCCAAACGCAAATTTTTTCTCACAGGACTGGCCTTGTTCTGGATAGGTCTCCTGCTGATGTCATCGCTCATCTGGGACATTGAAGTAAAGGGGAATGATAAGCTCCCAACGGAATCCATTTTGAAAGCAGCCCGACAGGAGGGGCTTTATCCGTTTCAATGGAGCTTTCGTCTTTCCAGCCAGGACAAGCTTTCGCGGGCACTCATGCAGAAGCTTCCAGAGGCATCCTGGATCGGTGTGGAAAGACAGGGGACCTTGGTGACAATTCAGGTTGTTGAAGCTTCACAGCCTACTCCCCCGTCGCTCTACAGTCCACGTCATCTTATCAGCAAGGCGGACGCGGTGGTCACTGAAATTTTTGCCGAGCAGGGTCGTCCTGTTGTGCATAAAAATACGCGGGTCAAAAAAGGAGCTATTCTCATTTCAGGAACGCTTGGAGATGAGGAGAATCAGCAACAGGTCGTAGCCAAAGGAGAGATTAAGGGGCTTGTGTGGCATGAATATGAAATTAGTAGTCCCATGGTACGACGCAGCAGCACATATACAGGTAATAGTCACGATCGCTTGTATCTGGTGCTAGGCAACCGTGCGATACAATTGTGGGGCTATGGAAAAATACCTTATTCTACACATAAAACAACCGTTGAGCATGATCCGCTAACATGGCGTTCTTACAAACTTCCGATGGGTTGGATGAATGAAAGTGTGAGGGAGACAAAGATACAAGAGCAGAAGTTAACGGAAACAGAAGCCAAAATGTCAGGAATAGAAGGCGCACGCGCGGATATTTTAGCTAAATACGGCAAAGGAACGAAAATAATGAGCCAAAAAATTTTGCATGAGAAGAGAGAGAATGGTAAAGTTTATATGAAAGTACTTTTTGAAGTGGAACAGGATATTGCGGAAGAACTTCCGTTAGTTCATAACCAAGGAGAATGAGGCTATTTGGCAGAACAACAACGCAGCATACAAATTGCATTGAACAGTGCGGGAGAAGGTCAGGCGTTATTCGGCCCGCAGGATTCCTTTTTAAAATTGATCGAAGCAGCTATTCCTGCAAAAATAGCATCTCGTGAGGCGGAAATTAATGTTTTTGGTGATGCTCACGAAGTAGAAGTGCTCGAACAATTGTTCGATGTTTTGCTCCAGTTAATTCGTAATGGGTATATACTGACCGAAAGGGATGTCCATTATGCGATTGAGCTGGCAAAAGATCTGCGCGCTGATCAGTTGCTTGATTTGTTCAAGGGAGAAATTACGACGACGTTTCGGGGCAAACCGATTCGTGTCAAAACAATTGGACAGAAGCACTATGTAACCACGATTAAGAAACGCGATATTGTATTTGGGATTGGCCCAGCGGGTACTGGTAAAACCTATCTGGCTGTAGTGCTGGCCGTAGCTGCTCTGAAGGAGGGTTCAGTCAAGCGTATTGTACTGACTCGCCCTGCGGTGGAAGCTGGTGAGAACTTGGGCTTTTTGCCTGGGGATTTACAGGAAAAGGTTGATCCATATTTACGCCCGCTTTATGATGCCCTATACGATGTGATGGGGCCAGAACAGACGGCGAAAGCGCTGGAGCGCGGGTTGATAGAAATTGCGCCACTGGCTTATATGCGGGGTCGTACGCTGGATGACTCATTTATTATTTTGGATGAAGCCCAAAACACTACACCGGAGCAAATGAAAATGTTTTTGACTCGACTTGGCTTTGGTTCCAAAATGGTTATTACCGGCGATGTTACGCAAATTGATTTACCTCGTGGCAAGAAATCCGGTTTGATTGAAGCAAATGCGATTTTAAAAGGGATTGACGAAATAGGCTTTGTCCAGTTTGCGGAAGAGGATGTTGTTCGTCATTCCCTGGTTCAAAAAATCATCGTCGCTTATGACCGTATTGCTGAAAATCAAGCCTAAGCTCTTAAGCACGAGTATAGTGTGTATGATCAGAAAACGAATACAATGAGCAGCATAGCTGCCTTGAAAAAGATGATGGAGAGGGATTGTTTTAGATGACCTCGAAGGAATTATCTAAAGGAAAAACGTTCCAGCATAGAATGAATGGATGGAAGTATAGCGTGGCGACACGCTATCTTCTGTTTTTATTTTTGGTGGTTCTTTTTTATGTGGGTTTTGCATCCAAGCTGCTTCCCGAACGCTACGACATCCGGGTGAATCAACCGAGTGAAAAGGAAATTGTCGCTCCAATGCAGCTTCCTAACAGTAAGGCGACTTTGAAGGCCCAAGAGGAATCTGCTGAGCGCGTGCAGCCTATGTATACCATTGTACCGATCCGCAACGATAACCTGATTACCGGTATTTTGGATCGAATTGAACGGCTAAATCAGGATGATCAGGTTTCCAGAGCGGACAAGATTTCGATTTATAAGGATGAGATTCCTCAACGTGCACGGGAATTCGTGCAAAATTTTGTGAACAACAGCCGTAATGCGGATGCCTATCCAGATAAGTTGCTGGATGAGGTACTGGAAAAAACGAAAGAGCAAACGTACCGAATCCCAGAGGAGACATACATCAAAATTCCGCGACTTACATCTGAGGATATTGCCGAAATGCGGCCCGTAGCCCGTGAGATTGTTACAGGGTTGATGAATGATCAAATTACGGATGCCCAGACTGCCCGAGCCAAGGTAGCTGAGCGCGTGAGTACAAGCTCGCTTACCAAACGTACCTCCCGGGAGGTTGTTCAGGAACTTGCACGGCTTGTGATTACAGCCAACAAGTTTTATGATGATACAGCTACGAAGGACGCTAAAGTACAGGCTCGTGAAGATACACCGACAGTTTACATTAAACAGGGTGAAGTGCTCGTTAAAAAGGGTGAGATTATTACCCAGGAAATCTATACACTGCTTGATGAGAACGAGCTGCTCAAGGATAAAATCAACTATTGGCCACAATTCGGCCTGCTGATGTTGTCTATGATGCTGGCATTGGGTCTGTTTATGTATATTCGTCAATTTCAATCACGAACACGAAACTTCAAGTATAATAATGCACAGTTGCTCATGCTGGTGTTAATCTTTGTGATTACAGTGGGGGCCATGCTGTTAATTTCTATACTGCAGACTAGTGAACGATCCTATCTCGGCTATCTGGCGCCTATCGCGCTTGGAGCTATGCTTGTAACGCTGTTGCTTGACATGTCGCTGGCATTCGTATGTGCCGTTATATTCAGTATATTGGCAAGTGTTATTTTGAATGTCCGTCAAGGCCAGATTTTTGATTTTAATTTTGGGTTTTTTGCCCTTGTGGTCTGTTTGGCGTCGATTTTTTCCACCCACCGGGCCAGCCAGCGTTCAACGCTGTTCAAGGGAGCTATCATGGTATGCCTGTTCGGGGCTCTGGGTGTTTTTTCTCTGGCTCTGATTGACCAAGGGAACTGGACTCAAACAACGACACTCTATGGGGTAGCCTTTGCATTTGCAGGCGGTCTGGTTACAGCGATCCTCGTTATAGGGCTAATGCCATTTTTTGAATCCACCTTTGGCATCTTGTCTGCACTGAAGCTTGTTGAATTGTCAAATCCCAATCACCCATTGCTCCGCAAGCTGCTTACCGAGACTCCTGGCACATATCATCATAGCGTTATGGTAGGTAATCTGTCGGAGGCTGCAGCGGAGGCTATAGGAGCAAATGGGTTGTTGTGCCGGGTTGGTTCGTATTATCATGATATTGGTAAAACCAAAAGGCCCTCGTACTTCATTGAAAATCAAAATGGGATGGAAAATCCGCATGATACAATAGAGCCCAAGCTGAGTAAATCCATCATTATAGCCCATGCTCGTGACGGTGTGGAAATGCAATTGGATTACAAGCTACCCAAGCCGATTCGTGATATAGCCGAACAACACCACGGAACGACATTCCTGCACTATTTTTACCACAAGGCATTGCGTGAGGCGGAAGAGCGGGGAGTGGAGCCTGACTTCACGGAGGATGATTTCCGTTATCCGGGACCGAAGGCTCAGTCGAAAGAGGCTGCTGTAGTAGGAATTGCTGATAGCGTGGAAGCGGCAGTTCGTTCCTTGCGAAAACCTACGGTGGAGCAGGTAGAATCTATGATTGAGAAAATTATTAAGAGCCGTCTTGATGATCACCAGTTTAACGACTGTGAGCTGACCATGAGGGAGCTTGATATCGTGGCCCAAACTCTCAAGGAAACAGTAATGGGGATTTTTCATTCCCGTATTGAATATCCAGAGGAAAGACCTAAGCCCGAAAGTGGAAAAGCTTAGTATTACTTGTGCATGAAGCACAGCTAAAGCATTAGAATTAAAAGGAGCGGTTGGCATGGGCCTTCAATTAGCTTGGAATAATGAACAAAACGATATGGTAATTAACGAATCGTTGATCACGCTGCTGAACACCTTATTAGAGCAGGCTGGCAAAGCGGAAGGGGTTACAGACGGTGAGGTTGCCCTTACTTTCGTGAATGATGATCAAATTCATGAGTTGAACAGGGATTATCGGGGTATTGATCGTCCCACTGATGTGTTGTCTTTTGCTATGAAGGAAACACTGGATGAAGAGCTTGAAATTATCTACGAACCGACGGAAGATAATCCATTAAATGATGTACCCGATGTTCTGGGGGATATTATTATCTCTGTACAGACAGCGCAAGCTCAAAGCGAAGAGTATGGACATTCAATTGAGCGTGAAATCGGGTTTTTGTTTGTCCACGGTTTTCTGCATCTGTTAGGTTATGATCATCAGGACGATGCAAGTGAGGCTGAAATGATGGGTAAGCAGGAAGCTGTGCTGGCTCAAGTGGGGTTGACACGGTAATGAGACGTCAGCCTTGGAGAATGACCTTTCGCTATGCTGCAGAAGGCGTGATATACGCCCTGCGTACGCAAGTAAATATGCGGATACATGTGGTTGTGGCGCTTCTTGTCATTGTAGCAGGTCTAACTCTGCGCATCTCCCGGCTCGACTGGTTATTCGTGTGCTTGGCCATTGCCATAGTCATTGTAGCCGAACTGATCAACACCGCTGTTGAAGCAGCGGTGGATCTAATCTCACCTGATATTCATCCGCTGGCCAAAGCGGCTAAAGACACCGCCGCCGGAGCCGTGCTCCTGGCAGCGGTTTTTGCTGTAATTATTGGCATATTTGTATTTTATAGACCCTTGTTGACGTTAATGAGTCAGCTGCTTTAATGAAAAATAAAATTTAGGTGCTTAATCGCGCTGGAGGAAATAAAATGGCTAAGAAACACTTTAAATCCGGCTTTGTCGCAATTGTTGGCAGACCCAATGTCGGAAAATCAACATTGATGAACCATGTCATTGGGCAGAAGATTGCCATCATGTCAGACAAGCCCCAAACGACACGGAATAAAATTCACGGCGTATATACCACAGAGGACACACAAATTGTATTTTTGGATACACCAGGAATTCACAAGCGCCAGTCAAAGCTGGGCGATTATATGAATCAGACCGCTTTTAATACGTTGGGTGAAGTAGAGACGGTACTTTTTCTTATTGATGCTGCTGAAGGTTTAGGCGGAGGCGACCGTTTTATTGCGGAACAGCTTAAACAAGTAAAAACACCAGTTATATTGGTATTGAATAAAATTGACCGCATCGAGCCAGAGGCATTGTTGCCCCTGATTGAGCAGTATCGCAAGTTGTATGACTTTGCGGAAATTGTACCGATCTCGGCCAAAATGGGCAATAATGTAAACACCCTATTGGATCAGGTTCAAAAATACTTGCCAGAAGGTCCGCAATATTACCCTGATGACCAAATTACCGACCATCCAGAGCAGTTTGTCATTGCTGAGCTGGTACGGGAAAAGATTTTGCACATGACACGTGAGGAAGTACCTCATTCTATTGCGGTTATGATTGAAGACATGAAAGTGCAGGATAATGGTGTAGTGCATATTATGGCGGTTATTTTTGTAGAGCGTGATTCCCAGAAGGGAATCATTATCGGCAAACAGGGAGCCATGCTCAAAGAGGTGGGCAAACAAGCCCGTCAAGATATCCAAAACTTGCTAGGCTCCAAAATTTTCCTGGAACTTTGGGTTAAGGTCAAAAAAGACTGGCGTAACCAGGAACGTGTCCTTCGTGACTTGGGCTTCCATCGCGACGCCTAAAAGTAGATATCATATCTACGATCACTTTGGTTGTCAAAGGATTATACAGACTAAAATTGATATTAATCAATATGTATAGTTGTTGTAGGCATCATAAAAAAGCCGTCCGACTCTACCACTGACGTATGAATTAAATCTTTCGGTCATTCCAAGCGCCGCTCTTGTGCGGCGCTTAACTTCTCGCTATACCTACCCTTTTCTTCCAGTGATGAAATAAGGAGTGCTTTTAAAAGAGTTATTATAACTGCGTACACGTTGTAGCGGAGCGAAGGATTTGAATCTGAAGAAGCGTCAGCGTTCGCCTTTACCCCTGAATTTACTCCTTTTCTCATAGGATAAAATAAATTCAGGGGTAACAGCGATCGTAAGATCAAATCATTTGCGAAGCGGTGTCCAGACCGTACACAGTAGCCTTTTTCAACGTAATCCATTTATTTCATCACATACTTTCCCTCTATTCGCATCATCCTATTTTTGAGATGCAGACGCCATTTCCTAAGAAAGGATGAATACGATTGCGAGATTTTTCGTGGAAGTATTTTGCGATGACTGGAGATGTCGGTGCGTATCTGTTATACAGGGAGAGCGCCGTGACAAGGGAGCAAGACACGGATGAAGGAGAGTCGGACGAGCATGAAGAAGCCCGTGAATAATACGAACCACTGGCTTCTTCGCGAATGTTTGGGGGAAGAAGCATGCTTTACAGGATGGAAGGAATCGTCATCCGCAGCATGGATTACGGTGAGGGGAACAAAATTATTACGCTTTGCACCGAAAGCGGAGGCAAAGTAGGTGTGCTAGTCAGAGGCGCGAAAAAATCCAAAAGCCGTCATGCCGCTTTAACGCAGCCGTTTACGTACGGTGAATTTGTTTTTTTTCGCAACACTGGCTTAGGCACGTTGAATGCCGGTGAAATTATCCAATCCCACCATACACTGCGCGAGGATATTACAAAGGCTGCTTACGCTTCCTATGCTTGTGAATTGCTCGATCGGGTGTTACAGGATGAGGAAACAGGTGCATTTTGGTTTAAGCAGCTTAAAGCCTGCTTGGAGGCACTGGAGAGTGGCAAAGATCCGCTGATCGTCATGAGTATTTATGAATTTAAAATATTGCAGGCGGCCGGATATGCACCTCAGCTTGATGCTTGTATTTCAAGCGGTCAACAATGTGCTGATGAGGATATGTTTATCAGTCCGAGGTTAGGTGGGGTTTTGTGTCGGGGTTACAAGCATTTTGATCCGGCTGCGTTAAGTGTTGCTCCGCGTACATTGAAGTTGCTGCGCTTGTTCGCCCAAATAGATTTGAATCGACTCGGCAATATCGACGTGAAGGACTCCACCAAGCTGGAGATCAAACATGTCATGCGTCAGTTCATGGATATGCAGTTGGAGGTCAAGCTGAAATCCCGTAATTTCCTGGATCAGCTTGACAAGTACGACATGTGAAATGTGGTGTTCTCTTGACTGTATCACTGAAAACGTGTAATATCCTACTATATATCTCCTTTGGGAGCAGATGCATTGAACGAGAAAGTAACGAGACGTATTCTCTGTAGTTAGCGAGTTGGGGATGGTGTAAGCCCGGCGGGAATTGTTCGTGAACATGGCACTCGGGAGCGTCTGAATGGACACGGAAAAGAGGATTACGATCTGACTGGTGATGTAGGGTCGCAATCAAGTAGGGTGGAACCGCGGGAGTTAGCTCTCGTCCCTACGTCTGTACAGGCGTAGAGGCGGGGGCTTTTTGCTGTCTCTAGCAAGGCTTATGGAATAAATTAGCCCTGTACATATGAGTTTAAGGATTAGAAATCACCAACATTTTAGGGAATTGGAAAGGAAGCGTGTGCCCATGAATTTTCAGCAGATGATTTTAACGCTGCAACAATTTTGGTCTGAACACAACTGCATTATTGTACAGCCTTATGATACGGAAAAAGGGGCAGGCACGATGAACCCGATGACGTATTTACGTTCAATTGGACCTGAGCCGTGGAACGTAGCTTACGTTGAGCCTTCTCGCCGTCCGTCTGACGGACGTTATGGTGAGAACCCGAATCGCCTGTATCAGCATCATCAGTTTCAAGTGGTTTTGAAGCCTTCACCTGATAACATTCAGGAGTTGTATCTGGAGAGTTTGAGCCGTTTGGGCATTAACCCACTGGAGCATGATATTCGTTTTGTTGAAGACAACTGGGAAGCTCCGACGCTGGGAGCCTGGGGATTAGGTTGGGAAGTATGGCTGGACGGTATGGAAATTACCCAATTCACGTACTTCCAGCAAGTGGGCGGTATTGATGCCAGTCCGGTTGCGGTTGAAATTACGTACGGTATGGAGCGTCTTGCTTCCTACATCCAGGACAAAGAAAATGTGTTTGATTTGGAATGGGTTAATGGAATCTCGTACGGTGATGTTTTCCACCAACCAGAATTTGAGCATTCCAAATATACGTTCGAAGTATCTGATGTCAAAATGCTATTTACTCTTTTTAACATGTATGAAGAAGAGGCGAATAAAGCGATGGCGCAGCATCTTGTATTTCCAGCCTATGATTATGTGCTGAAATGCTCTCATACGTTCAACTTGCTGGACGCTCGCGGAGCCATCAGTGTAACGGAACGGACAGGTTTTATTATACGAGTGCGTAATTTGGCGCGCCAGGTCGCTGCGACCTATCTGGAGGAGCGCGAGAAGCTGGGCTTCCCGCTGTTGAAGAAAGGAGGTGCGGCAAATGTCTAAGGATCTATTGTTTGAGATCGGGCTGGAAGAAGTGCCTGCACGTTTTATCCCGAATGCGATTCAGCAGTTGAAGGAACGTATGACGGCGTGGCTGGACAGCTCGCGTATTGCTTACAGTGCTGTAGAGGCTTATGCTACACCTCGTCGTTTGGCGGTACTTGTTAAGGAAGTAGCGGAGAAGCAGGAAGATATTAACGAAGAAGTTAAAGGACCTTCCCGCAAAATCGCACTTGATGAAGCCGGTAACTGGAGTAAGGCTGCTCTAGGCTTTGCCCGTAGCCAAGGTGTTGATCCTGAACAGTTCACGTTCAAAGAACTTGGAGGCGTGGAATATATTTACGCGACCAAGAGCAGCATAGGTGTACCAACGGCAGATGTGCTGTCCGAAGGTTTACTACACATTTTACATGCCATGACATTCCCTAAATTTATGCGCTGGGCAAGTTATGACTTTAAATTTGTTCGTCCAATCCGCTGGTTGGTAGCCTTGTTTGGTAGCGATATTGTTAATTTGGAGATTGCTGGCGTACAGTCAGGGAATGTGACAAGAGGACATCGCTTCCTTGGACAGGAGGCCGTTGTAGAAAGTCCAGCGGACTATGTCGAAGTACTTCGCAAGCAGCATGTCATTGTGGACATTGAGGAACGTCAGTCGCTTATTGTGAAGCAGATTGAAGCACTTGCAGCCGAAAAAGATTGGACGATTGCGGTCAAGGATGATTTGCTGGAAGAAGTGCTGTATTTGGTGGAAACTCCAACAGTACTATTCGGTGGCTTTGACCCTGCGTTCTTGAACATTCCGAAGGATGTACTGATTACTTCCATGCGTGAACACCAACGCTATTTCCCAGTGCTGGATCGCACAGGAAAGCTGCTGCCATACTTTGTTACGGTACGTAATGGTGGCAGTCAATCGCTGGAAGTCATTGCAAAAGGAAACGAAAAAGTATTGCGCGCGCGGTTGTCTGATGCCAAATTCTTCTATGAAGAAGATCAGAAGCTGGAAATTAAGGATGCACTCTCCAAGCTGGAAAGTATCGTTTTCCACGAAGAGCTGGGAACAGTTGGAGACAAAGTGCGTCGAATTCGCCGCATTGCTGATGCTCTGGCAGAGAAGCTACGTGTTTCCCCAGATACACAGGAATCGGTTAGCCGAGCAGCAGATATCTGTAAATTTGACCTTGTAACACAAATGGTCTATGAGTTTCCGGAATTGCAAGGGGTTATGGGCGAGGATTATGCCCGTAAGGCTGGAGAGAAGGAAGAAGTGGCAAGAGCGGTGTTTGAGCATTACCAGCCGCGATTCGCAGGAGAAACGGTTCCTTCAACGAACGCTGGAGCGATTGTAAGTATCGCAGACAAGATAGATACCATTACAGGCTGCTTCTCCATCGGTATTATTCCGACAGGTTCACAGGACCCTTACGCGCTTCGTCGCCAGGCAGCAGGTATCGTGCAGATTCTGTTGGATCGTAAGCTTTCGGCTACGTTGTCTGATGTGTTCAATATCGCGCTTGATGTGCACAGCAACTTTGGAAATATGAAACGCTCCACAGATGAAATACGTAAAGAATTACATGAGTTTTTCGGATTACGCGTGAAGAAACTATTGTCCGAGACACTTCGTTATGACGTTGTAGATGCTGTGCTTTCAGCTGGATATGATGATGTTGCTTCTGTGGTTAACCGCGGAGCTGCATTAATGACTGCTGTACAAACGGGTGATGTGTTCAAGGCAACAGTGGAGTCTTTTAATCGCGTAGGTAATTTGGCTGCTAAAGCAGTTCACAAGTCAGTGAATACAGGTGAATTTACGGAACAGGGCGAGAAAAACCTATACGAAGCATGGTATGGCGCCTATGAGTCTTATTGCACAGCTTTACAGGAAGGTGATGCGACACAAGCATTGACGCTTGCTTCATCCATTACTCCTGCGGTGACGGCGTTCTTTGATTCCGTTATGGTTATGGCTGAGGATGATGCTGTACGTAATAATCGTTTGGCATTGCTGGCTGCTATTGACTCAGAATTGAAGCGTTTTGCTGATTTTTCCAAGCTTGTAGTTTAAACGTCGGTTGTGGTAGTATGAACAACTTGAAAAAATGGGTATAAATATACGGAACGGTGTAAGAGTGATCTTGCAGCCGTTCCGTATTTTACTCGAATGCGGATGCGAGATGGGGGATGCTCATGGGAGAGTCCGGAAATTTCCCGGATGTACGGATCGTTGTTGACGGGGACGCTTGTCCTGTTAAAAGTGAAATTGCAGAGACAGCTTCCCGTTTTCATATTGACGTTATTATGGTATCTTCGTATGATCATCTCATTCAGGGTAGCAAAGGCGTAAGCGTTGTTAAAGTAGACCGAAGCGACCAGAGTGCCGATCTCTATATTGCCAATCATATCCGCCGCGGAGATATTGTAACAACCAACGATTATGGTCTTGCTGCACTCGCCTTGGCAAAAGGTTGTGAAGTGATGTCTTTTCGCGGAACGATTTATCGAAACGATTCGATAGACTTCATGCTGGACCGACGCCACACTTCTGCCAAAGAACGGAAAAAAGGACGTTATGGAAAAGGTCCTAAACCGTTTACATTAGAGGATCGTGAAGTTTTTCAACATAAACTGACAAAACTTTTACTTCGCTTGCAGGAGAATGAGTAACGGTATCGAATTATATTTACGTGCTAAAGAGATGAAGGTGGTTAATATGAGTGCCGGACAAGGTAACATACCGGACGATATCATCGAGTCAGTTTTACAACATCATGATATTGTAGATACGGTAAGCAAGTACGTGCATTTGACCAAGCAGGGGAAATATATGAAAGGCCTCTGTCCTTTTCATTCCGAAAAAACCCCTTCATTCACCGTGACACCGGATCGTCAGATTTTTTACTGCTACGGCTGCGGCGCGGGAGGCAATGCCATCAAGTTTATGATGGAAATCGAAGGACTATCCTTTCCCGAAGCTGTCAGGACAATGGCAGAAGAAAGTCATATTCCGCTCGGCGAATGGCAGGGACGTGATTCATCGCATCAGCATCCTGAGTTGGACAGGCTGTTGCAAGCGTATGAACTAACATCTAAGATGTACCATTTTTTACTTAAAAATACGGAGCACGGCAAACCAGCCATGGAATATTTACGTTCACGGGGATTCAGTGACAAGATCATTGACCAATTCCAAATTGGCTATGCACCCAACCGATGGGATACGATCGTTCAGTTTCTAGAGAAGCGTTCTTTTGATCCTGTCGAGATGGAGAAGGGAGGGCTTATTTCTCCCCGACATGAGGGTGACGGATATGTAGATCGATTCAGAGATCGTATCATGTTTCCCATTTGGAATCGAAACGGAAAAGTTATTGCCTTTGCGGGCCGTATACTTGGCGAGGGGCAGCCGAAGTATTTGAACTCACCGGAGACCAAGCTATTTAACAAAAGCCGAACGCTGTACAATCTCCATCATGCTAAAACCTCAATTCGCAAGCTTCGTCAAAGTGTTCTTTTTGAAGGTTATGGCGATGTCATCTCGGCATGGGAAGCTGGCGTACAAAATGGAGTGGCCGCCATGGGGACTGCTCTAACGGAGCATCATGCTACGATGTTAAAGGGACTGTGCGACGAGGTTATTATTTGTTATGATGGTGACCGGGCAGGACAAGCGGCAGCGCTTAAAAATTTTCCGCTGTTGGAAAATGCGGGACTTCACGTAAAAGTAGCGTTGGTCAGCGACGGTATGGACCCGGATGATTTTATCCGGCAATACGGCGCCGAACGATTTCAGCGCCAAATTATCGAAAGTGCTGTTTCAACGGTGAAATTTAAGCTTATATATCTGAAAAAAAACCATATACTGCAAGAGGAAGAAGGAAGAATCGCGTATTCCCGCGAAGCATTAAATGTCATTGCACCTCTGTCATCCCCGACTGAGCGGGAAGTGTATCTGCGCGAAGTATCTGCCGAAGTCAAGGTGGATTTTGAAACCTTAAAGCAAGAATGCAATTTACTCCGTCAATCCCTGCAAAAAAAACAGAACTTTGGGGATAATAACGAAAATGGGTGGAATAATGGTAGGCATAAAAAAGGGCAGGTCTCTACGCCCAATCTGTTGCCGGCTTACCATGTGGCTGAACGCAGGCTGCTTCACTGGATGATGCAGGATTTAGAAGCTGCAGAGTATGTAGAAAAGCATCTGGGGGACGCCTTTAATATTGAGGATCATGCAGCAATTGCTGCTTATCTATATGCCTATTACGCGCAAGGGAAGTTACCGGATACAAGCCGTTTTATTTCATCTTTGCAAGACGACCGACTGGAGAAGAACGTAAGTTCGATCATGATGATGGATGCTCCAGGCGTATGGGCACCGCACATTTTGGATGATTATATTCGTCAAGTGCGAAAATTTCCATTGCAGGAGCAACTGGATTTGAAGAGGGAAGAAATGAGAACCGCTGAGCGCTCAGGTGATTTTTTGCGTGCAGCACAAATTGCAAGCGAGATTATAGCCCTAGAGAGACAATGAACACACAGAGGTCGGATGTTTCTAGGAGGAGGGAGTCGAAAGATGGCGAATGATCAGCATACTGAACTGGAGACGGAATTAACACTGGATCAGGTTAAAGATCAACTGATTGAGTTGGGTAAAAAAAGTTCCTCTCTGAACTACAAAGATATCATGGAAAAACTGTCGCCGTTTGATCAGGACCCCGAGCAAATGGATGAGTTTTATGAGCAGCTGGGTGACTTGGGGATTGAGGTTGTGAATGATAACGACGAAGAAGTTACCAGATTGCGTCAAAATGACGACCCGGAAAACAATGACGGGGATGATTTTAATTTCGATGACGATCTGAGCCTGCCTCCCGGTATTAAAATTAATGACCCGGTCCGGATGTACTTGAAGGAAATTGGTCGTGTACCGCTGCTTTCTGCAGATGATGAGGTGGAGCTTGCCAAACGGATCAATAACGGCGATGAAGAAGCTAAGCGTCGGTTGGCTGAAGCAAACTTGCGTCTGGTTGTAAGTATTGCCAAACGTTATGTTGGTCGCGGCATGCTTTTCCTGGATCTAATTCAAGAAGGTAATATGGGTTTGATTAAGGCAGTAGAAAAATTTGATTACGAAAAAGGCTTTAAATTCAGTACGTACGCAACCTGGTGGATTCGTCAGGCGATTACGCGCGCAATTGCCGATCAGGCGAGAACGATCCGTATTCCAGTGCATATGGTGGAAACGATCAACAAGCTGATTCGCGTATCGCGTCAACTGTTGCAAGAGCTGGGGCGTGAACCTACGCCGGAAGAAGTGGCTGCCGAGATGGAGCTAAGCGTGGAAAAAGTACGGGAAATTATGAAAATTGCCCAAGAACCGGTTTCATTGGAAACACCAATTGGTGAAGAGGATGACTCACATCTAGGGGATTTCATTGAGGATCAGGAAGCATTGGCGCCTGCAGATGCAGCTGCCTATGAGCTTCTGAAGGAACAACTCGAGGATGTACTGGATACGTTGACCGAACGGGAAGAGAATGTTTTGCGTCTCCGTTTTGGTTTGGACGACGGAAGAACCAGAACTCTTGAAGAAGTGGGTAAAGTGTTCGGTGTTACACGTGAACGTATTCGTCAGATTGAGGCCAAAGCGCTGCGTAAGTTGCGCCATCCAAGCCGCAGTAAGCGACTGAAGGATTTCCTCGAATAGAAGCGTAACATTGCGGACCTTCTGCGGCTTGAAGCGCGCAGAAGGTCTTTTTTTATCTCATGGCAGCCTTGGTGGAGGGGAAGAAGCTTGGACCAGGAGAAAAAACGGACAATACTGTTACATGAAATTGAGCATTGGCGGCAAAGTCGGCTGCTCCCTGAGCAATATTGCGATTTTCTGTCCAACCTGTATCGGGAAGATGAAAATCCGGCACAAAGCCAGAACCGTAACAACACCGGGCTGCTTACATATCTTCGACATGGGCATGGGATCGCCTGGCTTCTTGGTTTTGTCATTATTTCCTGCATTTGTTTGATCGGTTTTTATTTTACCGCTTTTCCGTTGGCAATGCAAATATGCTCGGCAAGTGCAGTTACTGCGATTTGCTATGGGATGGCCGCGGTTTGGCGGTCTTCCGAAAAGAGTATGAGTGCAATGTTGAGCACTTTAGGCAGTGCAATTATGCTGGGTTCAGGTGTCTGGATCATTCAGCTTCACCAAGGTGAAGCTAAGGTTTGGTTTTTAGTGCTGGTGGGTCTATGCGGTTTGATATGGTGTCTTGTGGGATTAACTTTGCGCATCAGCTTGCTTCATTACTGTGGTCTTGCTGGGCTGCTTTTAGTGTATGCGGTCCTTATAGGCCGCTATTGGCCTACAGCTACTTTAGCGATGCTTGAGGTATTTTGGATTTTACACGCAGTATTGTTGATTGGGTTAAGCTGGTGGGTACATCGCCGCTTTCCACGTTTCGCGTTGGTTTATTTTGCTATAGGCTTGACCCTAGTGTTTATGGCGGAAGCAGACACGATCGTCCTGCGCCATCAAGCAGCAGGGGAAGTGATTTTTTTTAGCATATTGAAGTTGGCTTTTGTTGTAGGAATTTTATTTTGGACTCGAAAAAAATGGATTACGTGGGTGACGTCATGAAACTTTCTCAGCGATTACAATATATTTTGGAACAAATTCCTGCCGGTAGCAGACTGGCTGATATTGGCTCGGATCACGGACTACTCCCTGTGGCTGCAGTGCGCTCCGGCAGAGTATCGC
Organism: Paenibacillus sp. AK121; assembly: GCF_019042715.1. NCBI lineage: Bacteria > Bacillati > Bacillota > Bacilli > Caryophanales > Paenibacillaceae > Paenibacillus > Paenibacillus sp. AK121. Next base: position 519,993 of record NZ_JAHPJM010000001.1, read on the forward strand.
AAGCTGTAGCGGGTGAGGTCAACGATGGACCATTGCGTGCGGCTCAAAAGCAGGTGGCTGAAGCAGGTCTTACAGATCGCATTGCGGTTAGAAAAGGGGACGGCTTGGCTGTAATCAAGGCCAATGAGGTAGATATTATTACGATAGCGGGTATGGGCGGAGCCTTGATCGCTTCTATTTTGGAGCAAGGAAAAGACAAGCTTGTTTCAGTGAAACAGCTTGTTTTACAGCCCAACGTGGGCGAGGATATTTTAAGGCGCTGGCTAATCAAGCATCAATGGGTATTAACAAATGAACATATTATGGAAGAAGATGGTAAAATATATGAAGTTCTGACGGCAGTACCTGCTTCGGAAAGTTCACTGAAACAGGATGACCTGTATCGGCCATGGGAACTTTCTGGTAGTTCGCTGGTACTGACAGAGGATTTGCTGATACAACTTGGACCGTTATTGGTCAAAGCACCAAATGAAATCTTTTTTTCGAAATGGCAATTGGAGATTCGCAAGCTTCAGGATGTGCTGGCACAAGTGGCTCGGTCAGATCAGGAATCTGCGCAGCATAAGCAGGAGCAATTGCGCAAGCAAATTGAACAGCTGGAGGAGGTACTTGCATGTTTGCCAAAGGACAGACAGTAATTAGCTACATGGAGCAATTGGCTCCGAAATACTTGGCAGTTCCAGACGATAGAATTGGGCTTCAACTGGGTAGTCTGCAAAAGGAAATAAAAAGCATTTTAGTAGCCCTGGATGTCAATGATGAGGTTGTTGAAGAAGCGATCCGCATAAAAGCTGATCTCATTATTGCGCATCATGCGATTATATTCCGCCCACTTAAAGCTTTGAACACGGACCAGCCTGCAGGCAGATTGTATGAAAAGCTGATCAAGAATGATATTGCTGTCTACATCAGTCATACGAATCTGGATACGGCTGAGGACGGCATGAATGATTGGATGGCAGAAGCACTGGGGATTCAAAGTGAAGGTACGCTGGAGGATGTTCACACCGAGCAATTATTCAAGCTTGTCGTTTTCGTACCCAAAACACATCATCAACGTGTACTTGATGCCGTACTGAATGCGGGAGCTGGACATATCGGCAACTACAGCCATTGTAGCTTTAACATTGATGGTTATGGAACTTTTGTACCAGGTGAAGGTACACAGCCGTTTTTGGGTGAGCCAGGTAAAATGGAACGTAGTGAAGAGGTTCGTATTGAGACCATTGTACCGCAGGGTGTACGCAATAAAGTTGTCCAAGCGATGCTGAAGGCTCATCCTTATGAAGAGGTGGCTTATGACCTGTACCCTATGGATTTGAAAGGCCGTACCTTTGGTTTGGGACGAGTAGGCAAGCTCAAGGAAGCCCGCACGTTACGGGAGTTTGTAGATGTTGTGAAAAAAGGTCTCAACGTTGAGTATGTACGTGTGGTGGGTGACTTGGACCGTATGATCAAAAAAGCAGCCGTGCTTGGGGGCTCTGGCAGCCGTTATGTGAATAAGTCGCTTTTTAAAGGCGCTGACGTATTAGTGACGGGGGATATCGACTATCACACGGCTCACGATGCCCTGATGGCAGGCATTGCTATTATTGACCCTGGACATAACGCAGAAAAGATTATGAAGCCTAAAACCGCAGATTGGATGCGTAGACGCTTGGCCGAAGATCGATACTCAACGGAAGTATATGTATCTGAAGTGAACACCGAGCCTTTTCAATTTTTGTAAAACCTTCACATCTATGAGAAAATAAAGGAGAACTATTACATTTTTTCGTAGGGAGAGGTTGTATGCGAAAGTTGATAGCCGATTCTGTGATTCATGCCTATCCAGGGATGGTTGCAGTTGTTACTTCCCGCTATGAGGGAGTAAATAATGTCATGGCCTCAGGCTGGCATACATATATCGGATCATCACCGGGCATGTATGGCATTTCATTGAGGAAGGAAACGTATTCTTACGGACTGATTAAGAAAAGTGGAGGCTTTGGTGTTCAGTTTTTGCCTGCGCACAGATCGGAATGGATTCAGGCTGTAGGTACCTTTAGTGGTAAAGATGTAGATAAATTTCAGCAGTTTGGGATTGCATATGAGGACGGAATTTCAGTGGATGTGCCTATATTGCTGGAAGCTTATCTCGCTTATGAGTGTAAAGTAGTGGATATTCATACCTATGGAGATCATGATTGGATCGTCGGTGAAATACAGCAGACCTACCGGGATGATGAACTATTCCTAGATGAGGACGTTCCTGATTTTAGTAAGCTTTCAATTCCGTTATACGTGGGAAGGTCCGCTTATTACGTGGCAGATGATTCATTACAGAGAAAGGTACATCCGTTTTATTTGAACAAGTAAAGAGAGATCTCTATAATTTACAATATTTTCAGGGTTGTATCATGCACGCGTTCCCTGTATACTATGTAATGTTGTTCGGAAAGTTTGACAGACAATCGCTGGTGGCATAAGCCACGAGAGGAAAGTCCGGGCTCCATAGGGCAGGATGCTGGATAACGTCCAGTCAGCGCGAGTTGAAGGATAGTGCCACAGAAATGGACCGCCGATGGCCGCTTGCGGCACAGGCAAGGATGGAACCGAGGTGTAAGAGACCCCGAGGAACGCTGGTGACTTCGTTCCTGGTAAACCCCATCTGGAGCAAGACCTAAAGGGACACAGCTTCTTCGCGAAGCAGCCTTAGCCCGAGGCGTGTCTAGGTTGGTCGCTGGAGCTGGATAGCAATGTTCGGCCTAGATAGATGATTGTCGCTTTTAGTGGGAGGGTAGTTCCCGTCTGTACCACGAATAGCACAGAACCCGGCTTACGGAAAACTTTCCCCACTGCAACACCTTAAAATGTATGAATTTATTTTTTGTTAATGACCTGTTTGCATGAGAAACCTTTAATCCAAATGTATTTATTACATTAAAAAGGGTGCTTCATATTCCTGTGGGAATCATGAAGCACCCTTTTTAATTTTCAGCCGGATTACGCAGTCCGCTATATCTATGGAATGAAGCCCCCAACATAGTCAACGGGGGCTTTATTGTATTTACACTCTCCTGACGCAAAAACGTGCGAGGACGAGGCATGTAGTCAGCGTAGCGTGCATTTGAAGCTGGAGATTAACGTACGCTTTTTACCACATTTTTCTCCATATACAGCTTCAGTGCCCGATCCAATCGGTCAACTGCTTTTGGAAGTAAGGCAGGATCGGTATGCGTGAAGTTGATTCGCATATGGTTACTGCCGCTTAAGTCAGCATAGAAGACTTGTCCAGGGACAAATGCGACCCCTTCCTGAATCGCTAGTTGCAGCAACTGATCAGAACGGAAGCCTTCAGGTAAGGTAACCCACATAAACATGCCACCAAGTGCATCATTCCAAGTGATTCCTTCCCATTGACGTTCTCTCATTAACGATGTAAGACGCAACATCCGAGTGTGATACTCAGCGGACACGGTACGTATATGTCCCTCCAAATCAAAGAAGTCCAACAGCTCATTCAAAGCACGCTGGTCAATACTGCTGGAGTGCAGATCGGCAGATTGTTTGGCATTTGCGGTCTTAACGACGATGGCTTGATCGGCTACCAACCATCCAGAGCGAACACCTGGAGCGACAGTTTTAGAGAATGTAGAAGTGTACATTACATGACCATCGCCACCTAGCTGTTGATCAATAGAAAATAGGGATGGGAAGTTAAGGTTTTCATCAAATTTGAGCCGTCCGTAAGGATCGTCTTCAAAAATCAAAGTTCCGTATTTACGGCATAGCTCAACAACGCCTGTTCTGCGTTCCATACTCCATACACTTCCTGCTGGGTTGGAGAAGGTAGGGATGACATACACGAATTTTGGCTGATGCTGTTTGATCTTGGCCTCAAGATCATCTAATTGCATACCGTTAGCGTCTGTATTTACACTTACAATGTTAGCGCCATAGGAATTGAATACCTGAAGAGCTGCCAAATAAGTAGGGGACTCCACCAATACTGTATCCTGCGGATCAAGCAACACACGTGAAACTAGATCAATGGTCTGCTGCGAGCCTGTTGTCATGAGGATGTTATCTCTGGTGACGGAGATGCCTTGGGATGACATGATTGCTGCCAGACGTTCCCGTAGAGGAATGTATCCCTCGGTTAGGCCGTATTGAAGTGCGGTAGTACCGCCGAGGCGGAATACCCGCTCATAGGCTTTAGCAACCGCTTCGACGGGAAAGAAGGCATCGGCCGGAAGGCCACCTGCGAGAGATAATACATCTGTTCCCTGTGTCAGCTTCAAAATGTCCCTTACCATGGACGAGCCCTGAGTACGAGCCATAACCGAAAATTTGTATTCCAATCCAATCATCTCCTGTGTTCTATACTGTGCTAAGAAATTTGTTGTATTATATCGATAATGAAGTATAACAGTAAACGTCTAAATGTAACAGTTGATTTTTGGAGGGAAGGGTTCCGATGCATATTGATCTCAGCCGCAACAGCAGTGTCAAGTTATATTTACAGATTACCAAAACATTAGCGGATCGCATTCAGTCAGGGCTACTACCTCAGGGTACCAAGCTTCCCTCTATCCGTCATCTGTCCAGTCTGCTTGCGGTGAGTCCTGTAACTGTAAGCAAGGCGTATGCCGAGCTGGAGTCCATGAATCTGGTTACGTGTACACAGGGAAAAGGTTGCTATGTGGCGGAAGCTTCAGTACCGATTTATCATGAGGGGACGCAGGATTTGTCTTGGCAGATGTCGTTGATCGATTATTTGCCGCGTGCACAGTTATGGAGAAACTTTAACCATAGCCGAAAGGCTACCTATTCTTTTCATATAGCGGCAATACAGCCGGAGCTTCTTCCAACGCGCGAAATCATCGCAGATACTCATCGTTTATCCTCTGAGAATTCCGATGTAATGGCTGCATATGGAACTTTTGAAGGTGATTTAGAACTAAGAGAAGTGTTCGCAGACCACTTGAGTGAACGTGGTATACCTACAGTGGCAGAGCAACTGCTTGTGACCAGCGGAGCTCAACAGGGGATTGACCTGGTGGCGCGTACGTTTGTTGGCCCGGGAGATGTGGTCTACATGGAAGCTCCTACCTATACTGGGGCCATTGATGTGTTTACTAGTCGTGGTGCCAAAGTAATTATGATTCCGATGGACGAGGAGGGGATGCGGATTGATATTTTGACACGTCTCTGTGATACCCATCCCCCAAAATTGATCTATACCATACCTACCTTTCATAATCCTACCGGCGTAACTTTGACGATGGCCAGACGCACGCAATTACTGGATCTGGCTCAAAGTTATCACTGTCTCATTGTTGAGGATGATCCATTTTCCGATCTGTATTACAAAACTAAACCCCCTCTCTCTATCAAGGCGCATGATCAGTCCGGGCATGTTGTCTATATCAAAAGTTTCAGCAAAACCGTTGCTCCTGGTTGCCGCATAGCTTGTGTAGCGGCAACTGGGAGTGTAATGGATCGTTTGGTGGCTGCCAAGTCAACTACGGATTTGGGAAGTCCTCTATTAACGCAAAAAACATTGCTACCTTTTCTCAGGAATCGACTTGACCAGCATTTTGTTTCATTGCGAGAACAAATTCGGGATCGTCTAACTGTCGCATTGAATACACTCCAGCGCTATGCTCCGCCAGAAGTTACCTGGTATGCTCCTGAAGGTGGTCTCAATGTATGGATTAAACTTCCCTCTATGGTGGATATTCCAGAATTGGAGCGGGTAGCTGACCGTGAAGGCATTTCCTTTTTGCCTGGTGCGGTGTGCTATGCAGGTGGTATGGATAGTAATCATATCCGTATTTCTTTTTCGTATACGGACAAGGAAACACTTAAATCAGGTCTGCGCAAGCTATGTAATTTGTTGGGCGATATTCTTGATCATTCGGTCATTGTGGAACGAAAGCCTATTTTATAAGGGATAATTGTATTAGGGGTTAAACATCCAAGCACAGCATATGCCTCCTTAATATGCTGTACTAATTCACCGAAAGGAGTTGCACATTATGAGTCATTGTCATTACGACCCGGTCGTGTGCCCGCCGATCCAATTTGTAAATCATCAATTTTACCCACAGGTGGTACCTGTTGTTCATCCGATTGAGATCATCAATCAGGCGCATGTTATACCTGTGCCCCACCACGTATTTCCGGTGGTTGTCAAGGATCCTGGTGACCCATGCTGTCATACACGCAGTCATGGAAAGCGACCTGTCCGTACCAGTTCCAAGCGTTAAGAAAGCCTAAAAAGCAGCCATGGAGCAACATGGCTGCTTTTTCCAAAAGGGGTATCCTAGGCTTCCAGTTTCTTTAATATGGATTTCAACTTGTCACTGAAATGCTGTGGATAGAATTGCAGGGGAACATAGGGACGCTGTGCTGCTTTCAATGCTTTATACACGTCGATTTGACCATACCCAAAATATTTGTCATGCCCTGGTGTGCCCAAATCAATTACGCTGTCTCTCATTAAATCCATTACCTCTTTATTGGTTAGATCAGGGTTAACGGATCGAATCAGGGCAGCTAACGCTGATACATGTGGACTGGCCATTGAAGTACCCGATAGTGCAGCATATTGATTCCCAGGATACGTACTGGCAATACTTGCACCTGGAGCCATGACGTCCACATAATCGCCGTAGTTAGAAAAGGATGCGCGGTGCATAGAAGAGTCTGTAGCGGAAACGGCAAATACTTCAGGGTACGCTGCTGGATAACCAGGTCGCTCTGTATTATCATTGCCTGTGGCTGCAACTAATACAACATCTTTGTCATAGGCATATTTGATCGCATCATGTAAAAATGAAGCTTGTGCATAGTTGCCCAGACTCAAATTGATGACCTTGGCCCCGTGATCAGCTGCCCATATAATACCTTCTGCAACCGAGTAAGTTGTACCGGAGCCAGATTGGTCAAGTACCTTGATCGGCATGACCTTGTTGTACCACGTCATACCGGCGACTCCCTCACCATTATTAACGAGCGCAGAAATGATGCCGGCGACATGCGTTCCGTGACCGACGTCATCATAAGGCTTTTCAGACGGGTTTACCACGTTATGCCCAGAAAGAATTTGGCCTTTTAGATCAGGGTGATCCAAATCCACTCCTGTATCTACAACCGCGACAATTACATCCTTGCTGCCTTTGCTTAGTTTCCAGCCTCTGTTGGTTTCGGTAGCAGGCAGGTTCCATTGATAGCGAGAAAAGAGCAGATCATTAGGAATAGAGCTGTCGGCATTGATAGGTGCTTTCTCATTGGTCAGATACATATAGTGAGGCTCAGCATAAAGCGGGTTCCACTTTTGTGAAAAGTATTGCTTTAGCTCTTTAAAGTTCATCTTATCCGAATGAAATACATAAGTATAACCAAGCTTACGGCCTGGTTCACAGTGCAAATCTTCTGCAATTTCCTTCAATTGTCGTGAATCAGGATTGTGACGGAAGCGAACGACAATTTCGTTTTCAAAATAATGGCTTGCATTTTCGTTGTCGTGACCCGTTTTGACCGTGATATCGTGCAATGTGTCGGGATGTACGGATTCGATTTTGTAGCTACCTTCTTTTGGATAGGGAATTAAACGCAAATTTTTGCGCTGGTGCTTCTCCACGTCACGCAATACTTGCTGACTGACCAGGGCGGCAACGCCGCATGTTCCATCAGCCGATGGTTCAGCCATGACGAAATATTTACCGCCCTCAACTTGAAAAGCAGCCGATTCATAGGATTTATTTTGCATGACGGAACGACGAGCCGCAGCCAAGCTGCTTTGAATTTGAGGGTGGTTCAGCAGACTTGTCTGTGCTTTGTTGCCTGTGTAGGTGTCAGTCTTTCCGTCCCTAATGTGAATCCACTGGAGCGTATGAAGATGACTGTGTGATTGCTGCAATGTGTGGGTGAACTGTCTTTTCCGATTGGCAGTTTTACCATTCAGCTCCCGCATTACGTATTGAATATCTTGTCTTGCGTCCATCCGTGTGAGGGTTTCCGTAGCGGACAGGTCCAAAGCCAACATTCCTTTTTTAAGCTGCTTCTCCTGCTGTGGTACCATCTTGGTCGTATATTCGGGCTGTGGTGTTTGGCGGTGATCGCGTGAAGGCAGCATCAGTGTGATCAGAAGCACCCCGGCAGCTGCTCCGAGCAGGGGGTTTAACCATTTTGGCCGAGACATGAAACCGTCCTCCTTGAGTATTCATAAATTTATGGTTTAGCGTGAGGAGATTGGCATGTTTTTATACCTTTCAATGCTTATTTGTGGTAGGATAAATACTGAAAATTACAGCTCTTTCGGTTAGAAGGGACTATTTTCGGGTAACCAAATTGATGAACAAGCAACAAATAAGGGGGAGCTGCCTTGATGTCAGCAGTCAACGTACAAAAATTATGTGAGTCGGCGCAGGAAAGACTGAAAACTGCCGTGAAACGTGTGGAAACATTCCTCAATGAGCATGCTCTGCCGCAACTGGCTGTGGATGGTAATGAGGAGTCCGTACTTTTTTACAAAGGTTTTTTGTCGGATCTCCGCCATGTCCTTGTTTTTTCCGAAGTATCCTATGAAAAGCTGGGTGTGGCTTTGCGCCGTGCCAACTTTGACGTCGATTTTGCGGAAAAGGCATTGTATAACGTATACCATGACTGCGTGAACAGCTTTTTTTATCCCAAAAATGAAACTTACGCAGAGGACGGACGCTATGCTTATACGGGACAAGATGCTATCCGCTTCCGTAAAACGCCAGTGCCAGCCGCCCGCGAAGTGATCATGGACATTACGAAAAACTTTGAAGAATTGCGTGATGATCTGACTTATTATGAAAGTGATTATTTGACACAGCGCCGGATGCAGACTCGTCGTACTCATGCCTAAAGCAATCAATCCAAGAAATTCATTTCTAATCAAAAACTAAAACAAGACAAGCAAGCCGTTTTCACTTGTTCCTGCCAGTTTGGAGGAGGCGAGGGGAAGCGGCTTTTTTCGTATGTCACCAACTGCCATATGCCATGAACGCATAGGTGCAGGGGAGCGGGGGGACAATGAATCCGAGGTGATGATCATGAGCCAAGAGGCCAAGCCAATCGTAAAGTGCAGCGTAGCCAATTGCCATTATTGGGGAGAAAACAACTTTTGCAAGGCAGATTTGATCATGATTGAAGTAGACGGTCATGCCGGAAAAAAATTCAAAGAAGAGTATGCGGGGGAAAGCTTTAGTTCAGATGAACGTGATAAGGCTGCAACGTCTGCTGCAACCTGTTGCCACACCTTTAAGCCGAAGTCTCTGTAAATGTATAACGCGATTCATTTCCATTTGGAGGTGCAGTTATTATGGAAGATCATGAAAACGATAAGCATAAGAATGAAGAGCATGTTAGCCGTGAACGTGTAGATTATCCTCGTCATGTTCAGGAACGCTCTGCCAAGCGCCGCCATCATCGTGAGGAATATGCAGCAGAGGTTGCTCCTGGCTCGCCAGTTGTGACCAGACATGAGAACAACGGTAAAGAGCAGGTTATTAACAATAGTGGTCGTATTTCCGGCTATATTGGGCTGGCTGCAGGTATCGCATCATTGTTTATGTGGTCTATTGTGCTGGGACCCATTGCAGCAGTTTTAGGATTTTTTGCTTATGTAAATGGCAGTAAAACAACCGGTATTTGGTCGATTGGTCTTGGTGCACTAGCAACATTGAGTTATTTTGCTTTTATCCCATTTGTGCGCTAACCCTGTTGGTTAAAGGTTCCGGTATCTTAGCTCCGCTGTCTTTTCGACAGAAACGGAGCTTTTTTTCATTAAAAAGTATGGAAGTACATAGTAAAAAGTTGTATCATAGCAATAACGACAAGCTATTTGGGATATAACAACTATAGAAAGTTGGGAACACCACATGCAAATTGATCCGCGCGTGTCCAAATCCATGTTAGACATGCAGCTGTTAAATAATATGAGTGCTACGACCCAGACGGGTACAGCGGATGCTTTTTCTGGATTGCTGGAACAAGTAGGTCAGCTGGAAACAGATAATGCTGTCACTCGAGAAAATTCAGGCGATGTTACCAGAGATGAAAACGGCTTGCTCTGGCTTCAACTGGGACCATCGAGGGGAACGACTTCGTCATTGGCAGTCTATTCTGCTTCTTCCAATATGGCAACGGATGGACCTACAAAAGCTACAGCGTACGATAGTTTGATTAATGAGGCAAGTCAGAAATACGGCGTTCCGGTAGCTTTGATTAAAGCAGTTATTGATACGGAATCTTCGTTTAATCCGTCGGTTACTTCTTCGGCTGGAGCCAAAGGACTTATGCAGTTGATGGACGCTACAGCTCAAGGTCTGGGAGTTAGTGACCCCTATGATCCTGCACAAAATATTGATGCTGGCGTACGCTATTTGTCTTACCAGATTAAACGTTTTAACGGACAGGAAAATATGGCGCTGGCTGCATACAATGCAGGTCCCGGACGGGTACAGCGGCTTGGCGTAAGTAGTGATGAGCAGTTGATGTCTGTACTGGACAAGCTTCCGGTAGAAACGCAAAGATATATTTCCAAAATTCAGAATGCACGTGAAAAATATACCATCTAAGCCCTATAGCTTATAGCATAAAAGTGCGTAATTTCAATTCGATTAGGTCCGCAGACAGGATCAATATGGGGAAAGGGTGTCGCTGTAATGAAGCGGCCTTTCCCTGTTTTGGTCTTTTTTTGTTGTAACAGTTGTGGGGCAGAAAGGGGAGTTTAATGAAATATTTTGATTATGCCGCGACAACTCCGCCTTTTGAAGAGGTGATTACAACCGTTGCCGAGGTAATGAGACGACATTATGGCAATCCGTCTTCCATGCATCGGTATGGAGAGAATGCGGATAAGTTGATCAAGCGCTCGCGCGAAGTATGCGCTGCAGCTTTGGGAGTATCTCCTGCGGAGATTGTCTTCACATCCGGGGCAACGGAAAGCAACAATCTTGCCGTTAAGGGGGCGGCTTTGCAGTATCAGACCAGAGGCAAGCATATCGTGACTGTATCGACAGAGCACCCGTCTGTGTATGAAGCTTGCAAACAGCTGACAAATTTGGGTTTTGAGGTTACTTTTTTACCTGTGGATGAGGGAGGTCATGTTAGTGCCGAACAGGTTTGCGCAGCTGTTCGTAAAGATACGATTTTAGTCAGTATCATGCATGTCAATAATGAGACAGGAAGGGTGCAACCGTTGCGAGATATTGGAGTTGCGCTGAAAAAGCGCTTCCCCCGTGTTCTATTTCATATTGACGGTGTACAGGGATTTGGCAAGTTGCCGGTTGATCTCCGGGGCTGGCAGGCTGATCTGTACAGCCTTTCGGCGCATAAGCTGCGTGGACCCAAAGGTGCTGGATTGCTATTCGTTCGGGAAGGCGTAGAGCTTTTCCCATTGCTTAGTGGTGGCTCTCAGGAGCAAGGGGTTCGTGCGGGTACCGAAAATGTACCACTGCTTGTCGGTATGTCCAAGGCAGTACGGCTAGCGGGCGAACGACAAGCAGAGACTGCACGGCGCATGATCGAGTGGAGAGAACGGGTGGCCGCAGAAGTGAAAACAATCCCACAACTGCGGCTGAACAGTGGGAAAGAAGCGCCGCATATTGTCCACTTTTCGTATCCGGGCATGAAGGCCGAGGTACTGCTGCATACGCTGGAGCAATTGGGTGTGGCAGTGTCCACCAAATCGGCTTGCTCTTCAAAATTAGCCGAGCCGAGCCGGGTGCTGTTGGCGATGGGCCGCAATGAGGCGGAAGCAGCCGGCGGCATACGTATCAGCTTTGGTGATGAACATACGGAACAGGATATCGACGAGCTCATACTTGCGCTTCGACAGGCTGTAGCCAAGCTGGAATCCCTTGAAAGGTGGAAACGTTAAAATGCACTATGATATGCTTTTACTTCGCTTCGGCGAATTTACATTAAAAGGGAAGAATCGCGCTCGTTTTGAGAAGGCTGTACTAAAACACGTAAAGCTGCTGCTTAAGCCTTTTCCAGGTGCTTCGTTGCGCAAGGAATTTGGACGGATTTATGTAGTTCTCGGAGGAGAGCCTTATGAACAGATCATTCAAGTGTTGCAAAAGGTGTTTGGCATCACGACGATTAGTCCTGTCAAAATGGCTCCTGTTGAGCTGGATGCTATCATTGAGACGGCTGTAGCTTTAATGCATGAGCTGAACGTAGACGAGGGAACGACATTCAAGGTAAATGCCCGCAGGGTATGGAAGGAATTCCCCCATTCTTCACAAGAGTTGAATCATTTAATTGGTTCTCCTATTTTGCGGACGTTTCAGGCATTGAAGGTCGACGTGCGTCAACCTGATATTGAGCTGCGTGTGGAGGTAAGAGAGCAGGCGGCATATATTTTTAGTGATGTTATTATGGCTGTAGGGGGCTTTCCGTTAGGAACCAACGGCAAAGCTATGCTGCTGCTGTCCGGTGGAATTGACAGTCCGGTAGCAGGATGGTCATCCATGCGTAGAGGCTTGGAAATCGAATGTGTACATTTTTATAGCTATCCGTTTACAAGTGAGCGTGCGAAAGAAAAGGTTATTGATTTGGCAAAAGTATTAGCAGGCTATGCAGGCCGAATCAAAATCCACCTCGTACCGTTTACAGAGGTGCAGACGGCCTTTACACGCACTGGGCAGGATAATTTAATTATTACGCTAATGAGACGGTCTATGCTGCGAATTGCAACGATGCTGGCAGAGCGTGAAGGAGCATTGGCACTCGTGACGGGCGACAGTCTGGGCCAAGTTGCTAGTCAAACGCTATCCAGCATGAATGTGATTGGTCGTTCGACGGAACTCCCCTTGCTGCGACCTCTCGTCATGATGGATAAGCAGGAGATTACAGAAATCGCTAAGCAAATTGGCACCTACGATTTATCCATTCTCCCATATGAGGATTGTTGTACATTGTTTGTTCCTAAATCTCCCACCACCAATCCGAATTTGTGGGTAGTTCAGAAGATTGAAGCCACTATTCGGGATTTAAATGCTTTGATCGATCAGGCTGTAGCTACAACGGAAACGGTTGTCCTTGAGGCAGGTGGAGCTGTAGAGGGGCGTAAAGAGGAAGTTATACAGGAAGATTGGTTTTAATAAAAAGGCAGACCCGCAACAATATTGGGGTCTGCCTTTTTATTTGGGTGGGGTCTTTTTTGAAACCTCTTTTAGACGGCTTTTTCTCGACGGGATACTGCTCTGCGATTTTGAAGATATCCTGTGAGCAAAATGCCAGCCATAACGGTGGCAATAAACAAGATACGCAGCGCCGGATGCTCCGTAAAGTATGGTGCCAGCTTACGTTCTTCAGTGATCATATTAGAGGCCGTATAACCAAGCACCGCCGATCCTAAATAGATAATCCAGGGGAATTTATTGATCAGCTTGATAAAAAGAGTGCTTCCCCATACAACGATCGGCACACTGATTAACAGGCCCAGCACTACAAGTAGCAAATGCTGCTGGGCCGCGCCAGCAACAGCAATAACGTTGTCCAGACCCATTGCTGCATCGGCGACAATAATGGTGCGGATAGCCCCCCATAGAGTTGTTCCTGCTTTAACTTCGGCATGATCCTCTTGGTCCACGAGCAACTTATACGCGATCCAGACTAGCATCACACCCCCGATGAGTAACAACCACGGTACTTGAAGTAACCAGAGGACTACAATAGTGGCTGCTATGCGGATGAGCAGGGCACCCCCGGTGCCGTATAGTATCGCTTTTTTTTGGTTTGCAGGAGGCAGCTTTCTGGCGGCAAGCCCAATTACAATCGCATTATCTCCTGCGAGCAGAAGGTCAATAAATATCACATTAAGCAGTAGCCAAAAGAACTGAAGTACGGACATGTCAATCGTTCTCATCTCCCTGATTAAACATCCTCAAAACATTGCATGTTGTTTATGTTAATACCCGTTTTTCGGAAATACGATTCATTATATTGCTGTTTGTTATTGAATTCAAGGTTTATACTCAATCAAATTGCCATTAGTTATTACTAAATTATGACTTATTCGAAAAGCTTGCAAGCATAGCCTCGTCCAATTTCGCATACATGTAGGATGGGGGTGTTTGTACATATGGAGCATGTCATTTTGCTATTGAAAATATTAATGATTAATTTGGTGCTAAGCGGTGATAATGCAGTTGTTATAGCCATGGCGAGCAAAAACTTGCCTGCAAGGCAAAGAAGTCAAGCGATATGGTGGGGGGCTGTCGGCGCGGTCCTGCTGCGCTGTGTGTTGACTTTTGTAGCTGTCATTTTGCTAGGCATACCCTTTATTCAGGCGGCGGGCGGTTTACTTCTGTTATGGATTGCGTTTAAGCTGCTGTATGAGAATGATGATCATGTGGGAGTAAGAGCGGAAACAACCATATGGAAGGCAATACAAGTGATACTATTAGCAGACTTTGTGATGAGTCTAGATAACGTATTAGCTATTGCAGCTCTAGCCAATGGGGACATTGCTATTATAGTCATTGGTATTGCAATTAGTATTCCGATTGTCGTCTGGGGCAGCAACGTGATAGCAATCTGGCTTCATCGGTTCCCGATCCTTGTTCTGCTGGGATCTGCCATCCTGGCCTTTACGGCGGGAGAAATGCTACTGCGTGATCCCAAATTGGGCATATGGTTAGCAGACTTGGGTGAGGTTATACATGCATGGTTACCGGTCTTGTTGGCAGCAGCAGTTGTCATTGCAGGAATATATCGGCAGCTACGGCCCCGTCATATTTGAACGTGGTTTTTTTGGAAAACATCGGCTAAACTAGACATAGGGTTTTGCAGATGCCGAGGATTCAGCTCGGTTTTTGTAAAAATTCTATATTCATAAAACTGTACTTAAAAACAACTACATTTAACGACTCAAAAACAAATCCAGCAAACAAAGGAGACCACGATGAATTCCGGAAAAGAGCGTATGATCGGAGTAGGCATTGTTGCCGTAGGACTGATTATTTTGTTGGGGAAATTGGGGATGTTCTCCTTCTTGGGACGCAACCTTTGGCCCTTGCTGATTTTAATACCTGGAATCGTGCTACATGCAATGTATATGATGCGTAAAGTATCACCCTTTATGTTGCTGCCGGCAGGGATTTTGTCGGTATATGGCTTCCTCTTTTTTCTCTGCAATACTTGGGGATGGCATTTAATGGGCTACTTATGGCCTTTGTTTCTTCTAGGTGTGGCGATTGGATTATGGGAGTATGCCATTAATGATATTTCGCTTTCTCGTAATGTATATACAGGGAGCGTACTATTAGGCTTGATATCGGTGCTATTATTGATTATTACCTTGCTAAGTACAGGTATCATGTATATTATTGCCGTTTTACTGATCGGAGCTGGAATCTGGTTGGTCATAAACAACCGTAGCAAACGCAACTGGTAAACCGACAAGCTGTGCAGATTTCATGGCGGTAAATTACGGAACGGGCAATAATGTCTTGCTTTATGACATATTTCTACTATAATATAATGGATATGAAAAGAGCGTCGGAATGATTTCTGACGCTTATTTTAAGGTTTTCACGCGAATCGGAGAGAGAAGCTGTCTGTATAAAGCCTGAAACATATAGAAGGCTGGCAGGGAGTGGGCCTAAAGAACGATTGTTAGCCTTGAATGAGCATTGCTTCAGGATAGAGACACTATTTTGATATACGGAAAGGATATGGATACAAACCATGCATGCAAGAGAGAACATTCGCAATATTGCGATTATTGCCCACGTCGACCACGGAAAAACGACACTTGTCGATAAGTTGCTTCAACAGTCCGGAACATTTAGAGAACACGAGGCTGTTCAGGAGCGCGCCATGGACTCCAACGATCTGGAACGTGAACGCGGTATTACGATTTTGGCTAAAAATACAGCTATCACTTACAAAGATTACCTGATTAACATTGTAGATACACCGGGACACGCCGACTTTGGTGGTGAAGTGGAACGGATTATGAAAATGGTTGACGGCGTTTTGCTGGTCGTTGATGCTTACGAAGGCTGCATGCCGCAAACGAAATTCGTACTGCGTAAAGCGCTGGAACAAAATTTGACGCCTATCGTTGTAGTAAATAAAATTGACCGTCCGGCAGCTCGTCCGGCAGAAGTCATTGACGAAGTACTGGATCTGTTCATCGAGCTGGGTGCAAATGATGAGCAATTAGAATTCCCTGTTGTGTACGCTTCAGCACTGAACGGAACTTCCAGCATGGATGCTGAAAAGCAAGATGACAACATGCAAGCATTGTATGAAACAGTGGTAGAGCATATTCCAGCTCCAACTGAGAAAGTAGATGAGCCTCTTCAATTCCTCGTAACACTGATGGACTATAACGAATACCTGGGCCGAATTGCAGTAGGTCGGGTGAACCGCGGTATCATCAAGCAGGGACAAGCGGTCACAGTTATCCAACGTGATGGCAGCAGTAAATCAGCGCGTATTGAGAAGTTGTTCGGCTTCCAAGGACTGAAACGGATTGAAACCGATCAAGCAGGCGCGGGTGACATTGTGGCGATTGCGGGGATTAAGGACATCAACATTGGTGAAACCATTGCCGATCCAAATCATCCTGAAGCATTGCCTGTACTGAAAATTGATGAGCCTACACTGCAAATGACCTTCTTGGTTAACAACAGTCCATTCGCAGGTCGCGATGGTAAGTGGGTAACATCCCGTAAATTGCGTGAGCGTCTTCTGAAAGAACTCGAAACAGATGTCAGCTTGCGTGTTGATGAAACGGATAGCCCGGATGCCTTTATTGTATCTGGACGTGGTGAATTGCATTTGGGAATCCTGATTGAAAACATGCGTCGTGAAGGTTACGAACTGCAAGTGTCCAAACCGGAAGTTATCGTTAAGGAAATTGACGGTAAAAAAATGGAGCCAATCGAACGTCTTCTCATCGATATTCCGGAAGAAAGCATGGGCGCAGTGATGGAAAGTCTGGGCTCCCGTAAAGCCGAAATGGTCAACATGATTAATAACGGTACTGGACAGGTTCGCTTGGAATTCCTGATCCCTGCACGTGGTTTGATCGGTTACACTACAAACTTCCTGACTTTGACTCGTGGCTACGGTGTAATGAACCATGCATTTGACAGCTATGGACCATTTGTTGGCGGTCAAGTGGGTGGACGTCATCAAGGTGTACTCGTGTCCACGGAAAACGGCACCTCTACATTTTATGGTATGCTGGGCGTAGAAGATCGCGGTATTTTGTTCTTGGAGCCAGGGACTGAAATTTATGAGGGTATGATCGTTGGTGAGCACACACGTGATAACGACATTGTCGTTAACATCTGTAAGGAAAAACAATTGACGAACGTTCGCTCCGCAACAAAAGATGATACGGTTAAATTGAAAACACCTGTTATCTTCTCTCTGGAGCAGGCGCTTGAATACCTGAATGATGATGAGTATTGTGAAATCACTCCTAAATCCATTCGTTTGCGTAAAAAGATCTTGAACAAAGGTGAGCGCGAGCGTGCGGAGAAACAACGTAAAACAGCACAAGCAAATATGTAATTCATAGGATTGGTCTTCGGCCACAGCGGCGACGCCCGGAAACGGGATGCGCCGCTGTATGTGTTTTAGGATTGTAAACTTGGAGAAAGCTATATTTCTCAAAACGCAGGAAAAGGTGTTGAAGCATGAGTAATCTTTCGAATGGATTGCCTCCCCGGACACAAAGCGGGAAAAAATCCGCCAAACCGAAAAAAACGAAAAAGAAAAAAAGCTTTTTCAGATCGTTTATGAAGTTTGTCTTATTTCTACTCATTATAGGTATCTTGGCAGCAGGTGGTTATACCTACTATATTTACAATCAGGTAGAGGAAGTTTTGGATACTGGAATCAACAAGGAAGTGCCCAAAACGCAATTGGCTGAGGCTAAGCCTTTGACTATTTTATTGCTTGGAACCGACTATCGCCCTGACCATCCGACTTATTTGTCAGACGTTATTATGGTAGCTACATTGAACCCTAATACAAAATCGTCTACCATTGTGTCTTTGCCTCGTGATACGCGTCTAGAAATGGATGGGTATAAGCCACGCAAGCTGAATGAGTATTATCCGGTGTTTAAGGCTAGAGAGAAAGAGTCTGGCGAAGTTGCTGAAGAGCAAATGAAGAAGATGATCGGCAAATATCTAAATATTAATATTGATTATGTAACGGTTATTAACTTCCAGGGCTTTAGAGATGTTGTAGATAATCTAGGTGGCGTAGATGTTACGGTTGATAAAAATATGTGTTACCGAGACCGTGCTGATGGCACCGATATTAACCTGACAGCTGGGGCCAAGCATTTGAATGGTGACCAAGCTCTTGATTTTGTTCGCTACCGCAAGTCGAATTGTCGTCCGAGAACAGCTGAATCTGACGACTTTGATCGCAATCGTCGACAAAATCAGGTGCTTCATTCCCTAATTGACCAAATGCAAACCTTTAACGCTTTGACCAAGTTTAGTGCAATTATTAAATCGGTTGATAAAAATATGATGACTGATATTGAGTCACAACAAATGAAAAATATCGTACAAACCTATTGGAATATTTCCAAGCAAAATGTAAAATACAATCCTGTAGCAGGAACATGGCGTAGTCCTTATGTGTACATTGATGAGCAACAGCTCGATTTAGCCAAACAAGCGCTACAAGAGGAATTAGCCAAAAAAGCAAGCGACAGCACTGAAGCATCTTCCAATTCCTGAGTATGTATCTTTTTCCCCGCTTATGTTATACTCGCAGCGAGTAAAGCTCTTATATAGCATAAGGGGGTTGAGGTATGTCTAAATGTAAAGTGAACCCAGTCTAGGTCCAGTGAGCAATCACTGGGCCTTTTGTGTCTAATTTTAAAAATGTACAGGCTCTGAGGCTATCTTCAGCTACACTTTTCGTTGCATTATGCTGCTTTGGGGTTCTTTTTTCAGAGAATCAGCAAGTATTGAGTAGCCGGTGAATAGGTATAGGTATGAAACATGAGATTGTCCACGCCGCTTTGGAGGGGATTTAATGAAGAAAATTTTTGTGCTGGATACGAATGTGCTGCTGCATGATCCGAAAGCCATTTTTACCTTCAAAGAACATGAAGTTGTTATTCCAGCTGTTGTTCTGGAAGAAATCGACTCCAAAAAACGCAACGCGGATGAGATTGGACGGAATGCCCGTAATGTATCGCGATTGTTGGACGGGTTGAGAGAAGTGGGGCATCTTCACAGCGGCGTTCCACTTCCCCAAGGGGGAAGGCTTAAGGTTGAGTTAAACCACCGGAGTTTTTTGAAAGTTCAGGAGATGTTCGGGGAGGTTTCGAACGATAACCGGATTTTAGCAGTCGCCTTAAATTATCACTTGGAAGAACAGGAGCAGTCTGAACCGCGTTCAGTGGTGTTGGTTAGTAAAGACGTATTGGTCAGAATCAAGGCAGATGTATTGGGGCTGCTGACTGAAGACTACCTATCCGATAGAACAGGCGATCCAAGTGAGTTGTACCCCGGATACTCGGCGATACAGGTGCATCCGTCCATCATAGATGAATTTTACTCTAACCGTTTTTTACCAATCAAACCACTGAAGCTACCTTATACGCTGTATCCACATGAATTTGTTATTTTGAAAGATGAAATGGGCACTGGAAAATCAGCACTGTTGAAAGTAAATCAGGAGGCAGAGCGATTAGAACCTTTGTACTTAAGTAACGAATCGGTGTGGGGAATCAGCGCGCGTAATGCTCAGCAGCGAATGGCATTGGAGCTTTTGCTTAATGACGATATCCCACTTGTGACCATTACTGGAAAAGCAGGTACAGGCAAAACGCTGCTGGCGCTAGCGGCGGGGTTGCTTAAAGTAGAGGATGAGCATCGATTTAAGAAACTGTTAATTGCTCGACCTGTTGTTCCTATGGGCAAGGATATCGGTTATTTACCGGGAGAAAAAGATGAAAAGCTTCGCCCCTGGATGCAACCAATCTACGACAATCTGGAGTATCTGTTTGATGCCAAAAAATCAGGCGATATCGACAAAATTTTGATGGGCTTGGGCAGTATTCAGGTGGAGGCGCTCACTTATATTCGCGGACGTTCGATACCTGGGCAATTTATTATTGTCGATGAGGCGCAAAACTTATCCCGACATGAGATCAAAACAATTGTGTCTCGGGTAGGTGAGGGGAGTAAAATCATTCTGATGGGAGATCCGGAGCAGATTGATCACCCTTACCTGGATGCAGCCAGTAATGGCTTGACCTATGTGGTGGAGCGTTTTAAGCAAGAAGGGATTAGCGGGCATATTATGCTGGAAAAAGGAGAACGCTCCAAACTCGCGCAGTTGGCAGCTGATCTGTTATAACTTTTGATCGTTATTACAAATAATTAAGACCTCGGGAACATCCCGAGGTCTTTTGTTTTTACTTAAAGCTTAATTCGAGCTTAACTTCAAGAATGCCTTTTAAAGCATGTACTTCTGTGGCTTTGACATATGAAATAAGCTGCTGTGGGTAGAAGCCGAGATCAAAATCTTCTTCCAGCTTGTTGCGAGTCGTGTCCGGCAGTTCCAGCCCGTTAAATATCAGTCGATCTACATGAAATAGAATTGCATTTTTCGGTTCATTCTCTACCGTATAGTGACCTTCTACCCTTAATTTCATCGTTCCTTGTTGACCTTCTACCACAATCCGATCCTGCACAAAGGAGAAGTTGAAGTGATTAAACAATTCATTCTCAGACTTTAAAAAACGGTTAAATTCCTCTTCACGAATGCTTATCGTAATGATTTTTCCATTTGTAACCATGGCTCCTTGCTGTTGTTGAATGAATTGGGGCAGATCCTGCATCGCTTGAGCTAATGCTTTAAAGTGTTTGTTTACCTCGTATACCCCTACATTCTCCCAATAAGCTGTCATTTCACCAATTAGCTTGCGTAGGGTTTCAGGGTTATCACTGGCGTTAACGCCGTCATCTACACGCGACTGGAGTTGGAGAATCCGTTTACGTTGTGCCAGTAGGTTTGTTTTAACCGTCTCCAGTTCCGTCGTTGCTTGGGCGACTTGCTGCTCTGTTTTTCGCATAATTTGATAATTGGATTCGTATTCCTGAAGCACATCCTGATCGTGACTAATCAGTAATAAGTAATAATCGTACAAAGAGAGAAGTTGCTTTATACTTTTAGCCCCTAGCACTACACTCAGCAGCTTGTCCCTTTCTCCCATATAGTAAGATCGCAGCACAGAACCTGCACGCTCACGTTGTAGGTCCATTTGCTTCTGTTGATCAGCTAGACTACTACGCAGTTCCTGCTGACGCTGTAAAAGAGCCTGCTGCTCCCGACTAATTCGCTCGATTTCATGGTCGATCTCCACGATAGACAGACTATCTTGTAAAATCTGATTTTCTTCAGGAGTGGGAGCGGCCAAAGTAGGACATACATATATGGTAGTCAGCGTCATAATGAGGGCCAGCAGGGTGCAGATCGCGATTTTTATTCGTTTATTCATTTAGTTTCCCCTTTTATGTATTCCAGAAAAAGACTAATGGTAATGTATATGATCCTTTTTTATTCTTTAACCATTCATTTTATTGTACAGCAGTCAGAGCATGCTTGAAACCCGAAACTGTTTACTTCACGTATGAGTTCTGGCAGAAATGGAAATACAATTTAGTATCAAATAGATTCTATGAACTCTACGAGAGGCATAGGAATGAATAAACAGCTTTTATACCCTATTCAAATACCGGCAAGATCGGTTCATGAAGACGGTTATTTCAGGATGTTGTTAGGAGGGCTAGAGGCATGACTGCAATAAGACAAGATGCATGGAGTGCGGAAGATGACTTGATATTGGCGGAGGTGACATTGCGGCATATCCGGGAAGGTGGAACACAGCTCGCTGCGTTTGAGGAGGTTGGACAAAAAATAGGTAGAACCTCTGCAGCATGCGGCTTTCGTTGGAATAGCTGCGTGCGCAAACGTTACGATGAAGCGATTGGCATTGCCAAAGCACAGCGCCAGAAGCGCAGTTATATTCGTAAGCAGAGCCCGGTAGGTGTATCGCAGGTGGCGGCCTTTGCCACGCTCGATCCAGTCGAAGGGGGATACAGAACAGATGGAACGAGTGAAGATACGTTATCTATTGATGCAGTAATTCGCTTCTTGCGTCAATGGAAGGGATCTATGCAGGAGACGAATCGGCAGATTAAGATGCTGGAGAAAGATTTGCGGGAAAAGGAAGAAGAATTAAATCAGCTTCGCTCCATTAATGACCGGCTGTCCAAAGAAGTGAATGATGTGCAGACCGACTATCGTGTTGTAAATGATGATTATAAAGCTCTGATTCAGATTATGGACCGTGCCCGGCGATTGGCTTTAATCACTGAAGATGAGGAAGAGCTTAAATCCAGGTTCAAAATGGACGCTAATGGGAATCTGGAGCGCATTGAGTAGCAAGATTACAATAGCTATCTAAATAAAACGTCAACTATCGCTTGGCCGTAGTTGGCGTTTTTTGTTATTTCATTGGAGTGCATATGATATAGTAGAAAAAAAGATGGAAGCGAGACGATACAAAGTGATTGATATTATTGGAGCGGGTTCGCTGGGATTGCTGTTTGCCGGGAGATTATCGGCCACGGGTACTACAGTAAGGCTGTGGACACGAACACTTGAACAGGCACACATCATTGCTCGTGAAGGGATTACTGTGCTTGATAATGAGGGACAGGTGGTTGTTCATGTGGCGGGGGACCAATTAAAGGTAGCGCCATTGGCAGATTGGCAACGGTTAAATTCACAGGCTCCGGCACGGTGGATTATGTTTTTGACCAAACAAGGGGCCATAGGAGAAGTACTGGAACAGATCCAGCCTGCGGCTCAAATGGAAACAGATCCAGGGATTATTTGTTTGCAAAATGGAATCGGTCATATAGAACGCATCAGGCAGGCGTGGCCTAAAGCTGTAGTATACCCTGCTGTGACAACCGAAGGAGCCAAGAAACAGGGGGCAGCATCCATTTTGCATGCAGGATCGGGCATGACTGAAATTGGATTTTCGGAGGAAGGAGAGGGGGAGCACAACAATCAATTCAAACAATGTGTGCTAAATCGGCTGCTTGCAGCAGGATTTGACGTTTGCTTGTCGAAAGAAATCGAGAAAGGGATTTATCGCAAGTTGTTGATTAACGCTGTGATCAATCCACTGACAGCCGTATGGCGAGTTCGAAATGGCGAGCTGCTATCGGAGCCTGTTCGAATACATATGATGCGTAAGCTATATGATGAAGGCATTCAAGTGTATGAAGCTCATGGTATCCGCTGGGAAAGTTCATGGTGGGATCAAATTATGGATGTTTGCCGGGCAACGGCAGAGAATCACTCATCTATGCTAGCTGATGTACTTGCACAGTCCATGACCGAAGTTGCTTCCATTAACGGGCAACTGGTGCAGATGGCAAAGCGAGCTGGGATTAGTGCACCAACTCATGAGGTATTGTGGCAATTAATTGAAGGAATGCGGCTAAAAGAGGGGTGATCAGTTGAGTCTTATACAAGGTACTATTATCACTTTCAGTATTCTTCCCTTTTTTCCGTTTTTGATCGTGTTTGCGGTTTGTCGCTACATTCTTAAAATGGAAAAGAAGAAATCATTGCTTACTTCTATGGATATTACCACTTTTTTTCTGATATTTTCCGTTGCAGCACTCTTTAATGTCATGTTTACATCCCGATTCGGTTTTTATTTGATTCTACTGCTCTTGTTACTGGCATTGGGTTTAATTGGAGGAGCTCAAAACCGAATAAAGGGAAAGGTTGATGGTAAAAGATTATGTAGAGCAGTCTGGAGATTAACTTTTATGGCGATGACATTGGCGTATACTTTGTTGACTGTTGTTGGTATATTTAAAAATATATTCAACTCTATGTGATGAAATGTGACATGAAATGATGAAAAAATATGAATTAATCATGTTTTTTTGAAAAAAAAGCTCAATTTGAAGAAATGTAATGTAGATTTTTTTGACCGCTGGTTGTATAATCTATAAACATATACCACTTTAGAACTAGGGGGAAAACGCTAGATGAAAAGGAAAAGCTTTTTAGTCCTTTTGACACTCGTTCTTGCAGTTGGCGCACTGCTCGCAGGTTGCGGCGGCAAGAATGATACCAATGGTAAGGGCGCACAAGAAAACACCTCGACTACGCCGGCCCCGGCCGACAAGCAAATTTTGCGCATTAACCTTGCATCCGAGCCGCCAACGTTCGATCCGGCACAGGCTCAAGATACCCAAGCAAACACTGTTTTGAAAACAATGTATGAAGGTCTTGTTCGCATGGGCCCTGATGGTAAAGAAATTCCTGGCGTAGCTGAATCTTGGAAAATTTCCGATGACGGCAAAACCTATACGTTCAAGCTTCGCGATACTGCAAAATGGAGTAATGGCGACCCAGTCAAAGCAAGTGACTTCGTATTTGCTTGGCAACGGGTATTGGATCCTTCCACGGCTCCTGCACCTCCATATGCTTACCAATTGTACTATATCAAAAATGCTGAGGGTTACAACCTAAGCACTTCCAAATCTTTTAAAGGTACTAAAGTTACGGACTTCAAAGATGTAGGTGTCAAAGCAGTTGACGATCATACATTGCAGGTAGAACTGGAACATGCAACACCTTACTTCCTGGGATTGACTTCTTTCTACACCTATTATCCGGTGCATCCGTCTGTTGAAGGAAATGATAAATGGGCGACTAAAAAAGAAAGCATGATCACTAACGGGCCTTTCACATTGTCGACTTGGGAGACAGGTCAAAAGATCGAGGTTTCCAAAAGCGAGAATTATTGGGGTAAGGACGAAATTAAACTGAAGAAAATTACAATGTCCCTTGTAAACAGCGGTGCAACAGAACTCGCTTCTTACAGAAGTGGACAACTTGATTATGCAGGTAAACCTAATGGCGAAATTCCTGCAGACCAAATGATGGCTGTGAAAAATGAAATGCCTAACGAATTCCAGGCTAAAGGTATAGCAAGCACCTATTACTATTTGTTTAACGTCACCGAAAAACCGTTCAATAATCTTAAAATTCGTAAAGCATTTGCAATGTCGATTCAACGTCAGCCGATTGTTGATAGAGTAACGATGGGTGGAGAGATTCCTGCCTACGGCTTTGTACCTCCGGGAATTAAAGGCTTATCTCAGGAATACCGTAATGAACATAAAGATGATTATTTCAAAGAAGATGTAGCTGAAGCGAAGAAATTGCTTCAAGAAGGTATGAAGGAAGAAGGAGTAACTTCACTCCCTCCAATCACTCTACTCTACAATTCTACTGAAGGACACCAAAAAATTGCTTTGGCAGTTGCAGATATGTGGAAGAAAAGCCTGGGAATCGACGTGAAAACGCAAAACCAGGAGTGGGGCGTATTTATCCAAACACGTAACAAGTTGAATTTCCAAATTGCACGTGGTGGATGGTCTGCTGACTTTAATGATCCGATGACTTTCCTGGATATCTGGACAACTGGTAATGGCAACAATAATTCTGGATATTCTAATCCTGAATATGATGGTTTGATTAAAGCGGCTAAAACAGAAACTGATCCAGGAAAACGCATGGAAATATTTGCGAAAGCAGAGAAGCTTCTTGTTCAGGATGATATGGTTTTACTGCCGATTTATTACTACTCTAATACTTCTTTGACGAAACCAAATGTAAAAGGCGTTGCTTTGGATTTTAGTGGTGCAATTGATTTTACAAGAGCTTATATAACACAGTAAGTAGCTAATACTTGATTCTGAAGTTGAGGAGTTACTTCGGGATATATATGTGGGTACTGCCATATATATCCCGTTTTTTTTGTGTGTGAGGGTTCTTCTTAATATGATTAAACTAACCATGCATACAAGTAGATTGGATAACCCAACTCTATTTCTATAGAATCGAATGGTGTCGAAAAATATGGGAGGTGTAAACGGGCGATGGCGCGTTATTTGATCAGTAAATTTATATTTATGCTTATTTCTTTGCTCATTCTGATCTCTGCGACGTTCTTTCTGATGAAGGCAATTCCAGGTAACCCTTTCATGAGCGAAAGAGCGACGTCTCCTGAGATTCAAGCCCGATTAATGGAACAGTATGGGTTGGATAAGCCTGTATATGTACAATATTTTAAATACTTAGGTGATATTGTTACGGGTGATTTTGGTATTTCTATGAAAAAATTGAATCAAAATGTGAGCGACATTATTGGACAGACCTTCATGGTATCACTAAAGTTAGGTCTAGTCGCAATTATTGTTTCCATTATTGTCGGTATTTTACTAGGTATGCTGGCGGCTTTGTACCATCGTAGACTCATTGATACCGTGGCGATGATATTGGCAATTCTGGGTATTGCCGTTCCCAGCTTCGTTCTGGCATCATTAATTCAGTTCTTTTTTGCTCAAAAGTTGGAATTGTTTAACGTTATGGGCTTCGAGGGCCCAATGGACTACGTTCTGCCTGTTGCGGCTTTGTCTGCTCAACCAATTGCATTTATTGCACGATTGACGCGTTCCAGTATGATAGAAGTACTGCATGCAGATTATATCAAGACGGCCAAAGCTAAAGGCTTGAAATCCATTACGATCATGTTCAAACACGTTGTGCGGAATGCTATTTTGCCAGTTGTTACCTACGTAGGTCCAATGACAGCGAATATTATTACCGGATCTGTGGTTATTGAACGGATTTTCGGGATTGGCGGTATTGGTAAAGTGTTTGTGGAAAGTATCACAAGCCGTGATTACACCATGATTATGGGCATAACGATTTTTTACGGTGTTTTGCTTATGTTAGCGCGTTTTATTACAGATGTCGCGTATGGGTTTATTGATCCTCGGATTAAGCTGTCCGGCGGGAAGGAGGGGTAACTTTATGTCTGTGAAAGACAATGCTGTGAATTTGGATAAACTTCAGGTGAAACCGGAAGATTTCCAAAAAATAGGGGTCGATGAAAAGCAGTCTGAAGTTATTCAGCGAGAAAGCTTATCTGCTTGGCGCGATGCCTGGGAACGACTTCGTAAAAACAAGGTTGCAATGACTAGCTTGATTGTTTTAGTTCTGATTGTGCTTTTTTCTTTAATAGGTCCGATATTGTCACCCTATAATTATTACTCTAATGATTTACTGAGCACGAATCTGCCACCTTCTGCGGAGCATTGGTTCGGTACGGATGATCTTGGACGTGATATGTTTGTCCGTACATGGATGGGAGCACGGATTTCCTTGACGATAGGCCTGGCTGCAGCTTTGATTGATTTGCTGATTGGTGTTATTTATGGTGGAATTATGGGTTACTTTGGTGGCCGCGTTGATGAAATCATGAATAAATTTTCTGAAATCTTGTACTCCATTCCTTACTTGCTTGTTACGATCCTGTTGCTGGTTGTACTGGAGCCAAGTATCACTACAATTATTATTGCGCTCTGTGTAACGGGGTGGATTAACATGTCGTGGATTGTACGTGGTGAAATGCTGCAACTTAAAAACCGAGAATTCGTACTTGCTTCCCGTTCAATGGGTGCTGGAGCAGGTCGTTTGCTTTTCCGTCACCTCTTGCCTAATGCAGTAGGTCCGATCATCGTTACATTGACGTTGAGCGTTCCGACCGCTATTTTTTCCGAAGCTTTCCTGAGCTTCCTCGGTTTAGGGGTACCGAATCCAGAGGCATCGCTGGGTTCAATGATTGAATCAGCTCTGACCGGGTGGATGTATTATCCGTGGCGGATGCTTTTCCCAGCAGGTTTGATCAGTTTGATTATGCTTGCGTTCAACCTTTTTGGCGACGGCTTGCGTGATGCGCTTGATCCGAAGTTGAAGAAATAGGAGGTGAGATCATGGTGAGTAGCAACAATTTAATTGAGGTTGAAGGTCTTAAAAAGTATTTTAATGTTGGCAAAAACCGTGTGCTCAAAGCGGTGGACAACCTGAATTTCTATATTCGTGAGGGTGAAACGCTGGGTATGGTTGGCGAATCCGGTTGTGGTAAATCTACAGCGGGTCGTACTATTTTGCGCTTGTATGAACCTACAGCAGGTAGCGTACGTTTTAACGGCACAGATATTTACAAATTATCACCGGGTAAAATGAAAGCAATGCGTCGTGATATGCAGATGATCTTTCAAGATCCGTATGCGTCATTGAACCCGCGTTTTACCGTGTCTGATATTATTGGTGAGGCACTGGATATTCACAATATGGCAGGTAGCCGTGCAGAACGTAAAAAACGGATTGAGGAGTTACTTGATCTGGTTGGTTTGAACCCTGACCATGCAACACGCTATCCGCATGAGTTTTCTGGTGGCCAACGTCAACGGATCGGTATTGCCCGTGCATTGGCTGTTAATCCTAAGTTCATCATTTGTGATGAGCCGATTTCAGCGCTTGACGTATCCATTCAGGCTCAAGTTGTCAACCTGTTAAAAGAGCTTCAAGAACGTCTGGGCCTGACGTACCTGTTCATTGCGCATGATCTGTCGATGGTCAAGCACATTAGTGATCGGGTAGCTGTAATGTATAGAGGCAGAATGGTGGAGCTTGCTGAAAGCTCTGAATTATATGCCAATCCGATTCATCCATATACGAAAATGCTTTTGTCGGCGATTCCACTTCCTGACCCGGAAGTCGAAGCCAACAAAAAACGAATTATTATGCCTGACGATCAAGGCGGACCGATTCATAACGCGTCCGATAATAAGGCAGGGGCTTATAACCTGGAAAATGCCACGCTTATCGAAGTGTCTAAAGGACATTTTGTAGCTGAACCTTACGCTTGATCTTGTTCTATATACCAACCGCCGAGTTATTCGGCGGTTTTTTTTATAGGAAGCTTTGACGTGGACATGGGCTTTCGGTACAATCAAGCAGTAAGGTTTTGGTGGAGACAGGAGGCAGACCCATGAAAATAGTTCCGGAAACGCTTCGCGGAGGGTCGGCTTTGGCAGAAGACTACATACAGGGTACAGGACGCGCAAGCGATTTGTATGAATATGATATTCTGCACGCCGATGCTTATGCCCAACGGGCGAAGTGGATGGATAAGACGGAGCATCTGCGATTAAACCGTAAGGATGTCGTAGCATGTCTTCGTATATACAATGAGCAACACAACTCGCATGAGGCGGTTCATGCTTCATTGGACCGTTTGGAAAGTCCAGATGCTTTAGTAGTCGTTGGCGGACAGCAAAGTGGACTATTCACAGGTCCGATGCTGGTCATTTACAAAGCTGCTACGATTATTAAAGCAGCTAGAGAAGCTGAGGAACGGCTTGGACGTCCGGTTATTCCGATTTTCTGGATTGCTGGTGAAGATCATGACTGGGACGAGGTCAATCATACATACGTAATGGCGAAAGACCCGCAAGCAGTTAAAATCAAGCTGAATAAGCTGCCTGAACACCGTTCTTCAGTTAGTGCCATTAAAGTTGATACGGTTGAGTGGAAGCAAGTGATGGCGGATATAGAGCAAAGCTTGCCAGATTCAGAACATAAGACCGATATTATGCGCATGATTGGGCAAGGTTTGACAGAGTCATATGGACTAAGTGAGGCCTTTGCCAGGCTGTTGGGCCGTTTGTTTGGTGCCTATGGATTGGTGCTCATGGATTCTGCAGATCCTTTACTGCGCAAGCTGGAGGCATCCGTTTTTAGACAGTTGGTTCAGCACAATGATGAGTTGGAGACAGCGTATAAGACAACCGCTACGCGGATCGTAGACTATGGTTATCATTTACAAGCGGATGTGCATGAAGGTGGTGCGAACCTTTTTTACATTCATGAAGAGGAACGCCTGCTGCTTTTCAAAAAAGCTGGATTATTCACAGATCGACGTGGTTCGGTGACATTTACAGCAGATGAACTGCTTGAAGAGATAGATAGACACCCCGAACGTTTTAGTAACAATGTACTAACCCGTCCGCTCATGCAGGATTCACTGTTTCCGGTACTGGCATCTGTACTGGGTCTAGGAGAAATTGCCTACTGGGCGATTACACGGGACGCTTTCGGAGTGCTCGGGATGCAGATGCCGATACTGCTGCCCCGTATGTCTTTTACATTGATGGAGCCAGGCGTGGAGAAGCATATGCTTAAGTACGAACTAACTTTTGGTCAAGTTAGAGACGGGCTTGAGGAACGGAAAAAGCAATGGATTGCCACTCAAGATCAGCTTGGAATGCAGGATCAGTTTTCCGAGGCTAAGGATGCTTTTATCCGTATGTATAAACCGCTTATACAGCAGACAGGAATGATAGAGAAAGGTTTGCTACAGCTCGGAGAAACCAACTGCGAGAAAATTCTGGGGCAGATTGACTATCTGGAGGCAAAGGTGCAGGAAGCGCTGCTTCGGCAAAATGGAACAGCACTTCGCCATTGGGATCATATCGAATGGTCGCTTTTCCCATTTGGACAGCCGCAGGAGCGTGCGTATACCATCTATCATTTTCTGAACCGTTACGGTCTCGACCTGATGGATATGATTATGAACGTACCTTTGGATTTGTCGGGGACGCATCGTGTGATTTATGTATAATGATTATAAATGAATTTAACTAATATATAGGAGGAAATAACGTATGACTTCCCATTCTCTGCAAAATAGCATTATTCACGATCTTAAATTGGCCCCTGAAGGTCATTTGAAAATTGATTGGGTAGAAGCCCATATGCCGGTATTGAACCGCATACGTCAACAATTCGAGCGAGAGCAGCCTTTTGCCGGTCTGAAGGTAACGATTTGTTTACATCTGGAGGCCAAAACGGCTTATCTGGCTAAAGTGGTACAAGCAGGTGGAGCACAGGTCACCATTACGGGTAGTAACCCTTTGTCAACACAAGATGATGTTTGCGCCGCATTAGTTGAAGATGGCGTTACGGTATTGGCTAAATACAACCCA
The DNA here is from genome assembly GCF_019042715.1 of Paenibacillus sp. AK121. Taxonomy (NCBI): domain Bacteria; kingdom Bacillati; phylum Bacillota; class Bacilli; order Caryophanales; family Paenibacillaceae; genus Paenibacillus; species Paenibacillus sp. AK121. The sequence continues at coordinate 550,955 of NZ_JAHPJM010000001.1, forward strand.
GATCCAGAGGAATTCAAGAATTTGCAAATCAAGGCACTGGAAACTAAGCCAGATCTCATTATAGATGACGGTGGCGACCTGGTTACTCTGTTGCAATCTGAACGGCCTGATCTGATTTCTACGATCCGTGGAGGAGCAGAGGAGACCACTACAGGGATTATTCGTTTGAAGGCTTTGGAAAAAGAAGGGCAGCTTCACTTTCCGATGGTGGCTGTAAATGATGCTTACTGTAAATATTTGTTCGACAACCGCTATGGTACGGGTCAGTCAGCTTTCGACGGTATTATTCGTACGACTAATCTGGTTGTGGCAGGAAGTACAGTGGTTGTGGTGGGTTATGGATGGTGTGGCAAAGGGGTTGCAATGCGTGCAAAAGGGCTGGGAGCCAACGTTGTTGTAACTGAAGTTGATCCAATCAAGGCTGTAGAAGCCCATATGGATGGTTTTCATGTATTGCCAATGGTGGAAGCTGCTAAACTGGGTGACTTCTTCATTACAGTAACTGGAAATAAAGCTGTAATTACAGGGGAGCACTTTGATGTTATGAAGGATGGAGCTGTGCTGTGTAACGCAGGGCATTTTGATGTGGAGGTTAGTAAGCCTGAGCTTGCCAAACGCTCCGAATCCATTCGCACGGTACGTCGCAATATCGAGGAATACCGCTTTAAAGATGGACGTAAAATGTATTTGCTCGCAGAAGGGCGTCTCGTGAATCTGGCTGCCGCTGACGGTCATCCTGCAGAGATTATGGATACCACATTTGCGCTTCAGGCACTCGGCTTGAAATATGTGAATGATCGTTACAACGAGCTGGGCAAAGCGGTGATTAATGTACCTTATGAAATTGATGAGCAAGTGGCTCGATTCAAGCTTGATAGTCTGGGAATCAAGATTGATACATTAACAGAAGACCAAAAAGTCTATCTGGACAGCTGGAACGCGTAATCTATTTTCGGTCACGATGTCCGCTGTAGAAGTGGTGCATTTTTAATGCAAGTGCTTGTATAGGTTGACACAATGGATAGAGAATAAGCCCTTTATTCCATGTTGTTTCGAAACCTGATGCATATTGTCGGGGATTCGGCTTCGTGGGATAAGGGGCTTTTTGGCATCTTATGACGCAGGGCTACAATAACAGACATCGTGCCATGTATCTAGAAATTATCACTTTTTCGTCATGAAAAAGAGGTCTTTGATTTTTTAAAGCGAATCTATTATGCTTAGGTGGTGGAAAGTGGGCCAAAGTGGGAGAATGGGGTAAGGGGTGACGAAACCAATGTTTATGGGGGAGTTCCAACATAGCATTGATGATAAGGGACGGCTTACTGTCCCGGCCAAGTTTCGTGAACTTCTTGGTGCCTCGTTCGTGGTTACCCGCGGGCTGGATCAATGCCTCTTCGTGTATCCCATGGATGAGTGGGCTGTTATGGAGAAAAAACTTAAAGCACTGCCTTTGATGAAGGCTGATGCGCGTGCGTTTACCCGTTTTTTTTTCTCGGGCGCGACTGAATGCGAATTGGACAAACAGGGCAGGGTAAATTTACCGGGGAATTTGTGCGAATACGCCAAGCTTACAAAAGAGTGCGTCGTATTGGGAGTGTCCACCCGGGTAGAGATTTGGAGCAAGCACACTTGGGAGCAATATTTCAACCAATCAGAAGAAGCATTTAACGACATTGCTGAGAAATTGGTTGATTTCAACTTTGAATTGTAATTTAGGAGGTCAGCCGTTTGTTTCACCACATTACCGTACTCAAGGAAGAAGCAACACAGGCACTAAACATCAGGCAGGACGGGATTTATGTGGACTGCACGTTGGGAGGGGCAGGACACAGTTCCGTCATTGCGTCACAGCTTGGCCCTGAGGGGAGGCTTATTGCCTTTGATCAGGACGACTGGGCATTGAACAATGCACGAGAGAAGCTGTCAGCCTATGAAGGAAAGATTTCATTAGTGAAATCCAACTTCCGCCACTTGCAGGACAAGCTGGCCGAACTGGGGTTGCCCGAAAAAGACGGCGTCCCGCAGGTCCAGGGTATTTTGTTCGACCTGGGTGTATCCTCGCCCCAGTTCGATGAGGGGGAGCGGGGATTCAGTTACAATCATGATGCGCCGCTTGATATGCGGATGGATCAGAGCAGTTCGCTTACGGCATACGAAATTGTTAATGAATGGCCGGAAGCGGAAATTGCGCGGATCCTGTTTCAATATGGAGAAGAGAAGTTCTCCAGGCGGATCGCAAAGATCATGGTTGAACGTAGAATGAACAAGCCTATTCACACAACGGGGGAACTTGTCGATATTATCAAAGAAGGAATTCCGGCTGCGGCACGCAGAACCGGGGGACATCCGGCTAAACGCAGTTTTCAGGCTTTGCGGATTGCTGTGAATGATGAGCTGGGTGCACTGGAAGATACTTTGCATCAGGCAGTAAGATGTCTGGCTCCAGGGGGCAGAATTTCGGTTATTACGTTTCATTCCTTGGAGGATCGGATATGCAAGCATATTTTCAAGGAGTATTTAGCGAAAAGCATCTATCCGTCTGATTTGCCGATTTTGGATGACAAAATGGTAGGCGATCTAAAGCTGGTGAATCGTAAGCCGATTGTGGCATCAGAACAGGAATTGGAGCTTAATCCACGATCCCGGTCAGCCAAGCTGAGAGTTGCCGAAAAATTGTAAATTTAATGGAGAAGGAGAGGCGACATGGCTTATACACGCGGTAATTTGGCTGTAAAAGAAAGAGCCCGTCAGGAACAGGTTCAGCAACAACGGTATCGTGAGACCACCAAAGTCGTTACACGCCGCAGAGAGCTGCCGATTCGAGAAAAGCTGCTGTATCTATTGACACTTGTAGCATGCATTGTCATTGCGGGGGCGTTGATTGGCAGATATGCTCACATTTATCAAATTAATTATGCGATTAATACAGCCAGCAAGGACATTTCCAAATTACAGACAAATATCGCCCAATTGAAGATTCAGAAGGAACGTCTGGAGAATCAGATTGTGCCGACTGCGAAGGAACAGGGATATATCGAACCAACAAGAGAGCCCATTCGTGTGGAAAAGCAGGCTGCCAAATAGTTAAGAGCATAGCATCAAGCTATGCTCTGACGTATATTTTTTTGCAGAGAGGTTTGAGCTATGGTCAAAAGAATAAAGCTTCGCACACTGCTGATAGGGGGATGTATTACCCTCTTTTTTCTTGTTCTGCTACTTAAGGTATTTTGGATTCAAGTCGTGAGCGGGGAATACTGGCATAATCAGGTAGTTACACAGATAGAAAGAGACCAGGTGATTCAGCCCAAGCGTGGAACCATAATGGACCGTAAAGGGAATGTACTAGCTACGGATGCACCGGCTTACACGGTGGTTGTCAACCCTAGCATCATTCAGGAGTATGATCTGGAGAATGAGGTTGTAGCCAAGCTGCATCAGCTACTCAAAACGCCTGAAGATGAGCTGAGAAGACATCTATCTGCAAAGGATAAAGCAGGTAACTATTTAAAAAATCGTGAGATTCGTAATGGAGGCTGGAAGGTAGACCCTGAGGTGAAGACACAGGTCGATACGTTCAAAGAGTATTTGAAGGATAAGTATGAGGTAGTTGGAGCTGTGGACACTGTTCAGGAATCCAAACGCTATTATCCGGAAAATAAGCTGGCTTCTCATATCCTTGGCTATCAACGAAAAGATGGTACTGCAGGTATGGGGTTGGAAGCTTATTACAATAAAGAGCTCTCTGGCACGGCTGGAAAGCTTCTGTATCAGCGGGATCGAAAGGGAGTTCCTCTTCAGGGATCGGAAAGTGTCTACGAGCCGGCACAAAATGGTAAAAATTTAAAGCTGACGGTTGACGATACGATTCAGTATTATATAGAGGATGCCATGCAAGAAGCTATTGCAAAATATAATCCCAAAACGATGACTGTGGTAGCGGCCGATCCTAAAACAATGGATGTTCTCGGGATGGCGACTTATCCGAATTTTAATCCCAATACATATGGGAGTACGCCTTTGGAAAATTTCCGTAATAATGCTACTCAGTCTATCTACGAACCGGGCTCCACGTTTAAGATAGTAACCTTGGCTGCTGCGGTCCAAGAAAAGGTATTTAATCCGAATGAGACCTATCAATCTGGTATGATTCGCGTCGGAGGCTGGGATATTCGTGACGTAAGCCGTAACTGGGGAACGTTAACCTATCTTCAAGGGGTCAAGCGTTCGAGTAACGTCGGTTTCGTCCATTTGGGACTTAATAAGTTGGGTGGCGAAAGACTGAAGAAATATATCAATAACTTTGGATTCGGTATGAAAACAGGCATCGATCTTCCAAGTGAGTCTACCGGAGCTATTACATTCCATACCCAGTACAAATCCGAAGTCGCGACAGCTGCATATGGACACGGACGTGTTCAGGTAACGCCAATTCAGCAAGTGGCAGCGATCTCGGCAATTGCTAACGGTGGGAAGTTGATGCAGCCTCATCTGGTGAAGGAAATTATAAACCCAGATACAGGCGAAGTGCAGACGATTCAACCGAAGGAAGTCCGCCGAGTGATTACTCAGGAATCTGCAGCTCAGACAAGCAGCTATCTGGAGCAGGTCGTGTCTGACCAAGAAATTGGTACGGGACGTCTTGCTTATATCGACGGGTACCGTGTTGCTGGTAAAACAGGGACGGCGACGAAAGTCGTCGGAAAAGTTTACGATCATTCGAAGGATGTCGTGTCTTTTATTGGTTTTGCACCAGTAAATGATCCGAAAATAGCTGTCTTGGTTGTTATGGATGAACCTAACAAATCGGTAGGCGGCGGTACAGCAGCAGCACCTGTGTTTAAAAAAATCGTGTCCCAATCGCTGCAATATATGGGGGTTCCCAAAACAGGAACCAAAACGAATAAATCAGGTGAAGCTGCAGTAAAAACGGTGAATTTGCCAACGATACCACAATTAACAGGCCAAGTGAAGAAGGATGCGCAAAATGCATTGCTCAAACAGGGGATTGCTTACGAAACGGTAGGTAAAGGCTCCAAAATTGTTCGTCAGTATCCTGAAGCAGGCGTCAAAATGAAACCAGGACAGCGCATTTATTTGCTGACTGAGGATAGTGCCAACATGACGATTCCCGATTTTACAGGTGTCTCGTTGCGTGACACACTTCAAGTTCTGACGCTTATGAAGGTTGGTGTTCAGGTAAGCGGTGAAGGGTATGTTGTCTCTCAAAAGGCACAAATGGTAAATGGCAAGCGGGTCGTCAGTGTTACGCTTCAGCCGGCCAAAGAAACAGTGACCGGAGTGAAGCCGGAGGAAACACAGGATTCGACCACTGGAGTTGCAATTAACGAGACAGGTAATGCAACGAAAACGGAAGCCGATACTAAAACCAAAACCGATACTACTGCGGATAATGAAACAAATGCGGGAACTCCTAAGGGAGGGATATCTGCTGTAGCAGATGAGAAAAGTGCTGCCGCGATTAAAGGCCAAGATAACTGATAGCTTGTTCTAATGTCCGTTCTTTTGAATATTCATGAGGTAAGACATGTCATGAGTATTTGAGGAACGGAGGGGGCGCGTTTGAAAAAATCTAACGTGACCATGCGGCGTAGGCTGGTATGGGGGCTACTGGGATTGTTTGTATTGTTTGTGGCCTTGTCGATCCGGCTCGCCTATGTTCAATTGGGTAAAGGAGGCGAGCTCTCAGCCAAGGCTGAGGATTCGTGGCGCCGCAATATTCCTTTTGCCGCCAAGCGTGGCGAAATTTTGGATCGGCAGGGTACTGCGCTGACCTATAATGTCAGTTCGCCGACTGTCATGGCGATACCAGTACAGATTAAGGAGCCGGAAGAAACGGCACGCAGGCTGGCGCCCTTGCTAGATATGAGTGAGGATAAAGTGCTCAAGCTGATTACCAAACGAACAGCAAGCCAAAAACTTCAGCCCGGCGGACGAAAAATTACGATGGAGAAAGCCCAGAAAATTCGTGATTTGAAGCTGCCGGGTATCGTTGTTGCTGAAGACAACAAACGTTATTATCCTTATGGTGATCTAGCGGCTCATATTCTTGGATTTACCGGAATTGATAATCAAGGGCTGACAGGTGTAGAGAAGCAGCAAAACAGCAAGCTTCGAGGAATCGATGGAAGCATCGCGTATTTATCAGACGCAGGTGGCCGCCTGATGCCTGGTTCTTCTGAAAAGTACATTGAACCGAAGGATGGACTGAATTTACAATTAACCATTGATAAATCGGTGCAATCCATTATGGAACGGGAGCTTGACCAAGCCATGGTCAAATTTCAGGCGAAGTCCGCGCTGTCTATTGCGATGAACCCCAAGACGGGTGAAATATTGGGAATGGCTGGACGACCAAGCTATGAGCCAGCGCTTTACAAGCAATATGCGCCTGAAATTTATAATCGAAATCTGCCAATTTGGATGACATATGAACCTGGCTCTACTTTTAAAATTATTACACTGGCCGCTGCCTTGGAAGAAAAGAAGGTTAATCTTAAAAATGACCGTTTCTTTGATCCGGGATATATTGAAGTCGGTGGAGCACGCCTGCGGTGTTGGAAAAAAGGCGGGCATGGCAGCCAAACCTTTCTTCAGGTGGTGGAAAATTCATGCAATCCCGGTTTTGTAACGTTGGGACAACGTCTGGGCAAAGAAACACTGTTCAAGTACATTCGCAATTTCGGCTTCGGCAGCAAAACAGGAATTGACATGATCGGTGAGGGCAATGGCATTTTGTTCAAGCTACCTCAGGTCGGACCTGTAGAGCTGGCTACTACGGCATTTGGTCAAGGGGTATCTGTCACTCCGATTCAGCAGGTTACGGCTGTGTCGGCAGCAATCAATGGCGGCAATCTTTATAAGCCTCACATCACAAAAGGCTGGATTCAGCCCGAAACCGGCAAGGTTCTAGAAAAAGTGGAGCCGGAATTGGTGCGTAGAGTTGTTTCAGAGGACACTTCTCGACAGGTAAGGGAAGCGCTGGAAAGTGTTGTAGCTAAAGGTACAGGTCGTCCTGCCTTTATTGAGGGCTACCGGGTTGGAGGTAAAACGGGTACAGCACAAAAGGTGATTAACGGACGTTATTCTTCCTCGGAGCATATTGTATCCTTTATTGGTTTTGCTCCGGCGGATGATCCGCAAATCGTCGTCTATACTGCTGTCGATAACCCGAAAGGAATTCAATTCGGCGGTGTGGTTGCTGCGCCAATCGTGCAAAATATTTTAAAGGATGCACTGATTGCCTTGAAAATACCACCTCGTACTAATCAAATTGCCAAAGAGTACAAGTATGGGGAAAAACCGATCGAAACGGTACCTGATCTGGTAGGTGCCACTGCAGCTGATTTATACGAAGATATGAATATGAACTTTATGCTCGTGAAATCTGGGTCAGGCAAGACGGTCATAAGTCAGGCACCGAAGCCAGGCTCTCGATTGGAACGAGGATCAACGATCCGTATATATATGGGGGATTGATAGGTTCTTTTTATACCATACTATGAATAACGAGAGAGCAATGGAGGAATGTAAGATGCAGCTTCAACAATTGGCTTCACTGCTGGCCGTCTCCCGAGTGGTGGGTGACGGTACAGTGGATTGCCGAGGAATCGGGGCGGATTCACGTCGTGTCCAGCCGGGAGACTTATTTCTGTGCTTGCCCGGTTTTACAGTAGACGGACATGACTATGCTGGGCAGGCCGTTGCGTCAGGAGCGGCGGCTTTGGTCGTAGAGAGAGAACTGGATGTGCCTGTTCCGCAGCTCGTTGTTAAGGATGCGCGACATGCCATGGCGGTTTTGGCGGATTATATGTTTGATTCACCAAGCCGACGCATGCGTATGATCGGTATAACCGGAACAAACGGAAAAACAACGATAACATACCTGATTGAAAAGATCATGCAGGACGCCGGGGTGAACACCGGGCTGATTGGTACCATTCAAATGCGTTACAACGGCCAGTCTTATCCGATGTCCGGCACTACGCCTGAAGCAGTAGAACTGCAACGTTATCTCGGGAATATGGCAGAGCAAGGGGTTCAATGCTGTGTCATGGAGGTATCCTCACATGCTTTGGAGCAGGGCCGGGTCAAAGGAACAGATTTTCGTACCGCTATATTTACAAACCTGACGCAGGACCATCTAGACTATCACAACACGATGGAGGAGTACCGCGCTGCCAAGGGACTTTTGTTTTCCAGACTGGGAAATGCCTTCTCGCGTGATGCATCCAATAGTAAATATGCTGTTCTGAATGCAGATGATCCGGCCTCTTCCTATTTGCAGGCTCAAACTGCGGCCCAAGTGATTACCTACGGCGTAGAAAAGGATTCGGATGTGCAAGCGTCTCGTATCACTATAAGTGCCAAGGGAACCTCCTTCCATGTATCCACTTTTAAAGGAGATACTGACATTGAGCTTCGAATGGTAGGCAAGTTTAATGTGTACAACGCATTAGCAGCCATTTCAGCTGCTTTGCTGGAAGGAATCTCACTGGTAGATATCAAGCGGAGCCTGGAATCTATCGCAGGCGTGGATGGGCGCGTAGAGCCTGTTGATGCGGGTCAACCCTTTGCTGTAATTGTTGATTATGCCCATACGCCAGACGGATTGGAAAATGTCCTTCGCACCGTAAAGGAATTTGCGACTGGTAAAGTATGGTGTGTGTTTGGTTGCGGCGGGGATCGAGATCGTACAAAACGTCCGTTGATGGGGAAAATTGCTGCACGATACAGCGATCATTCGTTTATTACTTCCGACAATCCGCGAACAGAGGACCCGATAGTGATTTTGAAAGACATCGAACAAGGGTTGATTGATGAAGGTGTACCTGCCGAACGTTATGAACTGATCGTGGATCGCAGAACTGCAATTCATAAAGCTGTTGAAATGGCAAGCCCTGACGATGTAGTATTGATTGCGGGAAAAGGTCATGAGACTTACCAGTTGATCGGAAAAACGGTGCATGAATTCGATGATCGCATCGTAGCCAAAGAAGCGATAAGGGGTTTATCCAAGTGATGAAAAGAACAATCGGTCAGATTGCATCCATGTGTGGAGGAACACTTCACGCAGAGGCGGACGCCGAACGGATGGTTGAGGGCGTTTTTACAGACTCACGCAGGCCGCAGAGTCTGGGACTGTTCGTTCCACTCGTAGGTGAACGATTTGATGGACATCATTATGTTCAGCAGATCGTAAGCGAGAGAGGGGCAACAGCATATTTATGGCAAAAGGATCATGGAGCACCTCCGACTGTCAATGCTATTGAGGTCGAGGATACGTTAGAAGCTCTTCAGCATCTAGCAGCTGCATACTTGCGCGAAACTGGCGTTTCTGTCGTTGGAATCACGGGAAGCAACGGCAAGACGACGACAAAAGATATTGTAAATGCTCTATTAGGCACGACTTTTAAAGTACACAAAACCGAAGGGAATTATAACAATCATATCGGGTTGCCTTTAACAGTACTGTCCATGCCGCAGGATACAGATATCCTGATTCTGGAGATGGGCATGAGTGGACGAGGGGAAATCCGTCTGCTGGCTAATATTGCCCAACCAGATGTAGCTGTCATAACTAACATTGGCGAATCGCATTTACTTCAGCTTGGTTCTCGCACTGAAATTGCTCGTGCAAAGCTGGAAATTGCAAGTGGGATTAAACCCGGTGGATTGCTTATCTATAATGGGGATGAACCACTACTTCCACAAGTGTTGGCGGAACCTGAAACGGTCAAGCCTGAAGGATTAAAATTATTCACGTTCGGGTTAGCTGCGGACAATGATGATTATCCAACTGAAATCACTTCGGATGGAGAAGGTAGCTTATTCATAACAGCCCAATCCGGCCAAGAGGCTTTCCGGCTTCCCTTGCTCGGACAGCACAATGTTGTAAACGGATTGGCAGCGCTGGCGGTAGCACGTCATTTCAATGTGGATGTAGACCATATACGTAAAGGGTTGTCGTCTTTAAAGCTGACGGGCATGCGCATTGAGGTCGTGAAGTGTTCGGATGGACTTACGGTGCTAAATGACGCTTACAATGCCAGTCCTGCTTCAATGAAGGCTGCAATTCAGACGTTGTCTGCATATAAAACGGGTGGACGTAAAATTGCCGTGCTTGGTGACATGCTGGAGCTGGGCGCTGAGGAAAAGCAATTTCATGAAGAAATTGGGCGTTTTGCTGCAAAGCATAACATAGAGGCACTGTTTTCCTATGGTGCATTAGGCGCTTCGATTGCGCAGGGTGCGCAAGGGACAATGCCAACTGCTAACGTACATGCTTATACAGATAAGCAAAAGCTGATCCAGCATTTGCGATCTTATCTCCATGCCGATGATATTGTGCTGGTTAAGGCATCCAGAGGGATGCGATTAGAAGAAATTGTGGATGCGCTGAAAAACGGTCCGCTACAGAACTGATGTTGACGAGAGGGAGACTCCCATGGATATTCAATTATTACTGCTGACGATCGTCGTATCGTTTATACTGGCGGTCATTGCCGCTCCACTGCTCATTCCGCTGCTGCGGCGAATGAAATTCGGCCAGCAGGTCCGGGATGACGGGCCACAAAGCCATCTTAAAAAGATAGGTACGCCTACAATGGGCGGTATCGTAATCTTGCTGGCTTTTACGCTGACCTTTCTAAAGTTTTCAGCTATTAAAAATACGGACTTTTACGTTCTGCTGGTTGCTACGCTCGGTTTTGGGCTGATCGGCTTTTTGGACGACTATATTAAAATCGTATTCAAACGCTCGCTCGGTCTGACTGCGCGTCAAAAGCTGTTCGGGCAGTTATTGTTTGGCGCGATTATGTGCTGGCTTCTGATTAGCAATGATCACAGCACGGCAATCGGCATCCCGGGCACCTCATGGTCATTTGATTGGGGAGGTTGGTTCTACTATCCGTTCATTATTATCATGATGCTGGCGATCAGCAACGCTGTCAATTTTACAGATGGGCTGGACGGGCTGCTGTCTGGTACAAGTGCGATTGCATTTGCTGCTTATGCCATTGTGGCGATTCAAGCAACCTCGCTTCCGGCTGCAGTTTGCGCAGCGGCCATGATTGGCGCTGTACTTGGTTTTCTCGTATATAATGCTCATCCTGCCAAGGTATTTATGGGTGACACAGGCTCGCTGGGAATCGGCGGAGCCATTGGTGCCATTGCCATTGTTACGAAAAGCGAAATTTTGTTCCTCATCATCGGTGGTGTATTCGTGATTGAAATGCTGTCCGTGGTCTTGCAGGTAGCTTCCTTTAAAACCCGTGGCAAGCGTATTTTCAAAATGAGCCCGATTCATCATCATTTCGAGCTGTCCGGCTGGTCCGAATGGCGCGTAGTTATTACATTCTGGGCTGTAGGACTGCTGTTGGCAGGACTTGGACTTTATCTCAACAAGGGGTTGTAGACAAATGAATCATCCAGACGCATACCGAGATCAGGAAGTTGTCATTATCGGTCTGGCCAAAAGCGGCGTACAAGTTGCCAAGGTGCTACATCAGGCCGGGGTCAAGCTCACAGTCAATGATAAAAAAGATAGGGAACAATGTCCCGAAGCTTCTGAATTAGAGGCTTTGGGAATTTCCGTTTTATGCGGGGGTCACCCGGAAGGGCTGATTCATCCTGGAGTGAAACTGGTTGTCAAAAATCCAGGAATTCCTTACACGGCCCCTCCCGTACAGAAAGCTGTCGAGCTCGGCATTGAGGTCGTGACCGAGGTTGAGGTCGCCTACCATCTATGCAAAGCTCCAATTATCGGAATTACTGGCTCCAACGGAAAGACGACCACGACCACTTGGGTGGGCAAGTTGTTGGAGGGATCCGGCATGAATCCGATCGTGGCTGGTAATATCGGTACGCCATTATGCGAGGCGGCTGTGGACGCCAAGTCGGACGAGTGGATGGTTGTGGAGCTGAGCAGCTTTCAGTTAAAAGGAACAAAGGATTTCAAGCCCGCTGTAGCCTGTTTGCTCAATGTAGCTGAGACCCATTTGGACTACCACGGAGGCATGGAGGACTACGTTGCATCAAAGGCACGTCTATTTGCCAATCAAACAGCGTCGGATACCGCGGTGGTGAACTGGGATGATCCCGTCTGCCGAGAGCTTGTGCCCTATATTCAAGCGAAGCTGCTTCCTTTCTCAATGACGGAACGTTTGCAGGAAGGGGTGTTCGCTGACCCGCCATACATACCGGATGTGACGGATGATATTGAAAGAAACATCGTATACCGTGATGGAAATGGGGTACTGCATCCCATTATAGGCGTGACCGATATTGGGCTTCCGGGTCGTTTTAACGTAGAAAATGCTCTAGCTGCTTGTGCAATCGCCATTGCCGCAGGAGCAGAACCAGCAAAATTAGCGGAACCATTAAGCGCTTTTCGCGGTGTAGAACATCGGCTTGAATATGTTTTAGAACACGGTGGAGTAGCTTATTACAACAATTCCAAAGCAACCAATTCGAAAGCGACAATGATGGCCTTATCTTCCTTTAAGCAACCCATCGTACTCATTGCCGGAGGATTGGATCGTGGCTCTGATTATGCGGAGCTTGTACCATCCTTGCAGGAAGGTGTGAAAGCTGTTGTACTCTTGGGTGAGACACGGCATAAGCTGGCAGATCGGGCTCGTCAGGCTGGAATAGAGCATGTCAAGGTCGTCGATAATGGGGAGGATGCCGCCGCTACGCTCGTGGAGGCTGTAAACGAGGCAGCTCAATTTGCTGAGACGGGAGATGTGGTATTACTCTCACCCGCTTGTGCAAGTTGGGATATGTTCCAATCCTATGAAGAGCGTGGACGTATTTTTAAAGAGGCGGCGCATAAATTGTAAGTAGGGGGGTTGGATAAGCCCCTACTTTTATGCAAGGGGTGGCCTCCTGATGAAGCAATCTCGTCCGGCGCCAGATATATGGCTTTTCGTCTGTATTGTAAGCTTGTTAGCCATCGGCATGGTTATGGTATACAGCGCGGGCGCCGTCCTCGCTTTTCACGAGTACGGGGACTCCTACTATTTTGTTAAACGACAATTGCTGTTTGCGGGGCTCGGCCTTGTAGCCATGTACTTTACTGCCCGAACGGACTATCGGATTTGGCAGAAATATGCCAAGGTCGTATTGTTGATCTGTCTGGCTCTACTGGTTGCCGTTTTAATCCCTGGCATTGGTGTAGTAAGAGGCGGAGCACGAAGCTGGCTCGGTATTAGCTCTTTTGGCATTCAACCTTCCGAGTTTATGAAGCTGGGTATGATTCTTTTTCTCTCTCAATGGCTCAGTCGTCCTGACTATGATATTAGCTCTTTTACGCGCGGGCTGTTGCCACCGCTTGGGCTCATGGGGCTGGCCTTTGGGCTCATCATGCTCCAGCCTGATTTGGGCACAGGCACGGTAATGATGGGAGCATCCATGCTGATCGTATTTACGGCAGGCGCGCGTATGAAGCATCTTGGTCTACTGGCCTTGTCGGGAGCAGCGGGGTTTGCTGCACTGATTGCAGCTGCCCCTTATCGACTCCAGCGTATTACCGCATTTCTGGACCCTTGGTCTGATCCACTTGGCGCGGGTTATCAAATTATTCAATCGCTATATGCTATTGGTCCTGGCGGATTGGCAGGCTTGGGGCTCGGCATGAGTCGGCAAAAATATAGCTACGTTCCTGAGCCACAGACGGACTTTATCTTTTCCATACTGGCGGAGGAGCTTGGTTTTATCGGTGGAATGACGGTGCTGGGGCTTTTTTTGGTCCTTGTTTGGAGAGGGATGCGTGTGGCTATTACCATCCCGGACACCTATGGCAGTTTGCTTGCGGTAGGTATTGTCGGAATGGTGGCGGTACAGGTCGTTATTAATATTGGTGTTGTTATCGGTCTAATGCCGGTGACAGGAATAACACTGCCCTTAATCAGCTATGGAGGTTCTTCATTGACCTTAATGCTAACTGCTCTGGGCATTTTATTAAATTTATCACGTTATGCGAGGTGAACGTTTATGCGCGTCGTGTTGAGCGGCGGCGGTACTGGAGGGCATATTTATCCAGCGCTGGCCGTAGCCAGACAGTGCGAAGAAATAGATCCGGACGCTGAATTTTTATACATTGGCGGTCAACGAGGGCTCGAAAGTAAATTAGTTCCTCAGGAAAAAATTCCATTTGAGGCTATTGATATCACAGGATTTCGTCGCAGCTTGTCTGTAGAAAATATAAAAACAATCATGCGCTTTTTCAAAGGAGTTCGCAGGTCCAAAGCATTATTAAAGAAATTTAAGCCAGATATCGTTATTGGCACCGGGGGATATGTATGCGGCCCTGTCGTTTATGCAGCTTCCAAGTTGGGAATACCCAGCATTATTCATGAACAAAATGCAATTCCTGGGTTGACCAATGCATTTCTGAGTCGCTATGTGGATACAGTGGCTGTTAGCTTTGAAGGCTCGGAAGGAGCTTTTCCTAAAGCTAAAAATGTACTATACACTGGGAACCCTCGTGCTACAACAGTTCGTTTGGCTAACCGGGATCGGGGATTTGCTACAATAGGGGTTCCGATGAACAGCTCAGTTGTCCTGGTGGTTGGCGGCAGCAGAGGAGCGAAGGCCATTAATGATGCCATGATTGCAATGGTTCCGCAACTTTCGCAACTGAAAGACGTCCATTTTGTATATGTGACTGGCGAATCTTACTATGAGCAAACGCTGGACAGCATACGAAATCAGATCGGCTCATTGCCCAATCATCTACACGTGCTTCCCTATATTCACAATATGCCTGAGGTACTGGCTTGTACCTCTTTAATTGTTAATCGCGCAGGTGCGTCCTTCTTGGCAGAGATTACATCGCTCGGCATTCCGTCCATTCTGATTCCATCACCCAATGTGACGAATAACCACCAGGAGGCTAATGCTCGTACACTTGAAAAGGCAGGGGCTTCTGTCATGATCACAGAAAAGGAATTGAGTGGCCCGGCTCTGTTTCAATCTATAGCGGAAATTATGAAGGATAAGGCAAGGCGGAGCCGGATGGCGGAGTTGGCATCTGCGCTTGGCAAGCCTGACTCAGCAGATATTTTAGTAAAAGAAATGGAGCGTCTTGCCCATAAAAGGTAGTCCGCAGCGCAGATTTGGGCGGTTGTCACACACCGGACGGTATTTACATAGGATACCCTATAGATTGTGACCATCACCCAGGCTGCCGGTTGTTAGGTGAGAGCCTTATAACGATGCGGGGCAAGCAACAAGGAGGTTTCAGTACAATGCAGCAATGGATGCCATTATTAGCGGAGCATGATATCGGAAAAGTGCTGGAGCATGAACCGCTGTCCAAGTATACGACCTGGAAGATCGGAGGCCCTGCGGATGCTCTTGTGATCCCGGATACCAAAGAGCAATTGGCAAAGATTTTGAAGCTGGCTAGCGAGCACGGAATTCCCTGGATGCAGTTGGGGCGGGGCTCCAACATGCTCGTCTCTGACAAAGGGATTCGGGGACTGGTGATCAAGCTGGGACCAGGATTTGATTATGTTCGTTTTGAGGATGAACAGATCGTTGCTGGTGGAGGCGTTTCACTGGTCAAACTATGTGTTATGGCTAGCAAGCAGGGTCTGTCAGGCCTTGAGTTTGCTGGTGGTATTCCAGGATCGGTCGGTGGGGCTGTCTACATGAACGCCGGTGCCCACGGGTCTGATGTGTCACAAATATTCCAGTCCGCTGAGATTGTGCTGGATACAGGGGAATTGGCTGTGTACAATGCCGAGGATATGCATTTTAGCTATCGTCACTCCGTGCTGCATGAGCAACGTGGAATGGTGACAGAGGCAGTGTTCCAGATGAAGCGGGGGGACCGAGAGGAAATCTCAGCAGCGCTTGCGGCTTTTAAAGACCGCCGTAGGCTGACCCAGCCGCTACAGTTAGCTTGTGCAGGAAGCGTGTTCCGTAATCCACCAGGAGACTATGCTGCCCGGCTTATTGAAAGCGCAGGTCTTAAAGGTTTGAAAGCGGGAGGCGCTGAGGTATCTGTACAACATGCTAATTTCATTGTAAATACCGGTCAAGCGACAGCAGAGGACGTGCTTACCCTAATGAAGCATATTCAAAGTACAATATCATCTCAAACCGGCATCAAGCTAGTTCCGGAGGTTTTCGTAGTGGGTGAGCGGTAAACTCGGAGGTGATACATTGGACAAATTGGTGATTGAGGGAGGCCGTCCCCTGTCAGGCACCATACGTATCCATGGGGCGAAAAATGCGGCACTACCTATTCTTGCAGCAAGCTTGCTTGCACAAGGTAAGGTGGAAATTCGGAATGTCCCCCATCTTTTAGACATTAAGGTCATGCTGCATATCCTAGAAAGACTTGGTTGCACATGCCGACATGAAGAGGAAACGGTATATGTGGATACATCGTCCGTCCGAACGTTCCAAATTCCTGAGGATTTGATGAAGCAAATGCGGTCATCTATCTTTCTAATGGGACCGCTGCTCGCCAGATACGGAGAAGTTTCCATTTACCAGCCTGGAGGCTGCGCCATAGGCGAGCGCAAAATTGATCTTCACCTGGAGGGCTTAAAAGCCCTTGGCGCAGAGATCGAGGAGAAAGACGAGCAAATTACGTTTCGAGCCCGCAAGCTGATCGGCTCGGACATCCACATGGATTTTCCGAGCGTAGGGGCAACAGAAAATATTATGATGGCTGCCGCGCTGGCCGAAGGACGAACAACGATTACCAATGCAGCGAGGGAACCAGAGATTCAGGATCTTCAAAACTTTCTGAATGCCATGGGAGCTCATATTATTGGTGCAGGAACAGACACAATTACAATTACGGGGGTCAGTCAACTCAATCCTTGTACGTATGAGGTCATTCCTGACCGCATAGTAGCTGGAACGGTTATGATCGCAGCGGCAGCTACACGAGGTAGTGTGTCATTGACACACTGCAATCCTTCCCACTTGTCTGCTCTGATTCACGTCCTCAGGCGGGCTGGTGTTCAAATCGGCATCTTGAATGATATAATGACCGTAAGTTGTATGAGCCGTCCTAAAGCAGTGGAGAGGATCGTTACCTCACCTTATCCGTCATTTCCGACGGATTTGCAATCTCAGGTCATGGTTTTGCTTTCTTTGGCGGACGGCTTCAGTGTCATGAAAGAGACTGTCTTTGAAAGCCGATTTAAGCATGTAGATGAACTGAATGTAATGGGTGCTGATATTACAGTCGATGCGAATGCTGCTTTTATAAGAGGGGTTTCTCGTTTGTACGGGGCTACAGTAGAGGCTACCGATCTGCGGGCAGGGGCTGCACTGGTTATAGCCGGTCTAGCCGCTCAAGGACGTACCATTGTCGAGCAGGTTCATCACATTGACAGAGGATATGACCGGATCGAACGTCTTTTCCAGGGATTGGGTGCCCGAATGAGCCGTCAGTCTCCGGTGCCCGAGCAGCTGGATTTCGTAAATTAATGCCTGTAATGTCCCTCCGTTAACGGGGGGACAAAGGGCTTTTGTGGAGAGAAGCTATGCCAAATGCTCAAATACCTGTTCTTAAAAAGAACAGAACGAAAAAAAGAACAAGCCGGAAGATTGCTATTCTTCTCATTTTGTTGTTTATTGTACTGCTCGCTGTTCTCTTTTTCCGTTCTTCGTTGAGTCAGGTTTCTGAAATTCGTTTTGATGGTAATGTATTTTCGACCCGGGAGCAACTTCTCAATCGAAGTGGTCTCGCTGTCGGAGATCAATATTTCGGAGTCAGTTCATCCGACGTCTCTGAGAAGCTGCGGGAAATTCAGTCAATTCAGCAAGTCACAGTGGACAAGCAGTTTCCGGGTATCATTACGATTCACATTAAAGAGTTTGCTACGGTAGCTTACGAGTTGCAAAGCGACGGTAGCCTGCGTGCTATTCTAGCAAATGGGACAAGCGTGGGCGTAGGAAGCAGTGGGATAGCGGTTGAAAAGCCTATTTTGACTAAATGGAAATCAGATGATCCCTACAAAGCGAAGCTGTGTGATGCTTTATCACGCATTCCGGGAGAATGGACAGCTGATATTTCGGAAATCATTCCCGCACCGATTCCTTCTTTTCCAGACCGTATAAAAATGTACACGCGTTCCCAATTTGAGGTTATTACAACCGTTTCATTGTTGAACTCTAAAATCAGCTATTTGAACCAGGTGCTAGAAACAGAAGATCCTGGTATGATCACAATGCTGGAGGCGGATTCCTACGTTCCATTCAAACCCGATACGAGCGAAGAGGGCCAAGAAAAAGATACTACTCAGTGATGTGAAAAAATGCTAGAATTGATTTTATGGGTAATAGACTTGCCTCCTTCTTTTTTCTTCAAATTTTTATGTGACTGCAACCATAAATTGGCTTCTAAAAAATTTGTAGAAAAAAGAGGGAAAGCATGGAGTATGTTGAATATGTACAGAGTGTGTTTAAAGAACGAAATTCATTTTGGAGTCAGGAGGTGCCACAGACTTGAGCAACAATGACATCATTGTTAGTTTGGACATCGGTACATCCAAAGTTCGGGCTATTATTGGGGAAATGAATAATGGAACCTTTAATATTATTGGAGTTGGATCTGCCGACTCGGAAGGGATTCGCAAAGGTGCAATTGTAGACATTGATCAAACCGTGCAATCAATCCGTAACGCCGTGGATCACGCAGAACGCATGGTTGGTATTCAAATAACAGAAGTGTATGTGGGGATTTCAGGCAACCATATTGGTCTGCAAAATAGTCATGGCGTAGTAGCCGTGTCCAACGAGGACCGTGAAATCGGCGAGGAGGACATTGAACGTGTACTGAAGGCAGCAGAAGTAATTGCCGTACCACCGGAGAGAGAAATTATTGACGTGGTAGCCAAGCAGTATGTCGTAGATGGCCTTGAAGGAATTCAGGACCCTCGTGGTATGATCGGTGTTCGTCTCGAAGTAGAGGCTACGATTGTTACTGGAGGCAAGACCCCAATACATAATCTGTTGCGCTGCGTTGAGAAAGCCGGCCTGAGGATTAAAGATCTCGTCTTGTTGCCTCTTGGAGCTGGACAGTTGTCTCTTTCGAAGGATGAAAAGGTGATGGGTTCCGTGCTGGTGGATATTGGTGCAGGTTCTACGAATGTGGCCATTTTCCAGGAAGGAACGATTGTTGCTACATCAACACTCCCCATCGGCGGAGAATTTGTAACCAATGATATTGCCTATGGACTGAGAACCCTTACCGATCAAGCTGAAAAAGTAAAACTCAAATACGGCTGCGCTTGGTATGATGATGCAGCAGCCGATGTCGTCTTTAAAGTGACCCGTATCGGCAGTAATGTAGATAAGGAGTTCAACCAACAGGATTTGGCTGCTATTATTGAGCCGAGAGTACAGGAAATTTTTCAACTCATTCAGGCGGAAGTTAAGCGCTTGGGTTACACAGAGCTTCCGGGGGGTTATATACTTACCGGAGGCACCGTCTCCATGCCTGGTGTACTTCAGGTGGCACAAAGCGAACTGGCCGCTTCCGTAAGGATCGCTGTACCTGATTTTATCGGTGTAAGGGATCCGGGATATACGAGCGGAGTTGGTATCTTGCATAATGCTATCCGTTACTATCGCGGGAGATCGACTAGTGTTAGCAACAGTGGCGGTAGTACCAAGAAGCCGACTAGCCGAACCAAGAGCAGCAGTCCCGTTGCGGAAGGCGAGCAAAAGCAGGGGTTGATTGAACGCTTAAAAAATATGTTCAGTGAATTTATATAACGTTCATTGCTAATTATGCCAATCATGGACGGGCCATCCATGCACATTGAGGGGGAGATGGAATAGTATGTTGGAATTTGATTTTGAAATGGAGAGCTTGGCTCAAATTAAAGTGATCGGCGTCGGAGGCGGCGGCAGCAATGCAGTTAACCGAATGATCGAAAATGGAGTTCAGGGTGTAGAGTTCATTACAGTCAATACAGATGCCCAGGCGCTTCACTTGGCGAAGTCTGAGCACAAGCTTCAAATTGGCGATAAGCTCACTCGCGGTCTGGGTGCCGGGGCTAACCCTGATGTGGGTAAAAAAGCGGCTGAAGAGTCGCGTGAGCTTATTATGAATACGCTCAAAGGCGCGGATATGGTATTCGTAACTGCCGGAATGGGTGGCGGTACAGGAACCGGAGCGGCCCCTGTCATTGCTGAAATTGCTAAGGAATGCGGTGCGCTGACTGTAGGCGTGGTAACCCGACCATTCACATTTGAAGGGCGTAAACGCTCCAATCAAGCTGAACTTGGCATTGAGGGATTGAAAGAAAAAGTAGACACCTTGATTGTAATCCCGAATGATCGCTTGCTTGAAATTGTGGACAAGAAAACTCCAATGCTGGAAGCATTCCGTGAAGCGGATAATGTTCTACGTCAGGCCGTACAAGGTATTTCGGATTTGATCGCTGTACCGGGTCTGATCAACCTTGACTTTGCTGACGTAAAAACGATCATGACGGAGCGTGGCTCCGCGTTGATGGGGATTGGCGAAGCAACGGGTGAAAATCGTGCGGCTGAAGCAGCGCGTAAGGCTATCATGAGTCCGTTGCTGGAGACATCCATAGAAGGTGCGCGTGGTGTCATTATGAACATCACTGGCGGCACCAATTTGTCTCTATACGAGGTCAATGAGGCGGCTGAAATTGTAACATCAGCTTCCGATCCGGAAGTGAACATGATTTTCGGTGCCATCATTGATGAAGACTTGAAAGAAGAGATTAAGGTTACCGTGATCGCCACTGGTTTTGAAGGTAAGCCGAGCCAGCCAGCACCGGGACGTAGACCAGCAGCTAACCCAGCGGCTTCCGAAGCAACGGAAAAGTCCTCTCCTAACTTGCGTCCATTCGGTAACACTCAAAGCAGTGACCAATTGGATATTCCGACATTCTTACGTAACCGTTCACGCAATAATAATAACGATAACTAGTTTGAATTTAGAAAGCCCGCATCCTCCTTGGAGATGCGGGCTTCTTTCTGTTTTCTCTGCATTCCACACGGCCAGTGCTTCTCCTCTTTCCGACAAAATTAGTCGGACACCGTCCCCACCGTTAGACAGACTTTGAACCGTATGACTACTATACTTAAGCCTATCCTGCAAAATGCTGGGCGGGTGAATCCTTGGTTGTTTATATCGATTTGATTTTCTTGGCCAATTTGTTTATTGATGCTGTGTTGCTAATGGTCACCGCCTGGATGAGAAAGATCCGACCCGTGTGGTGGCGATTGATGACTTCAGCTGGAATTGGCGCAATGTACGTGGTCATGATGTTTGTGCCGGAGCTGTCATTTTTGTTTACGTTTCTAATCAAGCTGGTCTTATCGGTCATTATGCTGCTAGTGGCCTTTGGTTTTGGCAGCATGCAAAAGTATCTTCGTACAATGGGTGCCTTTTACATGATCAATTTTGTAGCAGCAGGTGGCATTTTGGGGATGCATTATTTTCTCCAGAATACGGGGGATTTGTTTAATGGCATCTGGTATACCGCATCAGGTGGAATGTCTTTTGAATTAAAAATCGCATTCTGGTTTATTTTATGCGCATTTGGCGGAGTGATGCTCTTCTTTCGTATTGTGCAGTCCTCAAAGCAGCGTACAGAAAGGATGAGTGGCTTTTTGGGGCAAGTACAGGTGTGGATTGGGCAGGATCATATTGAGTGTACAGGCTTGTTGGATACAGGTAACCAACTGCATGATCCATTGACCCGAACCCCAGTAATGGTGATGGAGGCGGCTTTGTGGGAATCGTATTTACCCGCTTCCTGGCTCCAAAAATGTTCTGAGGGTAATGCTGATCAACTAGTGATGGATCTGGGGGAGGAATCGTTCAGCTGGCAGGATCGTGTTCGTCTCGTCCCTTATCGTGGAATTAACCGAAGTCATTCCTTTATGCTCGCACTCAAACCAGATCGAGTAGAGGTGGTGATGAATGGGGTTCATTTTGTACATCATCGAGTGCTGATTGGCTTAGACGGGGGGAAGTTGTCGGCAGAGGGCAAATATCGTGCCATCATCCACCCAGATGTGACGGCACACGAAGAGGGGGAGGCTGATACAAACCTAAAACGAAAAGCATATGCTAGAGACCATTTTACAGAATCAGGATAATGAAGAAGAGCACAGGACAAGGTTTAAAGACGAGGAGAAACATTCAATGCTGGAATGGACGGAGCTCAGTAAGACTTAACTTGTACTATTTTCAAAAGGGGGAGAATGATATGAGGGAGCAAATGAATTTAAAAATGAAATTTAGGCTAGCATGGCAACTGCAATATTATCGTATTTTATTTTTATTCGGGCTGAAAAGTGAAGAAATTTATTATATTGGCGGTAGCGAGGCGCTCCCCCCTCCATTGACAAGAGACGAGGAAGAGTATTTGCTTGGAAAGCTTTCTTCTGGAGATGCAGCAGTACGGTCGATGCTAATCGAGAGAAATTTGCGGTTAGTTGTGTATATTGCCCGTAAATTTGAGAATACGGGCATCAACATTGAGGATCTCGTATCCATCGGTGCTATCGGGCTGATCAAAGCGGTGAACACTTTTGATCCGGAGAAGAAAATCAAACTTGCCACCTATGCATCCCGATGCATTGAGAATGAGATTTTAATGTATTTGCGTCGCAATAGCAAAACGAGAACGGAGGTTTCTTTTGATGAGCCTCTGAATATCGATTGGGATGGTAATGAGTTGTTGCTTTCCGATGTGATGGGAACGGAAAATGATACCATTTATCGTAATATTGAGGAGCAAGTAGACCGT
Organism: Paenibacillus sp. AK121; assembly: GCF_019042715.1. Lineage (NCBI taxonomy): Bacteria > Bacillati > Bacillota > Bacilli > Caryophanales > Paenibacillaceae > Paenibacillus > Paenibacillus sp. AK121. Next base: position 573,748 of record NZ_JAHPJM010000001.1, read on the forward strand.
AAATTATTGCATAAGGCACTGGATAAGCTGACGGATCGAGAGCGTTTGATTATGGAACTTCGCTTCGGTTTACAAGACGGAGAAGAGAAGACACAGAAGGATGTTGCTGACCTGTTGGGTATATCGCAATCGTATATTTCGCGTCTGGAAAAACGAATTATAAAGCGCTTACGAAAGGAATTTAATAAAATGGTATAATGCTTGGAGATATCCGGAAGCGATGGAAACGGCGAATAAAAAAATGACCTCAGGAGATAATGTACATTAATGTTGCTCCTTGGGAGGTAAGACACGATGACCCGAAACAAAGTGGAAATTTGCGGTGTGGATACCGCTAAACTGCCGGTATTAACCAATGCAGAAATGCGCGAGCTGTTCACATCACTTCAGCAAAATAATGAACGATCAGCCAGAGAAAAATTGGTCAACGGCAATCTCCGGCTCGTCCTGAGTGTGATTCAGCGTTTTAACAATCGGGGGGAGTTTGTGGACGATTTGTTCCAGGTAGGATGCATCGGCCTGATGAAGGCGATTGATAATTTTGACCTTTCGCAAAACGTAAAGTTCTCCACTTATGCGGTGCCGATGATCATCGGAGAGATCCGCCGTTATTTGCGGGATAACAATCCGATCCGTGTGTCCCGTTCGTTGCGGGATATTGCATATAAGGCGCTTCAGGTGCGGGACAGTCTGACAAATCTGAACTCGCGGGAACCAACGATTTTTGAAATATCAGAAGTGCTAAATGTGCCTAAAGAAGATGTTGTGTTCGCATTGGATGCGATTCAGGATCCAGTTTCGCTGTTCGAGCCGATATATCACGACGGGGGCGACCCAATCTATGTGATGGATCAGATCAGTGATGACAGAAATAAAGACGTCTCATGGATTGAGGAAATCGCTCTCCGGGAAGCGATGCATCGCCTGGGCCAGCGTGAAAAGATGATATTGTCTATGCGTTTTTATGAAGGAAAGACGCAAATGGAGGTTGCCGACGAAATCGGTATCTCTCAAGCCCAGGTTTCGAGATTAGAGAAGTCGGCTATACAGCAAATGCAAAAACATGTAAAGTCCTAATGAAATGAATAAAATGTTTGAATGATTCAGTGACAAAAACGATCCCGTGCGGATCGTTTTTGCGTTTGCAGGACATTTTTTGGGCTCTTCCACTCATATAGTGAAATAAAGGATGTGATGCGTGTGAATGCACCGGAAACGTCAGTAAGAGCCATGAAAATTTCCGAGTTTCAAACCAAGGATGTCATTAACATTGTAGATGGACGACGTCTGGGACAAATCAGTGATCTGGAGATTGACGTACGACAAGGGAAAATTGAAGCTATTGTGGTTCCGGGCAGCAGTCGATTCATGGGCTGGTTTGGAGGGGGAAGCGAATTGGTTATTCCGTGGCGCAACATTGTGAAAATTGGTTCGGATGTTGTGCTTGTTCGACTGGAGGGATTGCATGAGCCACCGGATGAAAGGGAGGAAAAGCTGTATATCGAACGTCAGGAGCGGAATGACCGACGGGGCTTTTGAACAGGAGGGACACGTAATTTAGTATGTTGTGAAGACACAGAGGCGGCTTTTTGGTACACTGGGCAGTAGAGGTGAGAACAAAATGGAACCGTTTATAGTGAATACCGAGGCTACAGGGACTACGCCCATGCAAGATGGCAGACGTCCCGTGCCGGAGTTGTTATATATTCAATCTTGGGAGCGACAGGTTCAGGGATTAACAGCAGGGTTTACAGGGCGTCATGGCGGTGTCAGTGAAGCGCCATACGATAGTCTGAACTGTGCGTTTCATGTAGGGGATGACCCCGAGAAAGTCATTCGCAACCGCCGATTAATTGCTGAGCAGCTTGGTTTTGCTGCTGAAGCGTGGACGTGCGGCGAGCAGGTCCACGGTAATCATGTTGCTGTTGTCCAGGCTGCTGATCGTGGGCGAGGCTTTATGGATCGTGCATCAGCTTTTCAGGACACAGATGGACTTTTGACGAATATACCAGGCATTTTGCTGACGTCCTTTTATGCGGACTGTGTACCCCTATATTTTTGTGATCCCGTGCATCGTGTGATTGGGTTGGCGCATGCAGGCTGGAAGGGAACAGTGGCGGAGATTGCGTTGAAAATGGTACAGACCATGCAAACTGAATATGGATCTCAGCCGTCCGATATACTAGCAGCTATTGGTCCTTCCATTGGTCCTGAATCCTATGAGGTAGATGAGCATGTGATGAGCCAAATTCGGGTTTTAGAGCATGATTGCCCGGGTAATGATAAATGGGAAGGTTCTGTTTATTTCCCCTTAACGGGCGGAAAAACACTACTTGACTTGAAACAATGCAATCGACACATTATGATGAAAGCAGGAATATTGCCGAGCCATATCGAATGTACTACCTTGTGCACGAGTAGCCGTAGCGATTTGTTCTTTTCATATCGTAAGGAAGGCGGCGTTACAGGAAGAATGGCGAGTTGGATTGGTCTGGAAGAGAGGTGAGTCCTCCCGTGTCTTTGGAGGAACGAATTAAAGAAGTTAACGCCCGTATCGAAGCGGCATGTGCCCGTAGCGGACGTTCGCGTGATGAAGTAAATGTGATCGCTGTCACGAAATATGTTTCGGCGGCGGCAATGGCATCCGTATTGGATAACGACTTGGAGCATGTGGGCGAAAATCGCTGGCAGGATGCTGCAGATAAATGGAGCAAGTTGGGTGACCGGGGAACGTGGCATTTTATTGGTCATCTCCAAACGAATAAGGTTAAAGATGTAATTGGAAAATTTAAATTTATACATTCGCTTGATCGCTTATCGCTCGCTCAGGAATTGGACAAGAAGGCAGCCGCTTTGGGACTGCGAGTCAAAGCTTTTGTGCAAGTCAATATTTCTGGGGAAATTTCAAAATACGGCTTATCCCCCGAGGCGGTTGCCCCTTTCTTGGAACAAATTCGCGAGTTGGAACATGTGGACGTAATCGGCTTGATGACCATGGCTCCTCATGAGGAAGATCCAGAACATACTCGACCTGTGTTTCGAGGATTGCGTGAACTGCGTGATCGGTTAAATGGACAAGCCTTGACTAGAGAACCTATCGTTCACTTGTCTATGGGGATGTCCAATGATTTTGAAGTGGCGGTTGAAGAAGGAGCGACCTGGTTGCGGCTTGGTTCCGTACTGGTCGGACGAGAGGAGGATTTTCAGTGGGCGTAATGAATAAGTTCATGAACTTTCTGGGGCTTCAGGAAGAAGAGGAAGTTATAGAGCGAGAGGTTATGAATACGCCGGAAGATCAAGAAATTGAAACCCCAAGCTTTGATAAACGTAAGAACCAGAAGGGCACGAATGTTGTCAGCATCCATTCACAGAAAAATGTGAAAGTTGTTCTGTATGAGCCGCGTTCTTACGATGAAGCGCAGGAAATCGCCGACCATATCCGTTCACATCGCACCGTCGTGGTTAACTTGCAACGAATTCGCAAGGATCAGGCGTTACGTATCATTGATTTTTTGAGTGGTACTGTGTATGCACTGAGTGGCGGCATTTCGAAGGTCGGTAACAATATTTTTCTGTGCACACCGGATACGGTTGAAATTCAAGGCTCCATTACGGAGATACTGGCTGACACTGAACAAGAACTTAACAGAATGAGGTGAGCTTTTCTTGATCGAGGTAATTTACTGGTTATTTCAGATTTATTCGTACATGATCATTGCATATGTCCTGCTGTCATGGCTTCCTAATGCCAGAGAGAGTGTGATCGGTGATTTACTTGCCAGGTTTGTGGAGCCGTATTTGTCTCCTTTTCGCAGGTTTATACCGCCAATCTTCGGGATGATTGATATTTCACCTATCGTAGCGCTGATTGCTTTGCGTTTTGCATCGTACGGTTTGATTTCTTTAATTGGCAATTTCGTCTAGGAGGATTTATGCGAACTGAGATTTATGAGCATTTTCACCCGGATGAACGGGATTATGTGGATCGTGCTTCCGAATGGATCAGTCATGCGGGAGCTTATCATGAGCAGAAGCTGACTGATTTTTTGGATCCGCGACAACAGTACATATTGGAGACACTTGCTTCGAAGGAAGACAAGGTCACGATTAGGGTAGATGGCGGATACATGGCTTCGGAACGAAAGCGGGCGCTGATTGCGCCCGATTATTCGTATTTGGACGATGAGGAAATGGGAATTCAAGTCCTTTCCATCTCTTCTGATGATCATAAAATCAATACCCTTGAGCACGGCGATTATCTAGGTGCCATTTTGGGGCTTGGAATCAAGCGTGGAAAAATCGGGGACATTCACGTGCTGGATGATGGGTGTCATGTGTTGGTGGCATCAGAGATCGGAGATTTTATAACCATGCATTTGCAGCAGGTACATCGTGTTCATGTTTGGACAGAATTGTTGACAGTAGCAAGTCTCCGAACGAAGGAAGTTGCATTAGAGGCGATGGATCTGACGGTCGCTTCTTTGCGTCTGGACGGGATTGCCAGTGACGTCTACAAATTGAGCCGCAGTAAAATATTAACACCGATTCGAGCAGGACGATGTCGGGTAAACTGGAAGGTGGAGGAGAATCCATCTACTTCACTTAAGGTTGGGGACGTTATTTCCATGCAGGGATTTGGGCGTTTCAAAGTGCTTGAAACAGACGGGATGACAAAAAAGGGTAGATTCCGTGTCAAAATTGGTAAGTTTGTATAGCTGTAGGCAGGATTCTTGAGCTTTCTGTCGAAAGAATTAACCTATAGCGAAGTACTGGAACGATTTTGCTCTGTACAGTATTCACAAAACGGGGTATGATGACCGATAGATGATAATGAGCGTCGTGACGCGGAAAATGAATTTTTTGTCAATCTTATAGGAGGTGGACGGCATGCCATTAACGCCATTGGATATACATAATAAGGAATTTGCCCGCCGGCTTCGCGGTTATGATGAGGACCAGGTTAATGAATTTTTGGATCAGGTGATCAAGGATTACGAGGGCGTTATTCGTGAAAATAAAGAACTGAGCACCCAGTTGCTGAACGTACAGGAGAAGCTCGATCATTTTGCGACGATTGAGGATACACTGAGTAAGACAATTATTGTCGCGCAGGAAGCAGCTGATGAAGTTCGCAACAACGCCAAGAAAGAATCTCAACTGATCGTGAAGGAAGCGGAAAAAAATGCGGATCGTATTGTGAACGAAGCATTGTCCAAATCCCGCAAAATCGCGTTGGAGGTTGAAGAACTGAAGAAACAGGCTTCAATTTACCGAGCACGGTTTCGTACATTGGTGGAAGCACAGCTTGACTTGTTAAGCCAAGATGGCTGGGAAGCACTTGAAAACCGGGAACGCGAAGTGCTGGAACGCGAGCGTGAAATGAAAGAAATTTACTGATTTTGATTTCTGACAAGCTTTTCATTAGGTCTTGTTAGGGTTGACTTTTTTCTTTAAACAGGCTATAACTGTAAATACTATACTGAATTCAACGATTATCCGTCTATTGGTTGATGGTTGTTATTCAAGGCAACGATGTTGCTGGTTTAATATTTCGATGAATTTAACATGTTTAATTCGTTGATGGGAACGAGTACGTCATGATTTGTCCCTCAGAGAGTTGGCCTTCCGGTGCAAGCCAACGTTCAGAACATGACTGAAGATCCTCCCGGAGAAGTGAGCTGAAGCGCTTAAATTTATGGCGTGTGTAAGCAATCACCGTTTGCCATGCGTTATAATGGCGCCCTGCTGAAGTTGAGTAGGGCTCAGAGAGTCGTGACAAGATCGTCTTCTTTAGACTGGTCTAATTACGGAATCAGGGTGGTAACGCGAGCACAGTCTCGTCCCTTTTACAGGGATGGGGCTTTTTTTTGTTGCTTTTTTTAAGTGCGCTAGAACAATTAATGATGAGCAGAGAGGAAGTATGACGTTATGAACAGAGTGGATGTTAAAGAAAAAGCACGGTCACGTGACCTACGCATCCTGAGCAAATGGAAACAGGAGGACACGTTCCGTAAATCCATTACCAATCGTGAAGGAAAGCCTAATTTTGTGTTTTATGAGGGCCCACCAACAGCTAACGGCAAACCACACATCGGTCATGTGCTGGGTCGCGTAATTAAGGATTTCGTCGGCCGCTATCAGACCATGAAGGGATATCGTGTTGTACGTAAGGCGGGTTGGGATACGCATGGCCTGCCGGTAGAACTGGGTGTGCAAAAGCAACTGGGGATCTCTCACAAGCCTGAAATTGAAGAATACGGTGTTGAGAAATTTATTAAAAAATGTAAAGAGAGTGTGTTTGAATACGAGCAGCAGTGGCGCGATTTAACCGAAGCGATCGGATACTGGACAGACCTCGATCACCCATACATTACCTTGGACAATAACTACATCGAGAGTGTATGGAACATTTTGGCGACGATTCATGAGAAAGATCTGCTGTATCGTGGTCATCGTGTGAGTCCGTACTGCCCGGATTGTCAGACCACACTAAGTTCCCATGAAGTAGCACAGGGCTACAAAGATGTAAAGGATCTGAGTGCCACGGCCAAATTCAAGCTGCATAGCAGTGGTGAATATGTATTGGCCTGGACGACAACACCTTGGACCTTGCCGAGTCACGTGGCGCTCGCCGTCAACCCTGAGCTGGAATACGCACGTGTGAAGCAGGAAGATGGGGTATACATCGTTGCAAAAAATCTTGTTGAGACCGTAATTAAAGGTGATCATGAAGTGATTGGCACGCTATCGGGTTCAGAACTGGTAGGCCAAACCTATACCCCGCCATTTACTTATTTTCAGGTGGAGAAAGGTAACCAAATTCTGGGTGCCAAGTTCGTAACAGATTCCAGCGGTACAGGTATCGTTCATATGGCCCCGGCACATGGTGAGGATGACTATCGCGTATGTCGTGAAAATGGCGTTGGGTTTATCAACGTAGTGGATCTCCAAGGTAACTATGTAGCTGAAATCACTGATTTTGCAGGCCGTTTTGTGAAAGATTGCGATGTAGATATTGTGAAAATGCTGTCCGAAAAAGGGTTGCTGTACAGCAAGGAAAAATACGAGCATAGCTATCCGTTCTGCTGGCGCTGCGATACTCCATTATTGTACTATGCAATGGACAGCTGGTTTATCAAAACAACTGCGATCAAGGATCAACTGATTGCCAACAACAGCGAAGTTGAATGGTACCCGGGCCATGTACGCGAAGGACGCTTCGGTAAGTTTTTGGAGGAACTGGTGGATTGGAACATCAGTCGCGATCGCTATTGGGGTACACCGCTCAATATCTGGGTTTGTGAGGAAACTGGAGAACAGTTCGCACCTCATAGTATTGCTGAATTGAGAGAACGTGCAATTGGGGATGTACCAGCGGATATCGAGCTACACAAACCTTATGTAGATGATATCAAGGTTCGTAGCCAATGCGGTAAATACGAAATGACTCGCACACCGGAAGTCATCGATGTATGGTTCGATAGCGGCTCTATGCCGTTTGCACAGCATCACTATCCTTTTGAGAATAATGAAACGTTTGAGCAGCAATTTCCGGCAGATATGATCTGTGAAGGGATTGACCAGACTCGTGGCTGGTTCTATAGCTTGCTTGCGGTTTCGACGATGTTGACTGGCAAAGCTCCTTACAAAGCTGTCATGGCAACAGGCCATGTACTGGATGAGCAGGGGCAGAAAATGTCCAAATCAAAGGGTAATGTTATTGATCCGTGGGAAGTGATTGATGAGTACGGAACAGATGCTTTCCGCTGGGCATTACTGTCCGATAGTGCACCATGGAATAGCAAACGTTTTTCCAAAGGCATTGTAGGCGAGGCTAAATCGAAACTGGTAGATACGCTTGTCAATACACACGCTTTTCTGACTCTGTATGCGGATATTGACGGATTTGATCCGGTACAGCATCCATTCAAGCCATCGGCACACAAGTTGGATCGCTGGATTTTATCCCGTCTAAACAGCCTAATCTTGGTTGTGGATAAAGCATTGTCTGTAAATGACTTCCTGAACTCCTCCAAAGCGATAGAGTCGTTTGTGGATGAGCTGAGTAACTGGTATATCCGTCGTTCACGTGATCGTTTCTGGGGTAACGGGCTTACAGAAGATAAGCTGGATGCGTATCGAACATTGACTGAGGTGTTGTTAACGACGGCGAAGCTGCTTGCACCGTTCACACCGCTGCTTGCTGAGGATATTTATCTCAACCTGAGCAATGGAGAAAGTGTTCATCTGGATGACTATCCGTCTGCCAATGAATCCTTAATTGATCTGGAACTGGAACGAGATATGGAAACAGCACGTCGCGTCGTTGAATTAGCACGTAATGTCCGTAACGAAACGGGTTTGAAAACACGTCAACCGTTGTCTGAATTGATTCTGTCTATGGATCAGGATTTTGACCTGAGCGGCTATGAAGAAATCATCAAAGACGAGATCAATGTGAAGCATATTCATGTTGAGACGGATGATAGCGGATTTGTTGATTTTACATTGAAGCTGAATTTGAAAGTAGCAGGCAAGAAATACGGCAAAAATGTCGGATTCCTACAAAACCTTTTCAAAGGAATGTCTGCTGAGGATACTCGTTCTGTTGTTGAAAAAGGAGTGCTGAACGTGGCTTCTCCAGAAGGCGAAGAGTTGCAAGTTACAGCCGAAGAATTGCTGGTGGAGAAAAAAGCAAAAGAAGGCTTCGCTTCTGCTTCTGGCTATGGCTTAACGGTAGCGCTGAACACAGATATTACACCGGAGCTTGAGCAAGAGGGCTGGGTACGTGAAGTGGTTCGCGCGGTACAAGACTACCGCAAAAAGCTGGATCTGCCGATTGAAAAGTATGTAGCATTGACGTTGGATGTAGACAGCGACTTGCGTCAGGCGATCGAAAGCTTCGACTCTGTGTTGCGTGAGAACGTATTGGTAACCACGGTGACATTTGGTCAAGCTGAACCAGCAGAACATGTAGAAGTGAACGGCAAAACCATCGGCGTTCATATTGGGGAATAATTACAAGCCCCCTGTCCCATAATACAATAACAGGCAGCATATAAAAACGAGCCTAAGCATCGGAAACGGGTTTCCTCCGTTACGTGCTTCGGCTCGTTTGCTGCTTTCGGGGCAGCTATGGGAAAAGGGGGATTGTGCATATGACAGCACGGTCAAGGCGCAGACAGGGAAGGAGTCTCCGAGGGATGAACGGAGAAGGGGCCGCCATAGCCTCAGAAAAGGGAATAGCAGGTGAACAGGCAGAGAAACTAAGTCGTGTGGAAAAGCTGGTGCAAGCTGTGTCAGAGCAGATGGAACGAACACGTATTGCAGATTATGCTTTGCTGCTGAATAAGCCTTGGCGATTGCTTTGGCTAAACCTAATATCAGGTGTTTCCCGAGGGATCGGCATTGCGCTAGGGTTTACTTTTTTTGCTGCTACCATTATTTATGTGCTTCAAGTGCTCGGAGCGTTGAATTTGCCGATTATCGGTGATTATATCGCTGATATTGTACGGATCGTACAGCGACAATTAGAGCTTACTACCTACTAGGCGTTTCACTTTAAAGCTTACGATTCGTCCTCGTGCAAATCTGGCTCCAGCAGACCTTCACCCTCGCCATCTTCTATATAACGCTGATAAATAGAACTACGGACAATGGATACACTTCTGCCATAAATGTCAGTAGCGACAAAGCTTTCATATGGCTCTACGAAGCCCATATTATCATCGCCGGCTTCGATTTCCATATCATCATAGCGATGGATTTCTCCACTTTCCGCCATGGCCGGAGTGTTAGAGGTCCCCCAATTTTCAACGATCTGCCAAGCATCTTCACCGTCAAAGCCGTTTTGTTCTTCACGCTCATCCAGGCTTGTTCTACCGAACGCGGGAGCGAGAAATTCTTCCTCCACCGGACGGTTGTTGGATACTTCTGTTTCAGGACTGAATTCTTTGCAATAAATGGTATAGGGAACAGCGAGCAGACGTTCATAGGGAATGGGCTTACCGCTGGCGGCGCAAATGCCATAGGTTCCCTTGTCCATAGCCATCAAGGCTGATTTGATACGTTCCAATTGAAACTCGTCATGCTCCAGCAAGGAAATATCTTTAGCTCGCTCATAGGTTTCGGTAGCCAGATCGCCTGGATGGTTATCAATGGGAGAAAGCTCACCGGTTTGATCACGTTGAGAATCGCCGAGTCCATAATGGTCGTTGCTTTGCAACCGATGCTCAATTTCCTTTTTGCGTTCCAGCAGTTCGTTACGCAAGCCTTGTAATTGTTGCTCCGTCAATGGGGACATGCAATCCTCTCCTTGTTCTAGATTTACGTGCATGCGTTGTGTCAGGTATGCTCCTTGTAGTGTGCACCGGGAAGACCTCTTTTACATAGGAAATTCTAATCAAATGTGATCGAGTTCATTCCATTCAAGGACTGTGCTCGAAAGCCTGCAGGACTCGTGGACGATCTGAGAAGGCTTATGCTACAATAAATGGGTTCGACAACGGATATAAGCGGATCGGAGTGACGAAGGACTGTGATTTATTTTGGTATTGCGCTAATTATTTTTTTGATTGATCAGGGAGTCAAATATTTGGTGGCTACGCGGATGGAATTGTACGAGCAAATACCAGTCATCGGCAATTTCTTTTTAATTACCTCCCATCGTAATCGCGGAGCCGCTTTTGGGATTTTGGAAGGGCAACGCTGGCTTTTTATCGTGATCACAATTGTAGTAGTGATCGGTATCGTATGGTACCTAAGAAAAACAGTCAGAGCTGGGCAAAAACTACTTCCTGTTGCGCTAAGTTTGGTGCTTGGGGGAGCGGTTGGTAATTTTTTGGATCGGGCTATTTCTGGAGAAGTGGTTGATTTTGCACAGTTCAATTTTGGAAGCTACACATTCCCGATTTTTAATGTGGCAGATTCGGCAATTGTCATCGGTGTTGCACTGATTATTTTGGATACATTGCTGGAATCGCGTCGGGAAAAAGGGAATGGCAATGATAGCGTTGAAGGGAAGTCATAGCATGAACGAAGTGAATGAAAATGGCGAAGCCATAGGTCTGTCTTATGAGGACGAACTGGAGGGTGAATCTCTGGAATGGACGGCAGATTCAGGGAATGTCAAAACACGTATAGACAAATACATCGCCGAAGAAATGAAGGAAGTATCTCGTTCTCAAATTCAGCTGTGGATCGGGAATGGTCGCGTACTGGTGAACGGTACGGCGGTCAAAGCGAACTACAAGCTGGCTGAAGGAGATCATATTGTATTATCGCTACCTGAGCCAGAAAGTGTAGATATTATGCCGGAAAATATTCCGCTAGATGTTGTATACGAGGATTCGGACGTTATTGTCATTAACAAGCAACGTGGTCTAGTGGTGCATCCTGCACCAGGACACTCCTCGGGAACACTGGTCAACGCACTGATGTACCACTGCCATGACCTTTCCGGCATTAACGGGGAATTACGTCCCGGTATTGTTCACCGTATTGATAAGGATACATCAGGACTGCTGATGGCGGCTAAAAATGATCAGGCCCACGCATCACTTGCAGCACAGCTTAAGGATCATAGCGTGACTCGGAAATATATTGCATTGGTCCACGGTCATTTGAGCCACGATCAGGGAACCGTAGATGCTCCGATCGGTCGTGATTCAGGTGATCGTAAAATGTTCACGGTGACGGAACGCAACAGCAAGCATGCAGTTACCCATTTTCTCGTTATTGAACGGTTGGGGGATTATACCTTGCTTGAACTTCAATTGGAGACAGGGCGCACACATCAAATTCGTGTTCACATGAAATTCATTGGGCATCCATTGGTTGGCGACCCTATGTATGGACGCAGTAAAGGGGTTCGTATGGAGGGCCAAGCCCTGCATGCAGCGGTATTGGGATTTAAGCATCCAACCACAGGAGAATACTTGGAATTTAGCAGACCGATCCCTCCTGATATGGAGGACGTATTAACGTCCTTGCGTAGTCGCTAAAACAGCGATGAACTGCTTTTCTATTCAAAAACTTGAATAAATCATTAATTTAGACCGCCTAAATGGCGGTTTTTTTATTGTGAGACAAGGAATGGGTAAAAACAACTATGGATAATTATACAGATATGATGTATATTTATTAAAGTGCTTCCGGTGGTTCCGGTTGAACGGGTGTTGACACGAGATTTTCAATCTGTCATACTTCTTGTAGTTGCGATGAACTTTGTCCAAGAGATGGTTAGCCATCTCGCACTATAAGAAGCAGGACAAAGGAAATCCTGAATAGCACCTTTAAATCAGTCCCGTGAGGCTGGCAAGGTAACGTGAATGGATCACTGATCAGTGCATCCGCTGCGGCGGTATGTCTTCAGTGTGTCCGACAGATCGGAGAACAGTGGGAGACTGTTCATACGAGACTCCTTGCCAAACTTGGGCAAGGAGTCTTTTTTGTATCCGACACGGGACCAGGTCTGAAGGGAACATCACCTGAGGAGGCTGGAAGCATGAGTAATGAAACACATGTACTGATGGATGAAATTGCGATTCGTCGGGCATTAACGCGGATTGCACATGAAATTTTGGAGAAAAACAAGGGTATCGACGATTGCGTGCTAGTAGGTATTCGAACACGCGGAGTTCATCTGGCGCAGCGCTTGGCTGAAAAAATTGCTGAGATTGAAGGCGCACCGATTCCATGGGGAGAGCTGGATGTTACAGCCTACCGGGATGACCGGAGCAGCGTTGCCGAGGCTAAAGGAAATGGAAAAGAGCTTTTGATGAATCCTGCTGACGTATCGGTTCATGATAAGAAAGTCATTCTCTTTGACGATGTGCTGTACACAGGCCGCACCATTCGAGCGGCGATGGATGCATTGATGGACTGCGGACGACCGCAAATGATCCAGCTGGCTGTGCTAGCAGATCGCGGACACCGTGAGCTTCCGATTCGTCCGGATTACATCGGCAAGAACATCCCGACCTCCAAATCTGAGGAAATCGTAGTTGCACTTCAGGAGACGGACGGTAAGGACGAAGTGACGATCATTCAGAACCGGGGGGAATAGGTATGATCACAACAGCCAGTCAACTTAGAGAACGTAGCCTGCTCGGATTAAAAGAACTTAGCCGAAATGAAATTGAGTCGATTCTGGATCGTGCTCATTATTGGGAAACACAGCCGCAAAAGCTGATTCCAGTCCTACAGTCACGCTTCGCGGCCAACATGTTTTTTGAAAATAGTACACGCACACGCTTTTCTTTTGAAATGGCGGAGAAGCGGCTCGGCGCTCAGGTTTTGAACTTTTCCGCTGCGGCTTCCAGTGTGGAAAAAGGGGAGTCCATTTACGATACTGTACGTACGCTCGAATCCATGGGCATTGATGCTGGAGTCATCCGGTTAAAGCCAGCCGGAGTGCTGCAAGAGCTTGCTGAGAAGGTCAGTGTTCCGCTGGTTAATGCGGGAGACGGCAACAATGAGCATCCAACGCAGGCTTTACTGGACCTCTACACCATGCGCAAAACTTTCGGTGAGCTTAAAGGCTTGAGAGTATCCATCATAGGAGACATTTTGCACAGCCGTGTAGCTCGCTCGAATCTGTGGGCCTTGCAAAAATTCGGAGCCAAGGTTAGCTTCTGTGCACCGGACAATATGCAGGCACCTGAGCTTGCAACGTACGCGCCTTATGTGCCGATGCAAGAAGCTTTGCAGGCAGACGTGGTCATGATGCTGCGAGTCCAGCTTGAACGGCATGCTGAAGGAATGTTGCGCTCAGCGGATGAGTACCGAGAGCAGTACGGTCTGACAGAAGAAAGAGCAGCGAGCCTTAAGTCCGGAACAATTATCATGCACCCGGCTCCAGTGAATCGGAATGTGGAGATCGACAGTGCAGTTGTGGAAAGCGAGCAATCACGAATTTTTCCGCAAATGGCCAACGGGGTTCCGATCCGCATGGCGGTTATGGAACGGGCAATGAAGCTGTAGCAGCTGTCAGCAGGATCGTAGGAAAAAGTTGCAAAAAACCTGAGCGGAGGAATATTTCAGATGAAACAATTAATTATGAATGCAAGCGTATTGAACGAGCAGGGCGAGACGGAATTAAAATCCATCCTAATCGCTGACGGAAAAATTTTGGCTATCGCAAATGCGGAAGCCGGAGTTAGCCTCATTATGGAAGAAGGGGCATCTGGACAAGAGCTCGAAGTCGAAAAAATCGACGCCCAGGGAAAGCTGGTCATCCCCGGTCTAATCGACATGCATGTGCATCTGAGAGAACCTGGCTTTGAATATAAAGAAACAATTGAAACAGGCAGCCGCGCTGCGGTGAAAGGTGGATTTACGACGATTGCCTGCATGCCAAACACACGTCCGGTGACAGACAATGTAGACACGGTTCAGTTGGTACTGAAAAAGGGGCAGGAAGCTGGGCTCGCCAAAGTACTTCCTTACGCAGCCATCACGAAAAACGAACTGGGACGTGAGCTGACAGATTTTGAAGCGCTCAAAGAAGCAGGTGCCATCGGCTTTACTGATGACGGAGTCGGAGTGCAAAGTGCACAAATGATGAAGGATGCCATGTCACGAGCCAAAGCGCTGGATATGCCGGTCATTGCACACTGTGAAGATAACACGCTGGTTGTAGGAGCAGCAGTGACAGACGGTGAATTTGCCAAGCGTCACGGGCTCAAAGGCATACCCAACGAATCTGAGGCTATCCATGTTGGACGTGATATTCTGCTATCCGAAGCAACCGGGGCACATTATCATGTATGCCATGTCAGCACAGAGCAATCGGTGCGATTGATTCGCCATGCCAAATCTTTTGGCATCAAGGTTACTGCAGAGGTATGCCCGCATCACTTGGTATTGTCCGATGAGGACATTCCTGGGCTGGATGCCAACTGGAAAATGAATCCTCCACTACGCTCCCCGCGTGATGTACAGGCATGCATCGAGGGGCTGGAGGACGGAACGATTGATATCATCGTAACGGACCATGCAGCACACAGCGAGGAAGAGAAGGCAAAAGGGATGGAGCTGGCGCCATTTGGAATCGTTGGATTTGAAACAGCCTTTCCGCTGCTGTACACCAAATTCGTAGCTACCGGGCAATGGACGCTGGACTTTCTGGTGCGCCGTATGACGGCTGACCCAGCACGTGTCTTCCGCCTTGATACGGGACGTCTGGAAGAGGGAGCACCCGCTGACCTGACCATGATTGATCTGGAGCAGGAGCAGACAGTTGATCCACAAACGTTTGCCAGCAAAGGACGCAACACTCCTTTTACAGACTGGAAGCTCAAAGGCTGGCCGGTGAAAACTTGGGTAGACGGCAAACTGGTATGGTCTGCTGACGAAGCAAAATAATACACAACTAATTAAAAAAATAGAACCTTATAGCAGGAAACAAAATAGAGGAGTGAGACGGGATGCAGGCAAGATTGTTACTTCAGGACGGCACGCTGTTTACAGGCACATCATTTGGTGCGGAAGGTGAAAAAACAGGCGAAGTCGTTTTCAACACAGGGATTACAGGCTATCAAGAGGTGCTGACGGATCCCTCTTATTGCGGACAAATCGTAACCATGACTTACCCGCTAATTGGAAATTACGGAATTACTCGTGATGATTTTGAATCAGTACGGCCTTATGTACACGGCTTTGCTGTTCGACATTACGAGCCGGCGCCAAGTAACTGGCGTGCTCAATACAGCGTGGGCGATTTGCTGAAGGAATATGGCATCATTGGTATTAGCGACATCGACACCCGCATGCTCACCCGGATTATTCGCCATCACGGCACAATGAAGGGCATTTTGACGACTGGTTCCCAGCCGTTGGAAGAACTAAAAGAAATGATGTCCGACATGACCATAGAAGAACTGCGTAATCAGGTTCCTTTGACTTCTACTCCTCATCCGTACAGCAGCCCTGGCAACGGAGAACGGATTGTATTGATTGACTATGGTGCTAAAAGCGGCATCCTGCGCGAACTGAATAAACGAGACTGTGATGTGGTTGTCGTTCCACATGATACGACGGCCGAGGAAATTCGCCGCTTGGATCCGGACGGTATTCAGCTGTCCAACGGTCCTGGAGATCCAAAAGACGTACCGCATGCTGTACGTACGGTGGCTGAATTGCTAGGGGAATACCCGATTTTCGGAATTTGCTTGGGACACCAGTTGTTCGCCTTGGCTTCGGGAGCAGATACGGAAAAGCTGAAATTCGGACATCGCGGTGGTAACCACCCGGTGAAAGAACTGGAGAGCGGACGCTGCTTCATCACATCACAAAATCATGGCTACACAGTGAATGAGGAATCGATCCAAGGAACAGAACTTGAAGTGACGCATATTAACAACAACGATAAAACGATTGAGGGTCTTAAACATACTAAGTATCCAGCGTTTTCGGTGCAATACCATCCAGAGGCTGCGCCTGGTCCTTACGATAATGGCTACCTGTTTGACCGCTTCCTGGAAATGATCCGTGAACACAAAAGAAATCAACCAAAGCAACCGCGTCAGGCTACTATCGCCGCCGCAGTGAGAGGAGAGCGCTAATATGCCGAAAAATACAGAACTTAAAAAAATACTCGTGATCGGTTCCGGTCCTATCGTCATTGGTCAGGCAGCAGAATTCGATTACGCTGGTACACAAGCTTGTCAAGCGCTCAAAGAAGAAGGCGTCGAGGTAGTACTGATCAACAGTAACCCGGCAACCATCATGACAGACACCAATATGGCAGATAAAGTATACATCGAGCCGATTACACTTGATTTTGTAACACAGATTATCCGCCAGGAGCGTCCGGATGGTCTCCTTCCTACGCTGGGAGGACAGACAGGTTTAAATATGGCAGTGGAACTGGCTCGCGCTGGAGTGTTGGAACGCGAAAATGTTAAACTGCTGGGAACTCAACTGAATTCAATTGAAAAAGCTGAAGATCGGGACTTGTTCCGCGACTTGATGCGTGAGTTGGAACAGCCAGTACCGGAGAGCGTAATTGTAACAACACTGGAAGAGTCATTGGAATTTGCTAACGAAATCGGTTACCCCATTATCGTTCGTCCGGCTTATACGCTGGGAGGTACAGGCGGTGGGATTTGCGCCACAGAAGAAGAATTACGTGAAACAGTCAGCTCTGGCTTGCGTTACAGTCCAATCGGACAATGCTTAGTGGAAAAAAGTATCGCAGGTATGAAGGAAGTCGAATATGAAGTCATGCGTGACGGCAATGACAACTGCATCGTTGTCTGTAATATGGAGAACTTCGATCCGGTCGGCGTGCACACTGGCGACAGTATCGTCGTAGCACCGAGCCAGACACTGTCAGATCGTGAGTACCAAATGTTGCGCTCGGCTTCTCTGAAAATTATTCGCGCTCTCAATATCGAAGGCGGCTGTAATGTACAGTTTGCGCTGGATCCGCACAGCTATCAATACTACGTGATTGAGGTCAACCCACGGGTGAGTCGTTCCTCGGCACTGGCTTCCAAGGCGACAGGATATCCGATTGCCAAAATGGCGGCCAAAATTGCACTAGGCTACACACTGGATGAAATTGTGAATCCAGTAACGGGACAAACGTATGCTTGCTTTGAGCCGACATTGGATTACATCGTGAGTAAAATACCACGCTGGCCATTTGACAAGTTCATTTCTGCCAACCGCAAGCTTGGCACACAAATGAAAGCAACCGGTGAAGTCATGGCCATCGGACGTACATTTGAAGAGTCTATCCATAAAGCGGTTCGTTCTCTGGAAATTGGGGTACATCGCCTGCATCTAAAGGGCGCCGATCAACTATCTGATGAGGTACTCAAAGAGCGTCTGGCTAAAGCAGATGATGAGCGCTTGTTCCTGGTAGCCGAGGCGTTCCGTCGTGGCTGGAAACAACAAGACATTCAGGATGTAACCAAAATTGATTGGTGGTTCCTCGATAAGGTAGAAGGAATTGTTAAGTTCGAATCCATTATCGCTGGAGAGTCTGAGCTGTCCTCGGAAACACTTTATCAGGCCAAACGAAAAGGTTTTACCGACTGCTCCATTGCCGAGATTCGCAGTATGGGTCAACAGAAGAGTATGACAACCGAGCTTGAGGTTCGTGAATTCCGTCTAAATCAAAACCTGCGTCCCGTCTACAAAATGGTAGATACGTGCGCAGCCGAGTTTGAAGCCACAACTCCGTACTACTACTCCTCTTATGAGATGGAAAACGAAGTGATTCCATCCAACAAAGAGAAAGTTATCGTACTCGGTTCAGGACCTATTCGGATCGGTCAAGGGATTGAATTTGACTACTCCACCGTACACGCGGTATGGGCTATTCAAAAAGCAGGTTACGAAGCGGTAATTATTAATAACAATCCGGAGACCGTCTCTACAGACTTCAACACGTCGGACCGTCTCTACTTTGAACCACTTTTCTTCGAAGATGTAATGAATGTCATTGAGCAGGAAAAACCGATTGGTGTCATCGTCCAGTTCGGCGGTCAAACGGCGATTAACCTTGCAGCTCCACTTAGTGCGGCAGGCGTTAATATTCTGGGTACGAGTCTGGAAAGTATCGATGAAGCAGAAGACCGGAAAAAGTTCGAACAGCTGCTGTCTCGCCTTGCTATCGCCCAGCCTAAAGGCAACACGGTCACGTCGGTAGATGAAGCGGTAGGAACTGCCCAAGCATTGGGGTATCCGGTTCTGGTACGTCCATCCTACGTCCTGGGCGGGCGTGCTATGGAAATTGTGTACTCAGATACGGAATTGCTGCGGTACATGGAAGAAGCGGTTAAAATCAATCCGGAACATCCTGTGCTCATCGACCGTTATATGTTGGGCAAAGAAGTTGAGGTTGACGCCATCTGTGACGGTGAAACGGTCCTGGTACCAGGGATTATGGAACATGTCGAACGGGCAGGGGTTCACTCAGGCGACTCGATCGCAGTATATCCGCCACAACACTTGTCTGACGAGCTGAAGAAAAAAGTCGTGGACATTACGATCAGCATCGCCAAGGAATTGAAAACGATTGGTCTGGTAAACATTCAGTTCGTCATTCATCAAGATGAAGTCTATGTCATCGAGGTTAACCCTCGTTCCTCACGGACAGTTCCTTTCTTGAGTAAAGTAACGAATATTCCGATGGCGAACCTGGCGACACAGGCCATTTTGGGCGGTAAGCTCAAAGATGCAGGCTATACAGATGGACTATGGCCTGAAAGTAATTATGTCTCGGTTAAGGTTCCTGTATTCTCCTTTGCCAAGCTGCGTCGTGTAGAGCCGACACTGGGGCCTGAAATGAAATCTACAGGTGAAGTTATGGGACGCGATATCCAGTACGCCAAAGCATTATACAAAGGACTCGTAGGTGCAGGTATGAAAATTCCATCTACTGGGGCGATCATCATCACAGTGGCGGATAAGGATAAAGAAGAAGCTGTCGAGCTGATGCAGGGCTTTTACAGATTAGGCTACAAAATTATTGCTACAGGTGGAACGGCAGCAGCCTTGGAACAGGCCAACATTCCAGTGAACACTGTTAACAAGCTAAGTGAGGGCAATCCGAATATTTTGGATATGATCCGCACAGGTGAAGCCAACTTCGTCTTCAACACGCTGACCAAAGGCAAAACACCAGAGCGTGACGGATTCCGCATCCGCCGTGAAGCAGTTGAGAACGGTATTGTCTGCATGACCTCGCTGGATACAGTGCGCGCTCTGTTAAAAATGCTAGAGACGATTAACTTCACATCCGAATCGATGCCAGTTCTGAGCAACTAACAAGTTATGAATAGATGAGAAAAATAAGTGGTAATGGGAAGGACATTCATCAGCTTTTGCTGACGGATGTCCTTTATCACGGGCAAATATACCCGAATTGATGTGAGAAGGGGCGGTAGAACGGTGAACGAAGCATTTCAGCAGATGGCAGGACGGCTGATGGTTGCGCTAGATTACCCGGATGCACAACAGGCAGAGCAGTTAATTCGGCAGCTGGAGGGAATTCCTTGTTATATAAAAGTGGGTATGCAGCTGTTTTATAGCGCAGGGCCAGCTTTTGTAAAACAATTAAAATCAAGAGGATACTCCGTATTTCTGGATTTGAAAATGCATGATATCCCTAACACGGTACGGGGAGGGGCAGAGAGCATTACCCGTCTAGGGGTGGATATGTTTAACGTACACGCTGCTGGAGGCCGCAGTATGATGTCGGCAGCCAGAGCCGGGGCCGAAGCAGCGATTTCCGCAGACAGCTCACTTGCCATGCCGCTAATTATTGCAGTCACACAGCTGACCAGCACGGATCAGACGACCATGAATACGGAGTTAGGCATTCCTGGCACAGTACAGGATGCTGTTGTTCGTTATGCACAATTGACGCGTGAGGCTGGATTGGACGGTGTGGTCGCATCCCCATTGGAAGTGCCTGCGATTCGTGCGGTATGCGGATCTGACTTTAAAACCATAACCCCTGGCATACGCCCGGCTGGCAGCGCTACAGGTGATCAGTCGCGTGTGCTAACACCTGGACAAGCCATTGCCCAGGGCAGCAGCTACATTGTCGTTGGACGGCCGATCACGGCAGCATCAGACCCACGCGCCGCAGCGAAACATATTATTGAGGAGATGATACAAGTATGACTACACTACACAATATACCAGAGCAAATTGCATCCCATCTGTTACGCATTCAGGCAGTAGCACTGCGTCCACAGCAGCCTTTTACATGGACATCAGGCATTAAATCCCCTATCTACTGTGACAATCGCTTGACCATGTCCTACCCGGAGGTGCGTGAACTAATCGCAGACTCTTTTGCGGCTATCATCCGCGAACAATACCCTGAAACCGAGGTTATTGCCGGCACAGCCACAGCAGGGATTCCTCATGCCGCCTGGGTGGCGCAAAAGCTAAATCTGCCGATGGCTTATGTCAGAGATAAAGCCAAAGGACACGGGAAAGAGAATCAAATCGAAGGCCGCATCAGCGCTGGACAAAAGGTTATGGTTATCGAAGACCTCATCTCTACCGGGGGAAGCTCCATTAAAGCAGCACAGGCAGTAGAGCAAGCAGGCGCTCAGCCGTTAGCTGTACTGGCTATTTTCAGCTATCAGCTGGACAAAGCCACTCAAGCTTTTGAAGAAGCAGGAGTGAAGCTGCAGACCTTGTCCAATTACACTGCCTTGATGGAGGTTGCCTTGCGTGAAGGAACCATCCAGGAGGAAGAGATGGAACTGCTACGTTCCTGGCGTCAGGACCCGGCTTCCTTCGGCAAATAAGACTGAGTATTAGAGACAACGGAGCTAATAAGTAGTGCGTCACAGACTCATTGTGATCCAGTCCAGACTGTTAGAAATCAAGCTGTGTAAATCGAATTCGATCCGGTTACACTAACTCCTACTATCATGTGAAAAGAGGGAGTTCGGATGTATTGGGTTTACTACGGCAGACTGTACACGACTAAATTTCAGGCAGGATGTTTGGCAAAAAGGCTGGAGCATGACGGATGGATGTACGGCTACAATGATCCCCGCGCAGTGGAGGTGTACCGCTCGCGCAAAGGTCGTTATGGTGTCCGATTTATTCCATAGGTTTACAAAAATAATTTTTAAAAAGAAAATTTCTAAAAACTATTGACGAAACACAAGAAAATGTTGTATATTAATTAACGTTGCTGTTACGAATATGTAACGTGAATATACATGTTTTTTTGAGGGCCCTTAGCTCAGTTGGTTAGAGCGGTCGGCTCATAACCGATTGGTCGGGGGTTCGAGTCCCTCAGGGCCCATTTCCTCAAAAACCCTTGCTAAGCAAGGGTTTTTTTGTTGTTTACAGAGGGCGGAAGTAAAATCGCAATTTGAGGAGGGAATTCTAAGTTGCTAACGAATCTTCTCTTTTTTACTTTTTATGAATTCGATTTATTTTTTGATCTTTTATTGCCATCAAGAATGCATCCCGTAGAATATATTGCATTACCCGAAGGGGGCAGTATCTATTCTAGGGGATGCAATTCTCTAGAAGGAGCTCCGAAAAGACTATTTTTTTGAAATCTTAAACTTGAATGGATTATATTCAAGTTCCTCTGAAGAACCTTTTGCAATTAAGGTTAAATCCTTAGAAGAGTCTATTTTTGAGAATGTAAGGATTCCTTCTGTCTTCACACCAGGTAGTATTTCGGACTGTAATTCAGGGTAAGTATAGCTTACGCGATCAAACGTTGGTTCGTATTGTTTGTTTCCTTGAACCAATTTAGTATAAAAGTCATAATAATTTATAGTGCTTGTAGATCTGTTTTCGATTGCCATATAAATCCGAGTTTCCTCTTCAGCAAACTCGACTTTTTGAAGAGTCATGATATAGCCCTTTTGTTTTACTGACTTATTTACTTCTATAGTGCTCAATGTAGGATCAATAAACATAGATTTTTCTATTTTATTTGCTGCGATGGCAGGAGCTGAGGTGTAATTGCCGTGGGTCGTTCTATAACGATATTTTTCTATGACAGTACCAGTTACGTGGATAAAATCATTCTCTTTTACATTAGAGAAGCTGGAAAAACTATCGCCGTAAACAAAAGTGTTTTTTTCATTATTTTTCGGATCAGCATTCACTTGAACATAAATTCCATTTCTATTTTCCTTAGGACCATAGGTGATTTGTCCATAAAAATTAATAGAGCGATCTTCAAACTGATCAGCATTTACATACATTTGTTCAAATTCTTCTTTTGATAGTAATGAATGATCTTTACTTGATGATACTCCACATGCTGTTAATCCCATTATAGAAATAATAAAAGCACACAAAAGAGAGAAAAAAGTTTTATTTTTCACGAACCCAATATCTCCAGTATAAAAATATAGTAGCAATAGTCTATCAGAACTAGTTCTATTTTTCTATAAAAATTTAAAACAGGCTAACTCAAGATATTGAATCTTGCTACCCAACAAAAAATACAAAAATAAAATTTCTCTAATGGTCTGTAAGTACATTTAAAGAATAACTAATTTCACTATTTTTTCTAATATTTATACCGCAATTTATTATGCGGACTACAATTCAAGTCTGCAATTTATGCTTCTGGGATTTTTTATGTAGTTGTTTTTGTGGTTTGGTTTGCCAAAATCTTATTATGTAAGGAACTAGTTAATGTCTCAAAGAGTACAAACTGTTATTGATAAAGCTAGGCCTTGTTTTTATTGGATTCGGTCCAAATATGATCTTTAAAGGTCAGAGAACAAGACATTGGGTAGCAAAGAGAGGGGTGACTCAGCCCATTCATTTTTAATAATTTCCGAGTATATTAATTTTGAAGCCTCTCATGATAACGTCGCTATAGCTAGTAGGAATATAGGTCCAACAAAGAAAGCACTGCTCGAATAAACGAACAGTGCTTTTTTAAGGCTTTTTCCTAGTTTACCTTAACGGTATACACCATTCTCAATTTACCATTACCGGCGTAAATCTCAACTCTTGCATTCGTTGTAGTGGTGGTAGTTACCACGCCGGAAGCGGAAACGGTGACATTTCCGCTCGCCACTTTATAAGTATCCCCAGGGTAATTTGACAGCGCATAGGAATAATTACGTGGCAACGTAGCCGTTCTGTAGTATACTCCATTAACTTCTACAATAGGTGTAATTACTGGAGAAGGGCCTACTGATGCGGACGCACTAGGAACGATAATACTTCCAAGGAGTCCCAAAGACATAGCTGTTGATAATAATATTTTCTTAGTATTCATTAAAAAATCCTCCTTATGTATGATATGAGCTCCTAAAATATACCA
The DNA here is from genome assembly GCF_019042715.1 of Paenibacillus sp. AK121. Classification (NCBI taxonomy): domain Bacteria; kingdom Bacillati; phylum Bacillota; class Bacilli; order Caryophanales; family Paenibacillaceae; genus Paenibacillus; species Paenibacillus sp. AK121. Next base: position 597,539 of record NZ_JAHPJM010000001.1, read on the forward strand.
TGTAAAATTGTTGATTTCACTTCATTCGACAAATGTTGTCAAAACAATACAATGAAATGATCCTAAAGTCCTATTAGATACAAAATAATTAAAATATAACAATTAAAGAAATTTATTATGTGTACTGTATTTTTGAACTATTCCCTATAGATTGGCTATCTTTGCTAAAAAGAAATAAAAAACGGACATCAGCGTGATACGCTCGAAGTCCGTTTTCGTATTAACATACCTGGCACTTGATATCAGTTGACAAGTTGGTGTGCAACCGTCTCACTGATATTTAGATTTCTATCGATCATGCATTGCTTTAATGCAGATAGCTCCGTACTTTGACAAATCGCTTCTGCTACAAGTTGGGCAATTTTCCTTGCTCCTTCGTCAGAAAAATGGGTATTATCTGCTACCCCGGCTGGGTAATTAGGGTGCATTTTTTCAGGCAAATGCATAAATAGAAGTTGGGACTCTTTTTCACCCATGGAACGATAAAGCTGCTGTGATGCTTCGAAAATATCGAGCAACGGTGTTTGGGTTTCCTCGGCTACTTTTCGCATGGCATCGGGATAAGCTCCTACGGCCAGCGGATCAGGTTCACCGTCCGCGGTAAAACGGCGGCGGCTTACAGAGGTCAATAGCACAGGAATTCCGCCACGTTCCCGAGCGGACTGAATGAATTGAATTAAGTTTAGACGGTACTCTCCCTCAGGATCGGTGTAGCGCGTGGGGTCTTCTTTTTTCTCATCGTTATGTCCAAATTGGATAAACAGATAATCGCCAGCTTGAATATCTTTTTCAATATCAGCTAATCGCCCTTCTACTATAAAGGATTTGGTGCTTCGCCCATTGACGGCACGATTGTCCACATGAACAGTAGAGTCCAAATGAGCTTGCAAATGTTCGCCCCAGCCTGTCATCGGTTTTTCGGTTGCTCCTTTTTGGGCTGCGGTAGAGTCTCCTGCGATAAACAGTCGAGTTGTCATCCGCTGTCTTGTCTGCGCATATCCATGTTTTTGAAGCCATTTTTCCGCCAGGTCGAGCCATTGTCGGCATTCACGGTTGTCCTCAGACAGTCCCAATCCGTGCCGCCCTTCTTCAAATACATGCAGTTCAAACGGAATACGCTCTCTGGATAATGAGAAAGCGAACAACAGGCTATTTTCTACCGGTACAGCTCCATCATTGGCCGTTGTCCACATAAAAGTCGGAGGTGTCTGTGCAGTCACTTGCCGATCGGATGAAAAGGCTTGAAGCTGCTCCGAGTTCGGCTGTTCGCCTAAAAAGTGCGTACGGCTTCCCAAATGCGTATAAGGCTCATGGAATGATATTACAGGGTATCCCAACATCAGAAGATTTGGTTTTTCCGCTCCAATCGTGGACACAATGGAGGCCAGGTGACCGCCTGCTGAGAAACCGATGAGACCCACTTGATCAGGGATCACTTGCCAGTCATGCGATGTTTGGCGAATCCATTGCAACGCATGTTCTACATCTTCCAGCAAGGAGGTAACCTCGAAATCGCCGACCTGATACTCCAGCACACCCGCGTGAATACCTAAATCATTTAACCATCGGGCGATCGGCTCTCCTTCATGTGAAGCCAAATGCTCGTAGCCACCGCCAGGTAACACCAATACAAAAGGACGAGCTTCACGGACCGCTACAGGATAGAGGGAGAGAAAGGAAGTGTCTAACGGAAATTCTTCTTTTACAATCTGTTCTTTAGAACTAACGACATGTAACATAAGAGACCTCCAAATTTCTTTTTATCTGCCGCAAACCAAACTAAATCAACTTAAATTGGAATGATACGGATGTAAAAAATAATGCACACGTGAAAAAAATGATTTAAACCTTGTTATGAAAGCGCTATAATTTGGTGTGATACCAAGAACCAAAGGGGGAGCGCAATGAAAAAAGGAAGAATGTTCTACACTATTTTTATTACGATTCTGGTTTTGGGAATAGGATTGGTGGCCAGCTTCGGCAGCTACATCTATTTTACAACAATTAGCTCCGTTGTGGAGAGAGTTTCCAATACCAAGCAAAGCTACATGGCGCAGATTAGAAATAGCCTGGAGCAGAAAATTCAAACGATTGAATACGCTTTTAATACGTATAGCACGACCAGTTCCTTTAATGAAGTTGTCAAAAATCCCATTACAGAAAAAGATTTTGTAGCATATCGGAATGTGAATACCCAGCTCAATTATATTGCTACGATGGGATTAGAAGGAACCGAGTATTCACTGATCAGCCTAAATCAGAATTGGAGAATCTCCAATGGAAGCCTGTCTTATTTGACGAAAACGGAACGAGAACAGCTGATTAGCACCTATATAGACCACCAGGATAAGGGACTATTCTGGATTAAAACAGATAAAGGAATCCGTTTTGTGAATACCTTGCCTGTGTTTTCCAAAAAGAAGCAGGCCATTGCGCTGTCTGATATTTCGTCGCAGACGTTAAGTCGTACCATTCAAACAGAGGATCATATGCCTGTGATTATTTTGAATAACAAAGGCGACTTAATGTACGAAACGGAGCCTGCTACTCCCTTATTGTCTACTCAGCAGCTTCAGCACATTTCAGAAGTAACTGCTAAATCAGACAACACAGGCATGCTAACGTTGGAGAAAACGGAGCATCAGCCAGCACGGCAAATCATTTATGCTAAATCTGCTTACAACAATTGGACTTACTTAACGGTATTAGATAAAAAAGAGATTGCAAACGCGTTTCAAACGACCAAATTTGGGATTATCATGATGGGCCTTGTATTAACGCTTTTAATAGTGGTGGTGGCCTACATCATTGCCATTTACTTTACCAAGCCATTTCAGCAAATAAAACGCAGCTTGCCGAAAAATCCTAATTTCGCATTCAAAAATGAACCTTCTAAAAATGAAATTGAGTGGATTATTAATTCCATCGACAACATTGTAACTGAGAAGGAAAGCTTGGAAAGTCTCATTCAGTCCGAAATGCCACAGTTGGAAACGCAATTGATTCTCAACCTGTTTCGCAAACGTGTTTCCGCAGAGGAATTGGCACGAAAAATGCCACGTCTGGGCTACCCGCAGATCGAGAATCAAATGTATATTACCTTGTTAGTTCAACTGGATAATCTGGGAGATCGAGAACCTTCGGATAAAGATATTTTACTGCTGGCTATTAACAAAATCGTAGAAGAAACGATTCCAGAGCAGCTGCGTATGCTTCCGATCATTTTGAACGATAACACTCAGGCTACCATTTTAATTTTGGCAGGTAAGAGTGCACAGGAAATGAGAAAGCAAGTGCTGGATCATGCGACCCTTTTGATTCAGCATGTAAAAGAGTATTTGAATGTATCCATCAGCATCGGTATTAGCACAGCGTATGATAACTTGTTAGAAAGCAAAGAAGCTTGTGAGATGAGCAAGCAAGCATTACATCACCGTTTAAATCTAGGTAAAGAGTCGATTATTTTTTATGAGGATATTTCCATGGTCATTTCAGGTCCGGTACTGCTTCATTATCCTGCGGAATTGGAATCGAAACTGTTTGATGCCATTCGCATAGGGGATGAAGAGCAGGTATATCATACCGTGCACTCTTTATTGGCAGAAATGATGACAAAGAACAATTATTCCATGAACTTCGAAGTGCTATTGGTACGATTTGTAAATAACCTCATCCAATTAGAGCAGCTATTAGGGATTGAAGTGCTACTGACGCAAGACAATCATGCCTTGTATCACCGTTTGCTGGATATCCGTAACCCGGAGGAGATAGAACGCATGCTGTTAGAACAGGTTATTTTCCCCATGGTAAAAAGCATGAAGGAGAAGACCAACCAGCAATTCCGCTGTCTCTCAGAGAAAATTGCCGCGATTATCCGTGCTGAATATGACCAGGAATTATCATTAGAACTCATTGGAGATCGACTGCATTACAATCCGAATTATTTAAGCAGTATTTTCAAAAAAGAATACGGTACAACGTTTAGCGAATATCTGATGGGCTATCGCCTGCAAATGAGCAAGAAGTGGCTCGTTGAGACAGATATGACGATTAAAGAAATCGCCGAGCGACTGCAATATCATAATTCGCAAAACTTCATCCGCTCTTTTCGGAAAAAAGAACAGGTTACACCAGGGGCTTATCGAAAGATGAAGCAAGCCAATTAACCTTTAACCGCCCCCAGCAAAGCTCCTTTGACAAAGTGCTTTTGCACAAATGGATACACGATTAACATTGGAACGGTCGCTATAACAATGACCGCCATCTTAATCGTCTGCGCAGGCGGGATGACATCTACCGCGGTTCCTTCTGCCTGCATACCACTGGAGACGATAACAATTTGGCGAAGTAAGACTTGAATTGGCCATTTGGCAGAGTCATTGATATAGAGAATAGCGTGCATATACGTATTCCAGTAGGCAACAGCGTAGAATAAAGAAATAGTTGCAATAGAAGGCAGGGCTAATGGCAACATAATTTTAAAGAAGATACCAAAATCGTTGCACCCGTCCATCTTGGCCGATTCCTCCAAATCATCCGGCAACGCCTGAAAAAAGTTACGCATGATAATCAGGTTAAATGCATTAATGGCTACGGGCAAAATCAAGGACCAATACGAATTGATCAGCCCCATGCTTTTGACAACGAGGAATGTCGGAATCATCCCCCCGCTAAACAACATAGAGAACACGACAATGAAGTTAATCGTATTGCGGCCAAGCAGATATTTCCGGGATAATCCATAAGCCATAAAAGCGGTAAAAATCATACTTACAACTGTACCCACGATCGTTACTCCGACCGAAACCCCAAGTCCTCTAAAAATCGTTGGAGTGGATAGGATATAGCGATAAGCATCCAGAGAAAAAGTAACAGGGAATAAAATAAACTTCTTGGCCACTACTTCCTCAGTTGAGGCAAATGAGCTGGCGATGATATTCAAAAAAGGCAAGAGACAAGTGAGGGCAATGAGAATCAAAAGTGTGCTGTTTACAATGTTGAAAATACGACTGCCCAGTGATTCTTTTTTTCGTAATTTTGGTTTGAGTAATGGTTGTTCCAATGTGGTTGACCTCCTTGTAATCGTTTACATGTAAACCTTATCAAGAGGAAAGAATTCCGTATATAATCAAATCTTGAGGTGTTCTCTAAGCGTGGAATAAAGAGGATGATCATTAAGTTGTGTAGTAATCATTAGCTAAGGTGAAGAGGCTATAAAGTAGGCTGTTGGCCTACTTTTGTAAACGCTATCATTTGATGATTATATGCGGAATGCCGAAAATAACGTACTCTTGAAAGCGTATACAGGAACGTTTGAAGGAGGTCGAACTAATGAAAGTTTCAAGTGTCCCCGCACCAAACATGAAGATGAAAATGAAGAAGAACAAAAGAACGACGGAAAGCCTTTTACGAATGCAGAAACACAAGCTGCTCTATCTGATGGTTTTACCCGGATTGGTGTACTTCATTATCTTCAAGTACTTCCCTATGGGGGGATTGGTAATTGCATTTCAGGATTATCAAGCATTTCAGGGAATCACAGGCAGTCCATGGGTAGGAATGAAGCATTTTATTCGTTTGTTTACTGAGCCTACGTTTTTTATGCTGCTTCGCAATACGCTGATTTTATTTGCACTGAATATTGTAATCTTTTTTCCGTTGCCCATCATATTGGCGCTCATGCTGAATGAGGTTAGGAAGATGTTTTTCAAAAACATTATTCAAACCATTATCTACATTCCGCACTTTATGTCATGGGTTATCATTGTTTCGATTTCTTATGTTTTCCTGACAGTGGACGGCGGTGTACTGAATGAAATGATTGCCGCGCTGGGCGGTGAGAAGATCAGCTTCTTAACATCTCCGCAGTGGCTGCGAACGGTATATATCGGGCAAGTGATTTGGAAGGAACTCGGCTGGTCTACCATCATTTATTTATCTGCAATTACAGTGGTGGATACGCAATTGTATGAGGCAGCAGAAATGGACGGCGCTGGACGTTTGCGAAAGACATGGCACGTGACGTTGCCAGCGATCCGCCCGGTTATTATTACATTGTTAATTTTGAAAATTGGTAGCACGCTGGATTTGGGCTTTGAGCATATGTATCTGCTATTGAATTCATTAAACCGCGAGGTTGCTGAAATCTTTGACACCTATATTTATACTGCGGGTTTAAAGAATGGACAATTAAGTTTCAGTACGACAGTAGGACTTTTTAAAGGTGTAGTAGGTTTAATTCTGATTATGCTCTCCAATCGACTCGCTAAGAAATTTGGTGAAGACGGCGTTTACTAATGACGACGGGAAGGATGCAAAATGGTACGGTTTGTAGAAAACATGAACAAATGGTGCATGCGCCTGCTACGCCTGGTCTACCTTAACTTGCTGTGGACGATTGCGACGATCCTGGGCTTGGGTTTTATAGGTGTTGGGCCTGCAACCGTTGCTATGCTTAGCATTTTTAGGCAGTGGATTCGGGGCAATGAGGAAGTCGCCATTTTCTCGACGTTTGTACGTTACTTTAAAGAAAGCTTTAAAGAAGCAGCCATCATTGGCGGGCTATACAGCCTTGTGGGTTACGTGCTCTACGTGGATATCGTCAACGTCTCATCCTGGTATATTCGTGTGGTGACGCTGATGGGTGCCTTTTTGTATCTTATCTCTTTGGCATACATTTTTCCGTTGCTGGCTCACTATGATTGGAAAGGCATCAAGCTGAAGATCAAGATGTCGATCGTGATTGGTTTTTCGTATTTACAATATACACTTGTTCTTTTTGTAGCCATTGTCGTGCTTTATGCATTGATTCTAGGCTTGTACCCAGGAATTCTAACTTTTGCCGGAGCGAGCATCATCGGTTATCTCGTGATGTGGATGACGCATCAGGTATTCAGCAAAATAGAGCGAGAGGTTCTGGTGAAAGAGGAAGATATGGTATGAATATACAAACCAAAAAGGAGCAAACACGATGAAAAAAGGAATCAAGATGAAAAAGGGAGTGTCAGGTCTTCTTGCCGCACTTATGGTCATGAGTGTTTTTCTAGCTGCTTGTGGTGACAAGGGAACTGAAGATCAAGGCAGTCAAACCTATGATCCTAAATCCAAACTGGAATTTACTTGGCTAAACGTATTGCATACAGCCTCTCCGCCTACAGAAACGATTAAAAGTAAAATCGAAGAATACACCAATTCCAAAATTACGTTTAACTGGGTACCGGATGCTTCCAAGGAAGAGAGAATTACCACCGCACTGGCTTCTGGTGAATTGGCAGATATGGTGACTTTGACGATGATGACAAATTCCTCAGTACGTAGTTCATTGAAATCAGGACTATTCTGGGATGTAGGCAAATACTTGGATGATTACGAAAATTTGAAAAAGATCCCACCTGAAGTGCGAGAAGCCGCTTCTATTGAAGGGGTGCTATATGGTGTTCCGTTCCAGAAGAATCTGGCTCGGGCGGGTTTGGTCATTCGTCAGGATTGGCTCGATCGCTTAGGACTGAAGGTGCCGACCACACTGGATGAGTTGTATGAAGTTGCGAGAGCGTTTACAGAAGATGATCCGGATGGCAATGGAAAAAATGATACGACTGGGTTTGTTGACAGATCGGATCTGCGCTACAGCAGTTTCAAAACGTTAAGTTCCTATTTTGGTACACCTAATGGCTGGAAAGTAGATGAAAACGGAAAGTTTACGCCGGAATTTGATACTCCTCAATATTTGGAGACCTTAAAGTATTCCAATAAATTATACAAAAACGGGTATCTCTCCAAAGACTTTGCTGTAACCGCTAAAACGGACCAGCAACAACAATTTGCACAAGGTAAAGCAGGGATTTATACAGGCATGATCGATATTTCTAACCTCAGAACCTTGTCTCAAGGCTTACAAAAAGGGCTAAAGCTGGTACCTGTCAACAAGATTTCGAATGGAGATGGACAATACCACGTATGGTCTGAGGGAAGCGGGGTAGGAGGCTTGCTGGCATTTCCGAAATCTGAAGTAAAGACAGAAGCTGAGTTGAAGAGACTGCTGCAATTTGTAGATGACTTAATTGACAAAGATGTATACATGTATATGACCGGTGGTCTTGAAGGTACTCATTATAAAATTGAAAAGGATGGTTCCTTCAAAATTACGAATACAGATTTGTGGCAAGCAGATGTTCAGCCGTTTTCAAGCTCCAGACCAAGTGAAGTGACTTATAACTTAAAGGATGCCAATCCGGAAAAGGAACTGGCTAACGAATTAGTGCGAGAAAATAATAAATTTGCTGTTCTAGACCCGACAGTGCCACTGGATTCAGCTACCGCTAATGAACAAGGGACAGAGCTGGAGAAAATCATTACCGACGCCTCCTTCAAATTTATTATGGGTGAAATTGATGAAGCCGGATTTAAGGCAGCTGTAGAAAATTGGAAAAAGTCAGGCGGAGCACGAATTACCACTGAGTATGAAGAAGCGTATAAGAAATCGAAAAAATAAAGATATAGGTTGAATATTAGTGTACATGAATTGTCACTACGCAGGCGGATGGGTGCTTATCATTGCTGACACTTGTCCAGCACCATTCCGCCTACTCCGTTTTCCAGTGTGTTTTCCAGCCCAGTCTATAAATCATTTTCGTATTCACAAAAAATAAAGACAGGAGAGAACGAAATGCAATTGTACAACATTGTAGATTATGGAGCAGTTCAGGATGGTACGAAGATGGCAACAGAGGCGATTGCGGCTGCTATTGAAGCGGCAAGTAATGCTGGTGGAGGCACCGTTTTTGTTCCGGCTGGAACGTACCTAACGGGCGCTATTTTTCTGAAAAGCAACATTGAGCTGCATGTAAGCCCTGGCGCTATTCTTTCCTTCAGTACGGAACTGGCTGATTACCCTGTAGTAGAATCCAGATGGGAGGGCGTTCAGCGGGAAGTACATGCATCGTGTATTTATGGAGAGAACCTTGAGAATATTTCGATTACAGGCAGCGGAACGCTGGATGGAAATGGTCAGCCGTGGTGGGAAAAGCATCGGAATCATCCAGAGGAGTTACAGTATCCGAGACCCAAATTAATCAGCTTTGACCGTTGTCAGCGGGTTACCATTAAAGATGTTATGTTAAAAAATTCCCCCAGTTGGACTGTAAACCCCATTGCTTGCTATAACGTTACGATTGATAATTTGTCCATTCTTAACCCGGCGGACTCTCCCAATACGGATGGTATTAATCCCGAATCCTGTTCCAATGTTCGTATTAGCAACTGCAATATAGATGTAGGCGATGATTGTATTGCGATCAAAGCAGGAACCGAAGATACGCAAGAACGGATTCCTTGTGAAAATATTACGATTACCAACTGTACAATGGTACATGGTCATGGTGCTGTCGTGCTGGGAAGCGAAATGAGCGGAGATATTCGTAATGTTACGATTAGCAATTGCGTGTTCAAGCAAACGGATCGGGGTATACGTCTGAAATCAAGACGGGGACGCGGTGGAATCATCGAGGATATTCGCATCAGCAACATTGTGATGGAGGAGGTCATTTGTCCATTTATTCTAAACCTGTATTATTTCTGCGGACCTCGGGGCAAAGACAAATATGTTTGGGATAAAAATCCCTATCCGATTACTGATGAAACTCCGTGCTTTAGAAGAATCCATTTTTCTGATATTACGGCAAGACAGGTTCATGCGGCGGCTGGCTTCTTGTACGGACTTGCAGAGCAATATATCGCTGAAATCACATTTTCCAATATTGATATTTCTATGGCTAAAAATGCGATTCCCGGTCGTCCGGCCATGATGACAGGGATTGAAGATATGAATAACCGTGGTTTTTATCTGGGTAACGTGAAGGATATTCGTTTTCAACAGGTTACGATTGAGAATCATGAAGGTCCTGCCTTTTATATTGAAAATGGGGAAAACGTTGAAATCAATCGTTGCCATTCGAAGAATACAGCTCAGCCTGAAAAGCTGATAGAACAAGTAACGGTACAACCTTCTGAACAGAATGTGCTGAACTAGGAGGGATGAAAGGAGAATAAAACGTGGATAAGTTGCAAGCATTGCTGGGCGACCTTCCGGCAGATCGCCCTATAACGGCAACTCTGCTGAATCAAGAAGAGCGGGAGGGATATCGACTGGAGTGTCTCCTATTGGACTTGAACGGAATCGAGTCTGTGCCCGCTTATGTAGCTACACCCTTACAAGGGAACGGCCCGTTCCCATTGGTCGTTTTTAACCATTCGCACGGGGGCAACTATACGAATGGACGTAAGGAGTTGCTCCATAGCAGTCCTTACCTACAGCAGCCCTCGTTTGCTACAGTTCTGACAGATATGGGATATTGCGTGTGCTGTATCGACATGTGGTGCTTCAATGAACGTGGGGGCAAAACCGAGAGCGAACTGGTAAAAGAAATGCTCTGGCAGGGCCAGGTGCTGTGGGGCATGATGCTGTATGATAACCGTCGTTTGGTAGATTATATGTGCCAGCGTGAGGACATTGATGCTTCCCGCATCGCATCGATCGGCATGTCGATGGGTGGACTTATGGCATGGTGGATGGCTGCTTTAGATGAACGAATACAGGTCACGGTTGATATCTGCGGACAGGTAGATGCCCATACGCTGATCGCCAAAAGGGGATTGGATCATCATGGGTTCTATTCCTATGTTCCCGGCTTGTTGAAGCATTTCACCACGTTGGATATTCAAAAGCGGATCGTACCTCGCCCACGGATGAGTATAACAGGTCAAAATGATCGCATGTGTCCTATAGAAGGAGTCGAGCATTTGGCAAACGGGTTGTTGGAAGCTTATCAGAAAGCAGGTCACCCTGAGCATTGGCAGCCTGTGATTGCGAGCGGTGGTCATATGGAGACATTGGAAATGCGAACGGCTTGGCAGTCATTTTTAGCTGAACACTTGTAAATCAAATGAAAGGATTGGGGTAACCATGCTAGTCGGAAAAGAATCCTTTTGTGATTTCCACACCATTCAGGAGGCGATTAATGTATTGGAGCAATCGCCTTCCAACGAAATGGAAACGCTAACTATTTTATCGGGTACCTATGAGGAAGAGGTGCGGATTTACCGTTCAAATCTACATATCATAGGCATCGGACAGGTAGAAATTCGAATGAATCGGTACGCCAGGGAGCGGAATGAAGCAGGTGAGGAAATAGGAACCTTTGCGACACCCACTTTATTTGTAGGCGGCAGCCATTTGATCTTGGAAAATCTCATCATTTCCAACACGGCCGGACAGGGAGAACACATTGGGCAGGCCGTTGCGGTATACGCTCATTGTGATCAAACCATCTTTAGAAACTGCACCTTTAAAGGGTACCAGGACACGTTATTTACAGGCCCTCTGCCTCCTGCACCCAAAGAACGATTAAAGTTTGGTGGAATTCCTTTGAAAGAACATCACGCATACTATCGCCAGCTCTATCAGCATTGTTACATCGAGGGTACGATAGACTTCATTTTTGGCGGGGCTACCGCTTACTTTGAAGATTGCGAGATTCGTAGTTTGCGTCATCATAAGAACCATACAAGCTACGTTACAGCCGCTTCTACACCGCAAGGACAAACGTACGGCTATGTATTTGATCATTGCTATTTAACCGCAGAGCCTGATATTACCCCTGTTTTTTTGGGTCGTCCATGGCGGGAATATGCCAAAACCGTATTTGTCAATTGTAAAATGGGCGACCATATCGATCCGCGTGGCTGGGACAATTGGGACAATGTAGCGAACGAGAAAACCGTATGCTATCAGGAATATGGCGGATCTGATGAAATAGCTTCATTACGTCAGCAGCGTGTTCCGTGGGCGGATTGTTTTGAAGCGAGGACAGAAGCATGGAGCAAGGAACAGGTTTTTGAGGGAGTCGCATTTTGGAAAGCAAGGAGAAGTGATGTCTCATGATGATCCAAAACCCTATATTAAAAGGCTTTAATCCCGATCCGTGTATTACGCGAGTCGAGGATACTTACTATATTGTAGTGTCATCGTTTGAGTGGCTGCCTGGAGTACGGGTGTACCAGTCCAAAGATTTGGCTCATTGGGAGCACTGCACGGATATTTTGACTGATCAGGTTGACTTGAGGGGGAACCCAAAAAATTGCAGCATTTGGGCACCGCAATTGAGCTACGCGGATAACCTATTTTATCTACTCTATACGGATGTGAAAAGCACCAAGCGTCCGTTCAAGGACGTTCATAATTTTGTGATAACAGCGCCTACGATTCACGGGCCGTGGTCGGAACCCGTTTATCTGAATAGTAGTGGATTTGATCCGTCTTTATTTCATGATGAGGATGGACGCAAATGGCTATTGAACGCCTTATGGGATTACCGCATGTTGGAAAGCAATAAGTCTTCAGGTATCGTCATGCAGGAGTATGACAGCAGTCAACAGCGGCTTGTTGGCGAGCCTGTTAAAATTTTTGATTGCACTCCATTGAAGAAGACAGAAGCGCCTCACATCTACAGGCAGAACGGTTATTACTATCTTATTACAGCGGAAGGTGGAACAGGTACGGGGCATGCAGTTACCGTAGCACGCTCCAAGCAAATATCCGGCCCGTATGAAGTGGACCCGCATAATCCGATGCTTACATCTCGTGATCAGCTGAATTTCCCGTTACAATGCGCAGGACATGGCAGTCTTGTGCAAACACCTGACGGAGAATGGTATATGGCCCATTTATGCACACGTCCAGTGGAGGGGAAATACGCCATTTTAGGGCGCGAGACAGCGTTGCAACAAGTCTATTGGAATGATGAAGGCTGGCTGCGATTAACCGCCGGGGGCCATACACCTCAATTGGAGGTGCCTGCGCCTCAAGGGACAGTTTCGATTAAGCAAGAGCAGCAGGAGTATATTTTCGAAGACTTTTTCGAGGGCCCCACAATTGATAAATCGTGGAACACATTGCGTATCCTGGCGGACGATAGCTGGTGTTCATTAAGTCAGCGCCCAGGCTACCTTCGAATTCATGCTGGAGAATCCATACAAAGTCTATTCAAGCACCACGTGCTTGCCATTCGGCAAACGGATCATCATTTTCGGGTAGAAACAGCACTGGAGTATCAGCCAACAAGCTATTTGCAAATGGCGGGACTTTTGCTGTATCTCAATGAAGAGGACTATTTGTATACGTATGTCAGCTATGAAGAGGGAGTGGGAAAAGTGCTGCGCATGATGCGCTGTGAAGCTAATTCATTTACGTTAGTTCCGCAAGTGATTGCACTTCAGAATGATCTTCCTGTACATTTGGCTGTAGAGGTCCATGCCTCCTATGCACAATTTTATTATGGAGTCGGAGATGAGCCTTCCTGGAAGCGACTTTTTGAAATACAGGATATCAGCTTTTTGTCGGGAGGATTTACAGGGAATTTTGTAGGTATTGCTGCTCATGATATGCAACAATTCCAAGGGAGCTACGCTGACTTTTCCCATTTCTTATACTATGGTAAGGACCACCTCTCCTCATAAAAAATATAATACTGACTATATTGCAAGCACCTTAATCGGTGCTTTTTTCTTTTACAGGTTACCTTTTTACATTATAATCTCGCAAAATCTCCAAAAAAGCAGTGGTTGCTTTCGTCTCAAATACCGCAGAAGGGGTCAGAAAGGAGAATTTCCGAATGAACGGGAGATTGAGAATATCCAATACTTCTAATGTTCCTAAAGCAAGTTCCTTTTGAATTACCCATTGGGACAGCAAAGAAATCCCCAAGCCTGCTTCTACAGACTCTTTGATGATCTGTGTACTGCCAAAATTCATCATATGAGAAGGATAAAATCGAAGCTGTGCAAACATCTTTTCAGCCGCCTCCCGGGTTCCAGAGCCTTCTTCCCGCAGAATCCAGATGTCATCATGCAGCTCATTTATATCCACTTGAGATGTACCGGCCAAACGATGATTTTGCGGAACGACAATAACCATTTCATCATCGGCGAAGGATTCAATGTGTAAATGGTCATGCTGAAATTCTCCTTCGATAATGCCCACATCCAGTTGATTATGAATTACGAGCTTTTCAATTTCCAATGTATTGCCGATGGTAATAGAGGGCTGAATGAGCGGGTACTGGATTCTCATTTGCGCAATTACATGGGGTAGTACATATTCACCATACGTGTAGCTTGCACCAATAGACAGGTTACCCTTTGCCGTATGCATTAGTTCGTCCACCAAGTACTGCATACGTGTATGGAGTCGGATAATCTCCTGGGCATGATGATACACAATTTCACCTGCTTTAGTTAAGCGCACATATTTATTACTTCGCTCCAGGAGCCGGGTTCCTACACTGCGTTCCAGTGTTTGAATATATTGACTTACCGCAGGCTGGGTCATATGTAGTGCCTCAGCAGCTCGTGTGAAGTTTTGTTTCTCCGCAACCCTAACAAAGACGATTAAAGATTGATCCAAAGTCTATTCCTCCAAATTTATCATGCATATTTACTTATCATAATTATTATAATGATTTATTTTTCTTATGACAAAATACATATTAAGCTGTATGCATGTAGAATTGGAGGGAATCAGCATGAAGAGTCATATTCAACACGTCAAATTTTTATTGAACAGGGGTCGATTATTTCAGTTTTTATTTGGCATTGTGCTAACGATGATCTTTGCACTGGCAGGATACGTCCTGAACGAAGTGCCGGGCTTTCATTATGTAGGTCCATTGGCATGTGCAATGTTTCTCGCTATACTATACCGACAGTTGTGGGGGTACCCTGAAGCTGTACGCTCAGGAATTGAATTTTCAGCCAAGAAAATACTGCGCGGAGCTATTGTATTATATGGATTGAAGCTAAATATGGATGATGTTATTCATCATGGGCTGGGTTTGCTTATGCGCGATGTAGGCACTGTGGTATTTGCCATTTTGTTTACGGTTTGGCTCGCCAAACGATTTAAGGCAGATGCTTCGCTTTCGCTTCTTCTCGGGATTGGAACCGGAGTTTGTGGTGCAGCAGCTATTGCAGCTGTTTCTCCTATATTGAAGTCCGACGATGAGGATACAGCTATAGGTGTCGGACTCATTGCCTTGGTTGGCACGGTATTTGCCATTTTGTTTACAGTGCTTCGGCCTTGGCTTCCTCTGACAGATATACAGTATGGAATCTGGTCAGGCATCAGTTTACATGAAATTGCACATGTGGCCTTAGCGGCAGCACCTGCTGGACAGGATGCTCTTGCCATGGGTTTATTAGCCAAATTGGGGCGTGTCTTCTTACTCATACCGCTTAGCTTTATTTTAATGTATTGGATGAAACGAACCGGAAAGATTCGTACAGGTACTAAAGTAGAGTTCCCCTGGTTCCTCATGGGCTTTATTGCGGCAAGTATTTTGGGAAGTTATGTTTTTGGAAAATATATTGTAGTTTCACCTAGTCTAATGAACGAACTTTCTCAGCTTACTACCTTTATGTTAACGATGGCTATGGTAGGCATGGGGCTAAATGTGAGCTTTAAGACTTTGCGAGAGAAAGCAATGCTGCCCTTACTGGTACTATCTGTTACTTCGATCATTCTTGTAGGACTAACATTTGTAACCGTATGAATAACTGGAAAAAGCTCTGCTTGCGTATAGCTGGCAGAGTTTTTTAGTGCTTTCGTATTATAAGGCTGAAATATATAATGAATGAATCGTAACTTTTTACATAGGAGTCGCGTCTATCAAAATGGAGGCTTTAGAGGGGCATAGAATGTAAAATTTACATAGTGAAAAATTAGAGATTGGTAGGGTACATATGAAGAAAATTTGTTTATTTGCTTTTTTGTTTCTGTTTCTATTAGCATTTCCAAGAGAAAGTCACGCTGCGTCTTCAAACTCACATATTCAGCTGGATGGTAAAGATATAAGTGTCAGCAAGGGGGTGCAGATCCAGGAAGTAAAGGGCAATGTGCTGGTTCCACTCCGTCTTATTGTAGAAGAATTGGGTTATAGTGTGAATTGGGAGTCCAAGACAGGGACTATAACTATACATAAAGAAAATCTTAACCTGAGCCTTCAGGTCAACAATCCCATTGCCTCGGTCAATGATCAACCGATGGGGTTGGCTGTAGCTCCTTTGCTTAACGGGGGAACGACTTATGTTCCGCTTCGCTTTGTATCTGAACAGACAGGAGTGGAAGTGGTCTGGAACAACGAACTTAAAACCGTATTCTTGACGACTCCGCCTGCTTCAAGCGGAAATAGCGTGACCACCCGTGATCACTCTGCTACTCAAGCTGCAAGCGATGCTATAGAGAGTGAGCGTACGGCTGTAAACCAAATTCGCTTCAACAATCACCAATTGACGATAACGGTGGATGGAAAAGTAAGCCCCAAAGTCACCAAGTTAACTCAACCAGATCGTATTGTTGTAGATATACCTGATTCGAAGTTTGGTGAGGAATTTCCAGCCTCACAATCATTTAACAATGGTGGACAAGGAAGCTTTCCAGTCACAGAAGATCTAGATGTTTCCAAGGTAAGATACTCCATGTTTAGTACAAACCCAGCCTCGGTACGTATTGTAGTTGATCTTGATCACAGCACACCCTTTCATCTTATTAATGCAGATGATGGTAAAGTGATCGTAGCGTTGGATCAGGCAACGGAGGAGTCAGCATCTACCGATACTGTTATATCTACTATACCTGTTGAGCCTACGATGTCTTCTGACGGACATGCGCAGGGGATTGACGTCTCGCACCATAATGGCAATATTGATTGGCAGCAAGTGGCGGCGGCAGGCAAGACATTTGCTTTTATTAAAGCTACAGAGGGCACCAAGTATCAAGATAATCAATTTTTAGCAAATGTTCAGGGGGCCAGAGATGCTAACATCCTGGTTGGCGCTTACCACTTTTTGAACGCAACTACCGTGGATGGAGCTCGCCAGGAAGCAGCTAATTTTGCTAGGGCTATAGATTCAGCAGGAGGAAGGCTAGATCTGCCCCCTGTGATGGATTATGAAAATAATCCCAAAGGTCTTACTTCCGCACAGATCAGTGAAGTGGCTCATGCATTTTTGGATGAAATGGAGAAGCTTACCGGGCGTGAGCCGATCGTATACACGGGAAACGTCTTTGCTTCCAAGTTTGATCCTACGTTTTCTATGTATAAATTGTGGGTAGCGCGATACAGCACTACGCAAAAGCCGACCGCAGTTCCAGCTTGGAATAGCTGGTGGGCTTGGCAGTACAGTAGTACAGGCAGTGTTCCAGGTATTAGCGGCCAAGTCGATCTAGATGAGTACAATGGAACGATAGATGAACTTCGTGCTTCATTGGCAGGCTCGCTTGATTAGCAGGTTCATGTCATGATTAATCCTCGCGAATCCGAATTAGGATCTGCGAGGATTTTTAATGTCTGATTTGGTTAGCCAGGCATGATCCATACGATTTCGCTGATTCGAACAAAGAATTTTTTACCGTATACATCCAAGATGACATGGTCAGGCTTACTATCTACTACACATCCATCAATTCTGCCACGTGTTGTTTCAAGTACAACGTACTTGCCGATCATCGATTTTAATGTTTCTACGACATACGGATCTACGGGGTGTACCACGACATGGTGGGAGGTAGGATGGTGAGGAAAAGGTTGGTTAACGTTATAATTGAACATTTGATTTGAATTCAATTGCTTCACTCCTTCAGGATTAGTTGTGATATCCTATGCTCCTGCCTAGAAAAGGTGTAGGCTAATGCCCATCAGCGAGAATATTCATAACATTGCCAAAAAGCCCGGTCCATAGGAAAGCTCAATACATAAGCTATGTTGTACCTTGAATTGAAGGAGGCAATGATCCATGAGTGAATGTGAAAGAGGTTGCGGTGGCGGTTCAGTAGGGGGCTACCCAGGCGTTTGGACATCGACAGGAGCTATTCTGGTGCTGTTCATTCTGCTCGTTATCATTACAAAGTCTTTGTGGGTCTAAATTGAATTGAGTTAGCTTAACCCCCCATTGGGATATAACCGATGGGGGGTTAAGTGTTTTAGAGAATGGATCGTATGATAAAACACCCCAAATAACAGCGTACAGGCCCTGCACAAACTGTGCCGGGCTGGGCAGCTGTCACATGAGGTGCTTTGGCATCTATAGACAGGAACGGGCAATGGATTGGGGACTAAATTAAAGCAATCGCCAACAGGGTGAACAGGCTTAAAGTTAAGATTTGATTACCGTACCCGTAAGGATAAAAGGCAGACGTTTGTACACGTCCATTCCGTTCAGTTTTTAAGTACACATTATTACGATCCACATCTGTAATGGTTCCTTCGTACTGTTTTCCATCAATGGTGAGAATACGCACCCTTTTATTCATACAGTTCAAACAGTTGTAGTAAGCGTCCATTCAATCACCCCCTCTTATACACATTGGCATTTTATGAGAGAGAAAGCCTTATGGTAACGGCGAACATACAGGGAAGGGGGATTCCGTCGTACTTAAGGTCTGACTAGGGTTAATCTTACTCTTGATAGGGATTAAAGGAAAAGCCAGGAT
This sequence comes from Paenibacillus sp. AK121, assembly GCF_019042715.1. Classification (NCBI taxonomy): domain Bacteria; kingdom Bacillati; phylum Bacillota; class Bacilli; order Caryophanales; family Paenibacillaceae; genus Paenibacillus; species Paenibacillus sp. AK121. Next base: position 616,080 of record NZ_JAHPJM010000001.1, read on the forward strand.
ATCCATGGGTATAGGTGTAGCCTCTTTGGGGGGCGACCTGACGATGTGATGAAGTATCGGTTAGCCTTACGTGAATCCCTGGTTTTCGAGGTGGCTGCTGTTTGCAGTCATTGGAAGGACCGATGATGGTAGGTTTTTTTATAGGGGCGAGCGCTTCCTGGACCTTTTTCTCATCCAGACAGTAAGTATGAGCCATAATGTTACTTGGCGTGAGCCGCAAAACATCGGAGCCCAAAATGAATTCAGGAACTGGAGCGTTAAAAATCGCCAACAAGTGAGTGTTGTCCACCGTGGCGACTAGATAGTGCCACCATCCCTGAGGGACGTTAGCCACCTGTCCAGGTGTAATCGGAAAATGTCGTAACTCGCGGGTAAAAGGATTAATCAGTGACACGGTCACTGCTCCAGAGATACAGTATATTAGTTCTGTGGCATTTTGATGGTAGTGAGGCTCTACAACATTAGCAGTGCTGAGACGGATATCCAGTAGCGATACATTTGCTAATGTATTCAGCTGCTGGATCGACAGCTCGTTGATTGAGTTCTGAGGATCTTTCTGAAACAAAATATTGTCGCTTAAATCATAGGTGAACTGTACAGTGGGAGAGGTGTAATCCATATATGAATTCACGTGTTCTTTCCTGCCTTTCTGTTACTCGAAATGAATGATCGTACGCTACTCTATGCATTCGCCCATATATATGTGCACAAAAATGTGGTTTAAAAAAGCAGATGTCAGGTTCAGGTCCTGGGTAGATTGAATCGAAAAATAGCGAAAAAAGTCACGTATTCAAGTGTAGTCAAAATGTGATCTATTGCTTCTCATACACGTCATCCCTTGCTGGATAGTGTTTTATTGATTTGGGTATTCTTAGGACCAGAGCCGGATGATACGTAAATGCGGCTTGTGGTATACTGCAACGGACGTGTGAACGCATCAATGTCCGATTCCATATGTAGCCACGCGTCATTTCCGCAGCTAGTCATAAGTTATGGCACAAGAAGCATCATCGGATAAACGTCCCTGAGTTGTACAGGCCGGAATGGTTGCACCGGACAGAACATGAAAGAGGAGGTTGTCTGGAATATGAAAAAATTATCTATTTTAATCCTGTCCTGCGCATGCATGTTAGGTACTGTATTATCAGTCGCACCAGGACAAGCACAGGCACAATCGTCAGCTTTAAAGAAAGGGATTCAAAGCGAACGAGTGCTGGAGCTTCAACAGCAGCTTCATTCACTCGGTTACTTCAAAGCTGGTTTTACGGGATACTATGGCTCTTTGACCAGCAAAGCGGTGGCTCGTTTTCAGAGGGATCACGGTCTGACGCCTGACGGTATTGCCGGAGCGGCAACACAGGCCAAGCTCGATTCGTTCGGAAAGGTCCGCGTAACCGCGTTGGATCAACTGGCACGGATCATTTATTCCGAGGCGCGCGGAGAATCGTTTGAAGGACAAGTAGCTGTCGGCGCTGTCGTATTAAACCGTGTACAGTCCGGCGAGTTTCCAAGCTCGATTCCGGACGTTATTTTACAGCCGGGTCAATTCACCGCTGTACAGGATGGTCAATACCGCTTGAAACCCAACAAGACTGCGTATCGAGCAGCCAGACAGGCACTTAATGGTGCTGACCCGACCAATGGGTCTTTGTTTTATTACAACCCAGCCATTGCCACAGCCAAATGGAGTAAAAGCCGTCCGGCAGTCATTTCGCTTGGTCGTCATACATTTACGAATTAATTCCATATGAGCATTTGTATTTTTTTCAGCCGTCAGTAGCTTCTTCTAGAAGCGGTGACGGTTTTTTGTGTATTCACAAACTTGTAATATGTTAGGGATGATGTATCTCGTTTCATATTAAAAATTCTACCTATTATTCCGATACTCTTAATAGACAAAAAATGAAATCAAAGGAGTCTTTCTAAAATGAGTCAACATCCTTATACCATCGAAGTGGATCAAGTCATTAAAACGGTACATATGGCAGTGAATGGAGTTTTTAGCCAAGAGGAGTATGACAGCTTTGTAAAGGATTATATAGCCAAAACTTCATCTATTCAGGCATCGAACTTTACACTCAGGGTAGATTGCACCCAAATGGCACTTTTGGGACCAGGTGAAGTAGAGAAACTGAAGGGTTCTTTTGCACGTTATAAAGAAACTGGATTTGCCAAAATAATTTTTGTCATCAGCCTCCAGCAAACGATTATTAAAATGCAGCTTGGTCGTGTAGCACGTGAAGCAGGATTAAACAACGTAGATATTGTAGTACAATAATGCGCTGACGTATGTGTAAGGGGGAAACCTGATGAGCCATATCAGAATAAAAGCACTGGGAGTGCACCATCCGTCCCATTCGTTGGATAACGAATATTATGTTCGCCATTTTGACGAGCGGGGAAAGGATATTCGACGCTTCATGGAGCATATGGGTAGAAAACAGCGTTATATCATTGATGATCCGAACGAAAACGGTCTAACCATGGGAATAGCAGCTGCGCAAAAAGCTCTGGAGCAAGCCGGTATGACAGGTCGTGATGTGGATATGATCGTGTTCTCCACTCAAGTTCCTGAGTCGCTGTTTCCGATGAATGCCTTGTTTGTACACCAGGCGATTGGGGCCAGACATGATGTGGCAGTGATGGATTCCAATGCAAATTGCGCAGGGATGACAGTAGCTGTCGATCAAGCCAGTCGGTCGATGATGTCTAATCCCGATGTGCGGACAGCGCTTATTATCGGCTCAGATTATAATTCGCTCATTTCCGATCCCGCGGATGAGATTACGTATGCGAACTATGGCGATGCTGCATGTGCAGCTATTTTGGAGCGTACAGAAGAGGACACTGGATTTATAGATTCCCTGTATTATACGGACCCCATCAATATAGATAAAATATTGTACCCGGACCGGGGGTTAGCGGCGACCCTCCAAAGGAACGCACCCGGCAAATTTATTCAGTGGCTTCCGTTCGACGCCAATATGGCCTTGCCTCCAACATTTGAACTGCTTGAACGCATTATAAAAAAGAATGGGCTTACACCTCAGGATGTACGGGCTTATTGTCTGTCGCAGTTTTCATTGGCCAATGTGTTGAAGATCCAGGATCATTTGGAGCTAGAGGATGACCAAATGATTTATGTGGGTGATCGTTATGGTTATACAGGTACCAGCAGCCCGTTCATTGCTCTATATGAAGGTATCGAATCGGGTCGTATCCGGCGCGGCGATTATGTGCTATTTTGGACGATTGGAGCTGGATATCAACTGGTTGTTATGTTGTTTAAATATTAGGAATACGAAGACCTTGCAGCTGCAAGGCCTTTTTGTATATCCCACCATGATATTTGTAATGATTTGGTTGTGTTAGGTATGATTATTTTGTAAAATTTAAACAATGAATTCATTAGGGAGAGCTTATATTGCGGACGTTGGATAACATTGACAAAGATGACGAAAACATCGTACACAATTCATAATAGGAGCTGAAGAGTCATTAAAATCGAAAATTTATTTTACGGGGAACGAATAAAACTGGCCGCAGTTAGGGAAGAAGATGCTGAACTGATGTTCAAATGGGGTGAGGATGCGAAGTATTTGCGCAATGTAGATACGGATCTGGCACTCCCCTACACGTTGAAACAGATGGAATCAGAAGGATCTCCTAGCTCTAACGAGGTCTATTTTCGCTTAAGAACATTGGCAGACGATGTCCTGATCGGATTTGTTGCTATTCATGGGATTGAGTGGAATAATCGCTGCGGGCAGCTGGCAGTAGGTATAGGTAATACGGACTACCGTGGCAAGGGTTTTGGAGCGGAAGCTATACGTCTCATTCTTCGTTATGCGTTTTATGAGCTGAATTTAAATCGGGTCGGCTTGGATGTGATTGAGTACAATACACAAGCGATCCGTACCTATGAGAAGGCAGGGTTCCAACTTGAGGGGAGAGTTCGTTCCGCTGTTCTCCGTGATGGCAACAGCTATGATCGCATCATGATGGGCATTTTGTACTCTGAATGGAGCTCGTCTCTTTAAATGTAATAGATACACAATTTGTTCATAATATATTCCATAATAAGCCTTTTAATAATGTGAAAAGAGGTTTATAGTTAAAGGGTCACATGCCCAAATCATTATTAATTTGAGTATGAGTCAAAGCTGAGGAGGAATTTACATGGCAAACGTTGTAAGGTCCGTTACTTCACCCAAGAAATTTATTTCTGGACAAAATCTGCTCTCGTCGTTAAATGACTACATTAAGGATTATGGCGATAAGGCCTATGTTATTTGCGATGAGTTTATCCTTGAAAGAGCCCAAAAGGAGGCAGGTGCTTCGATTGAAGCAGCTGGTAACCAGGTGGTCTTCGAGAAATTCCAATATGAATGTACAAAAGAAGAGATTGATCGTAACCGTGAATTAGTACGCAAACATGGTTCGAACATCATTATAGGGATTGGCGGGGGAAAAACGCTGGATACCGCCAAGGCAACAGCCTATTATGAAAAGCTGCCTGTCGCTATTTTTCCAACCATTGCTTCTACAGATGCTCCTTGTACCGCGCTTGCGGTTATTTACAAGAAGGATGGCTCCTTTGATGAATATTTGTTCCTGCCTACGAATCCAGATGTAGTACTTGCAGATACAGGTATTTTGGCAGCGGCGCCTGCACGTTTCTTTGCAGCTGGTATTGGTGATGCACTGGCAACTTATTTTGAAGCTCGTGCCTGCTATCAGGCCAATGGGGACAATCTGGTGCTGAACAAGCCTTCCACTACAGGTCTGGGACTTGCTCGCCTTTGCTATGATACATTGCTGGAAAATGCCGTGAAGGCAAAGCGTGCAGTGGATCGTAAAGTATATACTCGTGCAGTTGAGGATACGATTGAAGCGACCATTTATCTGAGCGGTGTCGGAGCAGAATCAGGCGGATTGGCAGCAGCACATGCTATTCATAATGGCATGACGGCCGTTCCTTCACTTCACAAAGCACAGCATGGTGAGAAAGTTACATTCGGCTTGTTAACTCAGCTGGTGCTGGAAAACGCACCAAAAGAAGAGCTAGAGACCGTGATTAAGCTGGTTAAGGATGTAGGTCTTCCATTAACGCTTCGTGATCTGGGTGTAGAGGAATTTGTTGAGGCTGAATGGCGTCAGGTGGCTGAAGATGCTTGTGCAGCAAATGATACAATGGTCAACATGCCGTTCCCAGTTAGTCCTGATGATGTGTATAACGCAATCATCGCAGCAAATGCGATTGCAGAATCCTATCAAGAATAGTTTCTTTCTAGCTAGAAAAATGGATTTACAAAGACGGGTCTGTCATATCACTGACAGACCCGTTTCGTTTACGTGCACGATCTTGTGAAAGAAAAGAAGGGGATCAGGGACTTATATCCTATCTTGTTCTGACCGATATAGATGTAACAGGGAAAATAGGTTGGTCACACAGCAGGAGGAGATTTGATGTTGGTACATGGTAAAACGCGTAGGGGCAACTTGTACATCCATATGTCCAGCGGTTTTCACAAGATCGGGGATTTTCGGGAAGAATATTCCGTGGCACCAGGTGATCGGCTGATGTCTAGATTAACCAAGCGGATCTACACCATTGTATCTGTACATCTTGGTGAAGAGGCATATGCCGATCTTGATCTTGAAGAGGTAATTAGAAATAGTTAGGGAGTTTCATTTGGATTGGGTATAAAAAAGCTTGCACTTCGCTCTAGGAGCAAAGTGCAAGCTTTTTTCTTTCAGCGGAGGGACTCATGGAGAAGATCGCGTGTGATAATATTATTTTGGTTCATAAAATGTCTGATGGCTGCCTGCGAATTGGTTGCCGACAGTTCCTTTCCCCATGTCATGGCATAGGCCCAGGCTGGCTGATTCTGTAGCACCTTCGCACTCGGCAGAATATCACTTTCTCCGATTCCCATAGGCTTGCCCTGCGCAAGCTTTAGCAATTCAGTGTAGTAGGAGGACCTGTAATCATTATTATAGATATCGGCTGCAAGCACATCTACCCGGTTAATGCCTGGAAAAGACAGACTATAGGGAGTGCTATAAGCGTTCGGAGCATTGGGACTCCAGACCCACAACAGGTTATCTAAATGATGGACATGTACGAACCGATCATACATTAAATCCCACAGCTTAGCGTAATTTTGTTTGTTCCCCCACCAAAACCAGTTACCATTCATTTCATGATAAGGTCTCCATAAAACTGGCACATCCGCATCCCGTAAGGTCTTAAGGGACAGAGCCGCCTCGTCCAAATCAGCGATGAGTTGCTTATATTGTGGGGTACCCGGCGTGACGTAACGATTAAATTCAGCTTCAGTAATTTTTGCTTGTACGTTTTTCCACGTTTTTGGTTTGCCCGGTAACGCCTGATGAAAGGTGATAGCTACGATTCCGCCGTCCCGACTCCATTGAATAGCGCTATTCACAACACGCTGACGTTGCTCTCGTAAGGCAGTACGGGATTGATTAGCCAACCCTCCAAACTCATAGCCGTGAAGTCCCGCGTATTGTCCGCTGATTTGTTGCAGCTTGTTATTTTGTTCATCCGGTGCCTCTAAGTAATCGTGCTGTCCGGAAATTAGCATATCATCCGGCACATTAGTTAGGTAGGCAAGTAATTGCCTGGCTTTGGCAGAGGCATGAGCATTAATTGGCGGGGCGGCATCAGCAACAATGAACGATTGTTGAGAGCCGCTAAAGAGTAAAACAAGCATTAGCAGTAGCACCCTCTGTAACCAAAAGCGTGTTGAGTGAGATTTCATGGCGCTCCTCCTTTGATGCTGGTAATGGGGTTAGTATTTTTCTTTTTTGTTTTCTAAGCTGTATGTAGGCGCTAATCATGATCACTACTAGACTAATCATGGTCCACCCATTGAGTTCCTGCAAGTGTATCCGGTTGTCCCACACAAGTAAGCCTGATATAAAGACAAGCAAACCCACTGTAAGGTACATTTTGGTTTGTGCTGGACGCTTGGTACGTTTAGAAACCCAATGTATGATGCCTAGAATAAGGGCTGCCTGAAATAAAAATATACCCATTATCATTAAACTAGCTATAAAAATAGGGGACATCCGTTTCCTCCTCCTAGATCTACAAACAGAATATGCAGGTTTTAAGCGGATGTGGATTCTTGGATGTAAGTTTCATTATAAATGGAGTAACCAGTTGCGCCCTGATACGATCCTGAACAAGTTGACTAAATTATACCATAACTACCGTCCTGCAATGAAAGGCGTCTAAATACCCACTCTTCCTTAATTCGTCATCATACTTTATATTCAGTGAAATATCGACATGTTGGTTTGCACACTACATACATATGAAGCTTCATTCGGAAGTTGCATTGAATTATAGGCATAATTGCAACGCGAAATCGACGGAAAAGTTTGGTATGATTAAAGTGGATTGCAAAGGAGGCCTTCATATGAATGAAGAACACAGACCATTTTCTAGTCCGGTAGATGCTGAGGGAACCAAAGCAAACTTTGATGCCAATCAGCGGAAGCTTCACTCTGAGGGAGCTTCAAGCCTTTGGCGTCAGGTCAGTAATCTGCTTATTCTGGTTGGCGTAATTGCATTAATTATTATTATAGGTCGATTACTATAATGAGATGACTGAAAAGTAAGAAAGTTTAGGACGTGATACGTTGTTAAAGGCAGCTTTACTTTTTATTTTGGCAGGCATCGCTGAAATCGGAGGTGGATATCTGATCTGGCAATGGCTGCGAGAAGGCAAGACATGGTATGTCGGACTTTGCGGCGGAGTGATTTTAGCTGTCTATGGAGTCATTGCTACCTTTCAGGTTTTCTCCTCTTTTGGGCGTGTATATGCAGCGTACGGAGGTGTCTTTATTGTTCTTTCCATTGCATGGGGCTGGTGGATTGATAAAAAGACACCTGACTTGTACGATTTCATTGGTGGATTGATTTGTTTGGTAGGTATAGCTGTAATTCTGTTGCCGCGCTCAGGGTGATAGGACAAAAACCCCTTTTTTATTTTCAAAAACATGACTATAGGTCTACAAAAATAAGCTTCATATTCCGAAATAGAACTTAAGGAGGGGGTTCTATGAACTGGAATCAAATGAAGCTTAGATTGAAATTTGGCAGTGCTATGCCGAAGAGTGAAGGTAATTTCTCTTTTGGTCTCTTGTGTGGACTCTTCATCAGCATTGTATTGTGGATCTCGATTATTGGCTGGATCATGCTTATCTTCAAGTGATACTTAATAACCTGTGACCTATAATTCATGCTTTATTTGGTAAAGTCATTACGTAGCTTATCTATTCCACGGTCCACGGCTTCATCAATCATATCGGTAGCTGCAGGTGAATCGGCATCAGGGTCAGGAATCCGATCAAATCCTGGTTCACGCTTATCCAGAGATTGTTTATATTCGATTTGATCGTCAGTAAGACTCTTTTTTTCGGAGTTATGTTTTTTCATAGCACATTACACGCTCCTTCTTAGGCATGATTCAGTTCTACACTTTACATAAACGCTTATGCTCCATATTAAACGCTTATAAAATAAACCGGGAAGGATAAATCCCGCCCGGTACTTTCCAAACAACTAGCGATGCTCAATCAAATCAATCGCTCCCAGAACAACATGAGCCAGTCCGAAACCGAGAATGCCTGTAGCTGCAAGTTTGTACTTACTGCTCAGCAACACAGCGCCTGAAGCCGATACTACCGTCCCAAGAACAGTTGGAATCATACCTTCACGCATTCGTAACACCCCTTCTGGTGGTTTGGAAAGACATTTATTAGTGTAGTTCAAATGTGCACAAGTTATACAAAAAGAGATTTTTTATTATTTTTTTAAAAAACACTTTACATTTTGATAAAATTGTCGTATTATAAGTTGGTGCCCGGTTGAACGACATTTACATAGCGAGAACATTTCAATAAGCATGCTTCTCAGATACTTGTAAGATAAGAACAAGTAAGTGTAAAATAGCGTTCCTAAATGCTTGCCGGGGTGGCGGAATTGGCAGACGCACAGGACTTAAAATCCTGCGGTAGGTGACTACCGTACCGGTTCGATCCCGGTCCTCGGCATATCAACGTTTTACCCCGATCACATCAGCGTTAAATGGACGAAAATAACGCGAGGTCCTGTGTAGCTGTAACGGAGCAATCCGCAGGTACACAGGACCAACGAAGCGCCTTACCGTTAGTATGCGGAGGAGGCGTTTTTGTTTTGGCAAGATTACGAAGTATAAAACCTACGGCGGGCAACCGGACGGACTGGCGTCAGCTTCTCACAGAGTTCCTGGCGTATAAGAAGCTAGAGGACGGAGTCGGTCAGTATACGTTGCACGACTACGATCGGACCGTTAAGCTCCTATTCAAACGGTTCCCCAACGCATGGGAAACGGAGCAAGCGCTAAGGGACGCGGTAATGGAGCATCTGGCGGAAGACATCGCGCCGCCTACGTTTAACAATCGACTCGTTTACTTACGCACATTCTTTAACTACTGTATAAGAGAAGGCGAGCTATCCACGAATCCGCTCGCAAGTGTAAAGAAACGCAAGTCAGAAAACCGAGCTGTCGCGGTCGAGGTAGACGTACTTAATGCGTTGTTGGCCGCGCCTAACCAGAACACATTTGTTGGTCTACGCGACTATACGCTCATTCTTTTAACGCTAGATACAGGCATCCGTCCTTCGGAGGGTACGAAGCTAATACCGCAGGATTTTAACGCTTCTTTACGGGAGATTTACGTGCCGGCGAAGGTGGCGAAAGGTCGTGTTGCGCGGACGCTTCCTATATCGGAGACTACGACGAAGGCACTGCGGAAATTGTTATCGGTGCGTGCGCCTGAATGGGGCGATGACGTTCCGATATTCTGCTCGTATGAGGGGCGGCCGCTCAACCGCCATACGTGGGGCGACCGAATGGAGATATACTGCAAAAAGATTGGGACGCATATTCGACCGTATGATTTACGGCATGTATTCGCGTTAGAGTTCCTTCGTAACGGGGCGAACGCCTTCGCTACGCAGCGGGCTTTAGGTCACGCTACAATGGAAATGACACGACGCTACGTGGCGCTTGTAAACAGCGATTTAAAAGCGGAACACGAGAAGGCCAGTCCGGTCGATCGGTTAGTTAAAAGTACGAAGGCAAAACGAAATACGAAAATTTAAAACGTATGTGCATAACGCTCATCTCTTCGGAGGTGGGCGTTATTTTTTTTTTGCGTCGATGTCCCAAATCCGCAATTTCGTGTCCTTATATAAGGTGTACGAAGCAAAGCGGAAAGGAGACGGAGAGATGTCCATACTTGAGAGTAGTGCAATCGAAACTCCGAATTGGGCAAATGCGGACTACTATGAGGCACGGGGGTACACCATACCCAGATCGGAAAACGGCGGTATAAGCAGGAAGGCGCGTATAGAAGTTGCTTTGAGTGACTTACACCCCAAAAGTAAGGCGACCGTAACAAAAGTTTGTGATATCTGCGGTAAGCACACTAAATGGGTTAGATACTGGCGTGCACTTGGGTGTCGCAGAGCGGAGGGCGATATATGTGGGTCCTGTATGGGTCTCATAAGCCAAAAAGAAAGAAGGAGCAAAGAAGCCGCTTTGGGTTACAATTTAGCGGAAGTTGACCCGGCTACTGCTACTCTTTGGCACCCTACGCTTAATGGCGCTACAAGCCCGTCTGACGTACTGCCTAAGTCCAGTAAAAAATTCTGGTGGCTTTGCGCAGGAGAAGATGGTTGTGGGGAACCTTGGCAGGCGACCGTGCGAAGCGTAGCCAACGGAAGCCGATGTCCCTCCTGTCGCAAATCTCGCGGAGAAAGGAGGGTAAAAGAGTTACTCATAAGCTTAGGCGTTGACTACGTTGAGCAGTACCGTTATCAGGGCTGTAGGGATAAGAACCCACTCCCTTTTGATTTCTGGCTACCGAGCATCGGTGCGCTAATTGAGTTTGACGGGGTACAGCACTCAACTTCAATTGAGTTTTTCGGAGGGGCACTCGGGCTTAAGGAACGTAGGCGGCGTGACCGTATCAAAACGGACTACTGCCGCGCCAACGGTATCCCGCTCATCCGTATCAAGCACACGGAATTCGACCGAATCGAAGAAATACTCACGCAACGACTTGCGGAATTAGGCGTAACAGGCAAACGCCTAAACGAAGGCAACGTGCAGGATTCTTCAGAAACATCGTTTAACAACCGTAAAACAATCGTACAGGAGGACGCAGCATGACCGATACACAACGGCTCGTCAGCGTCGAATCACAAACGGAATACTCCGTCACATCCGGTGCAACCGAAACGCGCATCTTTGTTAAATTTTACGTTGAGGCAGTACGTTCTGGGATGATCGCGGACTTAGGCCCTGAGCGCCTTCAGACACTAATCGTACTTGCGTCGTATATGGGCGCTGATGGTACCTGCTACCCCACGCAATGGCAAATTGCGAATAGTCTCGGGATTAAGCGCGAGACTGCGGGCAGGCGTGTCGCAGCACTCGCGGAATACCGCTGGAAGGGGCAACCGTTAATTCTGCGCGAGCGAAAACGACATCCGGAAAGCAAGATATGGGAGAACACAACGTACAAGATATTGCCGATCAGCGGCCTGCGTATTTTCGATAAGTGAGCCAGGTGACGTTAAGCCCACATGGGTCTGAGCTAACACGGATTAGACATCACACTAAGTAGAACCAGTTATTAACTAGAACCATCTTTATAACTAGATAAAACATTACGCGTCGTCATTCGTTCCTCATTCCTAGCGACGTATCAGACCTTATTAATATCTATACGCGTATGAAAATAAGTCGGAGACGACAGTCGACGGCGAGGATGAACGAAGTGAATCGCGAGCTTATATCATTACGCATTTATAAACGGAGGTAATCGCGTATGAAAATAACCGCAGTATTACTCGCATCCATAACGTTATCTTTCTTCGGTCTCGTGGCGTGTGTACTCGACGCGTACACGTTTCCTCACAAATCAATCGGAGGTGTTTCGCTAAATGAACGTACAACTAACCGCTAATTACGCACTACGCTCGGACGGTACGCAGTTTATCGTTAGTCAACGCAAGATTGTCGACCCTACGAAGGCGCCCGGCTATAAAGCGGCCGAAGGCGCGCCGGCTCCGGAACTCCGCGAACGTTGGGACGACGCTGGGTACTACCCGCTTACATCGGGCGGTCTGACAGCGCTGCTCGACTCGGTCCGGATGCGTACAGTCGCGGCATCAGATGCGTCCTGCCTTGCGGAAATCGGCGAACTTCTACGGCAGACTACGCAGGAACTTACCGAGGCAATTAACGCAGGATTAACGCTTGATTTTACCGTCAAATTAGGCGCGTAACGGTTAGGCGAGGGTATTCGGTAGGATAACGAGTAAAGGCGCTAATTTAACGCAAAGGAGACGGGGAAATGATACGAGTGGGCAAACCGATGGCACAAAATACATTCGTAGTTTACGTAGGGACCGAGATCAAGGAGGTCGTTTACGCCAAGTCACGAAATCAAGCGGGTGAGTGGGCGCAACGTAAATACGGTTCGGAGGCTTACGTGTTTGAGAACGTTCATGCGCTTGACATTACGTAGGGAGTGCTGGTATGGATCGAAGCAAATTCATCATTTAGGCAGCATTTGTCCCGCATTTTTCCCGCAAATTATCCACCCATTTCCAGCACGCTATTTGCTATGATATTTATAACGAAAGGCTGAACGAAACATGAATAACGGAAAGCTCGAAACGGTCGACGATATCCTCGAATGGTATCGAGACAATAAAAACACGGAAGGGGTCGACATAAATGTCAAACGTCAATAAGCCGGTAATACCTGTAGCTACTGCGGATGCGATTGAGGAGCTTCGTGGGGAGGGCGTGGGTAATCGTGGCATTCTATTGCGTAGCGAGCGGATCGGTAACCCGTACTACACAGCGTTGATCTCAATTTCTTATGATACGTTGATGGCCGCTTTAGTCAACGGTTATGAACGTGAGTTGACGGAGGAGCAACGTAAACACGATATTCTTAGGGAGGCGTACTTCGAGCTACTTGGAACCGAATTTGCGTCGGGAATTAACTACACGTTGACCACCCTCGGTGTAGCTGTTAGCGGGGTGAACGCTGAGTGATTCGAATACACACCGCAGGTAGGGTGCTAACAACGGCATCTATACTATCGATATTCGTCTGTGTAGTTGTAGGGAGCGAAAATAGCGTACTCGTATCGGTAGGCGCATTATTCGTGGGATTTGCCCTCTCGGATGTGTCCGCATGAAGACCGATTTCTACCGTCACTTTACCGTGATAATAGGCGGCGTTGACGCTCCGGAGTGTTGTCGTACTCTACGCACGGAAAACCGTTATTTGCCTGCGATTTTAACGGAGCTAGGCGTGTTTCCATCCGTGGGACAGATACGGCGGAATAGGCGGGATTTGATGCGAGAGGTTAACGGGAATGAGCGTATTCGGATAGGGAGAAAAGTAATAGATGTATACGAAAAATGAAATCGTAAGAAAAAGGGAGCATGGCGGAGATATCAGTACCAATTAAACTAATTTTTAAAACCAATTAAATTAATTTCAAAAGCGGAAGTGGTTGCAATAAACTGATTTTTTGTGTCGTATATGAATCTTAATGTTCATATATGAATTAAATCATTCAAATATGACATTTAATTGTATTCAATTAAGTTAGGAACTTAATTTAACTTTATTTTAACCTAATCGCCGAATTTGAGGTTTTACCGTAATTCCCCTATCAATTTATAATACGGAGGCGGTAACGAATGCGAGATTTAAACGCAGACTTGGCGGTGTGCGAAGCGGCTACAGTTGGACCGTGGGGCCTACATGACGCGGGATTAGGGAGAGGGTACGTATACGCTTCGATTGGTGGAGTTCTTACGATGGTAGCGGAGAGTGGCCGTATAGCAGACGCTCATCTTATCGCAGAAGCGCGAGAAGGCTGGCCGGAAGCAATTCGCAGGGCGATCACGGCAGAAAGGGAGAACGCGGAATTACGTGATCGATTGATGAACGTGTTCCAAAAAGCACGAAATGACCTCGCAAGATGGGACGGAGGGCAATGCGTTGGGCTTCCGGTTTTTCAGGATCGCGTTTATGCCCGAAGGTTAGTGAAGGATCTTCAACCAATACTATTTCCTGTTCAAGACAAGTAGGTCTATGAACTCATTTATAAGTTGTGTAAATAAAGGACAACATCTAACAACGATTAAACGAAAAAAGTCGCCGTGTTACAGCAAGGAGGGGGGAGTGAAAATACTTGATATTTACCCGAAATGAAAATGTAAGAAAACTAAAGCATTAGAGAGTTAGGAAAAATATCCCCATATAATTCCATGAGGAATTTAATTTAAGTCTGTATACAAAGCAACATAAACACCTTGCATCGTTAGTGTGACTTTTCGTGTACAGCTTCTCTAATGGTCAAATTTCTAACTTTTTGTATACAAATCTAATCTGAGTATGTACAAACACTTAAATAGTGTACACAAAACTTAATTTAACTATTGGCATATTGTCCCAGTTGGTTAAACGGAAAATCCCTGATTTTGCGGTTTGTGTCTGACTCGCATCCTCAAGTTATAATGTACGAGCGGTGTGAAGAAAAATGTGTAATTAGTTCATTTATGGAGACGCTCCCCTAGAGGGTTCTCCCCTAAGGTCGCGTATTCTACCACTTGCTTAGTTTTCCTAATTATACAAGATAGCAAAGGAGGTGCTATGGTGGTTACTAAAGTAAAGAGGCCGAAAATCGACCGTACAGCCTGGCGCACATTACCGCACGATCAATGGAACGTACGAACCGTTCACGCAATGTTTGCCGATTTGAACCGTGAGCACTTCGGAGTCGAAACGTACCTACCGATGCGTAACTGGGGTTTTGAGCAGGGCGTAATTAAACGTGCTTTGGCGGAGCACGGAGCAAACGTTTTGCACGAAGCTTTCACGCAGATTTTCCGTGAATATAAGCCTACACCTGACTATCCGATACTTACGGCAGGGTTCGCGATTAGCTACCGTTTAAACACGGTAATTCCCCGTATCCTTGCGGACAGGCAGCGCAAGGAAAAAGCGGAGGTGGCTGTAGTTAATGGCGGGATGGCTGCGGATGAGCTTGCGGACTGGCTATAACACATATTGACGACTGTGTCAAGAAATTTACACACCATGTCTATTTTTGTTTCATATTTTCAAAAATCTGCTAGACTAAATATGTAAGGAGGAACGCAATGTCTAACGCAGACAAATGCATACTTTCGCCACACTGTGCGCAAGCTGGCGGGCCAAGCTGTAATAATCTATGTTCGTCCTGGATCGCAATTCACGGATTCAACGGAGAAGGCGGGCGACTTGCAGCGGCAGGTGTCCCGAAAGAGTACGCAGGCGTGACGCTCCAAAACTCTCCAGCAAGAGAGGATCAAACGGAGGCTTATAAGGTTATCGACGCGTACGTTAGTACGTTCAAGCGGCAATTCGATGATGCAGCGGAGCGTATAAAGTCGCTATACCTCTACTCGGAGTCGCCCGGCACTGGCAAGACGACGTCGGCGAGCGCAATACTACACGAGTACATCGTGCGTCATTATATCGGTTCACTCCAGCGGGACAGGCAGCCGCTGGAAAGGTGCGCATACTTTCTCGATGTTAACGCTTGGCAAACGTTATTCCTCGGGTTCAACCGTAGTCATGTCCCGGCCGAGACAGCCGAACGCCATGCCGCCGAGTATTACGCAATGGAATCACGCGCCAAAGTGACGCCATTCGTAGTCTTGGACGATATAGGCGTACGGTCGGCAACCGATGCGTTCCGCGCGGATTTGCACAGCATCGTCAATTACCGCACGGCGAACGGATTACCGACGGTGTATACGTCTAACGTCGCGATCAGAGATTTGAATATGGTGTTTGACGCAAGGTTAGCGGATCGTGTTCGAGATATGTGCGCAGTGGTTCCGTTTGTGGGCGGGAGTAAACGGGGGATTCGTCGTCCTGCGTAGAAAAATGCGGAAATACGTTGTTCTGAAATATCAGAATAGCGATATTCCGCTAAATATTGAATTTTAAGTGTTGATAAAACTATATATTGTGCTTTACACAAACTTATTTACGTGATACTATTGCGGAGGTTAATTATGGGATTAATGGGGATAGCTCGTAAAACCAAGCTCCCATACGTTATAAGAAAGCGTAAACGTGAGAATAACGGCGTAATAACGAGTTTATATAATCATACCCGCCATTATTCGACAAAAAGCGCGGATATAACGCGACGTAATTTGTATCTTATTTCCTAAAAGTGTCCAATTATTTACGTAATATTACTGTTTTGTCGAACTAGAAACCTAGTAAAATCGTCCTAAATCGACTTTGGCATAGATTGTAAATGTATTGTAAAACAGGAGGTGTAGTAAATGGCAATAATTAGTCAACAGTTTCTATCGAAGTTAATTGACTCGGGAAATTCGCTAGCTATCGCGAAATACAACGTAAAGCGCACAGACTTTCCGACGTCGAGCGAACAACGTGCGTTTGACTTCATCGTTAAATTTTCGTCTGAGAACGAGGGTAAAACACCGTCTTACGCGACATTTGTTGCGAATTGTCCGGACATTGAGTATATACCGGGTATAACGGATAGCTTCGATTATTTGGCGCGGCAGATGAAGGAAGACGTAGGTAACCGAGAGTTCGCGAAAATGATTAATGATGAACTAACGGATAAATTCGGAACTCTTCCCTTTGCAGAACTGACGGAATGGTTGACGAAACGGGTCGAACGGATTAAACTGGAAGTGCGAACGGGTGTTCCGTCGATGACTGATATTACCACTTCGGGTGATAGATTTCTTGCGGAGTTTCGATCACGGAAATCAGGACAATCGTTCCGTATCTGGCGTAGCAAGTTTCCGACTATAAACACGCAGGTAGGCGGGTATTTCAGCGGCAATACTTATGCGTGGTTCGCGCGGTCTGGACGAGGTAAATCCGTAATGGTTATGGAGGACGCAATCGAGTCGGCTTTTCAGGGCGCTGTCGTTCTCATATGGAGCCTTGAGATGAGTGAGTACGAGTGGATGGCCCGCGCCTACTCGTCGATTAGTGCCCGAGTGAGTGATTCCACCCAACGGATTGAGGGCGTAGACTATACGGTAGGGTTTGATAATCGCGCGTTGTTGATGGGACGCTTGGACGACGGGTTCGAGCGAGGACTAGAACAGTTCATTTCTATGTTGAACGAGATTATTCCAGGGCGCATCGTACTACGTGCGTCGGATAGCGAGGGGTTTATGTCGCGTTCAATTGCGCAACTAGAGGCGGATATACGTGAGATTGATGCGGATGTCGTCGTTGTTGATCCTATTTACCTAATGGACTTCGAGGCGAACACATCCCGAGTTGCGGGTGGTGACGTTGCGGCTACTTCGGTAAAGCTCAAACGGCTGGCGGGACAGACTAGAGCTGTTATCCACTTAGTCACTCAAGCCGAGGAAGATGCGTCTGAGAAAGGAAATGACGGCGTGCGGGAAATGCGACCGCCGAAAAGGGCCGAGCTTAAAAAGTCAAAAGCAATATTAGAGGATGCAGCCAACGTTTTCGGTATTGATACCCTTGCTGCAGAAGGTCGCGGGGTTATCGAGCTAGGCAAGGGACGTAATGGTGGAGAAGATGCACGTGTTGAGCTCGTCTACCTGCCGAACTACGGTATCGTCCAAGAGATCGAGGCTTCAACCCAGACGGAGCAATTTGCGGGAGCGAGTGGGTTTTAGTCCTCTCGGCCATATAAGAAGTCTATAGAGACTTTGAAGTAGTCGGCTACCGGCGGGATCAGGCCGATTGGGAATTTACGCGTACCAGAGAGGTAATTGTTGAGACTTTGTGGAGTAGTGCCTAGTGCTTTTGCTAATTCTTTCTGCTCCACTTTGTTTTGCTCAATTAGCTTTCTAACATTTCTAGCGACGATTTCTTCATAACTCATTTGAAAAATCTCCTTGACTCTTCACGAATCGTGTATTAGGATGAAAATACACAGAACGTGAATTGATATTTTAAACCAATATAGCACGTTTTGTGCATACTAGCAATAGGAAAGGAGGACGAACAATGTGCGCGACATAAACGTTGACGTGTTCTTATCCGCAGTATGGTCCTACGAGTGGCGTAATATTCAACCGAATAATCGGGGACGCCTCAACGCATCATCACCATTCGGGCTACGCGTGGACAGTACGCCGTCATTCTCACTAATTACCGACCCGGACTCGACCGCTTTCGGCTGTTGGACGGATTTGGGCGCAAAGGATTCGACATGGGCGCGCGGTGGCCCGATTCAATTGTACAGCTATCTTCGCAACATTACATACGAAGAAGCCCGCGAAGAACTTACAACTGGAATCGTTGAGGAGGCGGGCCCGCCGACATTACGAGTTAAGCTGGTGCCGCCTGAGCCACCGCCCAAGCCCAAGCCGATCGACGTGTCACCGTATCTGACGGATGAGGAAATCCCGTACTTAACAGGTCGAGGTATATCGCCAGAGGTTCAACGCATGTTCGATTGCGGTGATGATCGCGCTAAAAATGCGGTCGTCATGCCGTGGTGCTCTCCGGATGGAACGCCGATAAATGCGAAATGGCGAGCAACGTGGAGTAAGGCGTTTTGGTATGCGCGCGGCGGCGCTCCGGTCCGAAACATGGTATACGGGATTCATATCATTTATGCGCGCATGATTGAACGTGTATTACTCGTAGAATCGGAAATTGATGCGATGTACGCTTGGAGCTGCGGTGTACCGGCGATAGCGGTCGGGGGGTCTGCGTTTACGAACGCAAAGGCCGAACTATTACGCAGGTCTCCAGTAAGGGAACTACTTATAGGTACGGATAATGACGAGGCGGGAGAGAAGCTACGTCGGGAAGTTGCGGAGAAAATGCGCGGATATTGCGAAGTATATGACGTATATGTACCCGCACCGGCAAAGGACATAAACGAAGTAGGAGACGCAGCAAAAGTCCGAGCGTTATGCAACGGCGCAGCAAGGCGGAGTATTTTCGCAAAGCTGCAACATCCTGTTGGCAAATCACGTCGAATAATGTAATATTAGGAACCAATTGGACGTGAATCACGTTCGTTGATAGCACACGGAACGATTTAATCGCTCGTGCGCCCACTCGGTAATTCTTCATACCATTCGTAGAGATCGTAAGGAGACGTTAGTTCTAACGCCGATGCAATCGAACGGGCGTGTGCCAGGTCCATTGGGTTAGCGTAACGTTGATTTACATACGCGCTTATCTGGCTTTTGTTGATTCCCGTGCGACGCGATAACTCAGCCTGGCTCATTGGCTTAGGACCAGTTCGTAATAAGGTACCGAGTAGGCATTTAGTGACCGTATAAGCAGCCATAAATGCCTCCGTTAAAACTTTTTAAAAATAATATCTAGGCAATGTCCCAATATTAAGTTTTCATGTCCTTATATAGTATGTAACCAACAAGGAGCTGATAAATGGTGAATAAAGAACAACTGAATACTTTAGCAATCAGAGCTAAGGCAGGAGACACCTCCTCGATGTGGGAAATTAAGTTTCATTTCCAAAACACAATTCACAGGATGTCCGAGGCCAACAGAAACAAGCTCACAAGTCAGAGCAGGTTCGAGGACGAGTGCTTCGAGATAATCGAGGACACGGTAAGACGATTCGATCCTGACAAGGGGGATTTACCCCAACTGATTGTAAACTTTATTAAACGAAGACTAGGAAGGTCCGTTAAACGACACCTAATAAAAACACGAGAGAATGTAGTTATCCCTTTGGTAGCAAATACCGATAGTGAGGGATACGCGGAGTACGATATACAAGACGATTTGGCGATCGTCGACGGAAATATCATGCTTAACGAAAGAATCACCGGCTTGGCGGCCGGTGACCTAAGGAAATTGGCGATCTTGAAATCTTGGACAGAACCGGAATACTGTGAGTCCGACACCGCGCTGCTTTTGGCGAAGCAACTTGGGGGAAAACCAGAATCACACCGGAAGGCAATCACAAGATTTAGATCGGAGTGTCAAAAAACGCTGGCATGCGCTAATTGACACGAAGCTATACTCGATTTGGCAGTCGAGTGCTTCTCGGGGGATCGGAGCTTCAGGCATGAGGCCCGACCTAACCCTAAATGCATTATAACACAATGGTCAACAAACTAAACAAACGGTTGACTATGCGAGTATGTATTTTTACTGGAAATTCGCTTACCTCACAATGAGCATTTTACCAGTGATGATAACGCTTGTCAACGTTATTAACCGGAGGTGCTTACGATGACACGTAAAAAATCGCATAAAAAATATGCGTCTAACAACGAATATACGATATCGGAACGTTATGCTCACGTTTACTACGACGGATCAACCGCTCCATACGAAGACCCTGCGGACTACATACGTATTCCCGCAGTGAGAGGAGTGCGCATCGCATGAGTGTCGCAATTGACCCGAAAGCTGGCACGCATTTTATCGGAAAAATATTCGTATCTCCGCACGCTTGCGACCGCGCCGTCGAGCATTTCGGAGTGGAACGCGCGAAGGCTCCGATGTACGTAATGGATTTGCTGCGTAAGTCTTCGTTAATTTCCGAACACGTAATCGATGAAGACGGCAAGCCCGGCCGCATGTTTGCGTATCGGCGTACGGTGTTTATCGTTCATCCCTCGGAATCTACCGTTTATACGCTATACCCGCAACATAAGGCAAACGAAGTCATCCGCAACCCGATCGAGCGCCTAATCCAACGCGCAGTCAAGGCGGCTGAACGCAAGGAAAAACGCGAAGCGAAACGCATAAACGTCCGCAAGGCGGAACTAGCGGTCGAACGTGCGGAGGCGGAATTGCGTTGCATCAAGTCCGAATCCAACCGTGTTATCGCAGAAATGAACGCCCGTGTAAACGAGATTGACGTGGAATTACGAAAGCTTGAGCGTGAACTTTTCGAGATTAAACGCGAGAAAACGAACCTCATGAAGTCCGTTGTTGCTTACGTTTGAAAAATCGCTTCCTTTATATAAGCCGGAATTTCTTACGCCGGCTACGCGGTGTCAACGTGGGACTATACCGATGATGCCGTGTAGCGGACGTAGGAATAAGGCGTGTAACAACGCTAATCTGAAATCCGAAAATTAAACGAGGGGAACGTGATTGAATGAGTATTCGCGATCAGTTGAAGCAACGTGAGGAAGACCGCAACACTCCGAAAGGTGGCGGTTTGAACGAGGGGCTTCCGGAAGGCGTAACGAGGTATGTTCGTTTGGGTGGGAAAGCGTCGGAACTCGGCGAGGGCCGCCAGTTCGTAATGCTTGCGGACCCTGACCAGTGGTACTTTTACTTTTGCCACGAGGATAGCACGTTTAGTCCCTTCGTGACTTACGTCAAAAAGCACACTTGCCTACACTCACCTCGCGGCGTAGGCTCGGAGATTAAGTCGTACAGCAAGCCGAACGGCAACGTATGTATCTCGTGCAAAGCTAAAGCCAAGCGCAAACTATACTTCATGATTCCGGTGTTTGATCTTGAGTACAAGACTTGGCGTGTCCTCGATATCAAGGAGTTCCACGCCATGAACTTGATTGGTGACTACGACAAGCTCGAAAAGGCTGCGAAGAAGTTCAGCAAAGACTATACGCTTGTTGGCGATGTCTTTACGCTCACTAAAACGACAGATGGAAAGTCCTTTTCGCTTGGTTCTGGTGACGCAGAGGTGCCGGAAGAAGCCGCACAGTTTCTCGGTTTTACATTTCCGTACGAGGAACTCGCAAACTTCCGCGAAGAGGACGATATCATCACGCTATTGACCGAGGCAGACCCGGAACACATCGATAAATCTGTACTCGGAGCAGCCGCACAAACTCCACCGACCGAGCCGCAACAAACGGATGCGCCTATCGACATCAGCGAAGACGATCTACCGTTTTAACCTACGAAAGGAGGTGAGTAACATCGCACATCAAACGGAAATCACGGGCAAATACTCCGAGCTGGCGGCGCGTCTTGCGCTGTTAGCTAACGGATGGACCGTACACACTTCGGAAACAGCGGAAGCTTACGACGTTTTAGCGACGGAGCCGCTTACGGGCCGCCACGTTAAGATTCAAGTTAAGACGGTGCGGCGGCGTTCGGATCGCGAGCGCGGTGATGGCGTGGCTGACCTCGTAGTCTACGCGAAGAAAGGCAACGGTACGACGTACGACTTATCCGAGGCTGACTATATCGTTGGCGTATGGGCAGTCGACGGGGAGGTGCCCCGTGTGTTTATGTTCGAAAACCGCTGTCTCTCGGAGTATTGGTGCAGCGAGGCGCGCGCATCCGAACGCTGGATCGAATTGTCCATCGCATTGAACCGAAACCTCGACGAACCCGAACCGGAGACGTCAGCGTTAGCACTCGCAGCTTAACGTAAGTCCAATAAAACGCGGGCCAACGAGCCCCTAAAGGAGACCGATTAAATGGCGAAATTGAACGTAACTGTACCGGCTGTAGACGTAGAGGTAAACGGCGTTAAGTATCGTAAGATTGACCGTGACGCGCAAGTTGGCGACATCATTCGGTATATGGACGATAGCGACTACGTAACAAAAGGTGCGTTTTACGCAGTGACACGTATTGACGGCGCAGACGATCCGCACATTTCTGACGACGACGGGGACGACCACGACCTTTGCGGCGAAGAGTTCGAAGTGTATGCGAAAGTATCAGAGACCGCAGAATATCGCGAGGTAAAACGTTGGGCCGAGCCGGGAGAACGTATCCGCATTGTACGTAAGTATTCCGGAGAGGAGCGCTATGAGAACGGAGCCGAGTTCGTAGTTGATTCCGTAGACGGTGACGGTGATGTACGCGTTACAGTTAAGTCCTGGGGCAGGGTAACGGTAATGCTGTGTGAGTACGCGGTGCTGGAGCCGATATGTGTTAGGGAATTAGCAACTAAGCGCTTGACTGTCGGGGATTACGCCAAGATCACGGGCGAGCGGCACGGCCATCAGTTTAAGATCGGCGAGATCGTAAAAATCGTAAAGGACGACGAGTCTGAGCACCTTCCGTATAAGGGCGAAACCGCGAACGGCCGGGATAGAATTGCGGTCTGGTTCGGTCCAGGCGAATACGAACCCGCAACCGAAGCGGAGTTCCTTGCGCAAAAACGCTTGAAGGTCGGAGAATTTGCGAAGGTAGTCGCGAAGAACCGAATGTTTACAGAGGAGCGCGTCTCGGTCAGTGACGTAGTCAAAATTACGGAAGATGACGACTCCAGCCGTCCGTTCCACACGGAAACTATCGATGGTAAGAATGCCGGATGGTTTACGGAGTCCGAGCTAGTCCGCGCAACAGACGACGAGGTAACGGAAGCTAAACGCAAACTTGCGGCTACAGACCTGCGGAGCCAATTCACAAAGGGCGAGAAGGTGCGTTTGATTAGCGGAGGCGGGAAATATCCGTTGAACGGATACGACAACGGAGGGATTTACGAAGTTGATACGTCACTTTACGAAACGCATCCCGACGGACCTGTCGTTAAGATCGTTGGCGGTGATATCCCTTACGGCTACGCTAAACCGGAACAGCTCGCAAAACTCACGATTGAAGTCGGCTCTACCGTTCGCCTTACGATTAAAGACGGGGAAGGACCGGCGTACGGATGGGGCGGCGTGAATAACGGAGCTATCGGAACGGTGACGCGTATTAACGGAAATTCCGCTCGCGTAGAATTTCCCGCACAATCACGTTGGCATGCGTTGCTGTCCGAGTTGACCCTCGTTACTGACGGAGAGAAGCCACAGCCACAACCGGAGCCCGTACGTTTCAGAGTCGGCGAATATGCGCGTACTCTCGTTGATAAAGAAGGCATTCCGACGGGCTCTATCGTGAAGGTCGTGCGAGATGACGAAGATAGTAATCCGTTTAGATCCGTGTTGCTTGACGGGAGTGCGTACCATTATTACACGCAAGAAGAACTCGAACGCCTCGACGCGGAGACAGCGAAGTGGGCGATGATCGGGCGTGAGGTTGGCGAGTTTAAAGACGGAGACGTCGTTCAAGTCGTGGACGACTCGTGCCTTGAAGTAGAAGGCGCGATTAAGAACGGGGATATTGTTACGCTTGAATACGCCGGTGCGGGTATGTTCCGACTACAAAAGAAGGGCGTAGACGGTGGGAATTACGCGTCACCTCATCGCTTCAAACTCGTAACTCCGGTCGAACAGCGTTTTGACCGGAAGGGACTTGAGGCTACGGAAGCCGCAGCGTAAGGAGGTGCCGCAACTATGGCTGACGTTAAATTAACGCTGAATCTCCACCAGCCAACCGCAGACCCTGACGTAGCCGAACGTGTAGCTGATGCAGCCAAACGTAAGAAAGCCGCAGAGGAAACGCCAGCCGAAGCAGTCGAGCGTATTAGCGCAATGTCGTTGACGGAGCGCGAACGCAACGCAGTCGAGGCGGTAAAAATAGCGTTGACGAGGGAAACAGGCAGTCCCTCGTCCGCTATTAGACTTCGCTCCGGCGGCGGTCAGGTAACGAAGGCTGACGTAGTTGCAGCGGGCGAGCGTATCTTGGCGGATACGCAACGGCGGGAAAGGGCGGATCGGGTAGCGGAGACGTTACGGACGAAACCGGATAATTTCCACACCTTAACGCGTGACTCCGAGTTGCCAGCGTTCGTTGAGCGGCTACGTGAAGAGTGCCGCCGACAAATGCGCGAGTGGCCGGACAGGTGGGCGAAACTTGGCGTAAAGTCCATGACCGCAAATGACTTCGAGGGTACCGGCGTAGATACGTACATTGACGTTTCTATCGGGTACTCCGTGTGGCTTCCGTTACTTAACGAAGGTTATTACATTCCGTACGGTCACGTAGATATGCGTGGGGAGCCAGGCTTCGAGTTTCTTGACGATATGAGTGCGCACAAGTCTACGGACAGTCAGCTAACGCGCTCGAAAGTGCTTGCGGCAATTTCTCCGTACCTTTCGCAACCTGCGCACGGCAAGTCGTTTCACATGGGATCGGCGCGCTACGATTTACACGTCGCGATTAAGGATGGCTACGAGATTCACGGCTGCGTGTGGGACTCACTAGATGCGATGCGAATGCTCAACGAACACGAAGAGTCCTTCGGTCTCAAGCCGTTAACCGCGAAGTACGGTAGATTCTTCGGCATTAACGGTCCCGTTTACACGTTCGAGGACATGTTCGGGAATCGCTCGCCGGCTCCGTTCAGTATCGAGCTCGTCGGAATTTATGCGATAAAGGACGTTCTATACGGCTGGAAACTATCCGAGTGGCAGTACGAGCAAATGAAAAACGCAGCCTCCGCGGATGGCGCTGGTAAGCTACTCGATTGCTACGCGATGATCGACTCTAAGTTGCCCGAGACGGACGTATTTCTGGCACGATCCGGCTTCGTCGTTGACCTCGAAGGGCTCGCAAAGCTGGAATCGGAGTTCGAGCCGTTACTTGAACAAGCGCGTGAGGATGTAGTTACCTCGTACGATATCGGTCCTAAGTTTGTACGTAAGATGGACCGTATGTTAAACGCCGGTAAGATTACGGACTGGATCGAGAAGCAACGTCGACGGCTTGCGCGTAATAAAGACGCGACCGAGAAGCAGCGTGTAATTATCGCAGAATGTGAAGCGGCTGGAAAAACGTCGCTGAAGAAGTACACGAACGCGGTCGCACGTCTCGCGGAGCTAGAAGCGGAAGATATATCGCCGGCAGACGAAGAGCATGCGCCCTTGTTCGTAACGGAATTTTCGATTACAAACTCGAATCACCTTGCGTATCTCATTTACGACCATCTTGGTATACGTGATCGGACCGGACAGTTCAAACGAGGCAAGAAACGGAGTACCGCGGCGGATGTTATGGAGGCGTACTACGAGGAAGAGGAAGCGTTAAAGCCGCTCGCCACCGTTGCGGCGTACGAGAAGCTACTAACAACGTATATTCAGCCGATGCTCGGCAGCGCGGGGAAATCATCGATTATCGAAGTCGACGGACGTGTACATTCCGAGTTTAAATCGGGTGGGACTGCGACAGGGCGGTACAGTTCGTCAGGTTACAGTGGGCGTCCAATTGACATACTACGTGAATTTGAAACGGAGGAACTTAAGTGATAATTGCGTGGACTATTTTTATCTCTCTTATCTTGGTAGCTTTTTGTGTTGTCTGTGAATGTATCCAGGCATTCAAACAAGGCAATGGCGAGGAGTGTGCAAAGGCGTTCTTGCTTACTCTTTTCCTCGCCATAGTTGCGTCAGTTCCTGCGCAATACATTTTCGGAGGTTGAGTGATGTCCCTAACGATAACTGACGCTAACTACCACGCGATTGTCCGCAAGCTTGTTGCCGATGACCGTAAAGTTCAACGCGGACTGAATGCGCAGAACTTACCGTCAAAAGGCGCAGGCAATCGCGTACGTAACTGTTTCTTGCCACGCCCAGGCTCTACGTTTGTCGGCGCTGACCTCGGCCAGATCGAACCGCGCGTGATGTCGCACATTATGTACACGCGATACGGCGATAATTCTATGCGGCAAATCTTCGTAGATGGCGTTGACCTCTATACGACGATGGCGATGATGACGTTTGACTTACCGCAGGAGTACTGCGTTGATAAGGCGTATGATCCGACGCACACGTTTCAGCCGCGGAAGATGATGAAGACCGGACAACTCGCAGTATCTTATGACCAGTCGCCGAAGTCGTTCGCGAAAAAGATGAACGTTACTGACGATGTGGCTGCGATGTTCTTTGAAAATTTCGACCGTACGTTTCCGAGCTTCAAGCAAATGGTTGCGGATATTCGGGACTTTATGCGCAAGCACGGCTACGTTGAAACCCTGGACGGACGTAAGCGTAGGTTTCCGGATTATAAGAGCGTGGCAGCAGCGACGGCCAAGAACGAACAGCGGCTAATCCGGCTATATACGGAACGGAAGGCGCTTCGGAATAAGACGAAGCTCAGTGCATTAGATACCGCGAAAATGTTGCGGATTCAGGACGAAATCGACGTGTTGTCCGAGAAACGCGGTCTAATCGGATATTGGGAACGTGCTTCATTTAATGCCGTGATTCAAGGCACAGGGGCTGACGTACTGAAGCGAATCGGTATTCGTAACGCGCAAGAGTGTCGAGCGCGTGGGTGGGAATTTAACGCGTCTATTCACGATGAAATCAAAAACTCGATACCGAACGAGCAGCTAACACGCGAGACGATTGCGCTTATTGACGAGATTATGACGCAGACGGTTACGTTTAGCGTACCGCTCGTAACGGACATTGTGATCGAACCGCGCTGGATGCAGGAGTACGGGCCGGACGAGTGGGATTTCGAGAATTGCCGCCCGTTGCCGGAGTGTGCGGATAGATATAAGTAAGATAAAGTATTGAGTGCTCCAGACCAAAGTCCAGAGCACTTGTGGTTAATGAGTTGTATGCTTTTGTTTCTTTCTATCTGAGAGGCGGTGAAAGGCGCCTCCTTGCCCGGGTGGGTCAGCATGATCCGGTTCTGGTCGTTCTGGTGGCTCCGTGTGTGGAGTAGTATCCCGCCTTGTATCTAGAGGGGGCTCCCAATCTGGTCCATTATTATCCGGCATTAGTCTCACCTCCTTATCAGTAGCTTGTCCTAAAGTTAACTAGTTAATTAACAATTGGAGGCGGTTTAACTGTCGCAAGAACTCGCAAATAAGATCGCGCAAGACTTCACGCATCATCTCAACGCCTGGCATAAAAGCCCCGAAGTGTACGACGACGCTCTCGACGCGCAGATTCACAGATGGTACGCGGATTTCCTAACGGACAAATCCCGCAAGCTATGGCCGCCGCGAGGCATTCCGTATTTCTCCCCTTCGTCAGCTAACGCAGATTCACGCGGTCTCTACGAAAAGATGCGCGGAGCCAAGAAGGACAAGACGGAGCGGCCAGCGCATCAAGGACGGTGGGTCCGTATCGGGACAGCGATCGGCGACGTTATTCAGCGCGATATTTTATTCGCCGAGCAGCATTACGCTAAGGCGACCGGTCAGCAACCGCGATTTTCGTTCGAACGCAACGAGCGGGGTGAGCCGATGTTTGAGGATTTCGCAAAACGCGGTCATATCGTCGAGCATCGCGGTAAGACTTTCTCGCTTTATGGAACGGGAGACGGCACCATGCGCTACGTTTCTGACGGTGGCGAAGTCTTACGCGTCGGTCTTGAAGTAAAGTCGAAGCAAGGTACGTACTCGCAGACGTCCGGCTATTCGATGCGGAATGGTGCGAAGATTGACCACGTTAAACAGTGTGTATGTTATTCCGTTATGTACGGAACCCCGGCGGAACCTCTCGATTACTATGTAATCCTCTACGTAAATGCGTCGAAAAAAGCGTGGGCGATGTCTGCGGAGGATGCGGAGAAGTACCCGGATACAGCGGCGTTCGGTCTCCATATTACGGACGAGATGCGTAAAGAAGTCCTCGATCACTTTGCGGATATTGTACACGCGGCAGAAACAGGCAACCCACCGGAACTTGACCTCGATAAATGGACGTTTAACGACTTCAAACGCACGATCGCGTTGTCCTTATCAGAGGAGGAAATTGCGAAGCTGGAGCGAGAAGTAACCGCGCTAAATCATTCGTCATTACCGGACTGGAAGAAGCGCGGACCTAGCGAGGCGCTTGCGGATATTACACGGATTCGTGCGGAAGTGGCGGAAAGCCAAACGAAGGAGGCTGCGTAAATGAATTACGGACGAAGAATTAGCAACGGAGTTATGTACGTAGGTGTGGTGTTTTCGGTATTGCTTGGCGGGCTGGTCGCCTTAGCGTTAATTTTCGGAGAGGATTCGGATTGGTGGATGCGTATCTTCTTCGCATTACTTGCGATTTGGGCTTTCGTAGCGGGCTTTGTGGACGGAGGTGTTGACGAGAAATCGACTAATGGCGGGATATTCAGGGCTAAGCGCCAAGAAAAAGAAGAGGCCCGTAGACGATTGAAAGCGAGGGCGGATGAGCGGAATATACGGGATCTCGTAGTCTTATCCACGTTACTAAGTGGAATGAGGGCTTACGGAGGGCCGCGTCCTGAGATGATTTCACGGGCAGAGACTATCGTTATGCAAGAAGAGATTAGCCGGCGACTCCGTCGAGTGGCGCCAAAAGAGTGCAGTGACATCCTGACGGATATTATCCGTGAGAAATCAGCGGAGGTGTTGCGAATTGGCGAAGACGACGCGGCCTAAGCCGTTACGTGTGCTCGGGCTCGACCTATCGCTAAGCCCCGGGATTGCTGCGATTGAGGTGCGAAATAGGCAACCGTACCTCGTCGCTTGTTCCTCCGTTGCTACATCTACGGACGATCCGGACGCAGTCCGCAATTACATCGTTGAGACGTTCGTAGCGCAATTTGTACGCGCGCATCGACCGTTTGACCACGTTGTCCGCGAGGACTTTACGGCCGGCCGAAACAAACGCGCTACACAAACGATATTCAGCTCGTGGGCTGCGGCGGATCGTGCGCTTTATTCTTACGGATACCAGGTGGCTGACTTAAAGCCTGCGCTGGCTCCGACGTCGGTTAAGCGGTTAGTTACGGGGAACGGGAAGGCAGAGAAAGCGGAGGTCGCAGCGGCTGTGCGGAGATTGTTGCGGCTAGGCGAAGATTACGTGTTTAAAACCGGCTATGACGACTCGGACGCATGTGCGGTGGCGCTGGCGTATTTGATACGTGAAGGCTTGATAGATACGGAGGAGGTTGCGGCATGGGTAATGTACTAACTGGCGAAAAATTACACGCGTTTATTATCTGCGGCGCATTGACCTTAGCGCTTCAGGAATTCGGAGGCGATCCGTCCGAGGTCCTTACCGAAGCCGAAGTTGCAAAGTTTGAGGAACTGACGGACACGCCTGAGTTAGACGCAATGACGGACGAGGAAATTGTACGAGTTATACGCCCGTTGATCCGCAAATATGCGGATGTGGCGCTGTCATGACTCGGGATGAAGAGGACGTTTACGTACGCTATGCACTTAGCCTACACCAGCAGATCGGCAGGCTTACCAACGCGCTTGCGTACAAGCGAATGGATGTCGCAGAGTATGAGAAAGCACTGTCGGAGGCACGGGCAGCGCTGGCAGTAGTAGAACGGAGGTTGGCCGATGCTAATAGCGTACGCATCCAGGACGGGCAACGTTAAACTATTCGTGGATCGCCTGCCTTATCGTAGCGTGAAAATTACAGAGGGCTTACGGCTGTCTGAGCCGTTTGTCCTCGTCACTTACACGGACAAGATCGGGAAGGTTCCCGAGAAGACACGCCAGTTCTTAGCGGATAACAACGGACTTATACGCGGTGTGGCTGCGTCTGGTAACCGGAATTTTGGTCCGTATTACGGAGCCGCAACGGATATCATATCGGAACAATACGGCGTGCCTATCGTGTGTAAATTTGAACTCGCGGGTACGCCATCAGACATAGCGAAATTCATCGAAGGAGTTGACGCGCTTGTATAGACACGTGGAATTGAACAACGAGGTAACCGCGATTAAGGACGGATTTTACCAACTCGATAAGGACCGCGAAGCTGTAGCGGAATATCTTCGAGAGGTAGCGGATAAGTCCATGCGTTTTGACTCCGCGATTGAGCGTGTCCGATATATGGTTGCGGAGGGCTATTACTACCCGGAAGTTCTCACGCAGTATACGTCGGAGCAGATTACCGAAATTCACCGCCAAGTGGACGCGGCCGGGCTTACGTACGCATCATATATGGCAGCTACGAAATTTTACCGTGACTACGCGCTTAAATCTCGCGATAAACAGACGTATCTCGAAACGTATCCGCAACGCCTGGCGATTGTTGCGTTGTACTTGGCGCAGGGCGATTACGAAAAGGCGCGTGAGCTCCTGTGGGGTTACATTAACGGAGTTCAACCGGCAACGCCTACGTTCCTTAACGCGGGTAAGGCACGCCGCGGCGAAATGGTATCGTGCTTTCTTACGGAAGTTGACGACAGCCTAAACGCGATCGGATTTGCGCACAACCTTTCGATGCAGCTCTCGAAGATCGGCGGGGGCGTTGCGCTAAATCTCTCGAAACTGCGCGGACGAGGCGAGACGATTAAAGAAGAAGAGGGCGTTGCAAAGGGCGTAGTGCCGGTCGCCAAGCAACTCGAAATGGCGTTCTCCTATGCGGATCAAATGGGGCAACGCAAAGGCTCCGGTGCTGTGTACTATAACATTTTCGGATGGGACGTGCTGGAGCTACTAGACGCGAAAAAGATTAACGCGGATGAACGGTCACGGCTTAAAACGCTATCTATCGGGCTTATCGTTCCGAGCAAATTCATCGAGCTTGCGGAGAAAAACGAACCGTATTACGTATTCGCTCCGCACACCGTTTTCAAAGCGTATGGTACGCATCTGGACGATATGAACATCGCAGAAATGTACGACGAACTGGTGACGAATCCGGCCGTCAAAAAACGTGAGCTGAATGCACGCGATATGCTTACGAAGATTGCGACAACGCAGCTTGAGTCGGGTTATCCGTATCTCATGTTTAAGGATAACGCGAACCAGGCGCATCCGTTACGTCAGCTCGGTCAGATTAAGATGTCGAACCTGTGTACGGAGATTTTTCAGCTACAGGAGACGTCGGTCATTAATGACTATGGACAGCCTGACGAAATCGGCCTCGATATCTCGTGTAATCTCGCGTCACTCAACATCGTAACCGCAATGGCTTCCGGAGATTTACGCCGCGTCGTGCATTCCGCGATGGACTCGCTGACATCTGTATCCGATATGACTTCGATCGCTAACGCACCGGGCATCGTAAAGGCGAATGAACGTATGCACAGCGTCGGGCTTGGCGCGATGAACTTACACGGATTCCTCGTTAAGAACCGTATATCGTACCAATCGGAGGTTGGGCGTGACTTTGCGGATGCTTTCTTCGCTGCCGTCAATTTCTATTCGCTGGAACGTTCGATGCAGATCGCGAAGGAGCGCGGGGAGACGTTTTACGGATTCGAACGTTCGGACTACGCAAACGGATCGTACTTTACGCAATATCTCGAAGAAGACTTCCGTCCGAAGTTCGATAAGGTTGCGGGGCTGTTCGTTAGCGCAGGTATTGAGTTACCGAGCCCTGACGATTGGGAACGTCTGGCTGCTGACGTAAAACATTACGGTTTATGGCACGCGTACAGATTAGCGATCGCACCTACGCAGTCTATTTCATACGTTCAAAACGCGACATCTAGCGTACTGCCGATATCCGACGTGATGGAGACACGTACGTACGCAAATTCGACTACGTATTATCCGGCTCCGTTCCTAACGCGTGAGAATATGATTTCGTACACGTCGGCGTTTAATACGAACCAGTATCGGATTATCGACATGGTTGCGACGATCCAACGACACGTAGACCAGGGCATTTCTACGATACTTTACGTGGACTCCAAAACGCCAACTAACGAGCTTGTCCGCTACTATCTGTACGCACATAAACGCGGCCTTAAATCGCTGTACTATACGCGTAATAAGCTGCTGTCCGTTGCCGAATGTACGGCTTGCGCGGTCTAAAACGAGAGGAGACGATAATTTGACGAATCTTAAAGCGGTAAACTGGAACCGTCCGGACGATGAGTATACGGAAGACTTTTTGAATCAGAATTTTATGCAGATATGGCGCGAGCACGAAATACCGCTCGATGACGACAAGATGAGTTGGATTACGCTATCACCCACGGAGCAAGACGTATATAAAAAGGTGCTCGGCGGCCTAACGTTTTTGGATACGGAACAAGGCGCGGAGGGAATGCCGCTTATTATGCAGCGCGTAGAGAGTCCGCAGCGTAAGGCGGTCCTCGGCATCATGGGCGCGATGGAACATATTCACGCCAAGTCGTATAGCTCCATCTTTGCAACGCTAGTGTCTGCGGAGGAGTCCGATAAAGTCTTCGAGTGGGCCGATAGTAATCCGTTTATTCAGCGAAAAGGCACGATTATTAGCGGCTATTACCGGAATATTCAATCGCCCGAGTCGTTGTACATGGCGATGGTGGCTTCCGTGTTCCTTGAGTCTGCGCTTTTTTACTCCGGATTTTATTATCCGCTGTTGCTCGCAGGTCACGGAAAGATGACGGCTTCAGGCGAGATTATCGACCTGATTATGCGTGATGAGGCGGTACACGGCCAGTACATCGGAACACTAGCGCGAGAAGTTTACGGAGAGCTTTCGCACGAGTCACAGGCCGCACTCGATCGCGAAGTCGAGACGTTACTACGACGTCTATACGATAACGAAGCGGGCTATACGGTCGACTTGTACGCACCAATTGGGCTGGAGGAAGATGTGTTGCGGTTCCTGCGTTATAACTTTAATCGCGCGTTGATGAACCTCGGACGGCCTACGCATTTTCCTGACGAGGAGATCAATCCGGTTGTACTCAACGGAATCGATACGTCTACGAAGATACACGATTTCTTCAGCAAAAAAGGAAACGGATATCAAAAAGCGGTCAATATCGTGCCGCTTACAGATGCGGACTTTTGCGTAGAGGAGGCGATTAATTGAGCGAACTCAAAACGATAGGCGATACAATACTATCCGCAGCGGACACGGATTTGCTGCGCGAGAATGCGAATTTAAACGGGGAATCCTTCAGCGGTAAGATGTCGAAGTTCGGCTCGGAGTATTCGAAATGGTATGCGCGTGAGTACGTTATGCCGCGCGAACTTGTTGACGCATTAGATGGCGGCTATGTTTACGTTCACGACCTCGACCAGTATGCATTAGGTACGACAAACTGCGTCTTTATTCCGTTTGACCAACTACTCGCGAACGGGTTCAATACGGGCAACGGATCAGTACGTACGCCTAACTCAATTATGTCCGCAATGGCGCTTGTAGCAATCATATTCCAGTCGCAGCAGAACTCGCAATACGGTGGCGTATCCGGCAATAAGATCGATTGGGACCTCGCGCCATATGTGCGTAAGTCTTTCGCGAAACACTTCCGAAAGGGTCAGCACTATTTCGGGGAGCAGGCGCACGTAGAGGAGTCCGAGCTGTACCTGGATAACGCGGACCTATCCGAGATGTTTCCGTCCTCGTATGCATATGCTCGCCGCGAAACGGAAGCCGAAACGCACCAAGCAGCGGAGTCGCTGATACACAACCTCAATACGATGAGCTCACGTGCTGGCGGACAGATTCCGTTCACATCGCTAAACTACGGAATGTGTACGTCAACCGAAGGTCGTCTCGTATCATTCGCGTTGTTGGAAGCGGCGATTAACGGGCTAGGCGCAGGCGAAACGCCAATATTTCCGCAGCAAATATTCCAGTGTAAGCGCGGAGTAAACCAAGCGCCAGGCGACCCGAACTACGACGTGTTCACCAAAGCGGTCGAGTGTTCCAGCAAACGTATGTATCCGAATTTCGTCAACGTAGACGCTCCGTATAATCTGCAATATTATCAGGCCGGCGATCCCAATACGATTATTGCAACGATGGGTTGTCGGACGCGTACGATTGCTGACCGGTTCGGACGCAATCATCAGAGCGGAAAGGGCAATCTCTCGTTTAATACGATCAACCTCGTACGGCTCGGACTTGAGTACGGTATAGCTACGGGAAAACGCGCGGAGCCAGACCTCGACGGCTTTATGGACGCGCTTGACCGTTATATGGGCGTTGCATTACGTGGCCTTCTTCACCGCTTCGAGATACAAGCGCGACAACCTGCGAAGGCTTCCGACTTTATGATGCGCGAGGGCGTATGGGAAGGCGGAAAAGGGTTAAGTCCCGACGAGCCTGTCCGCGAACTTATTAAGCACGGTACGCTTTCGATCGGATTTATCGGACTTGCGGAATGCTTAGTGGCTCTCTACGGAAAGCACCACGGAGAGGACGACGGCTTACATCTAGGCGCTGTTTCGCTTATCCAGCATATGCGCTGTTTCTGCGACGAAGCTGCGGAAGAATACGACCTTAACATTTCGCTATTCGCAACGCCAGCGGAAGGTCTGTCGGGCAAGTTCACATTGCTGGATCAACGCGACTTCGGAATTATCCCTGAGGTCAATGACCGGGAATATTACACGAATTCCTTCCATATTCCGGTGTATTTTCCGATCACGGCTGCGCGTAAGATCGAACTAGAAGCGCCATTCCACGAGCTTTGTAACGCAGGGGCGATCTCCTACGTAGAGCTCGACGGGAATGCACGGAATAATCCGGCGGCTTTTATGCGTATCGTGCAGTACGCGCTGGCTAAAAACGTCGGCTATTTCAGCGTGAACCATCCGATTGATCGCTGTCCTGCGTGCGGCTACGAAGGGATTATCGGTAGTACGTGTCCGTCTTGTGGTGCGGCAGATTCGGATGTGCCGATGTCGCGTATTCGGCGCGTAACGGGCTATTTAACGGGCTCGTATACTCATCGGTTTAACAGCGCAAAGCAGGCGGAGGTAAGGGATCGCGTTAGACATACGGGTACGTAACGGAGGGCCTTCGGGCTTCTCCGTTTTTTTTTATTTACGATGTCCCAAATCTGCAAATTCGTGTCCTTATATAAAGTGTAAGGCGGAAACAACCGCCAAATAACGCAAAACTAAAACGGAGGCGATTCGGATTATGACGAAACAAACTTATCGTGAGGTTAAGCGTGAGGCAAACGTAGGTGAACGGATCAGGATCGTAAATCCACAATTCGCGCTCGGGTACGGTGAGGGCGACGAAGGCACGACAACGGAGAGAGTGTCCGTAGGAGTACACGCGATGCTTAACGGGAGCGAGCGCGGCGTCTATCACCGAGAATACGTCGTACTCGAACCGGTAACAACGTCAGGTACTAACGAAGCCCTAGCGAGTGCTTTTGCGCAATTCATCCTTGACAACGCCGATACGATCCGCGCTATTCTCGGTGATGTAAATAAAACGGAGCCGGCCGCCTTAACCCGCGCAGCCGTTATCGAAAAGGCACGCGCCGATGTTGCGGAGTTGACTCGGAAAATGCGTAGTCCGATCGCTAATTCAGACGGAAACCGTACGTTTAATACGCTCACCTCAAAACCGGAGTTTCACATTAACCGGAACAAACGTGCCGTTACCGTGCTGGTGCGAGGCATCTACGGCAATGCAATCCTCGAAAAAGGCATCGCAAAAGCTGCGCCTGACGACGTATTCCACGCAGAAATCGGTAAGGCGATCGCACTCCGCCGCGCCTTGGGACTGACGGTGCCGAGCGAATATACGAACGCGCCAAAGCCGACGGAGAAGTTAGCGAACATGCTTATCAGATGTGTGTCCGGTGAAACGCGTAAGCTTACGGATAGCACAGCGGACTTCAATGTAAGAAACTGCTCGATGCTTCATTCGTGGAACGGACGTAACGGAACCGTTATCGACGACACCGACGTTGACTACAGTGTTGCTACGGAAGGAGCTGCGGCCTAGTGATTTTACGTACATTTGGTTGGTTGTGTGCGGGGTATTGGACGAGTGTCCTCGTTAGAGTCATCGCAGGGACTTACGTGTTGGACCGGGTTAGCACGGTGCTGACGTTGTTTATCGTTATCTTATTTTTCGCAGCAGTTGGAATCGAGGAGGACGAGTAAATGAACGTTAAAATCAAGCGTCTACATCCAGACGCAGTTATCCCGCAATACGCAACGCCAGGCGCTGCCGCCTTCGATTTGGTTGCGGTAGAGGGCGTAATCATTGCGCCTGGCGAGACCGCAAAAGTACCGCTCGGCCTCGCGTTCGAGATACCGGAAGGTTACGTAATGATCGTCGCTATGAGGTCGGGGGTTGCGCTGAAGACGAAGCTGCGGCAACCAAACGGAATTGGCGTGATTGATTCGGATTATCGCGGTGAGGTTGCGATG
The DNA here is from genome assembly GCF_019042715.1 of Paenibacillus sp. AK121. NCBI lineage: Bacteria > Bacillati > Bacillota > Bacilli > Caryophanales > Paenibacillaceae > Paenibacillus > Paenibacillus sp. AK121. The sequence continues at coordinate 653,054 of NZ_JAHPJM010000001.1, forward strand.
ATGTTTGATAACACCGCCGACGTCTCAGAGTGGGCAACAACGACTCCGAGAGATATTAGCGGACATAGAACGAATACCTTCGTTGCTGGTTGTCTCCTCGACGATAACTCTCGCGTCATCCGTAAAGGCGACCGCGTAGCTCAGGCGTTTATCCTTCCAATTCCTCGCGTCAATCTCATCGAGACGGACGAGGAGCTTACGGTGACGGAGCGCGGGAACGGCGGATTCGGGCATACGGGGGTTACAGCCGAGGTGAGCGCTAATTGAGACGAGTATCAATCGGATTAATTCTCGCAGGCTGCGCGTTGTTTTGGGCATTCGTAATTCACGAGGCTATACGATAGGAGGTACGATATGGACTCTGCGTTATTCATCCTCGCGTTTTTCGGAGGGATTGCGTTAATATTCCACGGATTCAACTTCGGCTTCATTACGATACACAAGCACTACTACGGTAAGGAGGACGAAGAGTGAACGTTAAACTAATCGCACATACACGGTTGTCGGACGAATTTTACGAAAGCTTCGATATCTACGGCGCTTTTGCTGAATACGAAGGGAACGGGCTTGATCGATTAGACGCCTCTGACGGACAAGTCGTAGCCCTCACCGCAATCCGTACGTGTTACTCACCGCTGAAGCCTACGGAGATTATTCCGCAAGAGGGCGCTAAATACTTCGGTAACGCGGCGTCAGACGGAGAGGGAGGTACGGAGGCAGATCGCTTGTTCCGTCATATAACACGGAGCGGTCACACGTCAACTCTGGAGCACATCACATACACATTCGCAATCGAGGGCGTAAGCCGTGCGCTACTTGCGCAATTAACGCGCCATCGTCATCTATCGTTTAGCGTGCAGAGTCAACGTTATGTACGAATGGGGAGCGGGGATAGGATCGGCGGGTTTGATTACGTGACACCTCCGAGTGTGACTACAGATAAGAAAGTCAACGAAGGTACGTTCTTCGAGGAATCGGCGGGCGACATCTTCAGCGAGGCGGTGAGAGATGCGCAATCTGCCTACGATCGTTTGCGGGAAGCCGGAGTCCCGGCCGAAGACGCACGTATGGTCCTACCGAATGCTGCGGCGTGTAACCTCGTAATGACGGGGAACTTGCGAACGCTGCTCGATTTCTACGCAAAGAGACGGCCAGGCAGCGGAGCCCAATGGGAGATTGCGGAATTAGCGGTCAGCATCCGTGACGAGGTCGTAAAGGTTGACCCGTGGCTGGCTCCGTATCTTGACACGAAAGGAGCTGCGTAACATGGCGGAAAAAGAAACGCAACTAGCCGAAGTCATCCCGTTTCCCAACGCAATCGCCGACGTACTCGAAGCTTGGGCGGCCGCAGCTCGGCGCGGTGAGGTTACCGGCGTCATCATCGCAGGACTGGGCCCGGACCGACTCGACGGCGATACGATAACGGCGTCAGTTGGCGTTAACTCACGCGAGTACGGCGTACTTGTTAACGATCTGAACGATTCACGGATTATCGAAACAGTTGACGTAAATTTATTCGAATAGGAGGTGGCGTAGTCTCGCTAAGTGTAATCATCGCAGTAGCTACGTTGTTGAGCGGAATAAACGGTGTACCTCCTAACCTGTCGGACACTATAACGCAAACACCTTCGCAGGCAACAGGCAAGTCTACGAAGGTGGAAGCGGAGTGGACAACGTATGAGGCGACCGCATATACGGCGTTTTGCTCCGAGGGATGCATCGGAGTAACCGCGACAGGGCTCGACGTCAGCCGCACAGTTAAGCACCGGGGAAGGCGTATTGTAGCGGTTGACCCGCGGGTTGTTCCGTTAGGTTCTCGGCTGACAATCCGTACCGCCGACGGTCGCACTTTCGAGGCGATAGCGGAAGATACGGGCGGCGCGATTAAGGGGCGTAAGATTGACGTGCTCGTGTCGTCCGAAAGGAAAGCGCGTAAATTCGGGCGGCAAAGGGTTAGCGTTAAGGTGTTGGAGTAGGCGCGTTCTGTTTGGCTTTGGCGGCGGCTCTCTCCGCGAGAACAATGTCGATTATCTTGCGCGTCCGCGTTGTCTTGACGTTTCGAACTGACGTAATCCACCCCATATAAGTAACTCCTGATATTCCGATTATGTAAATGAGTAATAGAGCAAGGGGCAGAAGATACGTATTGACCTTCATCATAAGGTTAGCTGAGAGACTCATGAAGGATGCACCAATCGTAATGAGGGCAATGATGACACCAATCTGTTTATTATCTTCTTCATCAGCCTCGTAGCCTGCCTTCATTAATTCAAGCTCTTTTGTTTTGAATCTAGCATAGTATCTCTTTGATTCCTTTAGTTTCTTTAATGCCAATCTTTCCTTTTCAGGCTTCATAGCTACCTCCAAACAATACTTTTCTATTTAGTTACTATATCGGAAAAACTTCGTTCTCTTATTACAACTAACGAAAGCGAGTGATCTTATGTTACTAAACGTAACCGTACTTCCCGATGAATCCCTCGGCGGCATTAAACGTGAATACCGTGAAGTTAAACGGAAAGCAGTCACGGGTGAACGGATTAAAATTACGGCGGGCCCCGAAGCCTTCTTCGGACAGGATTTCCGCCGAACAATACACGAAGTGACGGACGTAGTTGGTTTCAACGTAAAGACAACCGGAAAGTGGAAGGACGGCTCCGTGTTGAACCCGAGCCATGATGATTACGTAGTCCTCGAACCAACAGCCGCTGTTTACGTCGATGATCCGGACGGCGTTGGACGCAAATACCGTATGGTCGACCGTAAGGCAGCGGTGGGCGAGCGTGTAATAATCGTAAATAACGAACTACCCTCCAACTACGAGGTGGGCGAAGTCTTCAACGTACAGAGATACGGAGAGGAAACGGAATCTCTTTATGGCGGCATTTATATCGCCGAACTATGTGGTAGACGTGGTCAGAACGTAGAGGGCTTCGTTAGGGACGGAAAGTACCGCGTACTTGAACCGTTAGCCACCGCGCTTCTATCCGAACAGTCTGCGCAAGACCAAGCGGCAGCTACGATCGGCGCGTTAGCTTTACGTTTGGATGCGTTGACTGAGCGCATGGATGCGCTAGAGGCGCAAGTAACTCAAGTAACGCAGCCGACAACTACAGTTGATACGGAGGTGGTCCTCAAGGCTGTCCGTAAGTTTTCCGAGGGATTAAAGCGGAGCGTATCGGATGCGCTTAAAACTCCGCAGCAGCGTCGGGACGAAATCGTTGAGCGTGCGAAGGCTGACGTTGCGGACTTGCTATCGCACAATTACCCCGATGCTGCTGTAGCCGGCGTATGGCTATCAGAACGCGATTGGATCACGGTTACGGATGAGTGCGAGTTCGCCGTTAATCGCAAGAAGAGAACGGTTGTCGCGTTAATTCGTGAACTCGAAACTGGCAAGAAAAACGTTATCTTACGTGGAATCGCAAGATGCGCACCTAACGACGTATTTAACGCACACATCGGTAAGGCAATCGCGCTGTATCGCGCGCTTGGTCTCGAAGTGCCTGCGGAGTACCTGAACGTACCGCAGCCTACGGAAGTTCGAAAGGGCGATGCCGTACGTTCTACTTCGGGCATCTATGCGGGCGTGAAGGGGTACGTAGATGAGATTACGTACGGAGATTCTTCGCCATCTGGCGTTTTCTTTAAACATAGTCGGGCAAACCGCCGAGACGGACGCATTTACAAGAACATCCGATTCGTTGAAGTCATCGACGATACACGCGAGGGGGTGGCGGCGTAATGATCCGACTGTACAGCGAAGTATTCGTCATAACCGCAATCAACCGTAAAACAAGCGCAGAAACGTTCAGGGATTGGCGCGTAGGTGACCGAATCCGGTTTAGTACCGTTATGAAGGCGACGGCTGGCGCGTCCGGAGGCGGAGTTTATGCGTCAATGTACCTCGCGGAGAACCTGACGCAGGGGACATCGACTACGCGGACACAGACGAACATGAATAACGTAATCAGCGCGTTCGAGTTACGTCCTGAAAGCGAGGTGTCCACCGAATGACTGCGCTCCCTAACATCGGACTTCAGGGCCGTCTTAGAAGCGGCAAAGACGAAGTAGCTCATTATCTTTCGGATAACTACGGTTACACGCAATTCGCGTTCGGTAACGAACTCAAGCGTTACGTTCACGAGTTGTTCGGTAAGCCTGCCCTCGATGTGAAGCCGCGCGAACTCTATCAATGGTTCGGACAAACGATGCGCGAACGTGATCCGGACATTTGGGTACGTAAGTGTTTCGAAGCAATCGAGCGGTATGCGGTAGAAAAACGGAGCCTAGCCCGATACTTCCGCGAGGTACCTCGTCCATTCCACGCCGTAATCTCCGACGTACGCCAGCAAAACGAGTATGCCGCGCTCCAATCGGCCGGCTACGTACTCATCCGCGTAGAAGCTCCGGACGCCGTCCGCATCGACCGCGCTATCAAATCCGGCGACGTGTTTAACTACGCTGACCTCGCGCATGGTACGGAAACGGCGCTCGACGGATACCTTCCGGACTTCACCGTGACGAACGACGGAACACTCGACAGACTCCACGCGCAAATAGACGAGATAATCGCGTACTTATCCGGAGACTGGCCGGAATGATTAACGAACTCATACGCGTAGCAGTAGAAGAAGCGGCTAACAACGGTTATCAACGTGGGTATGACGCAGGGTATGCGGTCGGCTATGCGGCTGCCTTGCGGAGTGTTTACGGGAAGGAGGACGGTGAGGATGATAGCAAATCACGATCCGAAACTGTTAAGCGATCACGTAGCGCGTAAACTTGCGGAGGGCGGCTATGTGGACTATATCCGTAAACATCCGATAGTGACGTTTGACCAGCCGAGTCCTGCGGTTCTTACACAATGGGCGAAAGGCGCTCCGAACGGGCTGGTCAATCCGCAAGGTAAAGAAAGGAGCGTGAACAATACGGAGAATCACGTTACTTACCCACTGACACAGGCGCAGCATGAACATTCGAAGAAACACCTTATCGGGTATAACGACAGTTACGAAAAGCCAGCTCGGATTGTTCGCGCAAAAGCCGAGAACATTATCGACGGTCCCGAACGAAAGGAGACGGTATCCATACGAAACTATAACGTAACTCCGCAATTACCGACGAACGGCCTAACGGTCGCCGAACTATTTTGCGGCGGCGGTCTCATGGCGGTTGGACTCAAATCGGCAGGCTATACGTTAACCTTTGCGAACGACTTCGATAAACGGGCGGTTCAAGCCTACGCACATAATATCGGTGATCATGTTGTGTACGGAGACATAACGAGTGACGATATACAGGCGCAGATACCTGACGCTGACATTATCGCAGGCGGACCGCCATGCCAGGATTATAGCGTTGCTGGGTCTGGAGCTGGCGAAGAGGGAGAGCGCGGTAAGCTCGTATGGACGTACCTCGGAGTCATTGCGAGAAAGCAGCCGAAAGCTTTCGTATTTGAGAACGTTAAGGGACTCGTATCTAAAAAACACCGCCCTACTTTTGACGCTCTGCTCGCATATTTTGAATCTATCAACTACAGCGTTTCATGGCGAGTAATTAACGCTTGGGACTACGGGGTAGCACAAAAGCGTGAGCGCGTGATTGCAGTGGGTATTCGTAAGGACTTGGGATTCACATTTGAGTTTCCGGAGCCGAGTGCGGAAGAGTACCGGACGCAAGTACTGCGGGATGTGATCGGGGATTTGCCAGAACCCAAGGCACAGAATAATGGAGATAAACACTGCGAAATAAACCACATAAATATTAAAAACGAACGTCAGACAAGGAATGAACAAAGCTCTTACAATGGCGCAAAGTTAGAGTACGCCATACAGCCATTAGACCAACCAAGCAACACAGTTACCGAGAAAGCAAGGGGTGGCGACTACTTGTGTCACCCGCAACCACGCCGCTTCACCGTCCGCGAGTGCCTACGCATCCAATCCGTACCAGACTGGTACGTGCTGCCTTCGGATATATCTCTAAGCGCTCAATACCGCATCGTTGGTAACGGAGTCGCATCGCGCGTCTCCTACCTAATCGGAGTCGCGCTGGAAGAGCAGCTTAACGCAGTCTTGGCGCAGGATTTGCAGGAGGCGGCGTGATATGAGCGTGTTCGACCGTTTCCAGCCGCCGAGCCCGCGTGATGATCCGCGTGTCTCCGCCTACTGCGCTTGGTGTGGCGGCGAGATTTACGCAGGCGATGAATTTACAGCGTACAGCAACGGAGACAGGACGCATATCGGACACTGCGAAAATGAGTACGTGATGGCTGAACTCGGAATCATACGTGAAACTGCGGCTTAGTATTCGCAAAACTCAACTTATGAATAATTCACAATAGATTAGCGGCGGTTTCGACGTACTTGCGGACAGGCAGCGTAAGTACGTTGATGCCGTGCTCATTGCGAAAAAGGGAGGCGGATTTCCATCGGAAAAGCATCGCGAGCAAGATGGGACGGAAACGTTCGAAGTATGGCGATTGTTGCGAAGCCGCGCGAAGAAATAACGGAGGAGGACGTTCAGTTTCTCCGCGATAACTACACGTCAACGGGCGGGTTATTGCCGAACGCATACGCAGGCGGTGCGTTCTACACACCGACTCACGTTGCGCGGTTTATTATCGAGGCATTACGCGGACTATCTGGCGGGTCATTCCCGTCCGGCGCGCGTTTTCTCGAACCGTCCGCGGGTTCCGGAGTATTCATCGAACACATGCCGCAGAATGCGGAAGTAACAGCGCTGGAGCTGGACGAGACGAGTGCGAAAGTTGCATCGCTTATTTATCCGCACGCCAACGTAATACAGGGTGATGCGTTCCTGCACGGACTCCGAGATTACTACGATTATGTGATCGGTAATCCCCCGTACGGAGTCAATCTCGATATTGCTGCGGCTGATCTACCGGATACCTTCGAGACGTTGCGAATTACGAAAGGCCGCGCGAAAGGCAAGTCGGAGAGTGCGTTTATTGAACTCGCAATCAAAGCGGCCAAGCCCGGCGGCTACATCGCGTTTGTGCTCCCGTTAGGTCTCAACTACACGAATTATGCGGAAAAGGTGCGCCAACTACTCTATAAAACGTGTTGGCACGTAGCGACTATCGGATTGCCCGGCGAGACATTTGCATTAACGGGTACGACGATTGAGACGCAGATATTAATCGTACGCAAGGCACCGCCGGGTACTCCGCTTATCCCTGCTGCGACAAACCGTTGGGGGTCGAACTTCAGGCGCGGCGGGTACAAAGATATCACGCAGTTTAGCGCAAAGTTTCTCGCGGGGCAGACTCCAGCTTATTTCGCGCAAGTTACCGATATTGGTTACGACAAACACGGCAAGAGTACGGATAAGTGGGGCGACGGCCTCACGCAACTTGACGAACTACTCGAAGACTTTACCGACGAATACCTAATACGCTCTAACCTATACCCGCATATACCTTCGTGGCACAGTGTCAAAGACGTTTCCGCGTTTATGTTCCAGCACGCCAACAACGACGGGGACGGTTACAGGGATGCGAGCAGAACATATGGGCACAAAACGGGAGCGACCGCAGAAGGCCCGTACCGCTGGAACGAGCTTACGCTTGGGGCTGGCGAGGAAATTGACGGAGTAAGTACGTTTGATTTCACGTGGACGGATCGTATTGTTGACGATTATTACGAGGGAATTACGCAACAAACAAAGGAGGCGGCGTAACATGGGCCACGTAAAGGTAGATATCGCAAAATCTGACCGCAGCTACGCGGTAAAATACGCACTCAACGACGCAGCGGGGGTACGTTCCCTCCTCCGTGATCGTCACCGGATCAGCTCCGCAAGATTTAGAGGCGACACGGCGGCCAGCGATATCCTAATCGACTTGCACAGCGCAATTAATTCGGCGGGTCTTACGGAGCGACAAACGGAAGCTATTGCGTGGGTTTATGGCGTTGACCTTACGCAAGAGAAAGCGGCGGCTATTATGGGGATTACGCAGCAAGCCGTCGCGAAAATGGCGGACGAAGCTGTCGAAAAGATTGCGGCGGTGTATCAGCGTTGGGATTACGGAAAAATTACGTGCGAATATTCTGAAACATCGCAACAGGCGGCGTAGGTGCTTCGATTTTAAAACAAGGGGGATTCCACATGAACCACAAAGAGAGATTTACCGAAGCCGTAACCGCTCTAATCGACGCTAACATCGCAGACCGAACCAAGCGGATGGACGCAGTTGACCAACTCACTACCGCGTACATTAACGAAACGGGGGATACTCCGGATGCTCTTGACTTGGAGCGCTTGACTGACTACATTCTACGGGAAGAAATCACGGACCCGAATCCGTATAAAATGTCGCAAACGGAGTACCCGTTCATGAGCGAACGACAATTCGAGCTTAGGCGGGATCGGGAAGCGTCCGGTTCAGCGGCAGAGACAACGGGAACGGACGGAAAGGATTACAACAGACCGACGCGACGAAAGCGGACAGGCTACGAGAATTGGCGTGTAGATACTGGCGCGAAGATACGTAATAAAGAGCGAGCTGAGCAGTACCGCAGGGATACGGCGCCAGGACCGGTAGTTACGTATAATCTGCGTGATACAGGCGGCGAATTGACGGAAGAGTTTACGCAATGTGTCGGGGATCAGCGACTGCCTATCGGAGCGTGAGCAATTCGTCGATGCCGACGTCCAAATAGCTGCATAATTTCGCGAGCAGATCGCGCGGATAACGCTCCATTTCGTCATTGTACATCGTACGTACACTTTCGAAGCGGTAGTCGATATCACGCGCGATTTGTCGTACCGTTAGGCCGCGTGCGTCTGCGATAGCCTTTAAATTCGAGTGAATGAGCAATTTTCCCGCCTCCTTAGAGAGAAATAAAATGGAATCTTGTCTTCAGTATAAATTGACTCGAAAAAAGTGTCAAATAGTTATTGACACCTTAAACGAGTCATGGTATTATAGGTATATAAGGATGACACGTTAAAAGAGTCATCGGAAAGGAGAACTTCAACATGAAAGATTGGGTAAACCTGATTACGGCAATCATACAACTGGTTACAGCACTTGCTATCTGGAAAACACATCGCCGTAACAAAAAGAAAAAAGGAACCAATAAACGACGCGGTCGGCGCAGACGTTAAGGATTCCTTGGTAGAGGGCGGCTTACACAGCGCCTTCTATACCCAATCATAACATAACTGATTTATATAAACAATCTGGCGGCGGCCTTACGCGGGAGGCTATGGAATATGGAAAAAGCGAAATATGTGGTGACAGAGGATAAAGGATACTGGAGTCAAACAGACGCATACACAATGAAGGATGTTCATGCCATTGTCGCGGGGGCTATTCGCGATGCAAAGGAAATGGGTCGTAGCTCGGTCAAGTTCACTATAGAAATTAAATAACACGGGGCTTCGGCCCTCTACAGGAGTGAAATCGTATGGATACGTTAACGTGGATCGTAAGTATTGCGGCCTTGATCGGGACGGCCATTGTCGCGGTGATAGTTTGGCGGGATAAATAAAACGCGGAGGTGCTTACGCAATGAATAAACGTAAATTCTGCGCGGGACGCTACGCAAATGGCCGCTTGTACGTGCGCATCGCCGGCGGGAAGTGGACGGAGCTTTCTATACTAATTAAACAGAAGGTAATGTACCTAACCTCGGTGAATTAATAAACATAGGAGAGTGATTTGGGCGTGGATATTACTAAAATAGAGATGCTTGTTATACGGATAATGAGGCAATACGGGAGTGATAACGCAGCGTTACTATCAGAACTTACTGAGTTAGTTGATGAGCTGCACCATTTACAGGCAGGTGTTGATGAGATCAAGGCGGAATTATCGAAGTTAATAACAAAGCTGTAGCAAATTGACACTAGGCCGGAGCTATTCCGGCTTTTTTCGTACGTTCTCCAATACTTACCGGATTCCTCAAATTACTCATCGCGGTATAATCGGAGTGAGGTGGTTTTATGTTTATCTCCCCGATGTTACTTGAAACAGCGGCTGCTCCCTTTTCGGATTCGCGCTATATCTTCGAACCGAAAATAGACGGCCACCGCTTAATATATTCGCAACAGAACGGCATTGTACGCTTATTCACGCGCCATAACAATGACTGTACACGCCAATACCCGGAGATAGCTAGCGTTACATTCCCGCATGACATTGTGTTGGACGGTGAGATTGCGTGCGTTGATCCGACAACGGGTGTATCGGATTTTGAATCCGTTATGTCCCGCTTCCAGGCGAGGAAAACGGACAAGATTACTAAGCTCGTAGCTGAATTACCGGCTACTTTCGTTGTCTTCGATGTCTTGAGCTTTAAAGGCGAGGACTTGCGGAGCCTTCCGCTTATGGAACGCAAGTCCATACTCGCTAGTCTAACGCTTCCTAGCCCTAGTTTCGGGGTTGTTCCGTATATTGAAGGCGCCGGGGAGGCGTTGTTCGAGCAGATAGAAGCGCGCGGCATGGAAGGCCTGGTCGCCAAGCGTAAGGATAGTATGTATGTCAGCCGCCGATCAGCGTCCTGGCAGAAGGTCATTAACTGGTCCTATGCCGATGTGTACATTACGGGTTATCGTAAAGAGGAATTCGGATGGCTTGTATCAGTGCCTAATGAGCGCGGTAACCTTCGTCCCGCCGGCATTATTGAGCACGGAGCTAGCCCAATGCACAAGAAGGCGTTCTATGGCGTCGTGGGACCGTTAAAGACCGATGAGGATTGCGAATTTGTTTACGTGGAGCCGCGCATAAGAGCCCGTGTTAAAATGCGAAACTGGACTAAGGCGGGCAACTTGCGGATACCTGTATTTACGGAGTTTATCGTCTAATAAAAAGCCCCGCCGACCGATTAAAGGTTAGCGGGGTATTTCCGCAATTATTACACAATGCAGAGTTATTCCGGCCTTTCCCGTGTGCTTCCCGTCTTAAATACGTATACTTCGCGCATAAAATACGTTCCCGCTATCTTTACGCTCTCAGGCGTATACCTTTCGATCACACCTCCGTAATCTGCAATTCGTCCGTCCTTTTCGTAAACTGTAACGCGTGCTTGTGTGAGTGCTGCGGCTAGTAAATCTACGTCAGTAATTAGCGTCTTCATACGGAAATATTTCGACGGAAATACGCTAATTCCTCCGTTTGGTACGTAAGAGCAGAAGTACACCCTCTATTCCCATGCCTTAGAAAGTATGTTTTATGCATGAAGTCAACCTAGCATCATCTTATTGACTGCCTCGCTCGCGACATTAACAAGTATGTCCTTGAGAGAATCTTTAATGTTTTGTGGAGTCTTTATGAGGAGTTTCTTGATGCTGATTCCGGCAACAGTAGCCTTAGGCGTGTCTTTTATCAACTCTCTAATATCTGATTTATAGACTGATCTCTCTTCTTCGGTCAGGTTCTCTATTAGATCAACCAATCGGTCAGCCTGCTCAAGCTTTCTTGTAAGCCAAGGAAACTCATGCCCGCAACTGTGGCAGAAGGAAGGCGTCTGGTATGTGTACCCCTCCATATAAACCCTCGTAGCGCCTCTGATAGGCTCACCACAGTGTTCGCATTTTGCTATATTTCTTTCGCCACAGTCTGAGCAAAAACGCGTAGCCTCATGTGGAGCACTAGTAAGTGTATTAGTTATAAGGTGCCCGTTGAGACAGACTACTGCAATATCATAAGTTTTTTTGTTTTGGTACATCTAAACAGCCCCTTCGTAGTTGGTTACGGAATTAATTCGACAAGACAATATATTTTCCTTCATATTTACTAGTAAGTAGTTGTTTTTACTTCGTTCTCAAAGCTATATAGGTAGGGCCGCCATTGAGCGGTCTTTTTCCCGTTTGGGAACGCCCGCTGCGGGTACACTCCGCACACCCTTACGTTATTTCCACGTAAAGGAGCTACGAACATGGCTGAATTTAAAACGTTAATTGACCCGGAAACGGGCGAGATACACGAACACACCGCAGTCCTTGCGGAAGGTGACCGCATTACTACCGCAAAACAACGTGAATCTTACGCAAAAATACAGACATCCGGACGCGCTCCGGAATTTACCGTTACAAATATGCATAATATCGACGAAGTAATCGAGAAGGTATCCGATAAGAATTGCGGGTACCTTCTTTATTTGCAATGCTTCGTTAATTATGACGCAATCTTGGAGAATCCGGACAAAACCGCAATGAGCCGCGCCGATATCATGCGCACGCTGAAGCTTGGACGGACAGCGCTGCATCAATTTTTACGTGAGATGACCGATCACAACGTCATTTACGAGTGTGGCGACCGTTACCGGCTGAATCCGCGTTATCATTTCCAGGGTAAAACGGACAACCTCGCGGTAGTCAAAACGTTCGTTGCGAAGGTAAAGGAGCTGTATACGGAAGTTAACGCGAAGGACCTCGGCTTCGTATACAAATTACTCCGCTACATACACCTCGAAACGAATACGATATGCGCGAATCCTTACGAACGAGACGTTGAAAATACGTTACCACTTACGAAAGAGGATATTGCTACGGTTACGGGAGTCTCCGCTAAATCCGTTTATACGAAGCTACGTAATCTCAAATTCGGGGATCAGTACGTATTTGCCGAAGTATCCTACGGAAAATACCGCTATTACAAGATCAATCCATTCGTGTTCTACCGCAAAAACGGGAAGCCTGACGCGACGTTACGGGAGATGTTTTCCATCCGAAATAACTTCGCAAAACGGGCTGCGTAATTTCTCATCGGTAAAAACGCGAACAAAAACGGCCTTTCATCGGTAAAAACGCGAACACGAAAAAAGTGGCTTCCGCCTTAGAGCGGCGCGGGTTTCGGCGTTTTAGGGGGTCAAATTTATTCTTAGTCTTTGATACCGGACTTCGTCCGACACTGCGGAACTTCGTTCCTTGTGTATCACGCAGAAAAGTATATTGATAAATAACCTCGATACGCGTCCGGAGCCGATAGGCGACGGCAAGGAGCGAAGCGACGCGCAGTATCTTTTATAAACGGTAAGCGAACGTACAGTGAGCGGAAGGAGGGCGTAAGTATCGAACGGTCAACATGGACGGAAATAGACGGTAAACCTGCGTTAATATTTAACAACGGTATTCCAGCGCTTGTATTCGTAAGTCATAACGCAGATGGCGGTAACGATGAAACGTACGAGAACGGAGTATATGCGTACAATCTTAACCGGATTGATATCGCTTCTGGAGTCGATAGGATTACGGAATATACAGCGTTGAAATACCCGGTAAAATAACGTGAAATGAGCCGCTTTACTCTACGCCTTGCCTGAGCGTAGGGTATGCGGTTATTTGCGTTAAAAACACGTAAAACAAACGAGGGGAGGACGCAGGGGATGGCGATTACATTAACATCTGCGCAGCTCATAGCAATTGACTGGCTGTCACAACCGCACAGAGGCGGAAAGACCTATGAGGAGATCGCAAAGCTATGCGGGGTTACTGCACGAACTTTGGAGAATTGGCGAAAGAATCCAATGTTTGACGCGGAGTTTAGACGTAAAGTAAAGCGAGTAAATGACGATAAATTACCACAATTGGTTGATTCGCTCGTTGACATTGCTATACGAGATGGTAACGCGGCCATGGCTAAACTCGCGTTACAAATGGGCGGTATGCTTACGGAGAGTGTCGAGGTAACTACAAAGCGTCCGGAGGACATTAATGTGGACGAACTGCTGTTACAATTACAAGCGCTTGGCGACGATCCCGAAGCGGGCGAATAGCGGTGCATTATATGAAGTAACACATGCAGGCTATTTCGGATACTTTCGGATCGGGCGTGTTTTACCTACACGAAGCTCCTGGCGCAAGCCCCCTCCGAAATTTCCCGATTCACACCCTCACGCTTCACCGTAACAACGCGTTACACTACGAATAGGCAACCGTGCTTCGAACGTTCGTTCGTTGAATAAGCGGTGCATAAACGTGATAGGGGGTACGGGAAATACACGTATAATCTTCCAGTATGTAACGGGGCTAATCCGCATAACAACGCGGGTTATCCGTATTATGCGCTGGAAATGTATATGCAATGTATAACGCGGATTTATGCAACGTGAATGAACGCAGTAATGGCGCGGGTTCCGGGCGCAGACATATTCACAAAACCGTGTATTTTGTGAACATGTCCCGCATACCCGGTGTATATCGGTACCTTTACGATTAGGGAACGAAGAAGGGAGTCTGCGCTTCAATTGCGTAAGATTAACGCTTTAATACAGCGCAGAATCACCGTACCCCCAAGCGCCCCCTCGCGCGGCCCGGAATCTGGTGCGTAAATAATCCGCGCACCAAAATTAACTTTTGACTTTTACGGAGGTGCAACGTATGGATTGGTTCGAGCTTAGGGATATGTCACCGCAGGATCGCGCTAAATTATTCGCAGAACACTTCGAAAGTCTGGCGGAGGTGCTTACGCTATACCCGGAATCCTACGTTACTTACGATAAGGGCTGGCGGGAGTATTGCGCGAGAGTCGGTAAGTCGGAGCCGTTCCGTTTTGCTTATGGATACGCCGCTGATCCTAACGACGCACTCATGTTCGCAGCACTTGCCTATAAATTGACGTTAAATTAGCGTTTAAACACGTTGACCCTAACGAGACTACTCGGAAGATGCGAAACGGGCTAATTTCACGGTAAATCCACGTCAAAACAAAGGGGGAGGCGGTATCTATCGCTTGGGTTAACGGTAAATGGCTCTGTAGGGAAGAAAGACAGATAGTGATGGACGAGTTAAGAGTTTTTTGTAAAACGGCCCGAACTACGCTAAGTAGGCTAAAGGCGACGGATACCGCTGTCCCTGGAGAACTCACTACTGCAATAAAAGCAAAAAAAGACGAACTAGAAAGACTAGAGGCCATACACAATTCTGAAACGGATTTGATTGCGTTCGCTCTCGAATACTTCAGCGAGGCTAAAAATCCGGGCAACGCGGGCAATTGGGACGGATTCGATATCGTAGACGTGAACGAAGCGCCTGATTTTCATCGTGAAATTAGCGTGATAATGGACGATGTTTCGAACGTTAATACCAACGATAAGGTCGCAGTAGCGGCGCCCCGTTCTCACGCTAAATCAACGTATCTTTCCAAGGCGTTTCCCCTTCGCGAGATAGTGTACCGAAAACGTAAGTACGAAATTATCATATCGGAGACGCCGGCAGTATCAAGCGGTAACCTGGACTGGATTTCAATGCAGCTCAAGCATAACGAGAAGCTGCGGAGGGACTTCGGTCCTTTGCTATCCCCGAAACAACAGGAGAACCCGAAGGATAATAGTTCGGAGTTTATCGCGTGGGAGCCGACAGACAGCGGAATACCGAAAATGCTCACGAAAGTTGAAGCGGCATCTACCGGCCAGGCGCTTCGTGGTCGTAACTGGAACGGTGTCCGTCCGGATTTGATCGTATGTGACGACTTGGAGGACATCAAGTCTAACGCGGCCACGCCAGAACTACGCCAGAAAATGCGTGACTGGTTCGCACAGACCGTCGTACCGCTCGGTGATCCGAAAGGCAAGCGTACAGCCTTCGTATACATGGGAACAACGGTCCATCACGAGGCGCTGCTCGTTAACGTACTGTACAAGCGATCGGACTTTAAGAGCCGAGTTTATCGTGCGGTTATCGAATGGCCAGAGCGTATGGACTTATGGGAGGCGTGCCGTCTCGTCTACGTCGATCGAGATAATCCGAATCGAGCTGCGGACGCAAAAGCACTGTACGAGATGAATCGCGAGGAAATGGACCGTGGAGCTATCGTGCTTTGGCCGGAAGCGCAACCGCTATGGAAGTTGATGACGTGGAAATGGGATAACGGGACGAAGGCGTTCAACACGGAGTATATGAACAATCCGGTCGATGAGGAGTCGATGATCTTTAATCCGGAGTCGTTCACGTACTGGGATGAACGAGATAAGGACCGTGATTTTTCAACGAGTGAGTATGATATTTATCTCGGAATTGACTTTGCGATGGGTAAAACGCGAGGTGACTATTCTGCGGTCGTTACAATTGCGCGGCATAAACAGAGCGGTACGAAGTACGTAGTTGATGCGTACGGGGAACGAGTTAAGCCGGACGAGTTTATGCGCGTCATTGTCGATAAGACGCTGCGTTATCAACCAACTGCGATCGCAGCAGAAGCGCAGGCAGCGCAGGAGTTTTTCGTCCAGAAGCTAAAGGAAGCGTTAAGGGCTGCGGGTTATCCCGCACAGACTCGCGTTAAGGAAATACATCAACGGTCCCGTAAGGACCTCCGTATAGAGGCGCTGCTCCCGGATATCGAGAGCGGCGCTATTCAGTTTAGCCGAAAACATGCGTTATTACTGGAGCAATTCGAGCTCTACGGGACGGGGTCACATGACGATTTACCGGATGCACTCGAAATGGCCGTTAGTATAGCGAAGACCGGACGCAAGAAGCTCCGGAATAAGCCGAAATGGATGTAACGGAAAGGAGGAACGCAATGTCTGAGTTTTACGACGTAAAAGAAACGAAACTATTTTACACCGGAGCTCAATACCCGCCGGTTTATGAGATTCCTCGATTGGCGAAGTATGAACGCGGACGGGCTATTTACCAAGGTCGCCACGTTGAGATATACGACCGCGCCTCCGGACTCCTAAAAGATACGCCGTTTGCGCCGCAACTCAAAACGTTATTTATTGCGGTTAATCTTATGGACGTGTTGCTAACGAAGCCTGCGGACTTAATGGTCGGCGAGGCTCCTACGTTTGAGACCGGACACGATCCGGAATCCCCCGAACAAACAGCGCTAAGTCGTATCGTTGAAGAGAACGACCTAACGCAGATGATTCACGAGATTGTAATCGGAGCAGGCTTTCGGGGCGACTCGTTCCTAAAGACGTACTACGGCCAACGTGCGGATGTATCTGAGACGCTTCAACTCGGTTTAGATGCGCCAGACGCACCGCTGGAGCCGATTATTGAACCCGTAGACGCTTCGATTGTATTTCCGGAGCTCTCGCGCGGCTCTAAAAAACGGTTTAAGGCGATGAATATCGCATGGGTAGAGTGGGAAATCGAAAATAGCAGCCGGATTATGTCGTTCTTATCCGGAATCCCGACTACAGAGACGCCGTATCTAAACGTGGAGCGCCATATACCGGGCTATATCGTGTACGAAAGATATGAACTTACGGAGCGAGGCGTGGATGACCGATGGGGGGCGCCTATTCCAACGTATAACATCGGTGAGCAAGTTCCGACCGGACGGGAGCAGGACGTTGTACCGACCGGGATGCCGGAACTGCTCGTCGAGCACATTCCGTACAAGACAACGGACGCAGATTGGCGCGGGGAGAGCGGTACGGAAAAGCTAGAGAGCGTACTGGCCGCGGTCAACGATCGACTCGTCCAAATTGACTATATCCTTTGGAAGCACAGCGATCCAACTGCGTACGGACCCGATTTTCAGGAGGACGACGACGCGACGGTACGTAGTGGTGGGCGTTATATTCCCGTGACCAAGGACGATGCAACGCCCGGCTACATGGTATGGGATTCTCAACTGGAAGGCGCATTTAAAGAGCTCGATATCCTTCTTGGTCTCGTTTACCAAATAAGCGAGACGCCGCAATGGCTGTTTGGTACGACGCTCGCTTCAGATAAGGGCGGAACAGGAACGTCGCATACGGATGCTGGCGCGATTAAAGCTCGATTTATGCCGATCTTGTCCAAGGTAAAACGCATTAGAGCGCACGTTGACCGAGGTCTACGTAATGCGTTGTGGAAGGCGATGAAACTGGAGAACCACGCCAACGACGGCGTCGACGACTTCACAGCGTACGAAGCGACGTACCCTACGATTACTTGGCGTGACGGTATTCCGCGTGACGAGAAGGAAGCGGCAGAGGTCGCTAGCCTGCGCACTGGCGGTAAGCCTACGTGGTCGGTTACTGACGCAATTAAAGACCTCGACGGGGTTGATGACGCACAGGCAGCCGAACTTGTCCGCAGGATTGACGCCGATGAACAGCGCGTTTCCGGCACTGTCGACGCTTCGATATTTAACGCTGAAACTGGCGGTGACGCCTAATGGACGATCCGAATTACGATGGCCCCGTGTCTAAACTACTCGGGGCTTTTCGGCGTGCTCGTTCAGCTATCGGTTCCGCCGTCAGTCGCTTATTTACGCGAGGAGCTAACCACAAGATGGCGGACGCAGCCGCAAAAGAAGCTTCCGAGGCTCTAGCGAAACTGAACGCAGAGTCAAAGGAATGGGTAAAGGACAACCTCACGAAAGCTGCGCAGGATGGCGTGAAGCGCGCGCTAATTGATATTGGTGCTGCTAAAACGCTGCTTGAAGCTGCGGAAAAAGCGAAGCTGAATCGGGCTAATCGCGATATGTTGGCGGCTGCGATCCTCGATACTCACGCAGACGTGCTTGCTGTAACCGCGAATATGGATCGTAAAACGAAGGCAGCTATCCGCCAGGCTCTTGCGGAGTCGCTTCGCTCGAACCTATCGCAAGGAATAAACGGAAACACGACGCTTCAGCGGGACGTGGTCGACCGGATGCGTAAGATACTCGGAGACGCGGTAGACACCGGGATTATTGACGCAAAAGGTCGCCGCTGGAAGCCGGAAGCCTATGTCGATATGCTCGTCCGTACAAAAATGGCGGAAACACAGCGCCAAGCTACGATAAACGAAGCGCTCGGTCGCGGCGTTTATTATGCGCAGATATCAAGTCACGGAGCAAAGGACGCTTGCAGTAAGTGGGAGGGGCGGATTGTAAAACTTACGCCGGACGCCCCCGGTGATTACCCGTATTACGGCGACCTACCTCGGCGGGAGATTTTTCATCCACGTTGCCGACACGTCTTGATGCCTATACGAAATCCGAAATAATGTCGGACCTACGATACGTCCTAAAACTGACGGATACTATGCGCTACGCGGCGCTTAAACGCGGGGAGACATATGAGTAAAACAATCAACGTTAAGTTTCCGCTGAATCTACAACTGTTCGCGGAGGGTGATCCAGACCCAACGCCGACTCCGCCAGCCGATCCGATGCCTGTGAAGGCCTTTACGCAGGAGGAGCTTGACCAGGTAATTGCGGACCGTATCGCTCGTGAACGTAAGAAGTATGCGGATTACGACGAGTTGAAGACGAAACTGTCTGACTTCGAACGTGAGAAAGAAGAACGTGAGAAGGAGAAAATGACCGTTACAGAACGGCTCGAAGCCGAGAAGGCAGCAGCGCTGAAAGCCGCCGAAGACGCGAGAGTTGAGCGTGACAAAGCGCTAACAGCCGCTAATCAACGTCTTATCAGGGCTGAATTTCGTACGATGGCTCGCGAACTAAACGTTCGACCTGATGCGCTCGACGATGCGTATGTTTTAGCGGACTTGAGTTCTGCGTCCGTTGGAGATGACGGAAGTATCAACGGCGTTGAGGACGTAGTAAAAGCGCTAATCGAAAATAAACCGTTCCTCGTTGAGCAACCGAAAAAAGAACCGTCGCCGATCGGAGGTCCTTCCGGTGGAAACCCCTACGATAAGGAAACACGCACACTTGAACAACAACTCGCGGAGGCAAAACGAGCTAGAGACTTCGCAAAGGTCATTGAATTATCTAACAAACTTACACGCTAAAGCTTCGGAAAATCCGAGGCTTTTTATTTTCCCTAAATTTAAGGAGGAAATTTATACATGTTGAGAACTTACGATTTTCAGGACCAAGTACGCCAGCTTGAAGCGGGTATTTCACTAATTATCGATGATGCCCCGAACCTGCTCGGCCTTATCGGGCTAGGATCTAATTCTCTGTATCAGACAAAGTTCGAATGGATGTCCGATAACCTGAATTCTAACCGCGCAACTGCCGCTTCTGCTGCCGCAGCCGACGCCACATCGATCACGGTAGCCGAGGGTGACGGGCTCAAATTCCGCGTCAACGCAATCGTAGTTTCTGGCGAAGAATATATGCGCGTAACTGCTGTGGCTGGTGACGTTATTACTGTTGTCCGTGGCTATGACGGCACGAATGCGGCGGCAATCACCGCTGGTGGCGAGATTAGAATCGTAGCACGTCCGCAGTTGGAAGGCGCACTGCCTGGCGTAGATGAAGGCCACGACCGCTATGTTGATTACAATGTAACGCAGATCATCGAACGTTATGCGCAAGTATCCGGTACGCAGCAAAACGTACGGACATACAACGTTACGGACGAGCTGAACTACCAAGTACAGTTGCGACTAAAAGAGATGCAACGCGAGATGAATGACTGGTTGATTTACGGTCGTCGTATTGATGGTGCTCCCGGCATGCCGCGCACAACTGGCGGTTTGCTTTACTTTGCTGATAAGAAAGGCGCAGCGAAAAAGAATGCTGAGGGCAAGGAGGTTACTCCAGAGTTTCTGAATGACCTGTCTGAACAAATCTACCTGCGAGGCGGCTCAGTAAACACTATCCTTACTAACACTGCTGGCGCACGTCAAATCACGAAGTTCGCAAAAGATACGATCAGAACAGAACGCACAGATACGGAGACCGGCCACAAGATTCAGACGTTCGTTTCTGATATCGTAGGCGGTTCCGTAGCAACCGTCATCGTCGATCCGAACTTTCCGAAAAACAAGATCGCATTGTTTGACCGTAATATCTTGTCTATTGATGCTCTGAATGGACGCGCGCTGCATGACATGGACGCTACCGTAGCCGGCGCTGACTTTGTGGCCCGTCAGATCCGTGGCGAGTACGGTGTAACCGTCAAGAATGCGGGCGAGAAGATCGCTATCCTGGATAACATTAGCACATCGGTATCTTAATCGGAGGGGCTTCGGCTCCTCTTTAATTTTAACGGAGGTGACCGCGTAAATGGCGATTTCAGATCGCGACAAAGAACGTCTAAACCTAACTAGCCCGGCCGCGCATGACATCGGATTGGGCGATATCATCCAATCTATTCAATCCGGGGGCAGCGGCGGACCATCGTCCGTAGCATGGGCGGATATTACCGGAAAGCCGTCGACCTTTGCTCCAGCAACGCACACGCATACTGCGGGACAAATCTCGGACGCAAGTACAGTAGGTAAATCCGTTATGACCGCGGCAGATGCGGCTGCAGCTCGGACGGCAATCGGGGCGGGCACGTCTAATCTAGCCCTCGGTACTACCGCATCAACCGCAGCGGCAGGCAACCACACACATGCGGCCAGTGCCGTAACAGCTACGGCAATCGCACCTGGTACCGCAACAAACGTCCAAGGCATCCTCGCAGAGCTTGCGGCTAGAATTGCAGCATTGGAGGCGAAATAATGGCGGAGTATCACGCAAGTCCTCGGTACTCGCTCGATGGTATCGAATTTGACGTAAGCGGCGTTTACGTAACCGAAGATGCCGGAGAGATTGCACGTTTGGACGCGTTAGTGCCTACGTGGATTAGCCGTATTGACGTGAAAGAACCGGAGGAACCGAAGAAGCCACGCGCGAAGAAGGCGCAGACGACGGAAACCTCCGAGGAATAAACGGAGGTGTTACCGTGGCAACTACGATTTTAGCGGCAGATGCGTATATTAATGCGTCTTGTCTTGACGTAGAGGATTGGCAAGCGAGCGACGCTGCGAGAAAACAACGAATATTAAATGTCGCAGGACGAACGCTCACGACCGCCTATCCGAAATACGTCATTCCAGACGCCGCGACCTACGAATTTGCGAATGTACTTTCGATTTTGTACAACGATACCGGGCGGCTTCAGCGGCAGGGTACAGCGTCATTCGGCTTAACTGGCGTATTCAACGTCACGTTTAAAGACGGAAGTACAACGATGCCTTACGATGACCTACGCAAGTTTATCCCGCAAACAGCGCTTGACCTAATCGGCGCGGAAAACGGCGTGAAGCTATCGAAGCGCTCCGCGAAATGGACGGTGATGTGACGTGCCACTCGTATCCATGCGGCAAACAATAACGATAACGAAGGCTGCGAAAGGTAGCGGATGGGGTCACACATCGCCTGGAGCGGAAGTAGCGGTATCTGCACGTGTATCCGAACAGACGAAGACGGTTACGAATCAGTTCGGAGACGAGACGGTATCTAGCATGACGATATTAATCGACAAGCTGGCGGACATATCGTACGACGACGAGATCACGTACACGAATGAGCTCGGGGTAACGATTAAACGTAAGCCTATCGCGATTCAACCTAAACGGGGGTTGTCCGGCAAGGCGCTAATAACGGAGGTGAACGTATAGATGGCGGTAAACAGACTTGATTTTGACGCCACACGCGGAGCTCCGTTTATTAAGCGCGTTATTGGACGGTTCTTTAAGGGATATCGTACGCGACTTGAGGACGCGGTTTCTTCCGGTTCGAAGATCGGAATACAGGACGTTATGGACGAGTGGCGTCGGGAGTCTACGAACATTGCTCCGCTGAAGACCGGCACGTTGCGGCGTAGTATTTCAACGGACGTTACGAAACAAGGCGACAAGTGGGTCGGCGAAATCAGTGCGTCCGCAATCGAGGTTAAGGGGAAGCGGAAATTCGATTACGCTACGTATCTTAACGACGTATACCCGAAAAAGCACGGCGATTCCTTCCGTAATCCAACAACGCCGGGAACCGTTCCGGGGTTTTTGGATAAGCCGGCGGAGGAAAACGAACGCGAGTGGCAACGTAAGATTGAGGCGGAAATCAAAGCCGCGATCAAGCGAAAGGGGCTTTAACATGGCGCTGATTAGCGAGATTGAAGCGATAGAGGCGTTCATAAAGCGGAAATACCCTACCGCAACATACGAGAAGCAGACAGTCCCGAAGCAACCTACGCCGGGGCTTTTTGTTGTCCGCTTTTTGCGTGATGGCCGGACGCTTGAAACCGGAATGCATTACCGGATTGACCGCGATTATCAGATCATTCATTTCGCGAAGTATCCGGAGGAGACGATGCCGGTCATGTCCGAGCTGAGTGCGGCTATTTACGCAGAGGGCGGACTGCCTGACGTGCATATGCGATTCGAGGGCTTTGGCTTTGCGCAACCAGTTCTCACAGAGAACAAGATATACGCGACGGTCGGTGTTTTGCAGACGACAGTTCGCGAAATGAAGCCGCAACGACAGTACGACAAGATCAACCACATACATCCGCGTTACGTGTAGGGCGTCCAACTGGGCGCTCTTTTTTATTTCCAAAGGAGGTTTTTAGATGGCCGGAGGTTCATGGGACCCTACTGCGTTACCTATTCAACCGGGTCTTTATTTCAACTACGTCGAAGCGGCCGCAGCGCAGATTAACGGAGGCGCACGCGGCACGGTCGCGATTCCACTGTTAAATTACGGCGCAAAGGCGACAGCTAAGACGTTCTACACGGTCGAAACGGAGAAAGCCGCATCCGATTTGTTCGGAGCGTCGAATATTCAGTCGATCTTATTTGCGTTGCAGGGCGGTGCTAAAAACGTACTCGTCTATACGATGCCGAAGACACCCGCACCGGAGGACTACATCGCCATGCGAGACGCCTACGACGCACGTGATTTCAACGTGTTTGCCTTTGATGGCGAGTTTAACGCGGACGAGCAAGCGTTGACCAAGACGTGGACAATCCGCAATCGTACAGAGGGCAAGCACTTTATCTCCGTGTTCGGGGGCGACGTGGCAACGGACGCCGATCCTGCGCTTGGTAACGCGCGGTCCGTACTTAATGCGGATAACTACATCGTTAACCTGATTAGCGGCGTAGTCGTCGGCAGCAAAACGTACCACTCATCCGCATTTTCTCCGTGGGTGGCCGGTTTGATTGCGGGTACAGCGATTAATCGCTCGACTACTTATGCGCAAGTACCGGCGGGTGACGTTACTCGGCGTTTGACCAAGACGGAGTTTGACGCAGCACTTACGGCGGGTTCGTTTGTTTTTGTTAACGACGGAACGAAAGTCAAGGTTAAGCAAGGGCTCGTAACGTCGAAGCAAAAAGTCCGTAATATGCGCGCACGGCAAGCGATTTCTACGGACATTACGAAGACCGCCGAGGACAATTACATCGGTAAGCTCAACAACAACGCGGACGGTCAGGCTACGTTAATGGTTGCGATTAAGGCGTACCTGGAGCGCTTGGAGAAATCGGGCGTATTGTCGGGACCCTCGGTCGGGCTCGATCCGAATTTCCCATCCGTCGGTGATCAAGTGTTCCTCGTAATCAGTTACGTGGAAGTCGATTCGATGGAACGTATCTTCATTACGGTGAACGTTTAAAGGAGCGTGAAAATAGATGGTACTAGATGCTACACGCGTCATTTCTGGCGCTTACGGTGCGGTGAACGATGCGGACGGTAACTGGATGTCCAACGTTTACTCTTGCGAGGCGAATATCGAGATCGGCTTCGAGGACGTCAAGCTCGCCGGTACACGTTGGACCGGAAATAAAGTAGTGTCCCTCAAAGGCTCCGGTTCAATCGGTAGCTACATGGTGACGTCGGAATGGATCGAAAAAATGGCGCAGGTTACGGACGACAAGAGTCCAGCATTTACTACGGAGCTTGTCGTTAAGTTGGACGATCCGGAATCGTTCGGTGCGTATCGCGTGCGGCTGAAAAACGTCACATTCGATAAAATTCCGATTATTCACTACGAGGTCGGTTCGATCGTCGAACAGGAGTTAACGTTCTTGTTCTCCGGATACGAGGTTATGGATAAAATTCGCGCGGCTTAACATACGAGGTCCTTCGGGGCCTCTTTTTAATTACGAAAATAACGGAGGTTGGCATAGATGGCTAAAGGACTTGAGGCGTTACTCGGTGCAACGACGGATTTACAGGAAGAGGTTTATATCCCGCGACTGAAAACGCATTTCACGATTAAGGCGTTGGACGAGGACGCAATCGAACGGGCTCGCGCGCAGGCAACCACAGGCAAAGACGGCTCTGTAGACGACGCATTACTTAACCGCTTGTTAATCGTAAAGAGCGCAGTCGATCCGGATTTTAATGATAAGACGCTTAAAGATCATTACGAAGCATCCGACGCAGCGGACTGCGTGAAGAAGGCGCTGCTGCCGGGCGAACAAACACGCCTGATTCAGTCGGTTCTGGCGCTTTCCGGTTTCGTGGGAGACGCGGAGCTCGTTGAAGACGCAAAAAACTAATTAAGTCGGGCGATCCGGAGGCGTACATGCTGCATGAGATTTTCCAACGTCACGGGATTCCCCCCGACGAAGTTTACGCAAAGGAACGAAGGCACCGCTTCTTTATGTACGCGTCGATGATGCTTCAGCTGGAACGAGAAGAAAAGGCACGGAGAACTAGCGCAGAAGGGAGGTAATTCCGATTTCATTCGATTTAATCGGGCATTTGCGCCTTATCGACGACATGTCTCGTCCTCTCCGTAGAGCGATGGGCGGGATGCTCAAGTTCGGGGCGGCTGCGACAGGACTTGGTGTCGCAACTACGGGGATTGCGTTTGCAGCGGATAGCGTAAAGAAAGCGATGGATTTCGAGTCACAAATGTCTACGATACAGGCGCTGACAGGCGCAACGGACGCGCAAACGAAAGCAATGCAGCAACTCGCGCTCCAACAAGGAGCATTAACGAAGTAGACTGATTGCTTCGCTACGGAGTAATCCGTAGAAAAATGAACTGTGTGAATTCGGTGAAGGCTAAAGGGAAGACCGTCGATTTGTAATGAAAAGTTAACTCCACTAACTAAGAGTCTGCATTACGTACAACGAAATGTGTCCCAATTCTGCACTCTCGTGTCCTTATATTAGAGGCCGGCGGTCTATACCGCCACAACACACATCTAATGAGGAGGGCTGTGGATGTTGAAGAAATGTGGACACTGTGGGAAGCAATTCAACGCCAGACGTAGTTCAAATAAGTATTGCAGTAGAGAATGTGCAGGTAAGTCAAGAAGGACTCGGGTCACGGTAGAGTGCTCTTACTGTCAATCACCTGTGGAGACGACCCCATATAAACTATCAAAATTTAACTACACTTATTGTAATATTCAGTGTCGGGCGGCACATCTGGGTACCCTGATGGCAGCAGAACGCAATCCTAACTACAATCGTTTAGAGACTATTTGTGATGGTTGTGGCGATTCTATTAGTGTTCAGCCCTACAGAATCAGAGACAATAAACACGTCTTCTGTTCTAATGAATGCTATAAAAGGAATATCGGGAAGTTTCAGCAGGGTTTTCTCAACCCTAAGTACCGCAGATTGGTACGCGCCTGTGAAACTTGCGGGGAGACTATCACAAGGATAGCGAGCTCCTATCGGGGAGAACACCACTTCTGTAGTCGATTGTGCTATCTTCAGTACCATTCACAACGAATGGCTCAGGTTAAGAAAGATAACCAAAAAGAATGTGATTATTGTGGGAAGTTATTCCACATAAAGCCCAGTGCAGTTGATAATAGAAAAACAACGTGTTGCTCAGTTGAGTGTGCAGGTCTACTACGTAGTGTCGTGTACGTGGGGGCAGATCACCCGCGATGGAACCCCGACCTTACGGACGAGGAGCGTTTGCAAGCACGTAGTTATCCTGAGTACACACATTGGCGCAAAGACGTGTTTTTCCGAGATGGGTATGCGTGTGTATCTTGCGGTGACAGTAGAGGCGGAAACCTCGTGGCGCATCACGTTCGTAACTATGCGGAGTATGTAGAAGGGCGTACTGACGTGGATAACGGAGTAACACTCTGTGAGACCTGTCATGTAGCTTTCCACAATCAATATGGTTATACAGGCAACACTGAAAAGCAACTTATTGAATTTATCCACGAGGAATGCGCTTGACGGACGCGTTCCTTTTGCTTTTCCCCATGCTAATACCGAGCCGAGCCGTGTAAGAAATTACCGGAAGGTGTAACGACTAGGTGGAGTAGCCTAAACCGTAAGGCATGGCAAAACACCCACGAGCGCACAGCGCCCGACCGAATTATGTCGAGGGCGAAGATATAGTCTGAACTTACGGGAAACCGTAAGAAGTAGAGGATAAAGAGCCTCTACGATAACATTTTGATTCAGCACTTGAAGCTGCACAAGGGATCGAAGAGTTGCTCAAAGCGGGGATGACTACGGCACAGGTTCAGGCGGGCGGACTTAACGCAGCACTTAATCTCGCAACTGCGGGTAGTCTCGGCCTAGCGGAATCTGCGGAAATTATGTCGACCGCGCTTAACTCGTTTAAGAAAGACGGCTTAACTGCGGCGCAGGCTGCGGATATCTTGGCGGGTACGGCGAACGCCTCAGCTACGGACGTACACGATTTACGTTACTCGTTGGCAGCGGTTGGTTCAGTTGCAGATGGCGTAGGGCAGTCGTTTAAGGACACGAATACAGCGCTAGGCTTGTTCGCGAATAACGGGCTGAAGGGCGCAGACGCGGGTACGTCGCTGAAAACGATGCTCTCGAACCTCGTGCCGATGACGGACAAGGCGTATGGCATGTTCGAGGACTTCAATCTCTTGACCGTAAATACCACGGATGCCCTCGCATTTATGTCCAAAAAGGGCATTAAGTCAACGGGCACATCCGTCCAAGCGGTTACGAAGGATATCGAGAAATACGTTGCAGCGCAGACGGGACTCAAGGTCGGTACGGCTAAGGCCACGAAGGAAACGAAGAAGTTCTTAACCGCGAGTAATCTCGTACACTCTGCGTTTTACGACGAAAAGGGTGAGATTAAAGACCTAGCGCAAGTAGCGGATTTGCTGAAGAACCGATTCGGAAAGCTTACGAATGAGCAGCGTCAATACTATCTGCACCAAATCTTCGGGTCCGACGCGATTCGTGCGGGAAATATCCTCTTTAAAGAGGGCGCGGCTGGCGTTAAGAAGTTCCAGCAGGAGATGGCGAATGTCACCGCGCTACAAGTCGCAACCAAGAAGATGGACAACGCAGCGGGCGCGGTTGAGCAATTCCAGGGCGCAATCGAGACGTTGCAGATTTCCGCGTTGCTTCCGACGATGCCGATCCTGAAGAAGCTCGCGCAAGCTGCTGCGGACTTTGTCGTTAAGTACACCCCGCGAATCACAGCCGCCATGCAGCGTGCGGTCGACACGTCTAAGTCGTACCTAAAAACGCATTTTATAAACAATCCGGAGTTTAACAAGCTTCCCGATATTAAGAGTAAAATTGCGTTCGTATTCGACGACGTTAAGAAGACGTTATCCAATTGGTGGAACGGAGGCGCGTCCGAAAAGTTTGCGCAGTTCGGTAAGGAATCCGCAGTTGCAATCGGGAAGAATTTCGCGAGTACAATTGCCAATAACCCCGAATTTGCGTTTATTCTCGGCTTGTTTATTGCGGGGAAGGCGCCGAATCCGATCGGTCTCGCAGTGGCACTAGGAATCATTGCTGATCCGTGGGTTAAGAAAACAATAGATTTCCTGCGGACCGGATTACGTGAGGTTAGCGGAGCAGCAGGCGGAGAGCGGTTGCTGGAGTATAATGCGCAACTCAATAGCACGCCGAAGGGCACGCCAGTAATTAAGGGTCCTACGGAGCTTAAAGCACCGTCGAGCAAAGTCGACCCTAACGATACAAGTTTATGGGCGGATTTCCGCAGAGCAACCGGGTTCGCAAGCGGTATTGATACCGTTCCGTACAACGGAATGCCCGCACGTCTCCACAAAGACGAGGCGGTCCTTACGAAACACGAAGCGTCAGAGTGGCGTGATCAGCAACGCGGCAAAGGCGGGCATAGCGGTGTCGTAATTAATATGTACGGTACTACGATACGCGAGGATGCGGATATCGATAAACTAGCCCGTCAACTGGCGGTACAACTTGCGAGATAGGAGGCGATGATTTGCAGTTTTGGCTCAAGTACAATAACGGCGCGGAAGTCCTATGGCTCCCGGTTAATCCCGAGAGTATCAAAACAACGATGACCCACGGGTACGAGGACGTAGAGATATCGAATCTCGGCGAGTACACGATAATCGGCAATCAGCGCCTTCGTGAGTTCTCGTTTTCATCATTTTTCCCACGAGATTATAACGCCGGCTACTGCTCGTACACGAACCTCAAGGAGCCGCGTGAGTACGTAGCGATAATTGAACGTTGGATGCGTAGCGGTAAGCCCGCCCGGTTTATTATCACCGGAACATCCGTTAATTTCGCGGTTACTATCCGCTCCTTTGAGTACGAGGAGCGCGGTGGCGAGCCTGGCGACATCTACTATACGTTATCACTGAAGGAACACGTATTTATCGAGATTGCGAAGAAATCGGATAATAAGAAGCTTACGGGCTCCGCGTCAAAGACGATGCCGAAGCTTACATCCTCAGCCAAGCGTCCGAATACAACGGTCAAGGCGAAGTCCTATACGGTTAAGGCTGGCGACTCGCTTTGGAAGATTGCGCAACGGGCAGACGTACTCGGCAACGGAGACCGCTGGCGTGAGCTTTACGCGAAAAATAAGTCCGCAATCGGTCCGAACCCTAACGTGCTCAAGCCGGGGCAAAAGTTGGTGATTCCGTAATGGGAACGGGAGCTGCACAGATTAAATTGCTATATGACGGTAAGTATTGGATCGAACCGCTCGTTAAATCCGCAACATGGTCCGGAGACGTCGCGCAGCCACACCGTACGTTGACTATCGCGTACTCCAACACGTTAAATGCGGACGATAAGCGGATCGCGTTTGAGCTCGGAAAGGAACTCCGGTTTTACGCAGACGATGTGGGTCTATTCCGCGGCGTTATTTTTACGTACGACATCGACGACAAAGGCGATACAACAATTACGGCGTACGATGAAAACGTGTACCTGACGAAAAACGCTGATACGCAAAAGTTCGTAGGCAAAACGGCTGGCGCGATCGTTTCCTCGTTGTGTAAGTCGTTCGGAATCCCGGTTGGTACCGTCGCAAACACGGGCTACGTTATTCCGAAGCTCATCCTCCGCGATATGTCGTTATGGGATATGATTACGACGGCACTGACGGAAACACGTAAGCAAAATAACCGTAAATTCATCGTTTACTCGCGTGAGGGTAAGCTTTTTTTGCGTGAGAAAAAGGACGAGGTTATCCGCTGGATGCTGGAGGATGGCGTTAACATTACGTCGGCCCGGCGTAGCCAGTCTATTGAGGAGATGCGGACAGCGGTCAAGGCGCAGGGTGGAACGGAGGAAAAGCCGATAACGTCTACGGCTAAGGATGCCGCGTTGATTAAAAAATACGGAATGATGCAGCACGTAGAGTCTGCGGATTCGGACGCAACCGCTTCGCAAATCCAACAACTTGCGAAAGCAAAACTAAAGGAACTCGGTAAAGTCGGCGAAGACGTGTCGGTAGATGCTTTAGGTATTACGCAAGTTGTCGCGGGAACTGCTGTTTATGCGTTTGAATCCATGACGGACATTGTCGGCGGCTATTACGTAAATGCGGATACTCATACGTTTACGAACGGTACACACACGATGTCGCTTACGTTGAGTAAAACCGATGACCTGCCGAAATTGGAGTATGAAGAATCAGAGCCGAAGAAAGAAGCAGCCAAGAAGAAGAAAAAGAAAGCAAAGAAAAAATCCTCAAAGGCAAATAACAGCGGTAGCGGCAGTACAATGAAGGTTTTAGACGTTGTCTCTGAAATGGAATCGATACGGGGAGGAGCGAAGAAATGATCGAACGAATTGACGGAGGCGGCGTATCGCAATTCCGCGACGTCATTAAGCAACTCGGACACAACGTAGAAGTCGATATCGAATACGCAACAATCCTCGCTCCTCCGCCAGCTCTCCGCGTCCAAGTCGATAATATGAAGATTGAACTCGACGCAGACGACGTAATTGTTCCGGAGCATTTGCGTGAACATACGCGGAAAGTGTCCGTTAAAGCGGTGGAGCCGACTACGCTTGAACTCAACCGATATACGCGCGTAACAAAGGAGACCGAATCGTCTGCGCCTGTTAATTCGAAAGCGTTCAGCGACGTGTTCAACTTCGGAGGCTTCACGTCCGGTACGTTTGAGATTACGCTTCATGACACGCTGAAGGCGGGCGATCGCGTGGCCGTTGCGTCGTTTGGCGCGGGACAACGTTATATCGTGCTGGATCGGATAGGAGGTGCGGCTGATGGCGCTTAGTCCATTGCCGGAAGTTGACGTAAATCTCGACGCAGACCTTGACGTAGTAACGGAAAATGACGTGGAGCCGAGTCGGACGTATGCCCTAGATTTGGATAGCGGAGTAGTCGGCGGGATTATTGATGGACGCGAGGCGATTCGCCAGTTTATTCTCAAAGCGATATTAACCTCGCGTTTTCACTTTACGATCTACGACGAGGACTACGGATGTGAGCTCGAAGACTTGATCGGTCAGGACGTTCCGATGGAGCTGCTTGAAACGGAAATACCTCGGGTCATAACCGAGGCACTTATTTACGACGACCGAATTGACGACGTATATGGATTCGAAATTATGCAAGAGGCGAGCGATTTGTTCGTCTCTTTTTACGTGGATACAGATAACGAGACAATACCGATGGAGGTGACGCTATAGATGTACGAGGATCAAACGAAGGCCGCGATACTACAACGGATGCTCGACGCATCTCCGGAGGATATTGACAAGCGGCAAGGCTCGGTTACGAACGATTTACTCTCACCAGCCGCTATCGAAATGACCGGACTTTACACGGAATTGGACACAGTACTTACGATGGGCTTTACGGATACCACAAGTGACGTCTATCTCGACCGTCGCGCAGCAGATTACGGACTGACACGCAAAGCAGCGGTAAAAGCGAAAGGTACATTAACGTTTAAGGGTCCTAACGGGACGGTTATTCCCGCAGGAACCGTTACATCGACGGGCGCGGCGGTTCCGGTTTATTTTATAACGACGGCTGACGTAACAATCGCAAGCACAAGTGCGACGGTCTCGGCTACAGCAGAAGAGGCGGGCGTATCCGGCAACGTAAGTATTGGCGCAGTTAATACGATGGTGGGCGATTTAGTCGGAGTCGTAACGGTAACGAACGCAGTTAACTTTGAGGGCGGCGTAGATAGAGAAACGGACGATGCATTTCGTGATCGCTACTACGAACGAGCGCGGCGGCCAGTTACGTCGGGTAACGCGAATCACTATCGACAATGGGCGCGAGAGGTACCCGGTGTGACAGATGCGCGTGTTTATCCGGTATGGAAGGGCGCGGGCACTGTTAAGGTCGTACTACTTGGTGACGACAAGACCTCGCCCGATTCCGCAGTCATAGCCGCAGCCCAAGCGTACATTGATCCGACACAGGACGGACGCGGCGAAGGTCAGGCACCGCTCGGCGCGGTGGCTACGGTTGTGGGAGCGGAAGAGGTTCCAATTAATATCGTAGCTGACGTGGACTTGGCGCCGGGTGCTACGTTGGACGAAGTAAAAGCGCTAGTCGATGCGGGAGCGCGTAAGTACCTCGAAACGTTAGCCTTCGCGGACCCGATCGTTCGTATCAATCAGATCGGCAACGTAATTATCGACATCCCCCCGGTCAGGGACTATGCGTCACTTACGCTTAACGGTACGACCGGCAACATCATCGTTGCGGACGGGCAGGTAGCGGTACTCGGGACGGTGACGATATCGTGACAAAGACAGCGGAACAAATGCGTCAGTTTATGCGTGATTCGCTTCCGGATTACTATAACGAATCCCGTATCGCTGACAATGTAGTCGACCGCGAGGCCGAGGAACTAGCGCGAGTCGGTGCATCCGCTAACGATGTACTTGATCAGTTTTACATCGGTTCGGCTACGTGGGGGCTTACGCGGTGGGAGAAGATATTCGGAATCACCACGGACCCAACGAAAACGTACGAGCAGCGGCGTGAGGTCCTTCGCGGTAAGCTCCGTGGCGTTGGACGGGTAACCGCGGAGCTTATCGAGAACGTAGCGGCCGCGTATGCAAACGGAGAAGTAGACGTGACGCCCAACATCGCTAGTTACACGCTTACGATTACATTCGTAGGCGTTTTTGGCGTGCCTGCGCAAATTGACTTATTAAAAGAAACGTTACGCGAAATTATACCGGCGCATCTCGCAATTGACTACGTGTTCCGCTTCTTTACGTATGCGGAACTAACTGCATTGAACCAAACGTACGGTGAGATTGCGGCAACGGGGAAGATGTACGAAGACATATATAACCGGAGGTTTTAACGATGGCAAATACGGATAAACTCAACCTACCGCTAATTGAGCCAAACATGACTGCGGACGTACCGCGCGACATGAATGCGCTGGCCGAGGCGATAGATGCGAAGGCAGGTGTTGCGGGTGGGCTTGCGGTACTTGGTGCAGACGGGAAGGTGCCTGCGGGTCAGCTTAACGTAAAGGACCCGGTTGACGCAAGTACGACGGTTAAAGGTATCGTCCAACTTACGAATGCAACGAATAGTACGTCAGAGACTTTGGCGCCGACCGCTAAGGCGCTGAAGACGGCTAATGATAGAGCAAATGAAGCATACAACCGGGCTGACCAGGCTTTTACGCAAGCCAGTGATCTTAAATCCAAGGTCGCTAACGCTATCACTGGCAAAGGCGGAAACGCCAACTCGGCCATGACCGGAGATCAGTTAGCGGCGGCAATTTTAGCTTTATCCGTAAAGCATACCGCAAGCGGTAATCTAGGTGTAACTCTAAACGGTATCCGTTTCGGCGAATCAAAGTCACTAGACATTCCTGTAGACTTTAACCCCAATACGGTGCTCGTTAAAATATTTGTTTCGGGACTCAAACCGGGGGGAGGGACTGTCTCAAGTGTTGGTCCCGAAATTTTACCTATAGATCCGGTAGGGACAATACAAAATAGTCAAATTTCCTTGAGTTATACTAGATCGGGCAGAAAAATCACGTTTAACCATACGACGCAATCCGTCGGGGTAGATTCATATTATGTGTATGTAAGTAACTGGTGGGCGTACGAGTAATAGAGAGAGGGCGTATAACCGATGGAACAAACGTTAATAAACGCAGCACTAAAGGACGGTATCTTCGCCGTCCTTTTTGTCGCGCTCTTTTTATACCAATTACGTGAGTCCCGACGCATTCAGGACGATGGCAAAGCGCGTGAATCCCGCATCCAGGACGAAGCAGCCGCGCGAGAGCTGCGCATCAATACCGAGGCACGCGAACGAGAGGACCGCTTGCTAAAACTCGCGGAGGGCATTACGCAGCAATTCGAAACGCTCGCGGGCCAGTACGAGACGTTGCGGATTGACGTCAACGATATCAAGTCGGCGATTAAACGGGAGGGTTAACGTAAATATGGCGAACAAACTCACGCTAGATCAAGTCCGCGCTAAGTCAACGAATCGAATCGCGGGTCTGTCTGACATCCAACGTAAAGCGGCCGAGTTGCTTATCGACTTTGCCTATGCGTGCGGCGTGCCGATTGTTATCACGCAAGGGCTCCGCACCATCGACGAGCAGAACGGACTTTACGCACAAGGCCGCAGCAAGCCCGGCCAAATCGTAACGAATGCTCGCGGAGGTTACAGTTACCACAATTTCGGCGTTGCGATCGACTTTGCGTTATTGTTGCCGGACGGGAAAAACGTATCGTGGGATATGCGGCGCGATGGAGACGGGGATGGCATTGCGGACTGGAACGAAGTCGTTGCGGAGGCAAAACGGATCGGCTGGAATTGGGGCGGAGATTGGCGCTCGTTTAAGGATTATCCGCATTTCGAGATGACGTTCGGGTTATCAACCGCAGACTACCGCGCAGGCAAGCGCCCGAGCCAGACGCAACTTAATACTGCGATGGCGAAGATTGACGCACTTAAATCGAATAAACCGGAGGATGATGACGAGATGACAACGGAAGAAAAAGCCGCTTTTAAAGCGTTGCAGGATCGTGTAGTTGCGCTGGAATCTACGAATAAGCTCGCGAAGGTGCCGGCGTGGGCGGAACAAGCGTGTGTTAATGCGAAGGCAGTCGGGCTTTTGGATACCGCGAACGACGGTAGCTACGATTTCTACCGGATGATTACGATACTCGACCGCGCTGGCGTATTTGGTGCGAAGGGAGGTGCAGCGTAACATGAAACAACGTTTAACTAATCCGTTATTCATCGCAGCCGTCGTCGGCCTTGCGTACCAAATTCTCGAAAAGTACGGAGTTGCACCGGACTTCGGAACGTGGCAAATCGGAGTAGACATCGTGTCGTACGCGTTAATCGGGACAGGCGTGTACTCGACGTTCAAGACGGAGCAGAAGGCGGAAGATACGAAGTAACAGACTTTAACGGACTCATTTGTGCGGGAGATTGCGTGAGTGGGTCCGTTTTTTCTTTTAGTGACAACGTGCTACTTCTTCAGATGTAGTGTATTTAATTACGATTGTATAAAATGGTAGGCAGTTAAGGGGAGATACTGTATAATTTAAAAATGCAGGGCATAGCAAAAAGCGGTCCTCTCTTTTAGGGAGGAGGTGACCGCCCATGACTGTGTATGAATCTTTGTCACTTATGATAATGTTCGCCACACTTGTCATTATTATAAAACGCAAAAAATAGCCCACATCCGTGCAAAGATAGCGGCTATTTTTCGTGAAATACAATCAAATTAGACTAGGGCCGCGCTATGTCTTGCGATATTAGCGGCCTTTTCTTTTTGTAATGCGTTACATTTTTTCTTTTTGTAATGCGTTACATTTTTTATTTTATTATACACTAAGCATTGACTATAAACAATTGTTTTATTATTTTGCCTATATAATTAGGGAAAAATTTATGTAACAGGGAGTTTGTTGTTATTTTTCGTGTAACTGTAGTGACAGTGGCCTAGTCCGATGGTATTATGTGGATATACGAAAGAGCGGAGGGGAAGATGTGAAGGACAAGATATACGGCGTTATTGGCGCGGTAGTTGCGCTATTCGTAATACTTGCGGTTAGTGGAAAGCTGACGTCTGATAATCCAGAACCGTTGCCCGCAAGTACCAATACAGGTAGTTCCGTAGTTTTGGCAGATACACCAAAGGCTACGATGCCTGAAGATAAGAGTGAAAGCGTGACACCAAAATCTAAAGGTCCAGTGATCGGGGATAAAGTAAAACTTGGAACTTACGAGTTTACTGCAACGGGAATCTCTGAAAAAGGCTCCGTAGGAGATATAACCACAGAAGGTAAGTTTGTAGTTGTCTCTGTAAAGGTTCGTAATGTAGGAAGTAAACCTGTTAACATAGATAGCAACTATTTCACTCTATACGATTCTAACGGTCGTAAATATGACCCAAGCGGTGATGCTAATTCATACTTAAAGGAACAGTTTGCTTTCGATAGCTTAAACCCCGGACTTAGTCGAAAAGCACAAGTTGCATTTGAAGTCCCTATTGATGCAGTAGGTTTCAGTTTAGATGCCAGAGATAACATGTTTGATACACAATATGCGGATAAAGTAACAATAAATCTAAGTAAGTGACTAAATAAACTAAGCGCTTGTCTCTTCGGAGGCAGGCGCTTTTTCTTCGTTGTACGTTCAAGGCCGCAGCGTACTCCGTGCTGCGTTTACTTTACGAGTATCCAGTCCGAGATATTTCCGCATCAATAACCCGGCCTCTGCCGCCACGAACGAGTTGAGCATCATAAAGCGGCCGTGATAGCCGCGGCATTGATATAGCGCAACTACTTGGACGGAATCCCGTGTTTCCTCGTATACTTTAACGCCTCGTTTGCGCATAGCGGCGCGTATGTCCTTTAGTTCCGAGCTCACTGCGTTCATCGCGCGCTCAACGACCTCTACGTATGGACCGGGCGTGCGTAATCCGGCTGACTCGGAAAGTATACGTTTGTCGCGTTCAAAAGCGGTAAGTACCATCGGTAATAATAAATATGTACGGACGAGTGCGTGGTCCTCTGCGGTTATCTGCGTAGTCATGTTGCGAGCCTCCGTGTTAAGAACGTGTGTTCTTATTATATCCCGCACATAACGCTTGTATACCGGAAATATTTACCGTATAATATAACGGTAGCAACCGCACAGGAGCGGGAGCCTACGAAATCACATCACGCATAAATGAACGGTGAGGTCCTCGGGTACTTGTCGTCAATTTAACGTATATAATCGGTCTAAAACGTTGATATAGCGCGGTTTTAACACGCTTACTATTCGTAAGGGACTTAAAATCCTGCGGTAGGTGACTACCGTACCGGTTCGATCCCGGTCCTCGGCATA